>JANYHM010000020.1 GCA_025359065.1 Synechococcales cyanobacterium GL140_1_metabinner_5_sub | reverse complement strand
GGGGGTAGCCCCCTGTGAAGATAGCTCACTGCCAGGCTTAATATTGAAAAGAGAGAAGCCCTCAGATTATATCTGAGGGCTTCTCTCTTTGGCTTTATACTATGGAGCATCACTTGGACTTTTCAGATATTCTCTAAGATGCGATCGAGGAGATTGAATAGATAGGATCTGAATCAGATAAAGAAAAACGATCGAACCTTCCTCTGCCTCTTTCCTTGTGGTAAGCTGCTGAAGCTGTATTCGGGAAAATTCGGTAGCATTCCGAGACTGTGCCGCAACTGTAAAGGAGCCAAGCGCTCACGAGTCAGAACACCAACAGCATTGTTTAGTTCGAGTTCTGCGTTGCACAGAACAGTAAGTGTGATCTCTGTTTCAGCCCGACCTGATGGTTCGGAATCGATATTTTGCCCCGGCCTGTT
Source organism: Synechococcales cyanobacterium GL140_1_metabinner_5_sub (assembly GCA_025359065.1). Taxonomy (GTDB): domain Bacteria; phylum Cyanobacteriota; class Cyanobacteriia; order Cyanobacteriales; family Chamaesiphonaceae; genus JAAFHZ01. The sequence continues at coordinate 5,463 of JANYHM010000020.1, read as the reverse complement.
TGGGCCTTCTGTTGCCCAGGATGGGATGTTGGCAAGGGTTAGAGTGCCTGGCGGAATATTGAGTAGCCAGCAGGCATTGGTTTTAGCTGAGTTCGCCGCCAAATTAGGTGCTGTGGACTTGCAAGTCACCAATCGATCGAACATCCAGCTTCTTTTAAAATCTTTAGATCAAGCTGACTTTGCTGCTCTGCAAGCGGTGGGTTTAGCGGCTCCGATCGCCTCTGTGGATCGCTTTCGAAACATCATGGCTAGTCCTACGGCGGGTATTGATACCCAGATGTTGGTGGACACGCGGCCTTTGGTGAAATCGATCGACTCTTATATTTCTAGTAACCCTCATTTAATTGGACTGAGTGACAAGTTTAGTGTGGGGATTGATGGGGGCGAAGCTCTGTCGATCGGACAGCGTCCCAATGATATTTTGTTGCTGGCGCGGCCTTCTGGTCTGCGGTTGATGCTTAGAATGTCTGATGGTTCGGCAGGCTCACCAACAGGTCAGATGTTAGATACTCGGTTGGTTTGGGTTTTGGAGCAATCGGTGGAAGTCTTTGCTACCTTGTCGGATTTGTATTTGAAGCACTCTGGATCGATTCCCCCTGTATTTAGTAAGCATCGCCGTTCTAGCAAGCCGCGCTTTCGTCATTTAGTAGAGCATTGGGGTTTGGACTGGCTGCGGGCAAATTGTCCTGGCGCTGAACTGACAAGAGAAACCGTGGAGATGCCCCAAGTGGGCTATCAGTATTTGGGTGTTCATTCCCAGTTGCAGTCTGAATATTTTTATTTGGGAGTGGTGTTGCCTTTAGGACGGTTGACTCTAGATCAATTGCGAGGACTAGCGGAGATTGCCGCTGTCCATGGCAACAGCGAAATTCGGCTCACGCCTTGGCAAAATATTATTTTGCCCAACTTATCAGCAATCCAGCCGGTGATCGGGGCTTTAGAGCGACTGGGTCTGAGCGTGAATCCAAAGCATTCAGCGGGTTCGATCGCCGCTTGTCGAGGCACTGTGGGCTGTGCAGCGGCGGTGATTGATAGTCAAAACCATGCGCTAGCGGCTATTCGCCAATTGACTCTGACTTCCCCGGTGCAAATTCACATCAGCGGCTGTGATAAAGGCTGCGCCCAGCCGATGCCCAGTGATATTGCCCTGAAGGGCACCAGTCAGGGTTACGAAATATATTTGCACGAACCCGGCACAGTCTTTGGACGATACTTATATCCTGCGATGCCAGCCGATCGAGCTTTAGCAACCGTACAAAAAATGCTGCAAGTACATCAATCTCTCAGCCCTGCCACCTCTTTCCGAGACTTTACTGATCGCCACGATCTATCTACTCTTCTGCAATTTTTTCATGCTTAAATCGTCTCCTTTGGAATACATCCGTGATGGTTCGGCCATTTACGATAAATCCTTCGCCACTATTCGCGCCGAAGCCGATCTCTCGGCCATCTCGCCAGATTTAGAGAAAGTCGCGGTGCGGTTGATCCACGCCTGTGGGATGACTGATATTGCCCAGGATTTAGCGGCTTCGCCCGGTGCGGCGGCTGTGGGGCGGCAAGCCCTGGCGGCTGGGGCGAAGATTTTGTGTGATGCTCACATGGTGGCGGATGGGGTGACGCGCAAGCGACTACCTGCTGATAACGAGGTGATTTGTACTTTGCGAGATGAGCGGGTGCCAGGATTGGCGCGGCAGATTGGGAATACTCGATCGGCTGCTGCCTTAGAATTTTGGTTGCCCCATTTAGCTGGCTCGATCGTGGCGATCGGCAATGCACCTACGGCGCTCTTTCGGCTGTTAGAAATGCTCGATGAAGGAGCGCCGCGACCGGCTTTGATCCTGGGTTTACCTGTGGGTTTTGTGGGCGCGGTGGAATCTAAAGTCGAGCTGGCTGCCAACAGTCGTGGCGTGGGTTTTATTACTCTGCATGGTCGGCGAGGTGGTAGCGCCATGGCAGCGGCAGCAGTAAATGCTTTGGCTCAGGAGGCCGAATAAATGACTGAACCTGGAAAATTATATGGATTAGGTTTAGGCCCTGGCGATCCAGAATTGCTGACTCTCAAGGCTTATCGAATTTTGCAGGCAGTGCCAGTGATCGCTTACCCAGCTTCGCCAGATGGTCGGTGTATTTCGAGATCGATTGTGGCAGATTACCTCAAACCTGAGCAAATTGAAATTCCGATGGTCTTGCCTTTCAAATTAGAGCTATCTTCCCAGCCTTACTATGACAAGATGGCCGAGGATTTAGCGGAGCATCTGAGTGCAGGCCGAGATGTGGCGGTGCTTTGTGAAGGCGACCCGTTTTTCTTTGGCACATTTATGTACACCTTCAATCGCTTGTCCCATCGGTTTCCGACAGAAGTAGTGCCGGGAGTATCTTCGGTGATGGCTAGTGCCGGGATGCTTGGTAGCCCGCTGACTTATCGTAACGACGTGTTTATGGCTATTATGGGTACTTTGCCTGCTGAGGTGATTGCCGATCGATTGCGGGGTGCTGATGCTGCCGTGATTATGAAGTTAGGACGCAATTTTGCCAAGGTAGTTGGGGTCTTGAAAGAAATTGGGTTGTTCGATCGAGCTTTGTACATCGAAAGAGCGACTACTACTTGTCAAAACATCGTGCCCATACAAGATGTGGATCCGACTCAGGTGCCATATTTTGCCATGATCGTGATTCCTAGTCAGTGGGAATGGCGGAATGGCTAAGATTGCGGTGCTGGTGTTGAATCAGGCTAGCGTGGAGACGGCGCGGCGCTTGATGGTGGCGTTGCCGGATGCGGTGCTATATGGTTCCGCCAAGCGCACTACAGGCGTTGATGTTAGCTTTGAGCACTTTAAACCCACGGTGCAAGAGCTGTTTGCTCAAAATATTCCGATCGTGGGACTCTGTGCGGCGGGAATTTTGATTCGATCTTTGGCTTCTGTTTTGGATAATAAGCAACATGAGCCTGCGGTGATTGCAGTGGCCAGTGATGGCAGTGCGGTGGTGCCATTGTTGGGTGGTTTGCACGGGGCAAATGAGTTGGCAAGTTCGATCGCTGCTGCTCTGTCAATAACTCCAGCGATCACTACTACCGGGGATTTGCTGTTTCGCACGGCGTTGTTGTCGCCTCCGGCTGGCTATGTGTTGGCAAATCCTGACGCTGGGAAACAGTTTTTGGCAGATTGCATTGCGGGAGAATCTGTTTGTATTGAGGGTGATGCTCCTTGGTTGGCTGAGAGTGCTTTGCCAGTAAGTAATGTGGCGAGGTTGAAGGTTTTGGTGTCCGATCAATCAATTGACATTCCAATCGATACCTTGGTTTATTGCCCGAAGTCTTTGGTTTTGGGGGTTCAGAGAGAATACCCTCTCCCAAGTGGGAAGCGGGGGTTAGGGGATGAAGGTCTTCTCTTAGCTGCTATCGAATCCTTGTTTTCTGAGCATTTGCTATCTCTATTATCTTTAGCTGGTGTTGTCACTACTAAAATATTTGCTGGAGATGAAGGAATTCGATCAGTCTCCCATAACTATAAAATTCCATTAAGAATCTGTGATTCATTGGCTACACATGAATTAAATGAAGTTATCCAGAAAGATCTGGCGGGCTATCGACTTACCTTGTATCAATCAGCGGCTCCAGTAGATATCCAGCAGATCGGTCAACCATTGGGCAAACTCTGGGTCGTAGGCACCGGCCCTGGCTCGGCGGCTTGGCTTACCCCAGAAGTTAAAGCAGTTCTAGAAAACACTACAGATTGGGTGGGCTACACCACTTATTTAAACCAAGCCGAACCTTGGCGACGAGGGCAGCAGCGCCATGATTCGGATAATCGGGTGGAGTTAGATCGGGCGAGGTTGGCATTGAACTTGGCAGCAGAAGGCCGATCTGTAGCGGTGATTTCTTCTGGTGATCCAGGTATTTATGCGATGGCAGCGGCGGTGTTGGAGGCGATCGATCGCGATCGAAATCCAGAGTGGGATTGCATAGAACTACAAATTTGTCCGGGAGTGTCGGCTATGCAGGCAGCGGCGGCTTTGGTGGGTGCGCCTTTGGGGCATGACTTTTGTGTGATTTCGCTGTCGGATATTTTGAAGCCTTGGGCAGAGATTGAGCGACGGTTAGAGTTGGCGGCGCAGGGAGATTTTGTGATTGCTTTGTATAATCCGATTTCTAGTCAGCGCACTTGGCAGTTGGATCAGGCGATCGAGCTGTTGTTGCGTCATCGATCGGCTGAGGTACCGGTGATTTTGGCAAAAGATGTTGGTCGTCCTGGGCAACGAGTTATTACTAAGACTTTGGGAACTGTGGTGGGCAGTGATGCGGATATGCGCACAGCAATTTTAATTGGTTCCAGTAAAACCCGGATTATTCAGCAACCTCGTCAAAAGACCTGGATCTATACGCCTAGACATTATGAATGAGCGATCTAACTTCATTTGATCTTGAATATGTGTATTTCCTCTTTCTAGCAAAGACAAATGATCGGTATCGAGTACCCATATTGTCATGTTACAGGTTCCTCAGACTCTTGCTGATAACTGTCCATGGTAGTGGCTTCTTGGCGGGCTGTGGCGATCGCCTCTAAGTATTGTTCCCAATTAGGATCGTTGGCATATTTCCCTGCCAGTGCTAGCCAAGGGTTGGCCATTTGGGGCGGCGATGGATTTTGACTATTGTCTACAGGAGTAGTTGTCATATAACATTACTGTCATTATAAGTAGTTTAATACTAGCATACCCCACTGCTTTTCGAGGAATGTTGATGATGCCGTTGCACAAGACTTGTGGTGGTGTGTTTCTGTGCGATAATGATCAATGGTATTGGCTATCAAAGAGACTCACGTTGATTTTGCGACTGAGATGCTTTAGTACATGTCACCATAGAAGGGGGTGATATTGGAGTTATTGATACAACCACCTGTTGCTCGGAATCTGGCACGATTTAAATTTCATCACTCTTCGTATGGAAGGTTTTACTTAGCAACAGCAATGGCCTTGGCTTTATCATAGTCGAATTGAGCACCTTGGTAATCTTTGAGATAATCCTTCAAAGTTCCGCGAAATGAGTATGCCAACATGAAATTAGGATCAAGCTTAATAGCATGATCGTAATCTGCCATGGCATTTTGGGAATCATTGTGCATCTGCTGCTTCAAAATAGCGCGCTCGAAGTAAGTATTAGCATTATTAGAATTGAGAGCAATCGCCTTGTTATAGTCAGCAAGGGCACCTTGCGGATCATTGAAGTCATAGTGCTTCAGAATCCCACGATTTTGGTAGGGTAATGGATATAGCGGTTTCAGCTCGAATGAAGTCCATTAAATGAATAAAGCAGGTAATTTCTATACAGTAAGCTCCATAGAGTCATGACCGTAGCAATCATGTGTGAACCAACTGCGAATATCTTGAGTAGAAATTTGTTCATAAGCTTTCTTTATGGCTTTATCTAACTCTTCATAAGTTCTAGCTCCGATTGAGCGTAGA
>JANYHM010000113.1 GCA_025359065.1 Synechococcales cyanobacterium GL140_1_metabinner_5_sub | reverse complement strand
TGCCCGGAGTGCCAGCAGCATCTACCCGATCGACAAAGTTAGTCACCTGCACCTTGCCACGCCCATCACTATCCTGATTTAGCAACTGCACCACCAGTTTCCCAGCCGCCACATTTACCCCACTCACATCGATCTTCACATGGCTGCCATCAAACTGTACCAAGCCAGGAATAGTATCAGTGACCGCTTCACCATAAGCAAACACCGGTAAGTTGCCAGGTCTTTGACCATCAATACTCAACGGCACACCATTGGCATCAACCAAGTAAAAAGCCACCCGATCGTGAGCGAAACTACGAGTATCGCTACCATCAAAATTAGTCTGTAAATCGAACTCCAACACTCGCTGACCAGCACCGCCTAAAGCAACATCGATCAACTTTTCAGTCACCAAACTATTGCCCTCATACAAAGCAAAGCCATTGGTCAAAACCTGACCCCAACCGCTATTAGTAGCCGGAGAAGCATAAAAGCCTCCATTGCCATCGATCGACACATTCACAATCTGACCAGCCAAATTATCTGCTGCATCAGCAATCTGCACTTCCACTTGATGCAGACCAGCCGCCAAACCAGTAGCACTAATCACTGGGTCAAACTTGCCATCAGCCTGTAAAGCAAAACTACTCCAAGCTCCGCCATCAACTCTGAGACGACCAGCTCCACCAATATCGGTCGAACCCACCAAATGAGCCAGCGGACTAGCACCAGTCAGATCAACGATCTGAATTTGTGGTGCAGTGGTATCCAGCGTAAAGCTGAAATTATTACTGCCCACCACTGCGTTATTGCTACAGTAATATCTAATCACAATACTCCAGACAGATTTACAACTGTTTCAATGAAACCCTTATTCTACCGTCATTAAACTAATTCATCGAAGAGACTGAAAACCTCATGCTATTGTTGCCGCTAAAAAGGTGTCCGGATTAATGTAATCCCACGTTCCGCTCCTTTTTCTCAAAATTTTTAATTAAGACGTAAGCAATGGATTTTACATCCTCTCATCAGAGAATATTGACTGAGGTTGTAAAAGTATATTTGCACTAGTAATCTTGAAATCCTTACTGGGGGAAGACTCCATTTTTAATTGTTTTTTTCTTAAAAAGGGAGCGGAATGTGGGGTAATCAAAGCAAGTGTAAATTACCATAACCCGTGAAAGTACGAGTCATTGATGGAATGTGCAATTGTTCTTCCTGCGGTAGTTTTTCAAGCATTTGATCTCCAAAACAAAACTTAGTAACAAAATCATAAAAACTTCTACCAATCTTGTAAGACTTATGACTTTCAAAAGGAATCCAATAAATATCATAGCTATCATCTTGGAGGTTATAAGTTCTTAAGTCCCACACGATTAGTTCTTCGGTATCTGTATCTCCAAAAGCAAAAGAGTTTTCTAACAACTCTAGATTCGGTTGAGCTTCTTCTTCTGTAAAATAAGAATTGCCATTTCCACGGTATGTTAAAATTTCTTTATGAAACCCAATCAAAGTTTTAGATAAATTACGGCTAGGCCAATGTATTCTGACTGATTCGCCTAAGAAACCTTGGCCAAATACTTCAAGGAAATTTATGTAGCTTACTGGTAAGATAATATTTAATTCATAATCAAATTCTTGAATTTTATTGGCTGTTAAATTTGATTCTTCACCAAGTATATCAGTGGTATTTCTTAACTCTTTCCAGTCATCAATGCTGCCAGATTTACTTATCATTTTATCCTCCGTTTTTTGATTGCGGCCAATATTTATTTTATTCTCATGGGTTTGGGAAAGAAGCGACAGTTGGTACTCCAGTAACTATTCTAGTCACAAACTTGAATTGGTTGTAAAATATAGTGCGAGGAGCTACTGTCACAGTAAAACTAGTTGGCCTCGATTTCCAAACTGAGTCATTGTAATATAGATCTACATGATAGTTATAAATAACAACAGGTTTACAAACATCAGGACTATTTCTCCAAATATCTTGCTCAGCTTCTAGAGAATCAGCAGTTCTTATGCCAAAGGTAGCATATGCTCCTCTATTTACAGATATATTTTGCCAAAAGAAGTTATTTTCATCTCCATATACTCCACCCAGAAGATGGGGAAGTAAGTGTCCTTTATCGTCATTTCCTTTCCTTGGCCCTAAAAGAGTTAATCCTTTTCTATATCTGCTTGAAAGATCATAATCACTAGTATCTTGAATCTCAGCACCAAAAGAGTCAGAATTGATTTTATTTATAAAGTATTCCTGTCCAATGAGATAATTGATATCAAAGTAAGGAAGGGATGCTCCAAAAAAGGCTGATTGAATATTTAGTATCCGACTAAACCCAGTTCCCGCTCTAAGCCTAGCTCTAACTTTGTCTTCTCCTGACGGATCTGTAAAAGATATGGGATTGTTGTTAACGTATCTATTCAAATTAGTATCATTAGGTTTAAACCCTGTAGGATCTTCACTAATAAATCTTCCAACATTTTGATCGTAATATCTTGCTCGGTAGTAGTACTGTCCGACTTCATCATCCCATTCTCTACCAGTAAAGCCATACCTAATATTTAGTGGCGTTGTTTGATTTAGTATCTGACCATAAGAATCATAGACAATATGATTTAGAATATTTCCTTGCGTATCTATAACATCTCGAACCGTTCCAAGCTGATCAGCTAAAAACCATCGAGTAGTATTATTTGTTTCTTCAGCTACTACCTGATCAATTCCACCACCATATAAGTAACGGCTCAATTGATTTCCCTGACCATCAAAAACTAAACTTACTTGATTCAACACTCCGGACAGTTTTATGAGGAGTGGCGAGAAAAGCTATCCAGCGAGTAAAATACAGTCAAACAAAAAAAAGAGACTGTTCAATGGATAGCCTTCAAGATATTTTAAC
>JANYHM010000105.1 GCA_025359065.1 Synechococcales cyanobacterium GL140_1_metabinner_5_sub | reverse complement strand
TCTACTATACCGGCCACGATTCCTAGATGGTCTAGATTGTGGACTGTTATTTCTGGATTGCTCACTTTCTCCTCCGTTTTGAGATTAGTCTGGTTTTATTTTAATTCCTTAATGACCACAAAAGGGAGCGGAATGTGGGTTTGAGGAGTTCAGGGGGGCTTCTTACCTTAATCGATATGACTTATTGTGTCAGCGGCTGGCTCAAGAGCAGCTTTACACAACGGCTGCGCTCATTACTTCACCGCGTAATGCTGCTGAGAGTGGACAGTTTTCTGAAATGTCGCTGATGACTGGTCTTAGGACTTTTGTCACTGCACTAGCGGGGCATGTTGCCGCAGCGGCTGCACGACTCGATTGAGAATTTGCTAACAATTCCGTTGCACCCGACCGTATCAGTTTGGCTGGTTGCGTTTGCGGCGGGTGAACAGAAAAGTTAGGCTAATCAACAGTTACTTAGAGGTGGCATCATTGACATCTGATGTAAGATTAGTTAGTATGGCAGTATAATTCCACTGAGTTGTTGCAGTCAGCCTAATTCGGCAAAATGACATTGGCAATCAAAATGGGGTAACAATAATAGTTGCTCCCTTATTGAGCTTGGTTTCAGTTTAGCGTTTAAGTCTTCATAGCCTGCCTAGCAAGCGCGTGTACAAGGAACAGAAATATATGGTATCAGACATTTTCTAGGCATCAAGTTTTTCAGCACTCAAGATAAAAATTGGATCTACTGCCACCAAACTCCGATTAGTCCCCCGCATTTCTAAGCGATTAATGGCAGCCTGGACAACTTCAACCTGGCGACCATGTAGCTGATCAAAAGTATTTAATACGCTGAAAAGATTTTCTAGATTGCTGGCAGTGACCACCACCCGACCATGAGTTGGTAGCAATGACCAGACAGCCTGCAAAATCTCAGCCAAATACCGACCACCCTCAATACATACTCGGTGGGGCTTATCTTTAATATCTGCCAAACATTCTGGCGCGCTGCCCTCCACAATCTGGACATTCGGTACCCCAAAAATCTCACAGTTATGGCGAATCAAGCTGGCCACCTCTTCATCACGCTCGATCGCAATAATCTTGCCCTTGGGACAGAGCAACCCAGTTTCTACCGGAATTGTCCCGGTGCCCGCTCCAATATCCCACACCACCGAATCTATCTCTAGGCGCAGTGCCGCAATCATCAGTAACCGTACCTCCCGCTGAGTCATGGGAATTCCTGGTATCTGCTCAAACAGATCATCAGGAATGCCAGGAGTAATGTATTTCCAAAGTCGATCGCCAGAGGCGTAAGCAGAGCTATCGGTCATGATGTTTTCCTGAATTAATAGAGCTAACGAATAAAGTTGTTTTTAGGCGGATTTTTAAAGTCTTGCTTGAATTTTTGTTTGGTTAATTCATCTACCTTGGTGTCTATTTGTTTTTGGATATCTTTTTGGTTCACCCGCCGCGCGTAAATTTTTAAATATTTAATTGCTTCTTCGGTGCTACCAGCATTTTCCTTGACCTGAGACAATACCAAATAATCGGCAGTCGAAATGTTTGGTGAAATATCTCCATAAAATTTCAGCATATACGGTAACGCCACCGTTGCCAAAAACACCAAAAAAATATAAGACATGCGCACATCTAGCTTGTTACTTTCTACTAGGTACATAGCCAGTGAAAACAACAAAATCAAGATAAAAACAATCAACATTAAATAAGGATCCTGAAAAAATTGATTGGCGATCGTCCCAGCATCGCTGCCTGCTCTGCCAATACAAAAACCCACTAACCCCATAGTGATCGGAAAAGTAAACGGCCTGACCCCCGAACCTTTACCGCTGAGATGAAAAATCAGCGACAAAATACTGGCCACTCCTGCCAAGATATTCCAAATATCCATTGCGCCTCGCACCAGTAAAAAAATCAGACCAGCAGACTCTAGATAATACCTTTGCACAAGGGTAGCAGAGTTTTGCAAAAGTTGTATGAAAGTCATTACTGCTACTTGATCTGGAATAATTAGATAGATGTATTCATTGATCGAATCCACCGGTCTAAATCCTATGGCACATTTGCGAGTGAAAATTCTGCGTTATGCGAGTTTTTGCTGTTTATTAGCCAGCCTGTTTTGGCTCGGCGGCTGCTTTCTGACCAACCCAGAATCTCCTAGCAGCAACCTCAATCTATTACTTGGTAATCCTAGTAAAGCTGATCGAGGAAATCCAGAAAATTACTTAATGCTTAAACCTCAATACGTATTGTCTTACTCTCGGAGCAAAGGCATTCCTAACTGGGTTTCCTGGCGTTTAACTGCCGATAACTTAGCCATCAGAGGCACCAGCAAACGTCAAAACGATTTTCGCCCAGATCCAGATCTGCCCGGTGATTGGCCAGCTACCATGCCCCGGGACTATACCGGCAGCGGGTTTGATCGAGGTCACATGGCCAATTCGGAGGATCGCAGCAGTAACCCGATCGATAACTCCGCCACATTTTTAATGACCAACATTATTCCCCAAGCTCCCGATAACAATCGCGGAGTATGGGTACAGCTCGAAAACTACTGTCGAGAGCTAGCCCGCGCTGGCAAAGAGCTATACATTATTGCTGGACCCCATGGTCAAGGAGGAGTAGGCGAAAAAGGAGCTTTAAAGAAACTACCCCAAGGCCAATTAGTCCCGGCTAAAACCTGGAAGGTGGTGTTAGTAACCGAGCCGGGGCGGGGAATAAATGGCATTGGCAAAAATACCCGCGCTTTTGCTGTGTCTATTCCCAACGTTCAAGGGGTTAAAAACAACGATTGGCGCAGCTATCGCAAAACTGTGCGAGAAATCGAAAAGAGCACCGGCTACGACTTTTTCTCAGTGCTGCCCGCCGATATCCAAGAGGCGATCGAAAACCGCGAAGACTCTAACTAAGCACATCTTTGAGCGCTGTCCGAGCAGCCAAATGATTGCGAGTGGAGAGCAGAATTTCTGCTTCCCGCTCCAGCCGATCGGCGGTACTTTGCATTTCTAATAGTGCCTGCTGTTCAGAAGCCACGCCATATAAGTTGCTGGCCACCCAGTAAGATAGTTCGATCGGAGAACTGGGTAAGGTTTCTGGCAGCTCAATCAATTGATCAGTCAATTTGGCGGAGAGTCCGACCACATCTTGCAGCAATACCTCTACTTCACTGGCCAAGGTAGATAAATCTTTGGGGGTAGGAGCATCTTCAATCCATTCCACCAAGCCCACTCGATAGGGTTTTTCGCGCACGTAGTCCAAAACCCGGAAGCGCTGCTGTCCCAAAGTCAAAATTTTCATTCGGTCATCGGGCATCCGCTGGAAGTGAATCACTTCCGCACAGCAGCCTACCACCGCTGGTTCTTCCCGCACAGGATCCCACATCAACACCCCAAAGCGCCGATCGGCTTCCATGATGGTGTTCATCATGATCCGATAGCGAAACTCAAAAATATGCAGTGGTAAGGGTCGCCCCGGAAATAGCACCACCTCTGGCAAGGGGAACAGTGGCAGTTCGCGCACGGCGATCGAAGAAGAGGCCATAGGTGTGTCTAAAAAAAATTGCTCTGCTCTAATTTAGCGGATCTATAGCCTTCTCGACAATTTCCGGGCAATTTCTGGGGCTACTTTAGAGCCGCATATCGGCGATCGCATTCATGGCAGTGTTGGCGATCGCCACATCGGTAGCTTTGGGCAGATGGTAATAGTTACCAGCCGCCGTATTGGCTAGTTCTTTGGCGAATCCGGTAGAAATAAATTTGTTCTCAGTGTCAATCACTAATAGCTTCATCCCTAAGACCCGAAAACGACTGGCAATATCCAGCAATTCTGCCTTGATATCGGGTTTTTCGTCGGCAGGTATTGCTTCACCCAGCGATCGCTTCAAAGGAATATTCCCGCGACCATCGGTAATGGCAATGACTACCACTTGACCCACATCTCCGCTGCTTTGAGCATTTAGACCGACCCGAATCGCCTGAGTTAAACCATGAGCCAAGGGCGAACCACCACCGCAGGGTAATCTTTCTAACCGGCGTTTGGCCATAGCAATCGATCGAGTTGGTGGCAGCAAGACCTCGGCCTGTTCACCCCGAAATGGAATCAAAGCCACTTGGTCACGGTTTTGATAGGCTTCAGTCAATAGACACATCACCGCACCCTTGGCCGACTGCATCCGGTTTAAGGCCATTGAACCCGAGGCATCGACCACAAACACAATTAAAGCCCCCGATCGTCTGGCCAGCTTCTTGCCCCGCATATCGCCCGGTTCTACAATTACCAGCTTATCGGGTTGGCGCAGTCGCCGAGATTTTTGGTAGGGAGCCGCTGCCCGCAAGGTGGCATCTACCGCAATCCGTTTGACCTGACCCCGAGGAATAATTGGTTTCACGTATCGCCCTCGGTCTTCCGAGAACATCAGGTTGCGACTGCCCGACTTGCCTTGGCGCTGGGCGCTTTGGGCAAAATACATCACGTTTTCGTCCAGAATTACCCCTTCTGGGTCAAAAATAAATTCTTCTGGAATGCTGGGCGACTCATCCTGCTCGCTTTCCGGCGGCTCTTGATCTGGTGGCTCTTCATCTTCTTGCTGGTCTTCTTCGCTATCATCGGCACCTGGCTGATCGGGGGGCGGCGGCGGAGCCTGATCTGGTGGGGTTTGGACTATTTTTGCCCGAGGCACAATCACTAGTTCTACAGCGCGGCGCAGGTCATCGGCGTTGACATTACTGCGACCTTCTAGTGCCGCAGCCGCCATGGCTACCCGCACCGCAAATAGTTCTGCCCGGTGTCCCATCACCCCGCCTCGCAGGGCTTCGTTGACCAGGTAAGCTATTTGCTCGGTGGCGATCGTCACTTCCTTTAGCCATTCTCTTGCCAGTAAAACTTGAGTTTTCAGGTTATCAATCTCGTCGGTGTACTGATTCAAAAAAGTCTGAGGAGAATTGGCGTAGTCGATCGCCTGCATCACCGCCTGTACCCGATCGTCCATTCCCAATACCCCATCTGCCGACAGACAAATGGCAATTCGATCGAGCAAGTGTTCCCTTAAAGCCCCTTCGGCAGGGTTATAAGTTGCAATCAGCAAAGGTTTACAGGGATGCTGCACACTAATGCCTTCCCGTTCTACCTGACTGCGCCCATCGGTCAATACGCTCAGTAATAAATTGGCAATTTGGTCATCCAACAAATTAATTTCATCAATGTATAGAACCCCCCGATGGGCTTCTGCTAACAGTCCGGGCTGAAACACTGGCTGACCAGCTTTCACCGATTTATCTAAATCTACTGCACCAAGCAACCGATCTTCGGTAATACCCAAAGGAATCTGCACAAAAGGAGCTGGCATCACTTTGGTTGGCACTTCGCTGCCTGCGGGGAATGCGGCTGTGGTTAAGTCATCCCATTCCTCGGGCTTAGTGGGGTCAGAATTACTAATGCTGCCTGTTACGACTTCGATCGGGGGTAGCAAAGAATGAATGGCTCTGGCCATTACCGATTTGGCAGTGCCGCGCCGACCGGCAATGGCTACTCCGCCCAGGGTGGGATCGATCGCAGCTAAGAGCAGAGCTAATTTGATAGCTTCTTGCCCCACCACCGCAGTGAGGGGAAAAGCAGGAGTTGTGGAGGCAGGCATTGGTTTTGGGATGAAGCGAATATTTTGATGGAAGTATTTTCAGCATATCAGCCGACGCATCCTCACAAGAACTAGTGATAGTTTTTAGAGAGTGAGTTGAACCACATTAATTAGTGATAAAGACAGTTATGCCCACTAATTTTGTGAACTTTCTTCTCATAAATGTCAAGTGACATTGAAATTCATCTGTGCATCTAAAATTTTGAGAAGTATCCTAAAATTTCAGCCAAAAGATTGATGCACGTCACAGCCGTCAGGGTTTATCCTGTTCAAGAAGTGTTCTGCCTAAAGACACTGTTCTAATTCTCGAATCTGATGGCCTACTTGTGGCCAGATGAATGTAAATAGAGCCTTTTTCCTAGAGGAAAGCTAAAATAATGAAACGATTATTGTTGTTGATTAGTTTAATTTGCGCTGTACCAATGGTCGCTGGTATGTCCAGCTATGCTCATGCTGGTAACCAGAAAGCAGCGGTTGACCAGATCAAAGGGTCTAAGGCAACCGGCTTTTTGCCTAGCGGTAATGCTAACAGGAAAGCAGTCGCTCTCAAACAAGGTCAGCCAACCGACCCGACTGCACCGGTGGTTCCAGAATCGCCTAATCCTGGATCTAATCAAGCAGTTCCCACAACTCCTGTAACTCCAGAACTCCCTGCCCCTGGTGCGATCCCAGCCGTTCCTGCTCCAGTTCCTTCTGGCTTTTCTAGCGGCACCGGCGGTGAAAATGATCCTCAAAGGCTTCGTCAGCAGTTGGACGGTATCACTCGCAAAGAATTTGATATTAAGTGCCCTTGCTTTGGTAGCTTGTCTCCTGGCATGACCATATTTAACCCTTCGGCTTTTGGTGCAGATAACAATACAGTGTTTCTTTCTGGAAGCTACCAAAACCGGACTCGTTTCACTAATACCTCTGACGGAGAGTTAGGTCTAGGTATCGGTCTAGGCGATGCTAGTAGTTTCCTTGGTGCCGAGCTTTCTTACACCATCAATAGTTTTGGCCGCAGCCAAGGTTTCGGTAGTGGTGGTTTTAATGCCAAGATCCACAAGAAGCTATCTGATGATTTCTCATTGGCTTTAGGTTGGAACCAGTTTGCTCAGGTCAAATTTGGTAATGGTAGTACCCCTGCTGGGACTATTCCTTTTGACTACCCTAAGAATTCTTACTACGCAGCGGCTACCAAGGTCTTTGCTACCACCGATAACGTTGATAGTTTCCTCAGTCGGATTGCTCTGACTGCCGGTGTTGGTGGTGGTACTTTCCTCAGAGAAGAGGAATTACAAAATGCACTCATTGCTGGCAGAGATCCTTCTGGTTTAGGTGTGTTTGGCTCGGCTGGTTTCCGTCTTGCCAAGCCCTTAAGCGCTGTTGTAGAGTGGACTGGTCAAGACTTAGCTGCTGGTCTTTCTTATGTACCTTTTGAGGGTTTCCCTCTAGTAATTTCTCCTTCTTTTAGAGATATTACTGGTGCAGGTAACGGTTCTCGTTTTGTATTAGGAACCGGTCTTGCTTACACTTTTTAAGGCAACCCTATAGTCACCAATTTTCAGGAGAAATTTACATGTTTTTAAAGAAGCTTTGCGGCGGATTAGTGGGTCTACTAGCTCTGACTGCTTTCAATGGTAGTGCTCAAGCGCAGATTTTCTCTAACGCCAGTGGTTATAACACGTCTCAGGCTCATGGTTTCACAACTAGTGCAAATCGTGGTGGTATTGGCAAATATAGCGATTCCATCATCGCTCGTGCAACTCAACTAAACCAAACGCTGACTGCCGCTCAGCAAGCGTTAGTAGACGCTGAATATCGCGCTAGCAGCAAGTACAACCAAATCCAACGCTACAGTCGTCAGGCTAACGGTGGTAAAGATGGCGCATCTGCTACCGATCCTAATTGCCCGCCTTCGGCAGCAGCTTTGGCTGAGTTGGAAAGAGCTAAAGCTAACTTAGCTCAAGCCACTTCTGAAGCTAGCAGCTTCATGCAAACCGTTCAAAACCCTGGCTCTGAGCAAATCACTAAGGTTACCTCTTGCGTCAACTGTGGTTCTGGCTGGTAGTAGTATTCCCAACGGTTGTCTACTCGATAGCCGTTGGCACAATTCAAAATATCATTAATCGATTACCCAAGGGAAAAAACTATGTCCAATCGGTTTAAATCTGCGTGTCTTTTGGGTTTGGCTATGGTTACTGGAGCTGTAGTTAGCTCTTTCGCCCAGTCTGCCAATGCCGCTGAAGACTTCAACAATAACTTCGTCCGCTTTGAGAAAGATGTAGCCGTAGAATTCGAGTTTGTCGAATCTCGTGGTGCTTATCAATCTACTTTCGGCGTGATCAACTTGGTGAGTGGCGAAAAAACTCCTCTGTTGAAAGAAGAAAAGCCTTCTGACGATCCTTCTTTGACTTCTCCTCGGAGCACTGACTTTGTAGGTACTCCTGGCAACACTGTACCTCAGCCTCTGAATGAGTTCTTGTTTAAAGCTGGTCAACCATACGCTTTTTACTTAGACTCTACATATCAAGGTAGAGAAGCTGGCACTGTTTACTCTAGCAACAACCGTAATATCAACGCTCAACTGCAATCTAAAGTCGGTGACTTTGCTGCTTTGTCTGATGGTAAGGGTTTGAGCATTGAGTGGGATGATACCGGTTCGGTACTGTCTCGTCGCGATGACCGTGACTTTAATGACTTTCGTGTGATTGCTGGTGGCAACTCTACCGTTGGCTGTCGGCGTTAAGCTGCTTTTCGCCAATAATCGTTTACTTTGGGCAGGAAAACGTTCCTGCCTTTTGTTTTGACCAAAATTTCAGTTTGGTTTGAGGGCGATCGATAAGTCAGCAACATTAGTACCTGTCGCTCCAATGACAATTGCTTGACCCAACTGCTCAAAAAAATGATAGCTGTCATGGCGATCGAGATAATCTTCGGCCATGATTGTTTCTGCTCTGGTCATCTGCCGAGCCTCAATAATTGCTCCTGCGGCTGGACTGCTGCCATCTATCCCATCGGTGCCGATGCTGCCAACCCAAACTGGCGCTGAACAGTTTTGGAGTTCGATCGCCGCCGCCAATACCAGTTCTTGATTGCGACCACCCCAACCAGGGCAGTCTACCGGCAAAGTAACCGTGGTTTCACCTCCATAGATCAAAGCTGTGCCCGGTGCGGCCACCTGAATAGCTTGAGCGATCGATCGACCCTGACTACTAGCTATTCCTGCCATTTTGGTCGTTACAATCTCCGGCTGATAACCCAAGGACTGCAACAGATCGGATGCGGCTATACAGGCTTGATAATTACTGCCAATTAAGGTGTTATGGGCAGTTGGTCGATTAGTCAAACCCGAGCCAATAATCGCCATGTCATCTCCAATCACATCGGAGAGAATCAAACCAGCCACTTGAGCCGGAGTCGCCAAATCCACCAAGCCGCCAGCTTTGAGTCGATCGAGACGCGACCTTACCGCATTCATTTCGGCAATATCAGCACCGCTAGTCAACAAAGCTTGATAGATCGATCGCAGAGTATCCAAAGAAATTTCTGGAGGTGGGTCGATGAGGAGCGCAGTAGCTCCCCCAGAAATACCCACCAGCAATATAGTATCAACGGTACAGTTTGCCAGCAGTTCTCGGGCGGCCTGACCAGCCGCTAAACTACAAATGCCAGGGAGAGGATGATTACCCAGTACTACTCGCCAATTAGCTGGTAATTCTCGACCAACCTGCGGTAACACCACTAACCCTTGCTGTACTTTGTCACCCAATAAGTTCGCCAAGGTTTCAGCCATGGCGGCAGCGGCTTTACCGACCGTTAAAATCCGTAAATCCTGAGTGGAATATAGGCGACCTGCGATTTTGCAGCCATCTACCGTAGACTCTACAAACTGGCGAATTGCTCGATCGGGTTGCACCGCCTGAATTCCTGCTTGAAAAGCCTGGAGCAGATGATCACGCATGTTGGTTCACTTTATCCAACGCCAATAAGGATGCTTAGATCCTTTACTGTGAATTTGCCGGACTCTAGCTTCTAAAAGTTGACGTTCGCGAGGAGAGACTCTCCAGAGACTATGGCCAATCTGCCATAGCAGGCTAGAAAGAGTCAAGGAAATACAAAAAATTAGCCCAGCACCACCGCCCCATAAATTAAAAAACAAGCTGTAGCGCAGACCAGTCATACTGAAATATTCACTTAACTGCTGAATGCTCGCTCGCATTTGCCAACAGCTCCATATACCTACGGTGAGCCAGAGCAACAATATCAAGAACCAGCGCAGAAACATATCGATGCGCCGCAGCTTGGCCACTTGTTGATCTAGTTCAGAGTTCATAATTAGCTATTGACCCCTACTGCCACCGAACTCTGCTTCCGATCGCGCCACCAAGCCAACAAAGTACTGGCAATAAAAATACTGGAATAGGCTCCAGCCGTAAAACCAATAATTAAACAAAGAGCAAAGGGTCGCAGAGTTTCGCCACCAAAGATAAAGATGGAAAAAAGCGTTAATAGCACAGTCAGAGTGGTATTGATCGATCGACCCAAAGTCTGATTTACTGCATCTTCCACAATTCTATTGATAGGTTCGCCGGGATGAGTGGCTACCACCTCACGAATTCGATCATAAATTACCACCGTGTCGTTTACCGAGAAACCAATAATGGTCAGAATGGCCACCACAAAGAGACTATCTACTTCTAAGCTGGTAACAAGACACAAAATTGAAAAAATGCCAGTGGTGATAAACACATCATGAAATAGTGCCACAAAAGCAAAAAAGGCATAGTCTGGCTGAAAGCGTACCGCTAGGTAAGCATAAATACCTAAAAAAGACAGGACGATCGCTAACATCCCATTAGTAAACAACTGTCTACCAAAAGTTGGCCCGATTGTATCGATTTGGGTTTTTTTGGCATCAAGCTGACCTATTTTCTCATTAAGCAGACCTGTGAGTTTGTCGCGGGCCTCTTGTTTTAGTTCGCGGCTGCGAATAGAAAACCCGGTTTTGCCAATGTTCTGGATAGTACTGCCAGACAATCCTTGACTATCAGCAATTTGGCGTATTGCATTTATGTTGATAGGCTTGCTGCAATTCTGAGGATTTCCACAATCTAACTCATATTGCAGTTTAGTTCCCCCAATGAAGTCTAAACTAGGTCGCAAAGGAGCACCAAACTGCTGCCAGGAAATAATCATAGCGGCAATTCCCGCCAAAATAATGGCCAAAGAAGTCAGCCACCAGATTTTGCGCTGTTTAATAACTGCGAGTTTCATTAATATTCTCCTAAGCGGCGGGTTCAGCGATATTCGGACAAAATAGTTGGGGGCGTTTGCGCAGTTCGGGGAAACCTAACACCAACAACAGCATGAAAGTGCGAGTACAGGTCAATGCGGTAAACATACTCACCACTACCCCTAAACCAAGAGTGAAAGCAAACCCTTTTACTAGACCAGTACCAAACCAGAACATGGCTACACAGGCAATAAGGGTCGTCAAGTTACCATCAAGAATACTAGAGAAAGCCCGGTTAAAACCCGATTCTACCGATCGATATAAAGTCTTGCCAGCCCGCAGTTCTTCGCGGGTGCGCTCAAAGATCAGCACATTGGCATCTACTGCCATTCCAATACTGAGAATAAAACCAGCAATTCCAGGCAAAGTTAAAGTAACCCCCAGTAAGTTGAATACGGCCAAAGTGAGAATGGTATAAATCACCAAAGAAACATCGGCCACTAGTCCAGGTACTCGGTAATAAACCCCCATGAAAATCAGTACCAGCATCAGTCCGCCGATCGCGGCTTGAATACTGCTGCGAATACTTTCTTGGCCGAGGGTGGCACCCACTGTGCGGTTTTCGACGATTTCTACCGGTACAGGTAAAGCTCCACCTCGGAGCGAAATTGCCAAGGTTTCGGCATCGCGAGCCGTGAAATTGCCATTGATAACGGCACTACCGCCACTAATACCAGTGAGCTTATACTGGCCATCTACAGTAGGAGAAGAAAGCAAGTCACCATCTAAAAAGATGCCAATGCCAAGTTTTGTTCCAGCCAAATTTTTGGTCAGGTCGGTAAACTGTTTGCCACCTGTTTCATCAAAGCGCAGTGTCACATCCCAACCGCTGCTTTGTTGTTGTGATTCGGCTTGAGCAGTTTTGAGATTTTTACCGGTGATTTTTGGTTCGGTAAATGATTCAGCGATCGCCAGGTTACTTTTCTGTAGAGCCTCTTTGGCGGACTTGATCAAATCTGGGTTTTTAGTCTCAGCCTTTTTCAAACCTTCTAACAAACGCTTAGCCAAAATATTTTGCTGACGAGCCGTGCCCAAGGCAGCTTCAGTATCTGGCTTCTGCTCCCTGAAATCTAGTTGGGCAGTTCCACCCAGAACTTTCTCGGCTTCTTGAGGGTCACTAACTCCGGGGAGCTGCACCAAAATTTGCCGATTGCCCATAGTTTGCACCAATGGCTCCGAAACACCTAAACCATTCACCCGGTTTTCGATCACCTTTTTGATGCTTTCTAGCTCAGGTTCAGAAATTTTAGGAATATCTTTGGTGGGTTTGGCTTCGATGGTCAACTGCGAACCACCCTGTAAGTCTAGGCCCAAACGCATGGGCATTTTGACTAGTACAGTGATGGCTGCGGCTACCAGCAGCAGAATTAGTCCTAAAATAAGGCGCTGTTTTTGCATAGGAAAAAGTGATGAAAATAAGCGAATCTAGACCGGGCTACCAACCATATTTTTCACCGCTTCCACAATTTGGGGCGGCTGAATGATGGTGAGGTGTTCGAGCTTACCATTGTAAGGCGTAGGAATATCTTGAGAAGACATGCGCAGCACGGGGGCATCTAACTCATCAAAACAAGTATCGATAATTGAGGCAGTTAGCTCTGCCGCGATGCCGCCGGTTTTCATGCATTCTTCTACAATGATTACCCGATGAGTCTTTTTAATGGAAGCCGAGATAGTTTTCATATCTAAAGGCTTGAGGGAAATCAGATCAATCACTTCTGGATCGTAGCCTTCTTTTTCTAGCATGGCTACTGCCTGCAATACGTGATAGCGCATTCGGGAGTAAGTCAAAATAGTGACATCTTTGCCCGGTCGAACCACTTCAGCTTTATCTAAGGCACAGACATAATCGGTATCTGGTAAATCTTCTTTGAGGTTGTAGAGCAGCACATGTTCAAAGAACAATACTGGGTTATCATCGCGGATGGCCGCTTTAAGTAGACCTTTGGCGTTGTAGGGCGTAGAGCAGGCCACAATTTTTAGCCCGGGCACCGCTTGAAAGTAAGCTTCTAGTCTTTGGGAATGCTCGGCACCGAGCTGTTTACCCACGCCACCGGGGCCGCGAATTACCAGCGGAATCTTGAAGTTGCCGCCAGAGGTGTAGCGCAGCATCCCGGCATTATTAGAGATTTGGTTGAAGGCCAATAGCAAGAAACCCATGTTCATGCCTTCAATAATTGGTCGTAGACCGGTCATCGCCGCACCGATCGCCATACCTGTAAAGCTGTTCTCGGCGATCGGGGTGTCTAAAATGCGCAGATCGCCATATTTTTTGTGCAAGTCTTTAGTGACTTTGTAGGAGCCGCCATAATGGCCAACATCCTCGCCCATGACTAGCACCGCCGAGTCTCTGGACATTTCTTCGTCGATCGCGGCGCGCAGGGCGTTGAAAAAGAGGGTTTCTGCCATGAATACTAATGGGGAATGTTATTGAAAATTACTGATTCAATCTCGAATCTTAACTTAAATTTGCCTTCAAGCTAGAATATTTCTGGGAGTGAGGCTCATGGAATGACCCCAATCAGCAAATCTTTGGCTATAATGGAAAGACTAGGGGCTGTAAAGGTTTCGACGTGTTGGCGAAAGCTGCTCCGTGATACAGGTCGAGAGGGAGTCCACTCTCGTTAATATCGGCTCAAAATAAATATAGATGCAAACAACATTGTACCTTTCGCTCGCAAAGCAGTAACTGCTTAATCTAAACCCTTAAACCCGGTTTCGAGCATTTACAGTTCCGACTCCGTTGAGAGCTGTAGATAACCCCCAACGGATGCTCTACTCAATTGCCTTTGGTCGGCTGAGTGGCTAAGAAACTACCAAAGCATCCTGCGATTCGGGACAATGAATCTCTCCCGCCCTAAGGATTAGAAGGGCTAAACCTGTGAATGAGCGGAAAGTTAATACCCAAGGCGGACGGCAGTTCGACTCTGCCCAGCTCCATTATTTTCGACCAGATCCAACTTAATACTTTGAATCTCCTCTAGAATATGTTAGCGATTCTTGCTATCATGATCGCCTGACGCTACGGTCTAACCCGTAGACTAGCGGATGAGGAAGCTCTTACATGTCTAAAGGTATTGATTTTGGCGGCTGCCCATTCCACTTTTTGGGAGTGGGCGGCATCGGAATGTCAGCATTGGCCTATGTTTTGGCCAAGCGGCAAATTCCAGTATTTGGCTCCGATCTCAAACGTAACAATATTATTGAACGCTTAGAATCGGTGGGTGTGAAAGTTTTTAATGGCCAGACCGCCAGTAATATAGATTCCTTTAAAGACCAGTTACCTCAGGTAATTTGCTCCACAGCAATTAATAAAAGCAATCCAGAATTGGCGGCAGCCTTGGCTAGGGGCTGCGATATTTGGCATCGATCGGATGTTTTAGCTGCCTTGATTGCTGAGTACAACAGCATTGCGGTTGCCGGTACCCACGGCAAAACTACCACCAGCAGCATGGTAGGCTGTGTTTTGGTCGAGGCCGGACTAGACCCCACTATTATTATTGGTGGTGAAGTCAGTACTTGGGAAGGCAACGCTCGCACTGGTGCCACCGATTATTTGGTAGCCGAAGCCGATGAATCGGATGGCTCATTGACTAAACATAAGCCCCAAGTTGGCATTATTACCAACATTGAGCTAGATCATACCGATCACTACGGCAGTTTAGAAGCAGTGATCCAAACCTTCCAAACCTTTGCGGGCAACTGCAAAACTCTGATTGGTTCTTTAGATTGTCCCTTAGTATCCGAAGAAATCAAGCCCGCGATCAGCTATGGCATCCATTCAGAAAGCACCGCAGACTACACCGTGAAAGAAGTCGTGTATGGTTCTCATAGCACCAAAGCTCAAGTGTACGAACGGGGCGTGTTATTGGGAAATCTAGAATTACAAGTCTTGGGTGAACACAATCTGAGTAACGCTCTAGGCGCAGTTGCTGCTGCCAGATTCTTGAATGTAGATTTCGCCCCGATCGCTGCTGGCCTATTGACTTTTGGTGGTGCTAAACGCCGGTTTGAGCTGCGTGGTCAACATGGTGACATTAGCTTTATTGATGATTATGCTCATCATCCCAGCGAAATTGTCGTAACTTTGGCTTCTGCAAAGCTGCGCATTCAAGCTCCTAACCGGGTGATTGCTTCTTTTCAGCCTCACCGCTACAGCCGCACTCTGACCTTCTTAGCCGGGTTTGCCGAATCGTTGGCTGCTGCTGATTTGGTAGTAATAACCGATATCTACAGCGCCGGAGAAACCAACGATGGCCGGGTAAGCAGCGAACAGTTGGTGGCTGCGATTAGCAGAATTAATCCTCAGGTGGTTTATAAAGCTACGCTGCCCGAAGTGACAGAGTATTTGCATCAAACCCTGCAAGCTGGTGATATGGCGTTGTTCTTGGGGGCGGGCAACCTCAACCAGATTATTCCAGACGTGATGGCTTTCTACCAAACCTAAATATTTTATGACTCTTTCGATCGACCGCCAGACTGACCCTGCGAGCCTCAAAATTAATGCCCAGGTGGCTTTAGCTAAATTTACCACCTGGAAAGTTGGTGGCCCTGCTCAATGGGCGATCGAACCGACAAATATCGAAGAAACCCAGGCGGCGATCGCTTGGGCGAAAGAAAATAATTTACCGATAACTTTTTTGGGCGCAGGTTCTAATTTGTTGATTGGTGATACTGGTTTACCAGGATTGGTGATTATTACTCGTCACCTGCGCTGGATCGAAACCAAGTTTGATGCTGCTCTGTGTCAGATTGAAGTCGGTGCAGGCAAAATGATTGGTAGCCTTGCTTGGCAAGCCGCTCGCAAGGGTTGGACGAAGTTAGAATGGGCAGCGGGCATTCCCGGTACTGTCGGCGGTGCGGTGGTAATGAACGCTGGTGCCCATGGCTCTTCGATGCAAGATGTACTGGTTTCTACTCAGGTTTTGAATACCGCCGGTGAGATTGTGACTTTGCAACCAGGGTCGCTAGATTACAGCTATCGCCACTCCAATCTACAAGGCAGTGCTCTATTAGTAATTTCGGCAACATTACAGCTCGAAGCGGCTGAAAATGCGGCTGCGGTGGTAGGTAAAACCCAAAAAGATTTAGAGCGCCGTCATACCACTCAACCTTACGATCAGCCAAGCTGTGGCAGCGTGTTTCGTAATCCTCTCCCTCAATTCTCGGCCAAATTAATCCAAGATGCTGGTCTCAAAGGCTACAAAATCGGCGGAGCCGAGGTTTCCGAGATGCACGCGAATTTTATTGTCAACTGTGGTGATGCCACCGCCACCGATATTTTTCAGCTCATCCACTATGTAAAACAACAGGTCAAAGCCAAGTGGGATGTAGATTTAGAGACCGAAGTAAAAATGATGGGAGAGTTTCCAGCTCTGATAGGGTAAGCTAGACTTGAGATTTTATTGAGTGCAATCATGACCCAAGGTAAAGGATTTGGCGGCGGTTTCGGCTTAGGCAAAATGAAGGAGCTAGCCGATGCGTTTAAAAAAGCACAGCAAGTGCAAGAAGATGCCAAAAAGCTGCAAGAAGAATTAGAGCAAATGGAGATTCCTGGTGAATGTGCTGGTGGCTCGGTAAAGGTTGTCTTAAGCGGCAACCAAGAACCTCGTAGTATTGTAATTAGTGCTGATGCTGCCAGCAAAGGTGCTGATGAGCTGTCTAAGCTGGTATTGGAAGCAATGACTGATGCTTACGAGAAATCTACTGAAACCATGCGCGAGCGGATGGAAGCCTTGACTCAAGGTTTGAATATTCCGGGTCTGTAAATCTCCTTTTTGACAATTGTGTGTGGTAATTTTATTTGGGCGGGGCAGGCTTTGGCTTGTCCCGATTAATTTATGGCTACTAAACTTTTATTTGTTTGTTTGGGTAATATCTGCCGATCGCCTGCGGCAGAAAATATCATGAATCATCTGGTAGCTGCTGCGGGCATCCCGGCTGGTGAAATCATTTGTGATTCGGCGGGCACCAATAGCTACCACATTGGCCAACCACCCGATCGGCGAATGCAGGTGGCTAGCAAGGCGCGTGGTTTACCTACAGAGGGCACAGCCCGTGCTTTTACAGCAGCAGACTTTGAGGCTTTTGATCTGATTCTAGCGATGGATAACGAGAACTATCGTGGCATTAAGGCGCTTGACCCCCACGGGAAGTACGGGGCTAAGGTGAAGATGATGTGTTCTTATGCCCAGCAGCATTCTGATAAGGAGGTTCCTGACCCCTATTATGGCGGTGATGCTGGCTTTGACTACGTGATCGATCTGTTGTTGGATGCCTGTGGTGGTCTGTTGGATGAAGTGAAAATAAATATTTGATCGATCGCCCCAAAGGCTAATTGCCGTGCTATGATTGTAAATTGTGAATGGCGTGGGTCGATGCCCGAGTGGTTAATGGGGGCGGACTGTAAATCCGCTGCGAGAGCTACGTTGGTTCAAATCCAACTCGGCCCATTCATGAAAAACAATGCGTCTTGAAGTTTCTTCAAGGCGCATTAAAATCCAATCTGCCTTTGTAGCTCAGTGGTAGAGCACTTCATTGGTAATGAAGAGGTCACGGGTTCAATCCCCGTCAAAGGCTTGGTTAGAAATTATTTGCTGGTACTTAATCGATCGGTATAGTAAGTACCATCTGGCGCAAACAGATAATCCTTGGGGCATTTGCCTTGAAAAGATTGGAAACAGGGCTGCTTCTATCGAAGGACTGTTTGCAGCAGCGCGTTCGCGGAGCGTCTCTATTAAGAGAATCGAAGGTAAACAAAATATAAA
The DNA here is from genome assembly GCA_025359065.1 of Synechococcales cyanobacterium GL140_1_metabinner_5_sub. GTDB lineage: Bacteria > Cyanobacteriota > Cyanobacteriia > Cyanobacteriales > Chamaesiphonaceae > JAAFHZ01. The sequence goes on along the minus strand of JANYHM010000105.1, from coordinate 5,321 downwards.
TGAGGATAACATCTCATGACCGATGAAGAACTGAGAACATTAGTAGCCAGCTTGGCTGTATCGACGGCCAACAATGCAACCGAAGCCCGCACCAATACCGAAGCTATTAGAGAGCTAAGAGCCACAGTAGAAACTCAAGGAAGGGTAATGACTGACGGTTTTGCAACATTGAGAGAGAGTGTTGAGAGCCAAGCTCGAAATATAGAGACAATGCGGGAAGGTATGACTTACAACACTGATATTATGGCCAATGCCATGAAGCTGGCAGCACTATCACAAAGAACAGCAGCAGAAGCAATGGAGTTATCGGCTAACACTGCCAGAAATCTTGACCACCTGAGAAACGACATTAACGAAATGAAGCAAATGCTGGGCATTGTCATTAGCGATAACAAGGCCGATCGGGGCAGGATCACCAAGCTAGAAGAGCCATAGCGCCAAAAGCCTTATTCAGCAAAGCATCCAAAGCTTTCAGCTCGCCTGAACTCCTGCCCGCAAACAGCCCTCTGACCAGCGATTAGACCACCTCTGTTTTCTTCAGTTGTTGAATCTGTTTCTAGTAAAGGGTTACATGAACCCGTCAAAGGCTTTTACCGCATAAACCTCGTACAAGATATGGGGTCTTATTTCTAGCACAAAATCTGGGATTTTGACCCTGACTAATTTAGAAAGCTATGTAAAAATAGAAGCAATAAATATTTTTTATCCAATGCGCACTCCAGAACTAGAATCCGCCATAATTGATCGAGTGCTAGAAATGGCATGGGAAGACCGGACTACCTTTGAAGCGATCGAACACCAGTTTGGCCTTAGCGAAAAACAAGTAATTGCGATCATGCGTCGGGAAATGAAAGCCTCCAGCTTCCGCATGTGGCGTAAGCGAGTTACTGGCCGGAGCACCAAACATCTCCAAAAACGCGAGTTTGTCGCTGGCCGTTTCAAATGCCAAGATCAGCGCTAACTTTTCAGATTCCCCATCAGATATAGCAGCGCCATTCTAATGGCAATACCATTGTGTACCTGCTTACTTACTAGGCTCATAATCGGATCATCCATTACATCCGAAGTTATTTCTACCCCGCGATTAGTGGGGCCAGGGTGCATTACTTTTACATCGGGTTTGCAGAGCTGTAGTCGATCGCGGTTAATGCCAAAAGCTTGATAATATTCTCGCAGGCTGGGCAACAAGTGCTGAGACATTCGCTCCTTTTGTAGCCGCAACGTCATCACGAAATCGGCATCGGCGATCGCTGGTGCTAGTTGCCAGTGAATAAATAATTTACGATTTGGGTCGGCCTCACAAAAATCAGCAAACTCTTTGGGCAGCAAAGTAGGCGGTGCAGCCAAATGCACCTCAGCACCACAGGCTGTGAGACTCCAGATGTTTGATCGAGCTACCCGTGAGTGCAAAATATCTCCAACGATCGCGATCTTTTTGCCCGCTAATAATTCACTGCGGGGCTTGCTGGCATCTAACACTTCACAGATGGTAAACAGATCTAACAAACCCTGAGAAGGATGCTCGTGTTGACCATCTCCAGCGTTTAGAACTCCTACCTGTACACCTAAGCGATCCATTTCATCGGCGATCGCCTGAGGTACTCCCGAATGCTGATGACGTACTACCATCAAGTCGGTATCCATCGCCAAATAAGTCTTGGCGGTATCTAGAATAGTCTCGCCTTTGGTAATTGAAGAAGTAGCGGCGGCAAAGTTCATTACGTCTGCCGAAAGGCGCTTTGCGGCTAATTCAAAGCTACTGCGAGTGCGGGTAGAAGATTCAAAAAACAAATTAGTGACTACTCGTCCTTGTAAAGCTGGAACTTTTTTCATGGGGCGCAATAGCACATCACTAAAGCTGGCGGCGGTTTGAAGCACAATGTCATATTCAGCAGTGGTAAAGTCTGCCAAACCCAATATGTGACGGCGTGTCCATGTCATTGATCGATCCTCAAAAGTCAGTCAGCCGTCAACAGTGTTAGCGATTAGGTTCCACTTGTCAAGTGAGTTTAGCGATAGGCATAGCTTTCTTCGAGGTATCATTAGCAGTGAAAGTTTTGTACTAGCCTCGACACCATCGATCAAGATGTATGACTTTTTAAAAAGTCGTACATTTCACAATTCCATGAAACTCCCTGCACCTATTTTAAAATCAAGCACTGCGTTGACGGCATTGGCACCCATGCAGGATGTCACCGATGTTTGCTTCATGCAAGTCATTGCTCACTATGGTTGTCCTGACTACTTTTTTACCGAATACTTTCGGGTTCACGATAGCTCTGGCATTGATAAACACATCATTCGATCGATCACCGAAAACACCACCGGTCGCCCAGTCTTTGCCCAAATGATCGGCGAAAATATTTCTGACCTAGCAAGAACTGCAAAACTATTAAGTCACTACCCTGTCGCTGGCATAGATTTAAACATGGGCTGCCCTGCCCCCCGCATTTATCGCAAAAATGTTGGTGGTGGACTATTGCGTGACCCCGACAAAATCGATCGCATACTAGGAGAACTGCGATCGACAGTGGATGGACTATTCACTATAAAAATGCGAGTTGGTTTTGAAGATACTGCTAACTTTGACCAAATCTTGAACTTAATCGACAAACATCAAATTGATCTGCTGAGCCTTCATGGTCGCACTGTGAAAGAAATGTATCATGGTGAAGTGGACTACAATTTGATTGCCCATGGGGTGCAGCGATTATCTTGTCCGGTGTTGGCTAATGGCAATATTAGCTCCGCTGCCACTGCGCTCACAGTGTTATCCCAAACCAAAGCAGCCGGAGTAATGATTGGTCGTGGGGCCATTCGCAACCCCTGGATTTTTCAGCAGGTGCGACAGGCACTGGCGGGTGAGACAGTTTTAGTGGTGACATTAGAACAGGTGAGGGAATACGTCGATCGGCTACATCACATGCAAATCACCCAAGAAATTCCCGAGCGGGGACGAGTCAGCAATCTCAAAATGTATCTCAACTACATTGGCCAGGGTGTAGATGCAGCCGGGGTATTTTTGCGAGATATGCGCAAGACACAAACAGAAGCAGAATTGTTGGGAGTGTGCGATCGAGATTTACTCAGTCATCCACAAGAAATATTTGCAGCAGAGCCATACTCTGGATTATTTGCTCGGCCTCAATCTGAATCTCAGCCCGAAGATCATGCCAAAGCTCAAAAAACCAGAAAATCACCAGCTCAAAGCTGCTGAAAACATTAACTCCCCGTTTGCCCCGACAGGTGATTAGCAAAGCTGTTGACGCGCAATATCACCATTGGCTATCATCCACCAACCTGACTGCCAGCAAGAAAAGCTTGATTATGTATGCCAAAGAGAAAAAATACAGCATTGAGGCACTGAACTAGGCAAAAGAGGATAGGGTCGATCGCTGCTTTCTCTTTTGCTGAAATGCTTATTCTGTTGTCTCCTATGGTAGGTTAGGTGGACGCGCTGCACTCTTGAAACCTATGACAACGCCCTTGGATACGCCGTGGAAGCAGATTCTAGAGTCTTATTTTCCGCAATTCATGGCTTTTTTCTTCCCGGAAGCCTACAGTCAGATCGATTGGAGTCGAGGCTTTGAATTCTTAGACGGGGAGCTTCAACAGGTCACTTTAGAAGCTGAGACGGGCAAGAGAATTACCGATAAGCTGGTAAAAGTCTATCTGCGAAATGGCGAGGAACAGTGGATAGTCGCACATATTGAGATTCAGAACCAGAAAGAGTCAGGATTTGATGAGCGAGTTTTTGTTTACTATGCGAGGCTGCGGGATAAATTTAAGCGCGAAGTGGCTAGTTTTGCGGTTCTAGGGGATACCGATGTAAACTGGCGACCTAATTCATTTGTTCGTAATATCTTGGGCTTCAACATACAGGTTTCTTTTCCAATCATGAAGTTGGTAGACTATAAGAAACGGAAAGAGGAGCTGGCAGCCAGTGATAATCCTTTTGCTACGGTGGTACAGGCTCATTTAGCGGCTCAGGCTACCAAGGGTAAGGAGAGTCAGCAGCGGCGGAGAAAACAGAAGTTTGATCTGGTCACAATGATGTACCAACGGGGATACAGCCGTCAGGAAGTTATTGACCTGTTTCGCTTTATCGAATGGGTGATGATACTACCGCCGGAGCTGGAAAAAGCTTTTAAACAAGATTTGGTCGCCTACGAGGACGAGAAAAATATGCCCTATATCAGCAATCTTGAGAAGGAAAGCCGGAAAGCTGGCAAGGTTGAGTTAGTTATTAAGCTTTTGAGCCGTCGAATCGGCAAAGTTTCGGAAGAGACTTTGCCAAAAATTGAGGAGCTGCCGATCGAGCAATTGGAGCAGCTTGGTGAAGATCTAATGGATTTCACAAGCAGCAAAGATTTGACAGATTGGCTTCAGCATTTTGCTGGCGCTTAGTGGGTGTTAAGTCTTTTCACAAACGTTGGCTGACAAAAATCTTTGAAATGCTTGAATCCTTACTTTAGTGCTAACATCAATCGAGAAGATTTCTATTTATTTTCTGTGTTGTCAATTACAGTATCTTTAGGGATGGAATATTCTTCTATGCAAATATTACAGTTTCTGCATATATAGTCACCTGTTTGCATACCAAGATAATAGTCTTTCGAGAACCCTCCTGTACTGCCGCATTTTGGGCAATGAGAAGGGCGATTATCTAGGTATGATGGACTAACTCCAATGAGATCTTTGTTAAATTCTTTCATTAAATCTGTATAGGTTGAAGTGTGGATTTTATTGGATTCTTTAATTTTCTAAGGATTCATTTTTTACAGTGTAAAAATCAACTTGAATACCTGCTTCTTCAAACATTTTCAGTGAAAGTTTTCCAGTGTTGTGCCACTTTGAATCTTTTCCAACGGAAGATGGATTTAATGCAACTACGCGCTTTATACCAGCTTGGATAATTGCACCAGCGCAACGGGCACAAACGGGTTTCCCCCACACGTAAATAGTAGAATTTTCCGCTCTAGATCCAGCATTGATTAAAGCATTTTGTTCTGCATGAACAACCAGCTCTAGTTTCATTTCATTATCTTCAAGTCGTTCTGCCGAATCTTCAACACCAATAGGGAAGCCGTTATATCCAGTGGATACTGCCCCTCCTCTGCTTGAAACTACTACTGCACCAACTGGAGCTTTAGGATCTTTAGACCAATTGGAAACAAATTTAGATATAGCAAATCAGGATCGGATGAAGTATAATATGCTTATTTACTAGAGGAGAAACTTAGTGAAAGCATATTCAGTAGATCTGAGACAGAAAATCATTGATACTTACAAATCTGAAGTCATGTTAACACAACAGCAAT
>JANYHM010000099.1 GCA_025359065.1 Synechococcales cyanobacterium GL140_1_metabinner_5_sub | reverse complement strand
TTTACTCGCTGGATAGCTTTTCTCGCCACTCCTCATAAAACTGTCCGGAGTGTTGGTAAGTATAACGTCTGCGTTTGCGTTTACCAAAAATAACTTCACTAATGTATCTAATCTCTGGCTTATTGGAAGCAAATATTCTTTAAAATTTCTTCCATTTAGTCTGTCTGACCTGCTCCTTGGCTGGCATTAGGACTTGGTGATTGCTTCTAATAGACACCATAAACTGTAATTCAAGCTTCTCTAATACTCTCAAGAAATTTGTTGGACTTTCCCCATACAAGCTATCTGCCAAAACATAGCGAATTTTAAATTTCTTATCTACTAATTCTGTAACTAAGCTCGCCGCTATCTGAGGTTTGCTTTGATAGACATCCCCTGATTTTAGTGTAGATTGTGGTTTGCAAATCTCAAAAAGAAGAGGGAATACAATTCCATTTTTTACTCCATAAATATTCATTGTTACTATCCCATTGTCAATTTTGCCAAGCCTTCCTAGATATTGCCTCGATACATAATCAGTCGGGAGCGTGTCACTTTTGCGATGAGTATTTATACTTAGGCGGCTTTCCGGCGCTTACCAATCAACCCATTTAAGTAAGCACATCTGTGAGCTAAAACTTTTCCAACACGTTCTGATTTCCAACTTGCTCCAGATATTTTGACTCGTCTGGCTATTTGCTTAATCCCCGACTCTACCGCTCCCGAACCTATTGAGCAAACTTTTTCTCTCTGAAGCATTTCATAATTTACAATCCTTTCTCTATGCTTTTCTAAATATTTGCAGAAATTTACCGCTGTTTTTTTCTTTAGCTCTGTAAACAGTACTCTTGCCTCTTCTATCTTTCCTTGCCATAAATATGCTTCTGCTTCCTTTAATCTTTTAATTGAGCCACCTACTTTATGAAGATTTTCTTTGAGATGATACCAATCTAAAATTTCTCTTCTTTCTTCTTCATAACTTATTTCTTTAAATATATTCCATACTCCATCATGTCCATCACCTAAGCAATTTACTGGTTTTGCAAGTTTCTGTTGATTCGCCCAGCTAATGATGATTTCATTTTGGTTGAAGCTAGCTACTATTCCGGCTTCTGATACTATTACCTTATAATCCCTCCATTCTGAACTTTCTCCTTTTTCTGTGATTAATCTTACTTTTCCACCATCAATACCTAGTTCTTCAATCTCTATTTTTTCTCCTGGCTCTTCAAATTCTTGATAGTCTAATAACCTTTGTTGTGTTTTCGATGGTACCGTAATCCCTGTAATATATTTAATATCTTTTGCTGCACTATTATACGAAACATTTGCACTCAGTCTTAAACAACAGTTTTCTAAATGTGGACTTAATCTACTACTACTTCCACTATCTAGTCTTTTTGCTTGTTTATCTGTGATAGTTAGCTCTCCCAATGTACTTTTCAATGTTTTTGTTCTTCCTGCTTTCGTTCCACTAACTGAGCAGATAAAAAAAATCCAATCTCTGGCGATACATGTGTCAAAATTTGCTCTTTGACTTTTATCTCTATATCTTCTAATGTCTTTAGCTCTTCGCTGTTACAGTCCGCGTATAGAATTTCTGCAATCGCATCTGCATGTTTTTTAATTGCCTGTTGTTGTTCTGGTGTCATCATTCTATTTTTTGTAAGAGCGCCTTATTATTCTCCCCTATCTTGGCTCACCATCATTATCTTGATGGCAATAAGTATTTATGCTTATTGCAAAAGTGACACGCTCCCTAATCAGTCTTCTTTCCTTTCTTAGGATCTCCAGTTTCATCTACAATAATATCTATTGCTTCTTCTGCTAACCATTCCTTGGTCAAATTCAATCTAATTTCCCTTAATTCTTTGTACTCCCATGGTGATTCTGCCACGAAATTATGTAATGACTTGTTAAATGTCAATTAACTTGTCCGGTCGCGACAATGAACTTGGCCGGTTGAGAGAAGAAAAAAATAATTGACGCGACGGCAAATGACAATTACCCAAGGCAACGAACAGCAGCCTCCTGTTTGCGAAAACTTTCAGCA
>JANYHM010000098.1 GCA_025359065.1 Synechococcales cyanobacterium GL140_1_metabinner_5_sub | reverse complement strand
AATGAGGCGCTTTCTAGAACATCTCCACAGGTGTACCAAGAAGTCATATAGCCCTTATTTTCGAGAGCGATCGATAAAGCCTGTAAATCTACAATTAGATCTTTTACTAGTGCGCGATGCTGTTCAGCAAGTCTTCCAAACATTTGGTATTTTCCTCTGGTGATACCCAAACGCCATTATAGCTTAATTATTTTTTAATATTCTTTTTTCACAAATTCTGGCTTGATCCCCGTCAGGGGATCTGAGCTAAAGGTTAAAGTGACCATGAATCTTAATCAATTAACATTGTTTTATGTCAGGTTGCGGGGAAACAAGATCTCTCTAATTATTCCGCCGTCCACCAGCCCGCTGCTGGTCCGATTAATCTGACAGTCAGCCATAGCAGCGCCAAGCCACCGATACCATACCAAGCTCCCCGAGTACTCCAGACCACAAAGGCTTCTGATTGCTTCTTGGTCAGTGGTAGCCAAGGCACAATCCGATCGCCGGCCGGGCTTTCACCTGCTGTTTTCTTCCGTCGTTTTGCTTCACCCATATCCGTATATTGCAACCTTCGGTTTTAAAATATTTGCCTATCATCATACCTGGACTTTGTTTAGTGGTTTTCGATCAAAAGCAGGGATCTGACTGTAAAGACCTGACTGTAGGAATCTGGCTGTAGGAATTTGACTGTGAAAACATCTTAGTCAAGTTATTCTGAGGCTGGCCGCAAAAATCACCTCCATACAGAGATAATCAACCCTATTTGTAAACTTATGTAAACAATCATGAAAATCTTCTTAACCGCGCCGAAATCAGCAATCTGAAGGGCATTGCTCGATCGCACCTCTCATAATCTGCTGCTCAATACGTTGAAATGTCTGATTCACCTTGCTTCTGAGGCCAGAAGAGGATTAACATAAACCAAGAAATGCAGCTTCAATGCCTGCCATATTAAAAATATCAAATAGACACTTTATTACTTGGAGGGGCGTAGTCAATGGGGCTACCTTGGTATCGAGTACATACAGTCGTCCTGAATGACCCAGGTCGGTTGATTTCTGTACACTTAATGCACACTGCTCTCGTAGCAGGCTGGTCTGGTTCGATGGCTTTATTTGAGCTATCTACTTTTGACCCTAGCGATCCAGTTTTCAATCCGATGTGGCGGCAAGGCATGTTTGTGCTGCCATTCATGGCGCGCTTGGGCGTTACCAAGTCTTGGGGTGGTTGGAGCCTTATTCCAGGCGAATCCGCAGCCGATGTAGGCTACTGGTCGTTTGAAGGCGTTGCTGCTGCTCACATTATCCTGTCTGGACTGCTGTTTCTAGCTGCTATTTGGCACTGGGTGTATTGGGATTTAGATCTGTTCAAAGATCCTCGTACTGGCGAGCCTGCTTTAGACTTGCCCAAAATGTTTGGTATTCACCTGTTCCTATCGGGGCTTCTCTGCTTTGGCTTTGGAGCATTCCACCTCACCGGTCTGTTCGGGCCAGGGATGTGGGTGTCTGATCCTTACGGAATTACTGGCCATGTGCAGCCCGTAGCTCCCGAATGGGGACCATCGGGTTTTAACCCCTTCAATCCGGGCGGCGTAGTGGCTCACCATATCGCGGCTGGTACTGTTGGGATCATTGCTGGTTTGTTCCACTTGACTGTTCGTCCACCAGAGCGTCTATACAAAGCGCTACGAATGGGGAATATCGAGACTGTATTGTCTTCGAGTATTGCTGCTGTGTTCTTTGCTGCATTTATCGTGGCTGGGACTATGTGGTATGGCAACGCAACTACTCCGATCGAGCTGTTTGGCCCGACTCGTTATCAGTGGGATGGCGGCTACTTTACTCAAGAAATTTCCCGCCGAGTTCAGAGCAGTCTGAACGATGGTAAAACTGAAGAGCAGGCTTGGCAGGCAATTCCTGACAAACTGGCCTTTTATGACTACGTTGGCAATAGCCCTGCCAAAGGCGGTTTGTTCCGCACTGGAGCTATGGACAAAGGCGATGGTATCGCTCAATCTTGGTCTGGTCACCCCATCTTTAAAGATGCTGAAGGCCGTACTTTGAATGTACGTCGTTTGCCTAACTTCTTTGAAACCTTCCCAGTAGTCATGACTGACTCCGAAGGTGTGGTAAGAGCTGATATTCCTTTCCGTCGTGCTGAATCGAAGTATAGCTTCGAGCAAGCTGGCGTAACAGCGACTTTCTACGGCGGTGCTTTGAATGGTCAAACTTTCAAAGAGCCTGCTCAAGTTAAGGCGTTTGCCCGGAAAGCTCAAGGCGGCGAAATCTTTGAATTCGATCGCGCTACTTTGAACTCTGACGGTGTATTCCGCACTAGCCCACGGGGCTGGTTTACCTTTGGTCACGCAGTGTTTGCACTGCTGTTCTTCTTTGGCCACTTGTGGCACGGTGCTCGGACTATCTACCGCGATGTATTCGCTGGGGTAGAAGAAGGTATCGAAGAACAGATCGAGTTTGGTAAATATGCCAAGTTGGGTGATGTAACTACCCTGAAGAAAGAAGCGACATAATAGAGATAGTAGGGGAGGGCTAGCTCTCTCCTACTGTTGTTATTAAATTTATAGAGGAATAAATGGAAGCTACTATTTATATTTTGGTAACAGCTTTGGCACTTGGAGTAGTCTTCTTTGCCATTGCTTTTCGTGAGCCCCCGCGCATTCCCCGCAGCGGTGACAAAGATTAATTGATTTTCTGTAAATAAGCCCCACTTTAGAAATAAGGATGGGGTTTTTTGCTGAGAATTGTGCCAGTGTACCTAAGATGAGATATCGTAATGGCTGAGTTCGGGGAAGTTTTCTAATCTTCGTCTTTGCGTTCCAAACGAGCAACACGCCGTCTCAAAAGTCTTGTTGCTCGCTCATTATCGGCCACCACATAATTTAGATCGTCTAAGTAATTGCGCAGACTTTGAAACCCATCACGGGTAACAGCAGTCATTGTGCCCTCGAAACTATCCATCCGCTGACGTAATCCACCGATATCTTCGCGCAAAGCATTGATATTCTGCTGCATCACACCCGCATTTTGCTGTGATGTAATCATGTTTTGAGTAAGCTTATCAACATTTTGGGTAAGCCCGTCAACATTTTGGGTGAGTGTGTCTAATTTTTGGGTAAGCCCTTCAACATTTTGGGTAAGCCCATCAACATTTTGAGTAAGCCCGTCAACATTTTGAGCGAGTGTGTCTAACTTTGCGTTAACAGCGTCTGATTCATTCGACATCTCGTACCTCTATAAATGATCTTAGTTTTAATGAGTCCAATTATACTATATTTTCTTTCTAGCAAAATCCACGTTACTAAAATTTCTGGTATCCAAGATTTCTTCTGACATGACAGGTTATTATGATGTTCGCTGCCGCTCCCTTCAGCTTGTGCTCGCGCGTGAGGCAAGCAAAACTTACTGAACATGCAAATTGCCCTCTTTGGTACCAGTGCCGACCCACCAACCCGCGCCCACCAACAAGTTATTAACTGGCTGGGGCAAAAATTTGAGGTGGTCGCCGTTTGGGCCGCCGATAACCCCGATAAAACCCATGGAGCCACTCTTATTCAGCGTGCTGCCATGCTAGAAATTTTGGTGGCCGAAATCCCGGCTCCTACAACGGCTAAAGTGTGCCAGCAGCTTAGCCATCGTTATACTATTCGCACTATTGCCTTCGCCCGCGAAATATGGCCAACCGCTGAATTAGTATTAACCATCGGAGCCGACCTTGTGGAGCAAATTGAGCGTTGGCAGGGTGGTACAGAGCTGCTGCGCCAAGTAAATTTGCTGGTTATTCCTCGACCAGGCTGGCAAATTCGCCCAGAAATGCTGCAACGCTTGGCTGACTTGGGTTGTCAATTACAGTTAGTAGAAGAACTGAGTACCTTGGCGGTTTCTTCCACTGCCATGCGTCAAACTAGTGATATTGCTGATTTACGTATGGGACTAACTCCAGCCGTAACAGAATATATTGATCGACATCAGCTATATCAGCGCGCTAACTATGATCAAACTTGAACCTTTGGCCGATTTTAAAGTAGGCGTAGACAACGTAATTTTTTCGGTGGATTTAGCCTTAAATCGATTATTAGTGTTACTTATTGAGCGTACCGAAGCACCCTATGCTGGAGCCTGGAGCTTGCCGGGGACATTAGTGCGCCAAGGAGAATCTTTAGAAGCCGCAGCCGATCGGATTCTCACTGAAAAAAATTCTGTAGCCGATCTTTACTTAGAACAGCTCTATAGTTTCGGCGGCCCCGGTCGAGATCCTCGGGAGGCCAAAAATAGTTATGGAGAACGCTACTTGTCAGTGAGCTATTTTGCCCTAGTACGGCTGGAAGCCTCGGTATTAGAGACTGGGGGAACTTGGCATCCTCTGACAGACTTACCATTTTTAGCCTTCGACCACCAAGAAATAATTAACTATGGAATGCGGCGGTTGCGTAGCAAATTAGAATACAGCCCGATCGCCTTTGATGTTTTACCAAGTGAGTTTACTCTGCATGATGTCTATCAGCTCTATACCACGGTGTTAGGTTCAGGGTTCTCAGACTATTCCAACTTTCGCAACCGGCTACTGAAACTAGGATTTTTGACTGAGACCGATCGCAAGGTTTCCAAAGGTAGTGGCAGACCTGCCAGCCTTTATCAGTTTAATTCCGCAGCCTTTGAGCCATTGCAAGACAAACCCTTACTATTTGTCTAGTGAGTCGTCATTAAGAAAAGCGACAAGAAATGATAGAATTTAAAGTTCTACCTGTTGGTGTCTATGCTTTCCAACCTGACTCCCAATCCGCAAGGGGTGCTGCAAATATCGGCTACAGCCGATCATGAAATTGCTCTTTCGTTGGTTTTACCCACCTATCAAGAAAAGCACAACGTCGAAATAATTGTTGAGCAGCTAGCTGCCAAGTTAGACCATGTATTGCCTGGATCCTATGAACTGATTGTGGTAGATGATGATAGCCCCGACTTAACTTGGTCGATCGCTGCCGAGCTAACTGCCAAATATCCCCAGCTTCGAGTGATTCGCCGGATAGATGAACGAGGTTTGGCCACAGCGGTAATTAGAGGCTGGCAAGTAGCCCGAGGCCGAGTATTGGGGGTAATAGATGCCGATTTACAGCATCCACCTGAGGTTCTAGGACAGATGTGGGCAGCCGTAAATCATGATCACGGAGCAGATTTAGCGGTCGCAAGTCGTAATGTAGAAGGTGGTGGGGTGAGTGAATGGAGTATCTTGCGCCGTATTTTGTCAAGGGGAGCGCAGATTTTGGGGTTGATTATTTTCCCGGAAGGTGTGGGTCGTATTAGTGACCCGATGAGTGGATATTTTTTGGTGCAGAGAGCAGCGATCGCCAATAAAATTCTCAGTCCTTTAGGCTACAAAATCTTGGTGGAAGTAGTCGGACGAGGACAGATCGATAAAATTGCTGAAGTAGGCTATGAGTTCCAAGAACGACAGAGTGGTGATAGCAAAGTAACCGGAAAGCAATATATAGAATATATTCGCCACTTGTTAAGACTGCGCTTATCTCATAGCCGTCGGTTACTGTTGTTTTTGGCGGTGGGTTTGAGTGGTGTGGCCGTAGATATGGCGATGTTTTATTTGTTGCGTGAAAACCTGCATTTGGCCATGAGCCGCAGTAAATTCTTGGCGGCAGAAATAGCAATTGTCAACAACTTTATGTGGAATGATCGCTGGACTTTTGGGGATGTGAGTATTCAGCAGCCCGGAAAACGGCGGAAGCTGCGCCGATTTATTAAGTTCAATTTGGTTTGTTTGATGGGGGTAATCTTAAATATTTTGTTGCTAAATATTTTGGTTTGGAGTGGTATTAAGAATGAATATGGAGCCAATTTTATGGCGATCGCCTGCGTCACCATTTGGAATTATTGGATTAATGTCAAACTGAGCTGGCGAGTGACCGATCGGAAAAACGCTGATTGAAAATAACGTATGATACAAAGGCCATAACCGTTCGTGCAATATGTCGATCATTGAAAATGACAGCGCTGTCGAATCTTTAATTCGTGCCGTAGAAGCCGCAGATTCTGCGAGCTTGCTGGTCACAGCCATGGAAAACCTGGCGGCAACCCAGCAGCCAGCAGCCATCTCGACCCTCATTGCAGCCCTCAGCTACAACAATCCCGGCGCTGCGGTAGCGGCAGTTGATGGACTGATCCAAATTGGTGAACCGGCGGTTGATCCAATTCTCGCTCAGTTAGATGGCCATAATTACACGGCCAGAGCCTGGGCAATCCGCGCTTTAGCAGGCATCGGTGATCCCCGAGGACTGGTAACATTATTAGGAGCTGCCACTGCCGATTTTGCTCTCAGCGTGCGTCGAGCTGCCGCCAAAGGTTTGGGCAGTATGAAATGGCATTGGTTTCCTGCTGACTTGTTAGAGATTGCTCAAGAAGAAGCTTTAGAATCTTTGTTATTTGTTGCTCAGCAAGATGATGAGTGGGTTGTGCGCTACTCAGCGGTAGTGGGTTTGCAAAATTTGGCGGTTTCGATTACACGTTATCCAGAATGGAAAACCCAAATTCAGACAGCTCTACATGGCATTATTGATCAAGATACATCTTGGGCTGTGCGTGCCCGTGCTCTCCAAGCCCAACAGCAAATTCGGGCTGATTTGACTCCATCTGCTCAACCACCAGAAACTATTCCAAACATCGATTGGCAAGGAATTTTAGATACTCTCTATGCCCGCAAAGGGGTGGAGCGCGATCAAGTTTTGGCTGGTGATCCACGCAATTACAAACAGTTGACAAACGAGCTAGAATTTTCATCTTAGTACCAAAATAATCCCCGACGCAACTGCCAGGGATGAATTAACGAAGCAAGATGTAGTTTTAAACTGCGTTCAATGACAAAATTTTGCTTAAGACAGTCATTGTTTCGGCATAGAGCCAATCGCGGTTAGAACGATGGAAATTACTGGCTACTAGCTGCTCTGCATTTTGGTCAGCCAAAGAATTCACCTGTTCAACTAAGCCAGACTGCGCCTTACCACCAGACTCCATCTGCATACAGCCAGCGGTTTCTGAGCAAAGAATCGTGGTGCAATTGGCTTTTGGATCACTAGAATCTAGCTTAATTCCCATCAAATCACCAACTACATCACCGACCTCAGCGATCGGCATACTGGCTAACTCGGCCTTAATAGTCCGGCCATCACTAGCCAAAAACTGTAGTTGTCGCAACTGATAGTCACCACCCACCATTTGGTAAGACAGTGGCTCCCAGCTTAACCGACCAGCCAACCAGGCAATATACATCCAAGCTTGAGCTGAGCTGCCACGTTCAAAATTGACTTCTACTAAATCAATTTCATTGATCGCATTACGGCGCTCTGGCGGATCAAAAGTTGCTGCCGTCAGCTCTTGCCAAGGAGCAATACGCTGCCAATTGATATCAATGATTGATCGACCCTGAGCTAACAGCGGTGGAATTGATAGAAAATCCATCACCGAATCAACAAAAGTAGCCGAGTCTACCAGTACATGAGTTGCCCGATCAGCCAAACTGCTAAATAGAGCATGGTCTACCTTCGGTGTACCTTTCCACCATACATATAGGGGCAGCTCTGGCAGCAAGACATCCTGAACTATCTGACTATTGGTTTCTAATAAACCGGCATTGCCGCTAAACATTACATATTCGCAGCCTAACATAGCGCTTTGTTCGCGTTTTTTAATTGGCGAATAGGCCGAAACTTGCGCTTCGAGTTCACTAGCCGTGGAATTAGTTGCACAGAGAGTCACAATCCGCGAAGGCCCAGATTCGGCGATCGCATCAGCAGCCCGGTAGTTTTGCTCCGCTGCGGTGGGAGTAATTTTTTGTTTACTGGCCGCCAAATAGGCTTCTTCTAACTTGGCAAAAGTTACCTCATTAGCCTTACCAGTAATAGTGAGGTCGTAAGCCTGCTGGGATTTGGCCAAAGCATCCCGAGTTAACGGGCCATTGACTCCATCGATCGGACCATCGTAAAAACCTAAGGCCGTAAGCAACTGCTGAATAGGAGCTGGTTCATAAATTACTACCGAAAACGTGTTGGCACGCTGAGCATTAGAATGGATCTGCCACAACTCCTGCAAAGCAGCGGGAATCTCACTGATTGCCACATTTTTGGAGGAGAGCAGTTTGGCCATCGGTGGCGGTTGCAAAGTAGTAGGCATAGTGTGTTGTGAGAGAATTATGGTAGACAGAAGGCTTAAATACTCAGATTCTGCGCCAGCGGCGGCCATGCTGATTTAGCAATAGCTCAGCCTCGATCGGCTCCCAAGTACCAGCTTCGTACAGCGGGATTGTATTGGGGTTGCGATCGCTCTCCCAAGCCGAGAGAGCAGGCATCACAATTCGCCAAGCTTCTTCTACTTCATCAGATCTGGTAAACAAAGTTTGGTCGCCCAGCATACAGTCTAGTAACAATCGATCATAAGCATCAGAGCTTTTTACCCCAAAGCTAGAATCGTAGCCAAATTCCATCGTTTCGGTGCGAGTACGCAGGTCTGGCCCAGGCATTTTGGCCTCAAACTGTAGGGAGATCCCTTCATCGGGATGAATCTGGAGCACCAGTACATTGGGGTTGGCTTGTTTAGCTGCCGATTGAAAAATCCGCCAAGGGACTTCTTTAAATTGAATTGCAATCTCAGAAACCTTCTTGGGCATTCGTTTACCGGTGCGCAGATAGAACGGTACGCCTTTCCAACGCCAGTTATCGATCGCAAACTGCATCGCCACATAGGTCGGGGTAGTAGAGTTAGGATCTACGCCGGTTTCTTGGCGATAGCCGGGAATCTCCTTGCCCTTCATCCAGCCAGAGCTATATTGACCACGCACTGCACAGCGTTCTAGGTTTTGCAGATCGGCTAAACGAGTAGCCTGCAAAACTTTTAACTTCTCTGTGCGAATACTGTCTGCATCCAGAGAGTTGGGTGGCTCCATGGCTGTCAAACAAAAAGTCTGCATCAGGTGATTTTGCAGCATATCCCGCAAAGCCCCTGCCGACTCATAGTATCCGGCACGGTCTTCGACCCCGACGGTTTCCGCTACGGTAATTTGCACGTGATCGATATAGTTGCGGTTCCACAGCGGCTCAAAAATCGCATTGGCAAACCTAAACACCAGTAAGTTCTGGATGGTTTCTTTACCCAGATAGTGATCGATGCGGTAAACCTGATTTTCGCGGCAAACTTTTTGCACTACTTGGTTCAGGTTCTGTGCCGAAGTTAGATCCCGACCAAAAGGCTTCTCGATCACCAGTCTTTGCTTTTGGGGATCGGCCAGCATCTCGGCAGCACCAAGCTGCTCGATCGCCTCTGGGAAAAAGTTTGGTGCTACTGAAAGGTAAAACACCCGATTGCCCAAAGTTTTACGGCTGGCATCCAATTCACCCAAAAAAGCCTTGAGCCTTAAGTAGCTCTCTGGCTTATCGATATCACCAGGGCAGTAAAATAGTCCCTGGGCAAATTCCTCCCAGGCCGCTTCGCTTTGAATGCCGTTGCCGAATTCAATTACGCCCTGTTTAAGGTGTTCCCGAAAGAATTCATGGCTCCAGTCCCGACGAGCCACGCCAACTACGGTGATTTCTGGGGGCATTCGCCGATCGAGCTTCATTTGATAGATCGCAGGCACCAATTTGCGCTGGGTCAAGTCACCAGAGGCCCCAAAGATAGTAATAATCTGGGGGTCAGGTAATTTCTCCTGGCGTAGGCCCACGCGCAATGGATTAGTCAAAATCGCAGTCATAGTTTTCTACCTCTCTACCGCTAAATCATCAATTTTACTTTGGAGACTGGCCATCAGAGTGCCAAAAGGCTGAACAAACTTTTTAATGCCGTCAACTAGTAGTTCATCCATTACACCACTTAAATCGATGTTTACGTCATCATCTGCCAAAGCAGCAATCATTGCGCGAGCTTCGGGCAAATTGGCTTCAATCCGACTGGCGGGATCACAGTGATCGGCACAGGCAGTAATAGTTTGAGGGGGCAAAGTGTTAACAGTGTCATTCCCAATTAGGCCATCTACATACATCACATCGCTGTAAGCCGGATCTTTAGTTCCGGTACTTGCCCAAAGTAGACGCTGCACTCGGGCACCTTTTGCAGCCAAGGCTTGCCAGCGATCGCCTCTAATAATTTCCTTGTATTCTTGGTAGGCAATTTTGGCATTGGCGATCGCCGCTTTGCCTTTCAATCCACGCAGCTTAGCCTGTAATGCTGCATCGCTGGAAGCCGCAGCGGCTTTTTCTAAGCGAGCATCAATGTTGCTATCGATCCGGCTAAGAAAGAAGCTGGCTACCGAAGAAATATTGCTGATGTCTTCGCCCTTAGCAACTCGGGCTTCTAGGCCACGAATATATGCCCAAGCGCTATCTACGTAGCTTTGAACTGAGAATAATAGAGTGACATTAACGTTGATCCCCGCAGCAATCACTTTCTCTACGGCTGGTAAACCTGCAGGAGTACCGGGGATCTTAATCATCACATTGGGTCGATCGATCACTTTAAAGTAGCGGAATGCTTCGGTGATAGTCTTTTCGGTGTCATCAGAAATAGTTGGTGGTACTTCGACACTCACATAACCATCAATACCTTGAGTTTTTTCATAGACTGGCTTCAGTACATCAGCAGCTAGTTGGATATCGGTAAAGACTAAAGATTCGTAAATTTCATCTAAAGATTTGTTTGCACGAATTCCGGCTTCGATATCTTGGTCGTATACGGCGTTGCCGACAATCGCCTTTTCAAAAATTGCCGGATTGGAAGTAATGCCCAAGACACCTTCTTCGATCGACTTAGCCAAAGAGCCAGTGGTCATCAGATCGCGACTGAGGTTATCCATCCAAATGCTCTGTCCAAAATCTTGTTCGATTTCTAAGATGGGATTAGTAGTAGCCATGATGCAAAACTCCTGTACGGAAAACCTATACTAAATCTATTGGAAAAGTGACTGGGACACCTTAGAACTGTAATACTGCCCGTCCATCAATACGATCTAAATCACATCTCGATCGAGATGTACCGTATATCTACTGAGGTTTTTAGGCTTTTTATCTTCTATCTGCCCGCTGACAGCGTAACAATTCTCAGCATTTATGCGTAAAATCACTCAGATCTGGCGAAAAGCGTTTCCCTGATTAGATTCAGAATGCTAAGGTTGTCTTCAATCTTGGTAATATTAGATTCGTCGATGACATGACTGCAAACAACCGCTTTTATCTATTGGAAAGACTTAATCGTCGTCGTCGTTTAAGTCACGCCTTTTATCCTCACAAATCTGCTCAGCTAACCTCTTCCAGAATTATGAAGAGAGCTTTCGATATATGCTTTTCCCTACTAGTCTTAGCTTTAGGTTGTCCAATATACCTGATTCTAGCTGCCTGCGTGTATGTCTCTTCCCCCGGTCCAATCCTTTTTAGCCATCAGCGAGTGGGTCGTAACCGCCGTTCTTTTGGCTGCATAAAATTTCGTACTATGGTGCCAAATGCTGACAAAAAGCTTAGAGATTTGTTAGAAAAATCACCGCAAATGCGTCAAGAATTTGAAGAAACTTTCAAGCTCAAAGACGACCCTCGAATCACTTGGATTGGCAAATTTTTAAGAGTTTCTAGCTTGGACGAGCTACCGCAGTTCGTCAATGTCTTAAAGGGTGAAATGAGCGTAGTTGGCCCACGTCCACTAGTAAAGGATGAATTACCCCGCTATGGTGAAGAGATTGACTATGTTTTGTCCGTAAAGCCTGGAGTGACAGGTCTGTGGCAAGTTTCTGGTCGCAATGATATTTCCTATGAAGACCGGGTGAAGCTAGATGTGTCGTATGTAGCAAAACGCAGTTTGGCTCTAGATATTATGTTAGTTTTCAGAACTGTTGGCGTGATGATATTACCAAAGAACAATGGTGCTTACTAAATTTTGATAGTTAGGATTGGGCACTAAATAACATGCAACGCCTGTTTGGCATCAGGACTTAACTACAGTGCCAGATCCATTCAGGATAGCAGTTTATTTTGTTTCTGATCCTTAGTGAACAAAAAGCTAGGGGCTCCTGGCTTTTTTTGTGGATTGCCATCAAAAATTCCACCCGCTAATTTTACGAAGTTTGTATCGAATGGCGCAAAAAAGTAGATAATATCAATCTGCTCTAGAAAAACATCATCTTACAAAAATGACCGCAGAAAGCTACCTGAATCACCCAACTTTTGGCCTCCTGTACCGCATTTGCGAATTAGAAGACAGTCAAGAGCTGTTCACAACACTCTATGCCCAACGGATGTTTTTTATTGTAAACACCAAAGCTGAAGGCATTAGCTTTCAATCTATTCCTCGTAACGATGCCCGGATGATGGTGGATAATCGTTTGCGGATCCTGCGCCGAGATGGTGATTTACCAGAATATGGTCGGGTACAGGCTGTTCATAAACAGACTTTTAGCTAATGGTTAAGGCTGAGCTGCGTCAGAATTTACTGCGATCGAGGATGGCCTTATCGCCAGAGCTTTATCAGGAATATAGCGATCGGCTCTGTGGACATCTACAAAAATTCTTGTTAGCTCATGTGCTTCCTGGTCAAACGATATTAGCTTATCAGCCCCATCGTCAGGAGCCAGATTTAAGCCAATTGTTTCATAGCTCTTATCAGTGGGGTTTTCCTCGCTGTCTGCCCCACCGACAATTGGCTTGGCATTTGTGGCAGCCAGGGGAGCCATTGTTGCACAATTTTTATGGTTTGGCTGAGCCACTAGCTACGGCAAATCTCATTAGTCCTGATGCGGCCACACTGCTAATTCCGATGGTGGGTTTTGATATAAAGGGATATCGATTGGGTTATGGCGGTGGCTATTTTGATCGGCTATTAGCTAGCTCAGAATGGCAGCATGCGTTAAAGATTGGTATTGCTTTTGACTCAGCCCTGGTGCCAAAAATCCCGATCGACCCATGGGATCTGCCTCTGCACAGGATTTTTACTGAGTCTGGAATGGTTGTAAATCTGGTCTAATGGGCACTATCATAAGAATGATGCGCCCAGCTCATTAAATTTAAGCCCATGAACCACGGTTCGTGTATTTTTTATAGCTCATCTATTCATAGTAAACAGCTCTGCTGACCCTTTGCGAACATCGGTTTCTTGGATCAAGCAGAGGATCCGGGGGAATGAGTGTTAAACCCACAGAGCAAAATAGACCTAGCTGAACTTACTGATTTTAATCAGCTTAAGTATGAGCTGAACCAGTTACCCGCAGTAGACGTGGGTGAATATATTACTGATCGAGCTCCCGGCGATCGAGCGATTGCTTTTCGGTTGCTAAATAAAGACCGGGCAATCGATGTATTTGAATATTTACCAGCAGACATTCAAGAAGAGCTAATTGAAGGGCTACACGACAGTCAAGTCTGTCAAATTATTGAAAACATGCGCCCTGATGAACGGGTATCACTGTTTGATGAGTTGCCAGCCGGGGTGGTAAAACGTTTGCTGTCTCAGTTGAGTTCTAGTGAACGACAGGCAACTGCCACTATTTTGGGCTACGAAGAAGGCACTGCTGGTCGGTTGATGACTACGGAGTATGTGCGACTCAGGCAGGGGTTGACGGCGGGGGATGCCCTGGCCAAAATGAAGCAAAATGACCAAGACAAAGAGTCGATTTACTATGCTTATGTCACCGATGATAACCGCAAACTGTTACAGGTAGTGTCTTTGCGTCAACTGCTATTCACTTTGCCCGATACTCCTATCAAAGATATCGCTAGCGATCGAGTAATTAAGGTCAGCACCGAAACCAGCCAAGAAGAAATGGCGCGATTAATGCAGCGCTACGACCTGATTGCTATGCCGGTCGTCGATCGAGAAGATCGCTTGGTGGGACTAATCACGATCGATGACGTTGTAGATATCATCGAAGAAGAAGCCACCGAAGATATTCAAAAATTGGCCGGGGTAGGTAGTGGTGATGAATCATCGCTCTCCTCGCCCATGGCTAAAATTCGCAGTCGCCTGCCCTGGCTGATGGGAATTATGGTGTTGTATTTGGGCGCGGTAAATGCGATCGTCCCTTTTCAGGAAACTATTTCAGCAATTCCGGTGTTGGCGGTAATTATGCCGCTGTTTTCTAATACCGGTGGCACCGTAGGTATTCAGGCTTTAACTGTAACTATTCGCTCTTTAGGAGTAGGAGAAGTGACCCCCGCAGATTTGTTTCAAGTCCTTAAACGCGAGCTTGCAGCCAGCTTGGGGATTGCTTTCTGCTTGGGAAGTTTAATGACTATATTAGCTTTACTTTTTACACCCCCTGAAGTGCGTTGGGTCGCAGTCGTAGCTGGAATAGTAATGGCTTCTAATAGTATTGTAGCGGTGATGTTGGGCACGCTGTTACCAATGACTTTCAGACGCTTTAACCTAGATCCAGCATTAATTAGTGGGCCATTGGTAACGACGCTGCTAGACAATTTGGGTTTTCTACAATTTTTAACTATGATCACGATCGCTCTTCAGGTATTCCACATGCCCGTACCAAAGCCATAACAAGAACAGATCAAAATAGTGATTCAATAGGAGCTATGGAATTTGGCGTGAATGGCGGCGAGCTGGGCGTATTTTTCTGCGTGGGTAATTAGATCGTTGGCTTCGGCTGCTGTTACTTCTCGCACTAACTTGGCGGGGATACCTACCATCATCGATCGAGGCAATACATCTTTTGTCACCACACAACCTGCACCAATAATACTGCCCGCTCCCACCCGGACTCCGTTGAGGACGATCGCCCCAATGCCAATTAAGCAGCCAATCTCTAAGTGCGCTGAGTGAATAGTGGCCTGATGGCCAATAGTCACGTATGGTTCCAAAATGGTGGGCAGGTCAGGATCACCATGAATTATGGCACCATCTTGGATGTTGCTATATTCACCGATGTCGATCGCGCAAACATCGCCTCTGACCACGGCATTGTACCAAATACTGGCCTGTCTACCGATCGTCACTTGCCCAATCACCGTAGCATTAGCCGCCACAAAAGCCGCTGAGCTAACATCAATTTTTGGCCAAGGTAACTTTGCCCCAAAAGCATCCATAGCTACAATCCTGCTAACCGACGATAAACTTCGGCCACGGCATCATCGTCTCCTACGTTGCCGGGGAATAGTACCACTGGCAATAGTGGATAGCGTGGATGATCGGCGGCAGTTTGGACTACAGAGCAACCCGCTAAGATTTGCCCCAATAGCCTGACAGTAGGAAGTTGCAGTCCATGACTCAGCACATCGTTAGAAGTAATACCGCCTTTGCTAATCAAAAAACCAATATTTACTGGGAGTTGTTGGACGATCAACATTAAAGTTTCAGAAACCGTGATCCCAAATTGCAGGCGAGCTGCGGCATCGGGGAATTGCAGTTCTTTACGACTGGTATAGATAACCGAGGTTTTGCCGCTGTCAAAGATTTGCTGGGCTTGTTGGACAGCTTCAGCTACCAGTATTTTAGGATCGGTGGTCAGTAGTCGATCAACTTCAATCTCTATTCCCATCACTGCTTCTAACTCCAGCAGTTTATGTAGCTGTGCCGTGGTTTTTTGCACATGAGAACCCACAATCACCGATCCGGGCTGGAGGTTTCTGACCATTTGACGCATATCTTGGATTGGCTGTGGTCCCAAGTTAGCCAGGGAAGTGAGGATGCTGGCGGCGCTGCGCAGCAAGAATCTTTTACCTTGCTGAGCGGCAGTTAATAAATCAGCAGCAAATTGATCAAAGTCGCTCTGTACTTCGCCATCGACTACGCCACAACGATTACCAGTGAGAGTTAATAATCTCTCTAAGCTGCCAGATCGAACATTATCCAGCGTAAAGCGCTCCACTGCACCAGCCGGAATTTTACCTTTGGTTTTTTCGGCTACATAGTCGGGTAGATAACTATGGCTATAGGCAAACACTGAATCTCGGGCGAATTCGGTTTCATGAACCGGCGTAGGCACGCCTTTAACTACTAGGTAATGAATGCTAT
This sequence comes from Synechococcales cyanobacterium GL140_1_metabinner_5_sub, assembly GCA_025359065.1. Taxonomy (GTDB): domain Bacteria; phylum Cyanobacteriota; class Cyanobacteriia; order Cyanobacteriales; family Chamaesiphonaceae; genus JAAFHZ01. Next base: position 69,425 of record JANYHM010000098.1, on the reverse strand, counting down.
CTCTGGTAAATCTACCGCCATCAAAAAAGGCTGGGAGTAAAAAATGAGCATCGAAGTTGCCCAGCTCGGCGGCGATCACGTCGGTTTCGATCGGGTAGTGACCGCGCAGGGTAGAGTCCGATCGACTAACTACCAAGAAATTCTCAGCTCCAGCTAAGGCTTGCTTAAGGTTCCGGCAGACTTCACGGGTTCGATCGGCAGCATCGGTAGGAGTTAAGGCCCGAGTATTGGTCAAGATAAAGAAGATATCTACAGTGTCTTGCAGAGCTGTCACTAAGGTCGGCACGTCCCATTGAGTCAGCAGCAAGCAGCTATGCACCGTTTGAGATCCGGTCGGATCGTCATCAAGAACAATGATTTTGGGTCGGTTTGCCAATGGGGTGCTGTTTACCATGATATTTAGGGTTTTGGGGAGTTCTAGATCTGTGGGGCTTGAATAGCATAGCTTCTGAGGGGAATCAGAGATGGCATTTACAAGTCACCACTGATCAGGATCTTGCTGATTAAAGCTATCCAGCGAGAGCAGCTTAATTGTAGAATCTTGATTAGCTGCTCGCTCAGCGGCAGTGTTATAGCCCCAGCTTGCCAAGAATAGCTCAATGTCGGCTAAATCTGGCTGAGAGACGATCGAATGCAAAGTAGGCAGCCTGTCTTCTACAAACCAGATAGTATCTGCCGTAGGCAGCAACTGACGCAAAGTATCAGCTTTGGACTGACGCATTTCTTTGCCATAAATGGCATCAGCCGGTAAGTTGATCCCCTGGCTTTCGAGTAACTGCCGGGTAAAGCGACCGTCTTTGGTAGTAATGATTACAGGATAAATATCAGAAGGTAAAGCATTCAATCGATCGACTGTCCCCGGATAACAGCGCTGCAAATCTAACCAGCCCGCTAAGTCCGTTTTAATTGCTCGATCGCGCACATCATCCATCGCCGCTGCAATTTCAGCGGGCTGATAACCACTGCTCACCAATAACTCTGGCACAAGATCTGACCAAGCCTCTGGTTGAATCGTTCGACTCTGCATCAAGACCCAAACTAACAAAGGCATTTCCCAACCGTGTTCGATCGCTGGCCTTAAAATGGCAAACTGCTCAAACAGTCCATCAGGCGCAGCACCTTGCCCAGACCAAATTTGGCAATATACTGCCCAAGAAGAACTAAAATACTCTTTCATGCCATCGCACAGCACCCCATCAAAATCGAGCGCGAGAATCGATCGCTTTACTAACTGGTTCATGGGTTCGCAAAAATAAAGACCCAGCTTATTGTAGCGCTGAATCTTTCAACTATCACTTGTAACCTAGAGACTGGGGTGCAAGGATTCGAACCTCGGAATGCCTGGACCAAAACCAGGTGCCTTACCACTTGGCGACACCCCATTAACGTTGCCGCTTTGTTAAGATAGCACAGGATCTTAGGGGTCTGTCAAGTGTTTTGCCAAAATCTAGACAAAAAATATCGTGCGCTAATCTCGAATCCGCGCCAGCAAACTGATCCGGAGCTTTCGGCACATTCTCACCGTGATCAGGTGCGTGCAGCAAAAAGCTAAACCTAAGTAGTATATTCAGCGTTGATTTTCACATAGTCATAGCTCAAATCACAGCCCCATGCCGTGCCTACCCCATGACCTTGACCCACTCCAATTTTAATTAATACCGTGTCAGTTTTTAAATATTCACCTGCCGCTGCCGCCTTTAAATAGTTACTGGCTGCTGCTCGATCGAACTCCAAAGGCTGACCATGCTCCATCAACAAAAAGTCACCCATCTGAATCTGCAATTCATTTTGATCAAAAGCCACCTGCGCGCGACCTGCCGCCATTACCAATCTGCCCCAGTTGGGATCTCGACCGAAGATTGCTGATTTCACCAATGGCGAACCAGCCACGGTCAAAGCAATCTTGCGGGCTTCTACATCAGTATGGGTGCCACTGACCTGGATTTCCACCAAACAAGTTGCCCCTTCTCCATCCCGAGCCACGGCCTTAGCCAAATATTGGCAAACTTCAGTTAACATCGCTTCCAATTGATCTGCCGATTCCCCCGCTTCAATAATCGCCTGAGTTCGAGATTGACCATTAGCCAAGGCAATCAAGGAGTCATTAGTACTAGTATCACAGTCCACCGTTACTTGGTTAAAAGACTTATCCACCGCCCTCACCAGCATTTGCTGCCAGAGATTGGTAGATACCGCCGCATCGCAAGTAATAAAAGCCAGCATAGTGGCCATATTGGGCTGAATCATTCCAGAACCTTTAGCCATCCCCCCGATCCGCACCGGGCGACCATCAATCGTAGTTTGCAATGCGATCGATTTACTCACCAAATCTGTAGTCATGATCGATCGGGCAGCCAAATCTCCCCCTTCATCACTAGCTGCCTCGACTAACTTGGGCAGCCCCGCAATTAACTTATCCATCACAATTCGCTTGCCAATCACCCCCGTTGAAGCCAGTAAAATGGCATCGGCAGAAATCTGCATCTGGGCAGCTAGGGCTTTGGCACAGGCAACCGCATCTTGCCAGCCTGCTTCACCAGTAGCTGCATTGGCCTGACCAGAGTTAATTAAGACAGCGCGGATGTTGTGTTTGGCGGCGAGCTTTTGGCGACAGTATTCTACGCAGGCGGCCTTAACCTGGCTGGTGGTAAAGACTCCAGCACCGATCGCTTCGGTTTCTGAGTAAATTAAAGCCAGGTCTGGCAGGCCAGAAGCCTTGAGTCCGGCGGTGATACCGGCTGCGCGAAAGCCTTTAGGTGCGGTGACTCCACCAGAAACAATGTGCCAATCTGCCATGATGTACTCTCAAACTCGACTTTCTCAGCATACACGGCAGGCAGCTCTAGTTAAAGTATTGAATCAATTCTGCTTAGGTCTATGAATCTGCTTCCAGAGTCTCGATCGCCTGCATCCCTCTGGGATCACCGAGCTTTAACAGCGCCGCCTTAGCATCTGCTCGCACTCCCAGCTCAGGGTCTTCGGCCACCACCTCAATTAGGGCATCCACCGCTGTCGCATACACCACATTAGACGGCAACTCCAAACACAGCCGCCCGATCGACCAAGCACAGTTACTGCGCACTGCTGCAATTTCATCCCCCAACATTGCCTCAATCAGCGGTGGAATTGCCGCTAACACCACCTCATAGCCCAAATCACCAACCTGTGCCAGCGAACTCGCTGCCCACAGTCGCACCGCCGGAATATCAGTTTTTAGAGCATGGATCAGCGGCAGCAAAATCTGGACATCATTACAGTTGCCCAGCGCCCACACAATGCCCTTGCGCACATAGCCATTCCAATCGGACTGCAACTGATGAATTAGTGGTCTGACTACCGCTGGACGGGGATTGCGCCCCAAAGCATAAGCCACCGCCACGCGGGTTAAAGGACATGGATCATCAATTAGTTCTAGAAGCCGATCGATCGCCCGGGCATCTTGGATTTCGCAAAAAGCTCTAGCCGCCAAAATCCTGTCGCTGGGAGTAGTCGAATTTAACAGCGCCAGCATTTGATCGGGGTCGGGTTTAGGGGCGATCGGCTCTTCTACCCACACATCGGTAAAATCTTCGGTGATTTCATCATCCTCGATTTCAAGGAGTGCTAGTTCTTCGTTTGCTTCGCGAAGTATATCCGCAGAATAATCGATCATAAATCTCGCCTGGGTGCCATAGCCACAAATCAGAGCCACAGCTCGCGGCCTGGTGACGTTTCCATCCTACCACAAGCCTCTCCGTCGCACCTCCTGCTAGCTCCTACCAGCAAACTTCAGGGTATTATCAAAACAAATGCATTTCTACCGCCTTATTTAAAAACCATGCAGCCCTTTCGTCCCAATTTCTCTGGCTTTAGCGGTGATTCCCTGACTGTAGGCAAAGGCTGGCAGTCTAAAGTTCTTATGGGAACAATTACCTTTGGCTTATTGGCCGTAGGTATTCGGTTAACCTATCTCCAGGTGCTAGAAGGCACCACCTACCGCCAACGCGCCGAGAAAAATCGAGTGCGGATTGTGGCGGCCAAACGGCCTACGAGGGGAAATGTCCTCGATCGTAACGGCAAGGTATTAGCCAGCAATCGTCTTTCTTACTCTGTTTTCGTCTGGCCTGCGGCGATCAAAAAACCCACTTGGCCAGACAGCCGCAAACGTCTTTCGGAAGTTTTGGGGATGGATGAGCAAGAAATTCAAGAAAAAGTCAGCAAGGTCAAAATCACCACCCCTGAGCTAGTCAGACTGGCCAGAGATATCAGCTCCGATAAAATCATTGCCCTGAAGGAATTCAGTACCGATAAAGACGGCATTGAAGTAGACATCGAAAATATTCGAGACTATCCCCACGGCGAACTTGCCTCTCATGTGTTGGGTCACACGGGAGAACTTACCGATAAAGAACTAGCCACCCGTCGTGCTGATGGCTATCGGTTAACTGATGTGATCGGCAAAATGGGCGTGGAGTCGGCCTTTGAAAATCTACTGCGCGGTGAATGGGGTGGTAGACAGCTTGAAGTAGATGGCTCTAACCGGGTACAGCGAGATCTAGGACAAAAAGTTACCAAACCGGGCAAAGATATCCGCCTAACGATCGATCTCAATTTGCAAAAAGCTGCTGAAGACGCTCTGGCCAAACGCACTGGTTCGATCGTCGCCATGAACCCCAAAAACGGCGAAATTTTAGCGATGGCCAGCTATCCCAACTTCAACCCCAATGTGTTTTCAGGACGGATCAAACCCGAAGACTGGAAAAAACTTCAGGGAGTTGATCACCCCTTGGTTAATCGATCGGTGCAGCCCTTCCCGCCTGCTAGCACCTTCAAAATCATCACCACCACGGCTGCTCTAGAATCGGGCAAATACAACGTCAACACTAGGCTTCAGACCTACGCATCTCTAAGAATTGGTGGCACCACCTTTGCGGACTGGAACCATGCGGGTTTTGGGGTATTGGGTTTTGATGGCGCTTTAAAAAACAGTAGTGACACCTTCTTTTATCAAATCGCTCAAGGCATTGGTGGTCCAACTCTGATTGACTGGACTCGCAGATATGGGTTTGGCACCAAAACCGGCATTGAACTACCAGAAGAACGCAAAGGATTAGTCGCCGATGACGAATGGAAACGCAAAAACTACAAGCTAGACTGGAGTGTCGGTGACACGGTAAATATGTCGATCGGCCAAGGATTTTTACAGGTCACCCCGCTACAAACTGCTCGCATGTTTGCTGTCCCAGCCAACGGCGGATATTTAGTCAAACCTCATTTACTTTTACAGCCCAACGATTCACCAAATCTAAAACCCCAATCATTAGATATCAAACCAGAAAATATTAAATTAATTCGCAGTGGTCTACGCCAGGTGGTAGATGGCGGGACTGGCGCGGCCATGAATGTTCCAACCATTCCACCGTCAGCAGGCAAAAGCGGCACTGCTGAAGCTCCACCCAAAGCAGTGCACGTGTGGTTTGGTGCCTACGCACCCTTGGATGAACCCGAAATTGTAGTAGTGGCCTTCGGCGAACATTTGGGCGGCGGTGGCGGTAAAGTAGCAGCACCAATGGTACTCAAAGTCATGGAAGCCTACTTTCCCCAAAAAGCCTCACCCGGTAAATTGCCCAACACCAAATTATCAACCCCACAAGCACCCAGTCCTGAGCCTAACGATGGTGGTCAGTAATACTGCACGATTAGCCATCTTTGTGATGGTGGCCAGTAATAATATAATTAACTCGTCGCGCCACGTTGTTAGCGTGGTCTGCCATTCTTTCTAAGCAGCGAATGCTGAGAGTCAAAAGCATGATTGGCTCCAAACTTCCTCGAAAATCATGTTGACTGGCCAAGCGTTCATAAATTAGCTCATAGCTAGCATCTACTTCGTCATCGAGGCTTTCTAAAGAACCTCTGGCTTCACCATCTAACTCAGCTACCGCCACCAGACTTTTGGCCAGCATAGTACGTGTCGTAGTAGACATTTTCTCTAGCTCTGACATACATTCGTGCACAGGATAAGGAAACATTTTCACTGCCAAATCTCCCAGATCTTCGGCATAGTCTCCAACTCTTTCTAAGTCTCTAACCATTTGAATAAAAGCATTCAAAATGCGCAGATCTTTGGCTGCGGGTGAAGCGATCGCCATCAACTGGGCGCTTTCTACGTCAATTCGTCGATAGAATACGTCAACTTCTCGATCGATCGCATCAATCTCTTTTAAAGCCGCCAAATTACGACCGAACATTGCTTCATGAGACAACCGGCAAGATTTTTCTACTAATGATCCCATGCGTAAGATATCCTGCTCCAAAACCCGAATCTTTTTCTGGAAAGGGCTAGACTCTTGGGAGGAACTGTCAGACAGGAAAGCTTTACCGTAAGGATATAAATGAACCAATCTACCATGCACCAAAAATGAACAACCGAGAGTACCATTGTAAACAGCTAAACTGATGTTTTGGGTATGTTTGGACACTTTTCTTACAATCTCTCTGTTTTGCGTCAGCTTCAGATATAGATACAGAACTCGCTAAAATATTGGAGCGCAATGCCCAAAAGGCACTTTAAATCAGCCTAGTAGGCCAGTTAAAAATCATGCAAATCAGAATTGGTAATGGCTACGATATCCATCGACTGGTGCCCGATCGACCTTTAATCCTCGGCGGCGTAAAAATTGAGCATGAGCTAGGTTTACTTGGCCACAGCGATGCCGACGTGTTAACCCATGCCATTATGGATGCGATGTTGGGAGCGCTCAGCCTCGGAGACATTGGCCACTATTTTCCACCCACCGATCCGCAGTGGGCAGGGGCAGATAGTTTAAAGCTGCTAGAGCAAGTTCATGGTTTATTAAAAGATCGCCATTGGCACATTGTAAATATCGACTCAGTGGTGGTCGCTGAGCGTCCCAAGCTCAAGCCACATATCGGAGCAATGCGCGATCGACTGGCTGAAGTTTTAGGCTTACAGCCCGACCAGGTAGGTATCAAAGCCACCACTAATGAACAGCTCGGGCCAGTGGGCAAAGAAAAAGGTATCTGCGCTCACGCCGTTATTTTGTTGCAGGCCGATTAGGTTCGATCGCATCTGTCATAAGTGATGCTCTAATATCAAAAATCAGAATCCGCCGAATCGTAGACCTAATGCTACGATCCAGATCTGGTTTCTAGGAAGTTATCTATGTTCGCCCTGCAAAAAATCTTCGCCTTGCTGTTAGCCATTGCCATTGGTATCAGTGGCTGCTCGACAGCCTCTAATGCCACCAAACCCAATCAGTTGGCGATCGGAGTCTTAGGCGAACCATCAACCTTTAACCCAGTCCTCAACAACGTTGCTACCGCTTTCTTTGAATACACCAGCGAAGGATTAGTCGGCACCAACGGCAAAGGCGAAATCGAGCCAGCCTTAGCTGAATCTTGGAAGATCGAGGGCAACACCATCACTTTTGCCATGCGTCCCAACCTCAAATGGTCAGACGGCGCACCCCTCACTGCCGATGACGTAGAGTTTAGCTTCAACGAAGTTTACCTCAACCCCAAAATTCCTAACAGCGCTCAAGATAGCCTCAAAATTGGCAAAGCCGAGAAATTTCCCACCATCAAAAAAATCGACGCTTCACATATTGCCGTCACCACGCCAGAACCATTTGCTCCAGCCCTGCGCACCATTGGCGGCCAAGGAATTATTCCGGCTCACAAGCTACGCCCCCTCGTCAACGCCACTGAAAAATACAAGGAACGACAAGAATACAAAGATAAATCTGGCAAAATACAGGTAAAGGAGGTAGACAAAGAGCGTTCTAAGTTCATGGGAGCTTGGGGCATTAACACCAAGCCATCAGAGCTGCTCAGTAACGGCATGTATCGCCTGATTTCCTATACTCCGGGTGAACGATTAATCTTTGAGCGCAATCCCTATTACTGGCGCAAAGATGACCAAGGTAGACAGCTACCCTACCTCGATCGAGTGGTATGGCAAATCACCGAAAGCACCGATAACACTCTGATGCAGTTCCGCTCTGGCAATATTGATACCTACGGAGTTGGCCCCGAATTTTTTTCCTTGCTCAAAAAAGAAGAGGAAAAAGGTAATTTCACCATCACTAACGCTGGCCCGTCTTCTGGTACAACGTTTTTAGCTTTCAACTTAAACAAAGGATCTCGGGATGAAAAGCCGTTAATTGATCCAGTAAAATCTCGTTGGTTTAACAATGTTAAATTTAGACAGGCCGTAGCCTATGCGATCGATCGCAAACGCATGGTTAATAACCTTTATCGTGGTTTAGGGGTTTCCCAAAACTCACCTTTATCGGTAGGAACTCCCTACTACTTGGCTGAAGGATTAAAATCTTATGACTATGATTTAGCCAAATCCAAACAGCTCTTACAAGAAGCTGGTTTCAAATACAAGGGTGCCGATCTATTTGACGATCAAGATAACGCAGTTAACTTCAATTTAATTACCAATTCTGGCAACAAAATCCGCGAAGCACTAGGTACTCAAGTCCAACAAGATCTAGAAAAACTAGGCATGAAAGTCAATTTTAATGCCGTAGCATTTCCCCTATTAGTAGATAAATTAGACAAAGCCTTAGATTGGGATGCACATATCATTGGCTTTACCGGTGGCATTGAACCCCAAGATGGTGCCAATTTCTGGTTAACTGAAGCCCGATCGCACGTCTTTAATCAAAAACCCAGCAAAGAAGAAAAGCAGCTTACCGGACAAGAAGTAGCTCCTTGGGAAAAAGAAATCAATGACTTATATATCAAAGGTTCTCAGGAGTTAGACGAAGCCAAGCGCCGAGAAATTTATTATGAAACCCAGCGCATCACCCAAGAAAATCTACCCTGCATCTATTTGGTCAATTCTCTTTCTCTATTGGCGGCCAGAAATAAAGTCCAAGGCTTACAGCCTACAAACCTGGGCAGCTTATGGAATTTGTATAAGATTTCAATCACCCAATAGTAGCAGATGGAAAATTCTAAGAAATCTGTCAGAATTAAGAAATCGCTACAAATCCCCATCCATGCCCGCAGCCACCATCGAGAGCGCTATCGCTCCTAGCCCCACCATGTTTACCTGTGATGTCGCCATCGTCGGCGGCGGCATTGTTGGTCACACCCTGGCTCTAGGCTTAAAACAAGCCGGATTGCAAGTAATTTTAATCGAAGCCCAACCAGAGTCGATCGCCGTTGCCAAAGGTCGTGCCTACGCTCTCTCCATCCTCTCAGGCCGCATCTTCCAAGGCTTAGGAATTTGGGAACAAGTCTTACCCCACTTCAGCCAGTTCTCCCAAATCCAAATCTCCGATGCCGATAGCCCCGCGATCGTACATCTCTTACCTCAAAACCTCGGTACCCCAGTCCTCGGCTATGCCGCTGGTCACGGAGTTTTACTCAACGCCCTACAGTCCGAGCTAGAAGCTTCTGAAAACTTTAGTTACCTCTGCCCCGCCCAAGTCGATCTAGTCACCTATCAAGCCGATCGCTGCGAACTCAGTATCACCACCCCTACCGGTCAAATCCTGATCCACTCCACCCTCACAGTCGGTGCCGATGGAGCCAAATCTCCCCTGCGTCAGCAGGCCACCATCAACACCAAAGGCTGGGCATACTGGCAGTCCTGCGTCACCGCTACCGTTAGTCCCGAACATCCCCACCAAAACATTGCCTATGAGCGCTTTTGGTACGATGGCCCTCTAGGAGTCTTACCCCTAGCCGATGGCCGAGTACAGGTGGTCTGGACTGCGCCCCACCAGAAAGCGCAAGAATTAGTAGACATGTCGATCGAAGAGTTCACCGATCGCCTCCAAACCGCCACCGGTAACATCCTGGGCAAACTAACCATCGATAGTTCCAGATTTCTGTTTCCTGTTCAACTAATGCAGAGCGATCGCTATGTAAAACACCGCCTTGCTCTAGTGGGCGATGCGGCTCACTGCTGTCATCCTGTCGCTGGCCAGGGCATGAATTTAGGCATCCGCGATGCCGCTGCGCTAGCGGAAGTCTTAGGGACTGCCCATCAACAAGGCGAAGACCTGGGTAGCGCCCAGGTACTTCAGCGTTATCAAAACTGGCGACAGCCTGAGAACTGGGCAATTTTAGCTTTTACTGACTTCCTCGATCGCTTTTTCTCCACCAGTCTCTGGCCCGTGGTAATTGTGCGCAGAATTGGCCTACGAGTACTCCAAAACATTCCCGGAGGCAAACATCTTTCATTGAGATTAATGACTGGCTTAGCCGGTCGCATCCCCAAAGTTGCCAAATCTAAAGCTCCTTAAATTTGTTACGAAAAATTAAGGATTTGTCGCGCAAATGCTGAAAAATCTTTTTTGCTCCACAGCTCCATAATTGATTGTGTTAGGATTTTCTATGGTAACTTTTACTAATTTTCATTCTTTACTAATGGGCAATTTCGCCGCCACGAATTTAATCATTCGGCATTCCGCCAAGTTCTGTCGCCAGTTTAGTAGCTGGGCGCTGAGACTGGAGGATAGTGTGATATCAACCATTCATAAAGATTGGATAATACCAAGCGGGAAAAAACATAGGTGCTGCCTATGCTGCAAATAAATTACGTTAGCTAAGAATTCAATTCTGCGCGCGTCTGCTTCCCCCCCGCTAATCAAAAAGTTTAGCGGGGGTCTCGTATATATAGGGGAACCTTAATGAAGCCAGCCATCTTAGACCATCGATCGGACGTTCTCCAAAATTCTGTGGTAGTTTTTTCAAACAACTATTTGCCCATGTCGCGGGTGAACATTCGCCGCGCCGTGACTCTACTAGTTAGTGGCCGAGCGGAACCATTAGAGCTAGAGACTAATTTATTCTGGCAGTTGCGCTCTCCTTCGGTGACGATCGAAGTTCCGTACCACATTCGTTTGCGGGTTTCTACGGCAGAGCGGCTGTGGAAGGTGCCGCCGGTTAGTCGCCGAGAGTTGCTGCGCCGCGATGGTCATAAGTGCCAATATTGCGGAGCAGGCAAAGCTCTCACGATCGACCACGTTATTCCCCGCTCTCGGGGCGGTGGTCATACTTGGGATAACGTGGTAATTGCCTGTGAGCGCTGTAATGGCAAAAAAGGCGATAAGTACCTAAATGAAACTGGTTTGGCTCTAAAAACTAAGCCTAAAGCACCGATGCACCCAGCAGTAGCTTTCGCCGAAAGTTTCTGGCAGAATCGCCCAATGCCCGAATAAAACCAGTAATAGAAGTGCGACTTTTTTAAGAAGTCGCACTTCTGACCAAAGATTACCTTAGATTTTGATGGTTATACTCTATCAAATAACTTAAAGGCATCAGGAGTACGTCGCTGTATAGAATAGAGGAGCAACCCATAAAATATCATTTCTGCAAAGCCTATGTCTAAACTTCTAAAATTACCGCTATATACTCAAATTATTATTGGCTTAGTACTGGCAGTGATTGTGGGTGTTTTGTTGGGAGCAGGAAAACCTGTTATGCCCAAAGAAAATCTCCAAAACCTAGCATTGCCCGCCGTCTTGGTTTTGCGAGCATTAAGCATGTTGGCGACCCCATTGATTTTTTTATCGATCGTCAACACTCTTCTGACTGCCGACTTACCTGGTGGAGCCGCCAAAAAGCTCGGCTTTTTGCTGACTAGCAATACTTTAGTGGCGATCGTCATTGGCTTGTTTGTGGCCAACACCGTGCAGCCCGGTAACTGGAACAGCTTAGGCAAACCCAGCCCCGAAAAAGTCGCCGAAATTGCCGCTAAGTCCAAAGGCTTCGATCCCTTCCAGCTACTAGATAGCGTTGTACCTGAATCGATTATCAAACCCTTTGCAGATAAAACTAGCGTTATTGCCTTAGTGCTGCTGGGTTTAGCCATGGGCATAGCACTGCGCATGTTGAAGCAAAAACAAATTGCCGAGTCCAAAACAGACTACAAGCCGATCGAACAAATCATCACTGTATTATTTACTACCGTGATTCAGATGCTGCATTGGGTCATTATACTAGTACCCATTGCCGTATTTGGAATTGTGGCTCGGACGATCGCCATTCAGGGATTTGAACCGTTCAAATCGTTGCTGGTGTTTGTGGTGGCGGTAATATTGGCGCTGGTTCTCCAGGGTTGCTATTACCTGCTACGCATTCAATTTGGCTCTTGGGTCACACCAAAACATCTCTTGACCAGAGGTGCCGACCCCCTAGTAGCGGCCTTTTCAACTGCTTCTTCTACGGCTACCATGCCGATTACTTACGAAACTCTAATCGAAAAAGTTGGTTTGCGTAAATCTTCTGCTTCATTAGGAGCATTGGTAGGAAGTAACTTTAACAATGACGGTACGGCTTTGTACGAAGCCATGTCAGCGCTGTTTATTGCTCAATCTTTGCACCTAAATCTGAACCTCTCCCAGCAGTTTTTGGTGATGCTCACTTCGATTTTTGCCTCAGTGGGAGCAGCCGGAATTCCGGAAGCCGGGTTAGTGACCATGACCTTAGTATTTAACTCAGTAGGCTTGCCCACTGAATACATTGCTATTCTGCTCACTGTAGATTGGTTCCTCGATCGGGTTCGCACCGCCATTAACGTGATGGGCGACATGACCGTTAGCTGCCTAGTCGATGGCAAAACCGCTAAGACAGCAGAAGACTAAGTTCTAACGTAACAGGCGGCAGGAGCTGCGGATGCTGTCAGAAGCTGGCTCTTGCCAGGAATAAGAAAAGTGACTAATCGTGCTCAATCCTGGCGAAGAGCGGTGAATGCCATCCATCTGTGCTTCTAACGAAGGACGGTTTTCAAAGGTGCGACCCCAAGCGCCAGCCAGAGCGGGAATCACCGGTGTTCCAGAACTAGATGCTGCTGTGATCATTTTAGTTACTTGATCTTCAATGCACTTGCTCTGGCCACAAATCGCATAAGCCATCGGATGCCATTCTATATTGCGGGGAAAACGATTCCAGCGCTGAAGCCGAGAATCGTACCCTTTACCTACAGCATTGTTACCTTCAGGGAAAAATACGGCTCCCGCAGGCACCCCATAGCGTTGAGACAGAGCTGTGGCATTACTTAAAAATTGCACAACGCCATCGCCAGCATAGCCAACCGCTAACTGCCATAGCTCCCGATTATAAAGTTCAGCTCTTTTTAGGGGAGTCATTTTAAGTTCAGCAGGGCGTGCCGATCGACCGATCCAAAGAGGTTCTTTTTCATCTGGGAAACTGGCATCGATCGCGGTAACTTCATCGGCCTGCACATCTCCATTAGCCAAAAAGGTTTTGATTAATTCCCCAGCTTTATTGTTTTGGGCCATGGCCTCAAAGCCTTTCCGAGCATCGGGACTATAAATCCACAGGTCTTTCACAGTAGCAGCCACCGACTGCGCCCCCTGACCCCGAGGATAGCGAATATAGTCAAACAACACACCATCAGGACGGCGTTTGAGTACTTCGGCCAACATTTTGTTAAAGTCGTTTTTAGCCTGCTCACTGTAAGGATTGACAAACAAAATGGAGTTTATTCCTCCCACGTTAGGAGACTGCTCGCCCTCTTTGCCTACAAACCAGCTTTTCTCATCGCGACCATTAATATTAAAGGCCGATTCGTGATTGGGATACAAACCGTAGTTAGATCCGAAGTTTAAGGAATACATCCAGGCATAGATCTTAATGCCCCGCTCGCGCCCTTTGCGAATTACATCGGCTAAAAGATCGGTATTACGAACGCTGTTAGTATCTAGTACAGATGGCCAAGCAGTCGAATTATTCGTTTGAGGCAATAGCACTCTGCCAGCGTAGAAAGTGGCTAAATAAACTTGGTTATAACCCTTTTCTACCATGCGATCGAGCAATTCATCCACGGCTCCCGGCTTAGAATCGCAGGGATACATCCGAATCCAAATAGCCTGGGTTTTGAGCCAGCTTTTTTGCCGACAGCCCAGCAGGGTTTGGCCACTTTGATAAATATATTGGCGATAGCGCAGTTTGGCAGCAGGATCTGGGTTTAAGGCTGCTGATCGCAGGCGATTTTTTTCGGTGATTTGAGCTGGGGTTGTAAAACAGTAATCGGCACTAGAGGTAACGGGCTGGACTGGAGCTATGGTTGGTGGTACTGATTGAGCGGTGGCCAAGGATCCTAAGTTCAAAAAATTTGCGCTGGCCAATGCTCCCGTCATCAAGATTTTGAATTGTGGCAGACGGGAGATATGAGAGAAAGGCATTAGCTTAAGTCTGTAAGGGAATTTATTTATTTGATGGATAATTCTAGCAAATTGTTTCAGTTTGCCGATATAAAACAGCCGTCCCAGTAGGGACGGCCAGCAAAATCACTGATTTTTAAGCAAATTCTATGCGCCTCTCTCTAGGGCACTTTCTACCTGTTTGAATTTTTGAGCCAAGTTTTCTTTGAGCTTGTCAGGCACTGGGCGATTAGGATACGCTGCATAATGAGCAGCCAAGGAGTTTAGGGCAGTTCGCATGGTCGTATAAGAACTACGCTTGGTCAGGGCTGGGTCGGTGCGGTAGCGAGAAGCAAAGTCATTGATGTTTTGACGAGCGATCGATTGAGCTGCGGCTTTTTCAGGGGTGTCTTCGCCGCCTTCGAGGGCAGTACGCAGGCTAGAGATGACGGTGAGGCTATCTTTCTGATAGTTACCCACTAGGCCGCCCGGTGTCTCGGCTGAACATGCAGAGAGGCCGATTACTATTACTAATACTAGGGCGATCACTTGCGACCACAGGCGTTGGATAGACATGGCTAGAAAGAAACATAAAAATATTTCCCCATCCTACCGTGAATCTCGATCGATTGCTTGGCTGGCCTCTCTACAGACCGGGTGAATCACCTAGTGCCTCATGGCTAGCTCTAAGTCTTTCTCCCAGTTATTAAGTTGAACTCCAAAGGTTTGCCATAGTTTGCTGCTGTTAAGCTGCGAATTGCTAGGACGAGCTGCTGGAGTGGGATAGTCAGTAGCCGGGATAGGCAAAATCTTATCGACAGCTAGGGTGCGATCGGGGTCTATCTGCCGAGAAAAATCTACAATTTTACTGGCAAAACCATGCCAGCTAGTCACTCCAGCCGCACTGAGATGATACAGGCCGCTGTTAGGTTTTTGTGGCCATTGACAGATTACTTGGGCAGTGGCCTCGGCGATCGATCGGCTCCAAGTGGGCGCACCAATTTGGTCGGCTACTATTTTTAGTTCGGGTTTATCGGTGGCCAGTCGCAAAATAGTCAACAGAAAATTCTTGCCCCGCGTGCCATACACCCAAGTAGTGCGAAAAATTAAGTGATCACCACCCACGGCCTGAATGGCTTGTTCCCCGCCCAATTTAGTTGCACCATATACTCCTAAAGGGTTAGTGGCATCATCTTCTGTGTAAGTACCGGTTTTGGTGCCATCAAACACGTAGTCGGTAGAATAATGCACCAGCAGCGAGCCGAGCTTGGCAGTTTCTTCGGCCAAAATTTGGGGAGCCGTGTGATTGATCGCTTTGGCGGTTTCTTGGTCGCTCTCGGCTTTATCTACGGCAGTGTAAGCAGCGGCATTGACCACAATCTGCGGGCGCAGAGTTTGGATAGTATCGCGAAGTTTTTTGGTGTCGGCTAGGTCTAAGTCTTGACTGCTTAGAACAGTGATGTTGCCAAGTAAAGGTAATGTGCGCTGAAGTTCCCAGGCAACTTGGCCATGTTGACCAAGAATCAGGATCTGAGGTTTGGGTGGCATAGGAAAGGTGAGTTCGGACATCAATAATTGTCCTGTAAGGTGGGTCGTTTGCCGAGAGGCAAAATTAAAAATCAAATTTATGAAATTGGAGAGTTTTTGGCCGATTTATTCAGAGGTCGCGGCTTAGTAGCTGCTTGAATTTTTCTTTGCTGCCATTAAAAACATTCCGATCGACTAAAGTTGGTATCCCAGTAACTCTACCTCGCTCGGTGTATTGCCAAAATGTCCACTGCCGACCGTCAGCAAGATGAGGCTGAGTATAGAAGTTACTGATCCAGATCGGGTTGGGGGCAAATTCTTTTTGCAAATAAGCATCATAGAATTCTTGAGTGGTGTAAAGAATAGGAGTTTTTTTGTAGGTTTTTTGAACTTCAGAAATGTAGTCTTGAAGTTCTTGTTTAAGGGTAGCGACAGATGGTCGAACTTTACAGTTACCAATGAATTCCAGATCAATAATCGGAGGGAGGGCGTTGCTTTCTACAGGGACAGAGGCAATGAAGTTTTGGGCTTGGATTTTGCCCGGTTTGCAGAAAGTAAAGAAGTGATAGGCTCCTCGGTTTAGTTTACTTTGACTGGCATTGCGCCAGTTGTCAGGAAAGCTAGGATCTTTAAAATCACCGCCTTCAGTGGCTTTCATAAAAATGAAGTCTACTTCGCTGAGATCGAGCTTTGACCAGTCAATTTGTTTTTGGAAGGCAGAAATATCAATGCCCCGCACGGGGTATTGCTGTCGATCGGGTTCGTGGATTCTGATCATCCCAAAGTAAAACCCTGTACCCCAGCCAATACCGCCCAATAAAGCTGTCAGGATGGCGATGGGTATCAGTTTTTTGGTGATTAGTGATTTAGGCAGTTGCATAAACATAGTCAAAAGTTTAGATTGGTCAAAACACCAGTGTTGGCAAAACAACGAAGCTGATTCCGTTAAACTGTAATCACCACTTCGACTTTATCATGGCCAATCCACGTCTCAAAAAACTCATCGAATACCTCTATCCTTACCGGCTGACAGTCTGGCAAGGAGTTGGGGCACTACTGATCGTTAACCTGCTTAGCGTCTGGATTCCTCTCCTGATCAAAGACGCGATCAATCATCTCAAAGCAGGCTTCAATTACACCGACATCGTTAACCTGGCCATCTTAACCATCGTCTTGGCCTCGATCGTCTGGGCGGTGCGAATGATTTCGCGCCTGTTAATTTTTGGGATTGGGCGACGAGTACAGGCTGATCTGAAGCAGCGGATTTTTGAGCATGTTTCTAACCTTGATGGAGCCTACTTTTCTACCACCACTGTGGGAGATCTGATCAATCGATCGACCAGCGATGTGGAAAATATCATGCGCTTGATGGGTTTCTCGCTGTTGAGTATTTTCAATATTATTTTTGCCTATGCCTTTACCCTGCCCGCAATGCTCTCTATTAGCTTACGGTTGACTGTGCTGGCACTGGCAATTTATCCAGTGATGCTGATTACCGTGCAGCTATTTAGCGGTAGATTGCGCGAAGAACAGGTAGAAGTGCAAGAAAAACTTTCTGACTTGAGTGAGTTGATTCAAGAAGACATGAGCGGCATTACCCTAATTAAAATTTATGCCCAAGAAGAAAATGAGCGGCAGGCTTTCGCCAAATTAAATGCTCAAGTGTTTGATGCTAACTTACGTTTAGCCCAATCCCGAAATACTGTATTCCCAATTATTCAAGGGTTAGCCTCAATTAGTCTGTTGGTGCTGCTGTGGCAAGGGAGCAAGGCAATCACCAGCGGCGAAATTCAGGTAGGTGATTTTTTGACAATGATCATCTATGCTCAGAACCTAATTTTCCCCACAGCGCTTCTGGGCTTTACGATTACCGCTTTCCAGCGGGGTGAAGTGAGCATTGATCGAGTAGAATCAATCATCGCTGCCAAGTCACAGATATTTGATACTTCCCACAGCATTGATTCTGGCAAAGTGGTTGGTAAAATCACCGCTCAAAACCTATCGTTTACATATCAAGGAGCAGAGCAGCCAGCGTTGCGCAACGTAAATTTCGTGATTAACCCCGGAGAAAGAATAGCGATCGTTGGACCGATCGGTTCGGGGAAATCTACGTTGGTCAACTGTATTCCTCGGTTACTGAATGTCAAGGCAGGTCAGCTATTTGTGGACAATACCGATGTAACGGCTTTGACTTTAGAAAGTCTGCGCCGATCGATTACTTTTGTGCCCCAGGAGAGCTTTTTGTTTAGTACCACAATTGCTAACAATATTCGCTATGGTGATCCATTAGCTGATGATATCCAGGTGGTGACAGCAGCCAAACAGAGCCAGATACACCCAGAAGTAATGAACTTTCCCCGCCAGTACGAAACTCTGGTAGGGGAGCGCGGCATTACCCTTTCGGGTGGACAACGACAGCGGACTTCGATCGCCAGAGCTTTGTTGGTTGATGCCCAGATTTTGATTTTAGATGATGCGCTATCTAGCGTTGATAACCAAACGGCAGCGACAATTTTGCAGAACCTGGCAGCAGGTACTCAACGAAAAACCGTGCTGTTTGTTTCTCACCAGCTTTCGGCGGCGGCCTTGGCCGATCGGATTTTAGTGATGGACAAGGGTGAGATTGTGCAGACCGGCTCTCATAGTGAGCTGATTAATCAACCTGGTTTGTATCAGTGGCTTTGGAGCCAGAATCAATTGGAAGAGATGTTGAGTTAGTTGTCTAAGTCGTGATTGGTTAAACCGACGAACTATGATTAATCTCTAAAGAATAATCATAGTCCACCATATAGTTATTTTCCCTTAGATCGCCAACCGTCGATCGAGTGCCATCGTCCAGCTCTGAGTGATTTCAGCCAAGCTGAGATCTATAGAACCCTCTTGGGCAATAATTTGCAGCCGATCGCCACCAACCACGCCCACCTGCAACCAGTCAGCGGCTAACTGCGATTGTAAATATAGTTCAAAAGCACTTCGATTTGTAGGGTCGATCGACACCAAAATTCTTGTGCCACTCTCACCAAAGAAGTCTTCATCTAGGCGGAGTCCCAGGTTGGGCAGTTTAACTGCGGCACCCAAACCCAGACCAATACAAGACTCAGCTAGCGCTACGGCAATACCGCCTTCGGCAGGGTCGTGAGCAGATTTAATCCAGCTCTGACGAATACCGTGGCGGCAGGCTGCCTGGACTTTTAGCTCTGACGAGAAATCGATCGCTGGCGGCATTCCAGCTACGGTTTGATGCACAGTGTTGAGATATTCGCTGGCTCCCAGTTGAGGCTTCGTGTTGGCACCTAGTAAGTAAATCAAATCGCCAGCATTTTGCCAGCTCTGACCACAAATTCTGCTCAGATCATCAATAATCCCTACCATGCCAATAACTGGCGTAGGATAAATAGGCTGAGGCTGACCATTGGCATCAAAAGTTTCGTTATACAGCGAGACATTGCCACCAGTTACCGGGGTACTCATGGCACTACAGCCTTCAGATAGACCACGACAGGCTTCGGCTAGTTGCCAATAGCCGGTGGGCTTTTCGGGGCTACCAAAGTTGAGGTTATCGGTTACAGCTACTGGTTCAGCACCAACACAGCTCAGGTTTCTGGCGGCTTCAGCAACGACGGCTTTGGCTCCTTCATAGGGATGCAAATATACGTAGCGGGAGTTGCAATCTACTGTGGCAGCAACGCCAGTATTGATTTTGCTGAGGTCAGTAGTGAGGTCTTGGATTTGTTCGAGGGGACGAATCCGAATTACTGCGGCATCGGCTCCACCCGGTAAGAGCACGGTATTGTTCTGAACTTGGTGATCGTATTGACGATATACCCAGCGCTTAGAGGCGATCGAAGGCACGTCCAACAGAGTCAACAAAATTTGTGACCAGCTTTGATCTTTAATTCCGGCTGTGGTAGCCGCTGGTAAGCTGCTAACTTGCCACTTCCAAGCCTGCTGAGCGTAAGCTGGGGGTTCGGCGGGTAATTCGCGGGGGTATAGGGGCGTATTTTCTGCGAGGGCGCTAGCCGGAACTTCGGCAGCAATTTCTCCCTGGAATAAGATACGGACGATCGGCTCCTCAATTACCGTCCCAGCTACCACTGCCTGTAGACCCCAGCGATGGAAAATATCGATCAGCTCTTGCTCACGACCTTTGTGTGCCACAAACAACATCCGCTCTTGAGACTCAGATAATAAGTATTCGTATGGCACCATGCCGCTTTCTCTGACTGGCACTAAGTCCAGGTCAAACTCAATCCCGACACCGCCTTTAGCGGCCATCTCTGAAGTAGAGCAGGTAATTCCGGCAGCGCCCATATCCTGAGCTGCAACTACTGCACCGGTCTTGAAGGCTTCAAGACAGGCTTCGATCAAAGATTTTTCTAAAAACGGATCGCCCACCTGCACTGCTGGTCGATTATCTAAAGATGCTTCACTTAGCTCCGCACTGGCAAAACTAGCACCGCCCATCCCATCCCGCCCAGTAGTCGAACCAACATATAATACCGGATTGCCAATTCCTGCCGCTCCTGACTTAACAATGGTGGCGGTTTCCATCAAGCCCAAAGCCATGGCGTTGACTAGTGGATTATCATTGTAGGCCGGGTCAAAATACACTTCGCCGCCAACTGTAGGTACTCCAACGCAATTACCATAGTGACTAATGCCAGAAACTACTCCAGAAAACAGCCTACGGGTCTTAGCATCATCTAAGGATCCGAAACGAAGGGAGTTGAGAACCGCGATCGGCCTTGCCCCCATAGTAAAAATATCCCGCAGAATGCCACCCACACCGGTAGCAGCGCCCTGAAATGGTTCGACAGCGGAAGGGTGGTTGTGGGACTCAATTTTGAAGGCTAGCTGCAAACCATGGCCAAGGTCAATTACTCCAGCATTTTCGCCCGGACCGACTAATACTCGATCGCCGGTGGTGGGAAACTGAGAAAGCAAGGGACGAGAATTTTTATAACAGCAGTGCTCAGACCACATGACCCCAAACATCCCCAGTTCAGCTTTGTTAGGATGACGACCCAAACGCTGCACTATTTCTTCGTATTCGTTGGGTTTGATGCCTTCGGCGGCGATTTCAGCGGGGGAAAAGGGGGAGGCTGTCATAAATAAAGCAGGGCAGAAAACATGGATAGTATAGCGCTCTGTTAGCCAATCGCACCCAAAATATCCATAATCACTGGATAACGAGGGTCAAGATGAAATGCAGTATATCTGTTGAGGTATGAATTTTTAGGGGTTGGGATTTGATAATTCCTTTGGTAATATGAATCTCAACTATGCCCGTATTCGCTGCCTTGCAAAATTTTATGAACACCTTAAACTCTGCATCTAATTCTTCTACGCCCTTTAAGCCTTTAGTGAATCGCCTTGCTACCCAGGTGGTCAACGGTTTACTCTCGGTCAAGCCATTGGCAGCCTTTGCCAAAAATCGAGCGCGGAATTTAATCATCAAAAGAGCAGAGTCGATCGGGGTGGCTTGGCGTAGCGATGTCAAAACTCTGAAAGCCAGAGATACCGATCAACTCTTTGATCCTGCCTGGGAGCAGGAATTACTCCAATTCACTAATCCTAAGACCACTTATCCTGACTACTATCTCACTTCCTTCCATGCGTATTCCGAAGGCAACATGGGCTGGGAGCCGGCAATGGAAGTTGAAGTTGCCGCTTATTCTGTCCATGCCAAAATTTTTGCTGAGACTGGCAAAAATGGTGATCAGCAACTGCGTCAAACCTATCATCAAGTTTTACAAGAATATCTTCCCCATGCCCCCCAAAATATTGTGGATATTGGTTGCAGTGTGGGTATGAGCACAGTGGCGATGCAGTCATTTTATCCCCAAGCCCAAATTACCGGCGTAGATCTTTCTCCTTATTTCTTGACTGTGGCTAGCTATCGTCACGGTGACGAAAATATTAAATGGGTACATGCTGCTGCGGAACAGACCGATTTACCCGCAGCTAGCTATGATTTAGTATCGCTATTTTTAATCTGCCATGAGTTACCCCAAACAGCCACTTTAGAGATATTCCAAGAGGCGCGACGCTTACTAAAGCCCGGTGGTCACATTGCTGTTATGGATATGAACCCAGCCTCCGAAATTTATAGCCAAATGCCACCCTATATTTTGACGCTGCTGAAGAGTACCGAGCCTTATTTGGATCAGTATTTTAGTTTAGATATCGAGCTAGCTCTGCAAACAACTGGTTTTGAGTCAGTTAAATTAGTTGCTAATAGTCCTCGTCATCGCACCGCTATTGCCAGAGTCAAGTGATTGCTAAAGTCAAATAAAATCTCCGATCGAGCTTCATAAAATGTTAGAGCCAATTCCCAGATATTCAACCAGAGCATCGATCGATCACCTGACAGCAGCATTAGATCTGACCGGTGACTATGGGATGCAAGATTGGTCTTATGAGATTGCTGAACCCGAGGATATTGAAAAATATTTAGACCACTATCGGTCAATCAGCGATGAAGATGATAAATTCGTTTTAATGGAAATGATTATTCAGTCCACTGAATATCAAAAAAGTAAGCAGGACTTCGTTAAGTATTGCTTGATCGTTAAAAATTTATTGATCAAAGACTTTGCCATTCATCAATACACCATTTATTACTGGGCATCAATGGATCAAGCAGATCTCAGTGATGCCTGAAAAATCACCCCACTCATGCGCGAGATTTGGCATGGTCATACTATTGGAATGTAGCTTTCACGATTACATCATTAAAGTCCCTATCACCGCCCCCAGCCAAATCCTCAAAGCCAAAGGTGTTATCACCCAACAGGCGGATATGGTCAGCTTTGTCGGCATTGCCCAGAATGTAAGGAGTGTAAACATTGCTGAAATCGGCATTAGCAGCATTAGAATTAGCAATAATCAACGGTGCATATAGCGCGCCACCCAAAAATTCACCAGTGCTAGTAACAGTTTGACCATTAGTTCCCACTATATCGATGCCGACCAAACGTCCCTGCACCGCTGCTTGTCGATAACCTACATCAGTAGGTTTGAGCAAATTAGTACCAACCTTAATCGTCCCTAAAATATCCTCTATTTTGTAGAAGCCGATGTGGTTATTAAAACCAGCATCACGCTTGGTTTCAAAGGTAGCTTTGTTAGTAGTAGGAGCATTGGTGAGATCAAGTATCTCTTTGATACCTTGAAGACCACTACCCAAAGGCGCTGGATTAGCAGCAACTTCAATTTGAATTACTAAGTCATTAAAATCTTTATCACCACCACCACTACTATCTTCAAAACCAATTTGAGTTACATTTCCTGACTGAGTAACTTGGGAATATTGGAACCCGTTAGTGACGGTAGGAAACGAAAATAGGACGCTGGCCGCACTGGGTGAATCATCCAAAGTGCTATTAACTGCTAAGTAAAATCCTAATTTAGAGTTGACTGGTAAATCAACAGTCCGAGTAGTAGGGCTATCCAACGCAGTATCAACAGCATTATCGCTGAGAGTAGAGAAAACTACCTGCGATCGCTTAATTACTTCTGCCAAATAGCCAGTCTGATCGGGAGCAATGCCATTGACGGTACCTTTATCATCATCAACTGCAAAAATCCCTAGCTCATTGCGGTTGCTGGCTTGATGACTAATTTTATTAATACGTAGTCCGGTAACAGTCCCATTTCCTTGGCTCATCTGAAAAATACCAGCGCCAGCAGTAACTGGAGCGTAGGTAGGCATTATCAGGCCGTTACTATTAGGAGATTTAGGATCCACAGCGACAGTGGTAGTAGTTAACACACTTGCCAAAGTATTCTTAAAAGTAGCTAAGGGAGTACTGCCAAAACTTACAGTGGCATCAATACCCGTTTGAGCAACAGTCAGATCGCTAAACTTACTCACACCGGCTAAATTCAAACGGATAGTATCGTTGAGTTGATTAAAATCGGTAATAATATTTGGGGTAGCTGGAGCATCAACGTTGGCAATCCAGAAAATATCATTGCCCAAACCACCAGTAATGGTGTTACCACCCAAACCACCATAAATTACATCATTACCCGCACCGCCTAAGAGAGTATCGTTTCGATCGCCATAAAGAGTATCATCACCTTCACCACCATCTAGAGTATTTTTGCCATTACCATCGGAGGAAAGTGTATCGCTGCCTGCTTCGCCAAAAAGTTGATCGCTAGTATAAGCGTATAGCTCATCATTACCATCACCGCCTCTAAGAATATTGTTGCCAGCCCCGGGCAATGCATCAAGATAGTCGTTTCCTGCAAGACCAAGCAATATATCGTTACTCTTACCACTACCTATAATCAATGTATCGCTGTTAACAGTGCCGTTGATCGTTGCCATCTCAATCCTCTTGAAAGTGATCAATTTTTAAATTGACTATGTATATTTATAAATTACGAATTTTTATAGATGTGGAAACTCGAACATGAATACAATTACAGTTCAATATTAATGGCAATATTCTATCATTAGGGACAAGTCCTAGCGTTAAACAATGTTTATCGAGGAGTTAAAAATTGATTAAGGCAAATCAATTTTTATGCCGAGTGTTAGTTTCCAGCGGCAGAGTTTAACATCTGAAATTTTCCTAAGGTCAGCCATAAACCTTACGTAGGAACTATGTTGATTTTTCCTAGTTGGCTGTGGCATGGCGTAGAAATGAATATGAGTGAAAAGGTACGAATTAGTCTGAGCTTTAATATTGGGATGTCAGCACTCGTAAAACAATAGTTTTGGCAAGATAATTGTTGCTGCCGAAAACAAAAAAGAGGGGTGGTGAACAACCCCTCTTCAGACTAGCAATATTTTTTAGGCAAAGACAAACTGGCCAGCGTTACTAGGAGTTAAGCTGCTAGCTTGAATTCCTTTGAGCACTGCTAGAGTTTGACCGCCAAAGGAGATCGAAGTATCTGCACCAATTTGAGTCAGAACTATATTCGTGGCATTAGCACCAATTCCTTGAATACCAATTACGTCAGTACCTAATTGGAAGTCCAAAATAGTATTAGCAGATTTTGGTGCTTCCCCATTAGCGATCCAGAATTGGTCAACTCCAGCGCCACCAGAGATAAGGTTGCCACCACCAGTGCCAACAAAGAACTTGTCATTCCCGTCGCAACCTAGGGCTTTACCGTTAATTCCCAGATAGAAGGTATCGTTACCAGCACCACCAGAGGCGCGATAATCTTTGGCATCGGTAGCATCTAGCTCATCATCACCAGCGCTACCAAAAGCCCGATCGGCATCAGCAATAAAGATCACATCGTTACCGCTGCCAGTATCAATCCGATTATCACCGGCAGCAGCACCAGCGATCGCCACATCCACTTTGTCGTTGCCAGCACCAGTAAACACTCGATCGTTGAATCCATCAAACCCAGGCGTAACCCCAGCAACAAGATCATCAGCTTTGGTGGAACCAGTAACTTCCCCTACAGCAGCCAGCGGCTTGGTTAATTCGAGGACGATCGATTCATTATTATCGGCAGCAGTAGCTGAACGACCAGTAGAGAAGGGATAGTTGTTATCGTTAGCAACCAAGATGGTGTTGTTGTCAAGAACTACCACATCTTCGATCGTCACAAACGGAAAAGTAAACTTGGTGTTACCATCCTTGTTTAAGTCGTTGGGATCTTGGATATTTAGCAAGTCCACCACTTCTTCTTTGAACACATTGCCACTGCCATCTTTTTTGGAGATGTCAATTTTATAGATTTTTTTGAACAGCGCGGTTGCACCCTGACCCTGATCGCGTTCGATTACCAAGTATTCATTTTTGTTGATAACCGTGAAGTCGCCGATCGAGTTGCCCACTGCTTCCATTTTGTAAGAACCCAGTTGACCCCTGTATTTTTGGGTAGCTACATCAAATTCATAAATGCGTAGGGAACCAGCCGGATCGCCAAATACAGTGCCTTCCAATAACGGATAGAGAGTTTGTTTATCGGGACTAATCGCTAAACCTTCGAAGCCTCGGGAGCCATTGAGGTTAGAAGTTACCGTGTCTCCGGTGCGTCCGAGGGCAGTGGAGACGTTGGCACCAGCGATTAATTCGCGGCGGACATCGTAGCCAGTAGCAGCAAAGTCGGTAAAGAAGCCATCTACGCCCAGCTTGATGAACTGCTCATATTCTTTGCGCACATTGCCACCGTAATCAGAGGCTACAAAGAAAGGATCATCCCGCAGGGTATAAAGGTGAACCTTCAGACCAGCCGCGTGAGCGTCAGTAATTAGGGTTGTTGGTTGACCAAGAACTCGATCAGCATCACTAATTTGACCATCACCGTTCAGGTCGTCGGGTTTGCCATCGTTGTTTTTGTCTACTGTGCTAGCGGGAACAATTGTCCGCTTGTCTGGTCCGATGCCAGTAGCGTATTTGGCAACTTCAATCAAACCAGCAGGCTTGATCAAATCGGCATAAGTACGAGCGTCTTTGTTAAAAGTGAAATCATAAGGACTACCAGCACTGCTGATCAGCTGAATTAGCGGAATATTTACCGCAGCCTTGGGCATGATGGTATTTTTCAGCTCTTGCAGATTACCAACTTCAAAAGACTGAATAAAAATTCGGTTAGGATCAGTAAAGTTTCGTTTCACTAACTGATCAATGAGCTTTTGACCCAAGCTGACTTTGATTGGCGTGCCGTCTAGGTATTTACCTTCGGTGGCAAAGTAAGTAGGATGCTTGGTTTCGGGGTAGATCCCAATTTTAATACCAGTTTCCTTCTCATATTGCTGCACCAAATCAATGATTTCATCCAAAGTTGCTACTTTGAGCTTATCACCATCATATTTAGTCCCGCGCAGAGCTGGGAGCCGTTCGATCGCATTTAACTCTTTGATTTCAGCTAGAGTAAAGTCTTCCGCAAACCAACCACCAACTTTTTGCCCATCCACAGTTTTGACTGTGAGACGACTAGCAAATTTGTCAACCAGATAGACATCAGTAGTAGTGTTAGTGGTGTTTAGCTCAAATTTACCGGCGGCATCTTTTTTAATGGTGCCATCAGCATTTAAGTTCACTGCTGCTAGGAGTGGCTCATGCCGAGCAATGAGAATACCGTCCTTCGTAACTACTAAGTCTGGCTCAATAAAATCTGCACCATCAGCGATCGCTGCTTTATATGAAGCCAGGGTATGCTCAGGACGTTCTCCAGCAGCACCTCTATGACCAATAACGATCGGAGGCTTTTTATCTAAAGTATTAAAATTAGCGGGCTTAGAAACATCTGGGTTATCAGGAGACTGCACTAAAGGATTCGCAATCTGATCGCGCACTTTGTCAGCAGTGCCGGGAAAATCGTCAAAGAAACCATCTACGCCAAGCTGAATATACTGTTTAACCTCCGCTTCTGGATCGCCTTTGTAGTCAGCAGCCAAATAGCGTGGTTCGTTCCGCAGAGTGTAGAGGTGCACCTGCAAACCAGCTTTATGAGCATCAGTAATTAAAGTAGTGGGTGCTAAGAGAGTTTTATCAGCATCATTTACTGCACCATCACCGTTAATGTCATCGGCTTTGCCATCGCTGTTAGCATCGGTACCTTTGACCGATAAAATCATCCGCTTCCAAGGACCGATGCCATCGGCATAGGTAGCAATTTCCTTCAGTCCGGCTGGTGTGCGCAGGTCTGCATAAGTGCGCTTGTCACCACTTTTTACAAAGTCATAGGGCTGAATTTCAATTAAGCCACCATCCAGCTTTACATCATCAGCATCCAAGAGTTGAATCAAAGGAACTTTGATGCCTGCTTTGGGCAAGATATTATTTTTCAGATCTTTGAGGTTGCCAACTTCAAAAGACTGAATATAGATTCTTTTCGGATCGGTGAAATTATTTTTGACTAAAGCATCTACCAATAGCTGGCTAGTATTAAAGCCCTTTTCTGAAAAGTATGTGGGGTGCTTAGTTTCGGGATAGATACCAATTTTTTTGCCCGTATCAGCCTCATACTTTTTCACCAAACCAATAACTTCATCAAAGGTCGGAATTTCGTAAACTCCATCAAAAGTATGCTCACGAAACGATAATCTTTCGATCGCCCGAATCTTTTTGATTTCTGCCAGGGTAAAATCTTCGGCAAACCAACCAGTGACATCGGTGCCATCTAATTTTTTGGTCTTTTTGCGATCAGCAAACTCTGGACGCAAATAAACGTCGGTTGTAGTATCGCTGCTGACAGTGCCATCGGCATTTAAACTGGCCAACATTGGCTCATGACGGGCAATCAATACACCATCTTTAGTAACTACTAAGTCTGGTTCAATAAAATCAGCACCGCGCTCGATCGCTAGCTGATAGGAAGCTAAAGTATGTTCGGGGCGTTCGCCGGAGGCTCCTCTGTGACCAATCACGATGGGGGCTTGACCGTTGAGGGTGTTGAACTTAGCGGTGTTAGGAGTAGCGATCGGGGCATCTAACAATTTACCAGTGGTATCAAAATGCAGCAGGTATGGGCCAAACTCTTCCCCAATCCAAAAGGTGCCATCTTTGGCGATTGTGAGAGATTCGATATCAAAGTCTGCACCGGTTAATAGCCGATCGCTGGTAGTTTGATTAACAATGTTGAATGGTACTTTTTTGTCAGGATCAGAAAACTGCACAAAATCTAAGATCTTGATGCTGCCATCGCCACCTGCTTCATAACCTTGAAAGCTAGGGTCGGCACGATATAACCGCAGCAAAAAGTCGGCGCTATTACCCTTGGCACCATAACCGTTATCGGGCA
The DNA here is from genome assembly GCA_025359065.1 of Synechococcales cyanobacterium GL140_1_metabinner_5_sub. Taxonomy (GTDB): domain Bacteria; phylum Cyanobacteriota; class Cyanobacteriia; order Cyanobacteriales; family Chamaesiphonaceae; genus JAAFHZ01. The sequence continues at coordinate 41,046 of JANYHM010000098.1, read as the reverse complement.
AGTACCAAAAAGAATTACCATCAGCAATTTGAACGGCGCTAAATCCTTGCACTGGCTGGGAAGGAAACGGAATAGTCTTGCCATTCAAGTTGCCAGTAATTGCTGCCCCAGATTTTGGCCCCGCAGCAAATGTATCAGCCGGAAGCGAAGCGTAACCTTTGAGCGTAACTTGGGGAGTAGTATCTGCCATGATTTACCTGTTTGTTATTATTAAAGATTCGCTGGCGGGCATTACCCACCACTGCGGATTGACACTGTTGGCATAAAACTTAAACTGTAATGATTGATGAGTCATTGATAACAATAAAATCATCGACCCCAGCCAGAAGTCCGACATTTAAGAGCCGGACTTTTTAGCCCTAGGCAAAAACGAACTGACCTGGGTTACTAGGAGTTAAGCTGCTAGCTTGAATGCCTTTGAGCAAAGCTAAGGTCTGGCCGCTGAAACCAATAGAAGTATCAGCTCCCACTTGAGTTAGAACAACATTGGTAGCATTAGCCCCAACGCCCTGAATGCCAATCACATCAGTACCAATCTGGAAGTCCAAAATGGTATTGGCAGCAGCAGGTATGTCACCATTGGCAATCCAGAACTGATCTACACCAGCACCACCAGAGAGCAGGTTGCCTCCTCCGGTGCCAACATAAAACTTGTCGTTACCTTCGCCACCCAAGGCTTTACCATTGATGCCTAAATAGAAAGTATCGTTACCAGCTCCACCAGAAGCACGGTAATCCTTAGCATCAGTGGCCTCGAACTCATCATCACCAAGACTGCCAAAAACTCGATCGGCATCAGCAATAAAAATTACATCATTGCCACTGCCAGTATCAATCCGGTTGTTACCGGCTGCTGCACCAGCGATCGCCACATCCACCTTGTCATTACCAGCCCCAGTGAAGACCACATCGTTTTTACCATCAAATCCAGGAGTGATGCCTGCATCCAATTGATTAGCTCCGGTAGTACCTAAAACCAAGGCTGCTGGACTTAAAGCCACCGAAGTTTGGTCGTCCTCAGCAGCAATATTGTTACCAGGGGTAGAGTCAACATCAGCCTGCTTTTGAGCTGTGATTTCAGCTTTGTTGGTCAATAAGCCATTACCATCTACCTTGGCGGTGATTTTGAGAGTAGTGCTACCGTTAACATCAACAGCACCTACATCCCACAGACCGGTTTTATTATCATAGGTACCTTGTCCAGCAGTAGCTGAAACGAAGCTCAGTTCCTTAGGCAACAAGTCTACTACTTTAATTGCATCGGCCAAAATAGCACCTTTGTTAGAAAGCGTCAGGTTGAAGTTGACCTGGTCGCCGATACCCGGACTGGAATTATCCAAAACTTGAGTCAGCTCTAAATCAGTCGCACTCGGTACTACCTCAAACTGACTAACTATTTTGGGTTGACGACTAGTAATTGCCGTGGGGTTTGCCTCCAACTCTGCCCGAGTATAAGGATCAATGCCGTAAGTAGTTACAGTAAGCTTTTGGGTTTTTTGGTCAATATTGAACTCAGTCCAACCAAAGGTATTAGTAGCAACATAGTCACCTTGCAACAGCTTGGCATTAATTAAACCATTAGCTTGAGTCAGGTTTTTATCTAAGCCTAAGGGGTCATAGCCCAATGGTTGCAATCCGGCATCAACAATGCCTTTGATAATGGCATCTCTCACTGCTGGGGTGCCAGCGTCATAAGCCGCCTTCTGAGCTGGTGTGAGCACTCCTAATGCCGCACCTAATTGAGCCACCGTAGGGCCAAATGGCTCAGAGTAAGCCACCGAGCCGGTACTTATTTCAAATGCACTAGTAGCAATTTGGGGTTGGCCAGGAGCAGTTTGGTAAGTGAGATTGTTAACCAAAGTACCGTGAATATCAGCCGAAACAAAAACTACGTTAGAGATTTTGTTGTCGTTAATATATTTCAGGATCTCGGTGCGCTCAGCCGCATATCCTTCAAATCGATCGCCTGCTGCCAACACCCCAATATTCTGAATCGGCTCAGGAATCATGATGAATTTCCATGTCACCCCATCTTTCTGCGATTGCAGCAGATCTCGCTTCAGATCATCTAACTGTTGCTTGCCCAACAAAGTGCGCTTTGGGTCAAAAGAAGCAGCTAAAAATTTACCCACCTGAGCGGCATCGTTAGGATTAGTGACTTCGGGCAACTCCGTATCACGAAAAGAGCGAGCGTCTAAAACAAACGTAGCAGCATCACTACCAAAAGAGTTCGATCGATAAACCTTCCGTTCACCGTCAGTCCGCACATCTCCAGAAGTACTGTAGGTGAGGTCACGCAACGGATTATATTCTTGGAATGCCTGCAAACCACTTTCAAACAGTGGTGAGTCGTTAATTAACCCAGTCTTTGCTCCATACAGAGCCTGTTCAGCAGCAGAGGAAGTCGCTAAATCTTGGCCACCGGCAAAGTCATTGACGACTTCGTGGTCATCAATAGTTGCCAAAATTGAAGTAGAAGATCGTAAATCGGCAAAAGTATTTTGGCCACCCCTGGTACTATAAACCTCGGAATGTTTGGTGCGGTAATCACCGAGAGTAGTAGCCTGAGCTTTCTCTGTGCCATCTAGATTTTTCAGCGCTGGTGATGCCACATCAGCATAAATAGTGTCACCAAATTCTACAAAGAACTTTAGTTTAGCATCGTCAGCATTACTAATAGCTGGATAAGGTGCCAATTCACCTCGCCAGTCACCAGAGACACCGAATTTCAAGCCAGTTCTAACTCCCAGGGCAGCCGCCGTACTAAATTTACCAGTGGACTTGTCACCGTTAGGATCGATCGCCCGATAGAAATAATCAGTGTTAGCAGTAAGGTCATTAATTTCTACCTTCACTGGTTGCAGAGCATCAGTAATTGTGGCGGTTTTAGTGCCAGCTATCGAACTAAAGTCCGATTTAGTGGAATATTCAAACGTGACCTTACCCAAAGTATTACTGCGCGTCCACAGCACTGTAGAAGTCTGGGTCGTATCACCACTTGCTACGCCATTGGGAAATGGACTTAAAGATAAGGGCGTACCATTTACAGTAGAAGCTGGTAGCACACCCAAGATCTTCTCGATCGTCGGTGCCACATCAATATTTTTTACGCTACCCAAAGCTTGCTGCGCAATATCTGGCCCTGCTGCATAGAAAATCGCCTTCATTTCTGGCAGCGTCGGGTCATAACCATGAGCACCATAGAAATTAGGTACAGAGAAAACCGGACTAGTACTGGTGGTATCACCTTTGCGAATTACTGGCGTAGCCTGAGTCCCATCAAAGTTATAACCAATTTTCAACAGCGCAAACACATCGCCAGTATCTTCGCCAATAAACGCGCCTCGGGCATTAATAATATCGTTGGCGGTAGTAGCTGTAGCTGGCACTGCACGGTTATAAACCTTGTCAAAAACAGCAGCATTAGCGGCTCCTATCACGTAGTTAGAATTGGTATCAACAAAACCTTTTAAGGCATCGACCACCTGTTTTTGGAGTGTTAAATATTCTGCCACTTCCACAGTTCCATTAGGTTCTCGACCCTTCAGGTTAAAGTAGATATTTACAGCAGGTCCACTAGTAATAGCTCTGACTTTATTGCTATCGAAACCAGCATTCTTCAAAAAGTTATTGAGGTTGACTGCGGTGTGAAAAGGCGCAAAACCGTGATCCGACACGACAATAATGTCGCTGTTAGGCTTACCATTTGCATCTACCCCTACCGTATCAATGATTTTTTGGACAGCTTTGTTGGCCTCTTGGTAAGCCACTTCTACATACTTTTGATAGCGAGCAACCTTGGCAGCATCCTGACCGGCACCAATGCTGTTAGGATTAGTAAAGTCACTAGCCTGACGCGGATCCGTGAGTAAAAATTGGTGTTCAGAACCATCGGGTTGCTCAATATAAGTCAAGACCAAATCAGAGCTGTTATTTTGCTTAATAGCTCGAATTGCTACATTAGTTTGATACTCAACAAACGATTTCACCTGATCTTGGTAGATTACTTCCAGTTCTAGATCAGTGAATTTATCAAAACCCGGAGACAGCTTCTCAGGAATCCTGAAATCAGCTTGGGGCTTCCAAAAACCCACATTGTTGTTAATATCATCAACGTTAGCGACGACCCCAGGGTTATCGGCTGGACGAGGAATATCGTTGGCAGAGTAGCGAGCAATCCTTACAGTAGAAAGATCAGCGGCTAAATTACTGAGGAAGAAACCGGTGCCTACTTTATTGGGTGTACCTTCCAAATAAAAAGGCTGGGATGCGATATCACCAGCCTTCAAGAATGCGGAGCCAGTGCTGGGCAAAGTGGCTGGAGAAGCTTTAATACCTTGCGCTGCGTCAAAGACCACCACACTATCGTAGTTAACCTTACCGTCATTAGTAGTATCTAAAGTGGCTATTTGAAAATCAAATTTTACTCCACCGATCGTGAAAGAGTCGATCGCCGCTTTAGTCTGCAATACCGGGCTAAAAGAGGTTTTATTGATTGCCTTCAACTGATCTAGAGTCATCTGCGCCGCTGCCCCAAAATCCACAGCAGTCAGATTGAATCCTTTGGCACCCTGACCACCAAATTCACCAAATGGCACTGTGTAACTGACCGTGCGGTCTTCTTTTTTATCTAAAACAATGCCAGTAGAAGACTTAATGGTGGCACCATCAGCACCCGGAAAAGTTGCTGCAACTACCTTTTTGCCAGCGGCTTGCAGAGTTAACCACAGTGGGTTGGCGGTGGGACTGGTGCTTTCAGAGGGGTCGATGCCCGATTGGTATGTGTAGCCACCGATCGGAGCAGCAAACCCGCTGGTATTGGTCAAAAAGGGGTTAGAAATTAAGTGAAAGCTATTAGCATTGATGTCATTGTTAACTGCGGTGGAACCAGTAGCGATCGCAATGTGCGAAGGCGCAGTCAATGAAGGAGTAACCGTTTCATTGTCTGTAGCTGCTACCCCCTTACTTTTTAGAAGCCCCAAACCGGTTTTAGAATCTAAAACCCCATTTGCCAAATACTTATCAACAATGCTATCAGTAGCACCATCTAGGGAAATTACGATTACTTTAGGACTCATGGTATTTTGCTTTGCCTAATAATATTAAAAATACGTTTGCTTTACACTTCCTCTGCGCTCAGATGACAGTAAACATTTTAGACTTTGCAGAAAAAATGAATATGTTTTAATCATTTTGGCAGAGGGGGAAATAGGCGAATGTTAGCGGCCATTTTGCAGCATGGCAAAGGCTACTCAATATGGGCATACTGAGTAGCTTGATGTTATGTTATCAGTCAAAAGTTAAGAAATAGCTATCTATTGGTTAACTGGAAGCAATCACTATTTTTCATCTTAATGCTTGCAAATCTTTGCTGAAAGGCATTTTGAAGCTTGATGGATGATTTTAATACTTAGGTATACTGTATTAATTTATACGAATGTGCAAAACAATATTATTCATCTAACTTGACAGTGCGAAGTTCCAGTGATGTTTGTAACAACAGTATCAAAGATTTAATACTTGTTGGTCAATGCTTTAGAATTTCTGAAATTTTATAGCCAGTAATTTATTTAAAAGTAGACAGGAATTGCTTTTGCTTAAAATGAAATCACGTTGACTTTGAAGAGAGAGACGAACGATTTATTCGCTCGGATAACCATGTTTAGGCAAAGTGCAAAACCTGCTGAGGAAGCTCCAAAGCTAGTATTTGTAGTAAGCTGATAGCAATAGCATCATGATTTGCTCTAAGCGACTATAAAGCTCCATAATTAAACAGGCTAATATTTATTAGTATTTCAGCCATTTAGGTATAGAAATGTTCTTTTTTTCTCTACAAAGAACTTCGCACTGTCCAGCCTTAAAGTGAGGCTTTTGATGCGACTGAACTAGGTTTAATAAGCCTGCATGAAAGTCAACAAAAGAATTAACCAAATTTTTACCTTTTCTTAACTTAATAGTGAGAGTATTATCCGGTTAGCTTTCGCGACTGAATCGATCCGATTACATAATTCATGTCAATTTTAGATTGTTTGGGTGGATTTATGCCCTTTCCCATTTTGGCTGTAAACGCTGTTAACGGCATCCCCGAAATCCCTGATGTTACTCAGCCCGATCGGTTGAGCCTAATTATCAACGGAGCGCCGCTAGGGATCATCGTATTTTGCGCGATCTTGATCGGCTTAGGTATTGCTCTCGCACTCATCAACTTTTCGATCAAACCCCAGCAAGAATCTTCTATGGTTGCAATGGGTGATTGGATAGTTCGCTATAGCGATTTGATTCGTTCTTTGCGGCATGTAGCAGTTGTATTTGCCATTTTAATTATTGGTGCATTAATTTGTTCAACGGTGGCAAACCGCTATCATATCTGGGAGCAAAGCGCATTTCCTCGTGCCGCAGCTACGGCAAAACAAATTGAGCAAATCTCTCCTCAGATTCGTTACACCGTCAAGGAACCTTATAATTACAGCGAAAATGTCAATGGCAAAGTCACCAAAATCCGCGATGAAAAAGATGTTACTCGGCTGCTGCCTGTAAATAGCTCCAATATCAAGGTGAATATCAACAAGAGCAAAGTGCGCAGTGCCGAGAAGTGGGTATACACCACAAGTTTTCTGGGTGAATACGAAGTACGAAACATTACCCCAGGCTCGGTAGATTTTCTGCTGAATATGGCTCCACCTAAAGGAGCATACATTGTTCAAGGGTATTCGGTAGAGCAAGATGGTCGCAGAATTTCGTCTAACAGTGCTGGAGAATATGAATATCGAATTCAAATTGCGCCGAATGGGACGACTCAGTTAAAAACTTCTTATCAGGCCCAGGGCGCACCGCGCTGGTTGTATGCTACCAAAGGCGAGCTGCTTTCCAAGTTTCAATTGGCGATCGAGACTAATTTCAGCAACATCAATTCTGCCAGCGGTCTAATGCCCAGCAGTATCGAAAAACGTAAGCCAGGTAAAACTTTCACCTGGGTTTTGCCAGATAATGCGGCTATCCCTTACCCGATCGGTGCTTCTGCACCTAATTCTTTACTGCCTCAAGTGGGAGTCATCCCCAAGGTTATATTGTTTGCCCCGGCCATTTGGTTGTGGTGGTTAGTAATGCTGTATCTTTCGGTGCCTATGCGCATCAAAGATATTTTAATTAGTGCTGGAGTTGCAGTTACTAGCATTTTGACCCTGGCATACGTGATGCGGTTATTTAAAACCGAAATCACCGCAGTCTATGCCACTCCAGAAATCGTGTGGCCAGTAATTGCTATTTTGCTGATAGCTAGTGCTTGGGGTCTGGGTAAAAATTTCCGGACTTCTTTGGCCGCAGTGATTTGCACGATCGCGGGCATGATTTTACCAGTGTTGGCCATGCTTACCACTTATCAAGGATCGATCTTAAGTTTGGCGGCGCTGTTATCGGTAATGTGGTTGGTGGTGATGAATTGGTATGGTTGGTATAAGTTAGAGGAAACTGCACCAAAAGTTGTGGTTCAAGAAATGCTGGAACCAGAAGCTCCAGAAGAAGAAGAAATTGAGTTCTTCAATAATGATGACGATGAAGAAGGGCATACCTCTTTCTTAAAACTAGACCCGGCTACTGGAGACTATGTTGAGCAAAATGCTCCTGAGAGTGATCACAAGAAATCACAGCGAAATATTCTTGTCACATAGTTTTCAGTAAGATAAAAAAAGAGGGGGAAATTAACTTCCCCCTCTTTTTTTGTTAATTACTACTTAGCTTTTTCAACCGCTGCTAACAAATCAGTTAGGGCTTTAGTGAATTTTGCTTTGTCTTTGGATTTAGCTGCTTCATCAGCAGCTTTGATGGCTGCTTCGATCGCAGTATGTTTGTCTGCCGCTTTAGTTTTTAGTTCACCTGCCGCTTCTTTCCATGGACCATCTGGAAATTCATTATATTTACCAATAGCTTCATCAAGTTTTCCAGCATCAGCATCTTTCTTGGCATCATCAAGCATGGTCTTCATTGCCTTTACATTGCTTTCTGACAAGCCACCTTGTACTGGTTTGGGTTTCTCTGGTGCTTTAGCCTCTATATCTTTTTCAGGCAAAGGTTTATCTGGCTTAATTTCTCCTGCTACTAAAGGCTTAGTAGCTGCTAATGGCTTTGGTGCAGAAGCTGTAGAGCCACTATCTTTAGGTTTGTCTTTTTCTTTGGTGTCTGCTGGAGATGATCCAGCACTAGTAGAAGGTGCTGGTGTGGCACCAGCGATCGGTGCGGCATCTGGTGCCGCAGCAACAGGAGCCGGAGTACCCGTTGCTGCAGGTTCATCGTTGTTACAAGCACTTAATGTTGCTAACAGCAGCCCACCCACTAAGACATTTGCCCAGATCACATTTTTCCGACGTTCCATAAAAATTCATTCCTCACAGAATATTGATGTTCATAACTTTACAAGCTACTTGAAAAAGCTCAAGCATTCTCATTTATTATATTACCTCCTACTTGAAGATTTAATAAATGGCTTAACTCAGAGTTTACTGCCCTAGATATTAGCTAGCAATCTTGGCCAGCTTCAATAATATGATTAAACAATATGTACTAAAAATTGCCCAAGATGTACTTGGACAATTTAGCAGTAAAAAAAGCAATTAATTAATCTTGAGCATCACGAGCCATTAACTCTTCAATGGTGAAGCCAATTGCTTCTTTACCATTAAAGACTGAACCAGTACGTTTGTTATCAAAATGCTTAGTCGCTGTGGTGTAAGCAGCATCTGGCAATGAAACATATCTAGTTTGAGTGGCAAACTGACCAGCATTCTTCAAGAAGAAGCTTACAAATTCTTTGATTTGAGGCTTGGCTGCAACAGTTGCATTAACGTAGATAAACAGAGGACGAGAAAGAGGAGTGTATTTTCCATTCTTAACCGTCTCCACTGAAGGCGCTACTCCACCAACCTTAATTGCCTTTAGCTTAGACTTATTGGCTTCGTAGTAAGCCATGCCAAAGTAGCCTAGGCCACCTTTATCTTTGCTTACTCCGTTCACCAACACGTTGTCATCTTCACTGGCTGTAAAGTCAGTACGAGTGGCTTTGGCCTTGCCATTGATTGCTTCTGTAAAGTAGTCAAAAGTACCCGAAGCTTGACCAGGGCCAAACAACTTTAGGGGCTGGTTGGGGAAGCGAGAGTTAATCTGGTTCCAATTGGTAATTTTACCCTGAGCGCCGGGTTCCCAAATCTTTTTCAACTGCTCAACCGACATAGTATTTGCCCAGGTGTTTTCTGGGTTTACCACCACAGTCAAAGCATCATAGGCAATCGGCAATTCAATAAATCTGATCCCTTTCGCGCGACAAGCATCAATTTCCTTACTCGAAATTGGGCGAGAGGCATTAGATATATCAGTTTGACCACTACAGAATTTCTTGAATCCGCCGCCGGTTCCCGAAACACCAACAGTTACTTTTATTGCTCCAGCCTTGCTTTTTTGGAACTCTTCCGCAGCAACTTCTGCAATAGGAAACACAGTACTAGAGCCATCAATTTTAATGGTTGTCGAACCCTGTGAGTTAGTAGCTACTGGAGATACCAACAGCCCAGATGCAACAATGGTGCTGCCGGCCAATAGTGTAGAGATGATGTGGAATCTTTTTTTAGCTGAGAACATTGCTTTGGTAGTTTTTAATCTTGGTGTGAATTCACGCTCACGCCTTATATTCATCCACCAAGATTAAATTGCTCTAAAGTAATAATTAAGCTTAAGTTAGTTAAAAGTTAATTAATGGTTAAGGCTAAACTTTCTAGACGAATTCATTATAATGTGTCGCTTTTCGTCAAGCATAATCGTGCCATTTTGCTGAAATTTTTGTAGCATCCGAGTAATTGTAACTCTTGTAGTTCCAATAGTACTAGCCAAATGCTGGTGAGTGAACCGGACTTTTAATCTGGTGCCATCAGCGACTGGCTCACCAATTTCTTTACAGAGCAACTCTAAGAAACGATATAGCTTTTCGCTGATATGCCGACTGCACAAAATAGAGTGAATCGCTTCAGATTGCTGAAGACGCATATCTAACCCACGCATTACTAGGCGGCTCAGGTCGAAGTACTGCTCGACTTCAGCAACGCTAAACCGAATCAAACTGACATTAGATAGAGCAACTCCATGATATGGCTCCACTGAAGTAAGCGGTAGTCCAAAAGGCATGAAAGGAGAAATGATGCCTAGCAAGATATCATTACCCTCGGAATCGAAGCTAGATAACTGCACAATGCCTTGCTGCACAAAGAAAATATCCCGATCGAGCATGGGAATACTTTTACCTTTATGGTAAATCAGCACAGTCTTTTGCTTGTATATTTCTTCTAAAGAAATAGTTGCTCGGGGCATGGCATTTGAGCTGGGACGGTCTAAGATTTGTAACATAAGTACCTACAGACTCGGAGACATCGCTTCTTAGCTTAGAGACTAATCATGAAGAAAACGTAATGATTAGGTTAGGGTTTGGTTAATTTGAATACCAAAATTCCAGATCTTGCCCTAACTTGCCACTCCCAAACAAAAAACCCTCAGATTATGAGGGTAAAAAGCTTGCAGGTAAGTATTACATCAATGAACCTTAGAATTTAAAGGTAGTTCGCACAGTTCCGACGAACTCACTGCCACGACTAGCCGCATTAGGAGCACTTTCGGGGTTAGTGATTAACAATACTCCAGGAGTAATATCTAGGTTGTCACTGACCTTGATTTTGTACAAAGTCTCTAGGTGGAGGCTGGTATCGGGGTTATAACGGTTGCGGATGGCAGCATTATTGGAAGAAATACTGTTTACTTTAGGTGGTATCCCAACGATCAAGCCTAAGGTGTTGCCCTTAGCTCCCACATCAGTAAAAGCGGCGGAAAGAGCGGCATTGAAAATATCGGCACTGCCAGTGGTTCTACCGCCGTTCTCTAGGCTGGCATTAGTCAAGCCCACCCAGCCAGAAAGAATAAACCCAGGGGAAAGCTTCGTACTAGCTAAGAAACTGTAATGGTTAGCCACTGTTGGCTCAGCACCAAAAGGACTACCTGCAAAAGCACTGCCGGTTCCTTGGGTTATGTTTGCACCAGCAGGGTGATAGGAACGAGCAAAGGAAAGCCCTAAATCAGTATCTGGAGATGGTTGATAGCGCAGTTGCGCAATACCAGAGTTGCCACTGCCAAACAAACCGGTGGCACCTACACCTGGGTTATTGGCACCAGATGGAACTGCATAACCGATCGATGCACTGAACTCAGGACTAAGTCTAAAATCTGCCGTAGCAGCCGCTCCGTCTCCACTCTGGCGATATACTGGGTTATAACGACCAAAACGAGAAATAGAACCCGTGCCAGAACTTGCCAACAGTGGGTTAAAGGTGTACATGTTTTCGTTGTACTCACTGCCCACAGTTTCTACAATCAACTTAGAGTTATTGAAAATTGGCAGAGTGTATTGTAGTAACGAAAGATTAGTGGTGTTGGTTTCATCTCCATCATAACCCAACCGAGTAGTGTTGGTGCTAGTGGTGCCAACGCCACTAAAGCTGGTTGTATTTCTGGACTGCAAACGGGTTCTCAAGCGGTCTTTGCCCGAGAAAGTGGTATCAAAATTTAAGCGTACTCGGTTAGAAAACGTAATGTTGCCATTGTTGGTATCGGCACCGGTAAGACCGCTAGCAGTGTTGCGAGCAGCAGATACCGTGTCACCACTGAAGGTAGAAAGTCCTACAATTATTTCACCAGCCAGCTTAGTAGTAGTAGAAAAAGTACTAGCTTTTTGGACTGCGGCTAATTTCTTTTCAACAGTTTCTAATCTGTTACCCAAATAACTAACTTCATTAGAGAACTGATCAACCACATCTTTAAGTTGAGCTAGTTCACTGGCAGGAATCGCATTAGGGTCTTGAGCCAACTTGACTTCGGTAGATGTTAGGCAAACTACAATATTGTTGGCAAAGTCAGCGCGGGAGATTGCTGCATCGATGTTAGCAATACCGCACTTGTAGCGATCATTGAAAGACTTAAGGAACTGAACGTTGCTATCAGACAACTCCAATGAACCAGTTTTTGGAGCTTGAGAGTCATTATTTTTAACATTTGCCGGAGTTACTGGTACGGCGTTTTGCACAACGGCATCTTGAGAAGGGGCTTGAGACTGGGCAAAAGCCGGAGTGGCAGCGCAAAAGGTGGTGATGGTCAAGAGAGACCAAGAAAACATTCCAGCTTTAAATTTCAGCATATGCTGCATTGTCCTCACACCTAACGTGTATTTTTGTTTTGAGAGTTAACTTAAACATGATTTTACTTAACTAATCTCAAAAATCCGTGTAAACTGCTATACCAAAAACCCAGATCGAGATTTTGGAGCCGCAACACGCACGTAAGATTTCTGTAGCTTGTGACTGCTGACTCATATGGTGTGGAGACTGTCTGGCAGAATTATTGGCCAATTAAGAATTTTTGTACAAACAGGACTGTTGCATAAAACTGGTAGTCCACATTGCGCTTCTTGCTAAAACCGTGACCTTCATCTTTGGCCATTAGGTACCATACTGGCACTCCATTTTGGCGAACAGATCGAACTATTTGCTGCGCCTCATTCAGTGGCACACGCGGATCGTTTTGACCATGAATCACAAAAAGAGGCACCTTGATTGTGGCCGCATTGGTAGTTGGCGAAATTTTCTGTAAGAACTCCCGCATTTTCGGCTCGCGCTCATCGCCGTATTCCACCCGACGTAAATCACGGCGGTAGCCTTCGGTGCGCTCTAGGAAACTGACAAAGTTAGAGATACCGACAATATCGATCGCCGCCTTAATTCGATCGCTATATTTAGTAGCCACCGCTAAAGACATATAGCCCCCATAGCTCCCCCCAGCCACCATTACTCTTTGCGGATCTAAATCAGCCTGAGTCGGAATCCAATCTAACAAAGCACCAATATCTTTTACTGAATCTTCACGTTTAAAGCCGTTATCTGCCGCCAAAAAAGTCTTGCCCTGGCCACTGGAGCCGCGCACATTTGGTAATAAAATTGCCACCCCCAACTCATTGAGGTAATAATTCATCCGGCCTAAAAACGAGGGGCGAGATTGGGCTTCGGGACCACCGTGAATATCGATAATTACCGGGCGCTTGCCCGCGAATTTGCGAGCAGGCTTGTATAAAAAGCCAGAAATTTGCTGACCATCAAAGCTTTTCCAGCTCACTAACTCCGCCGGGGCAAAAGCATCAGTATTCAGGCCACCAGTTTCACTTTCTGTCCAGCGATCGAGCTTATTAGTCTGAATATCGATCGAATAAACATCGGCGGTAGACTTTGCTGATGCCAAGGTAAAGCCGAGATCTCGACTATTTCGATGCCAGTTAATGCCACCCACCAGACCCACCGGCAGCTTGGGCAATCTAATAAGCTGCTGAGTTTTAGTATTCAGCACTCGCAGCACAGCAACTCCTTTTTCGTTGGCGACAAAGGCTAAATATTTACCATCTTTACTGAGATCCCATTCTTCGATATCACCAGGAATATTGGTAGTCAAATAGCGATATTTTTGGGTAGCCAAGTCTAGATAGGCCAAGCGGTGAAACTCCGACTCTCGATCGGTGATTACATAAATGCCTCGACTATCCTTACTTAAAAAAGCCCCATCATAGGAGACCTTTTGATTTGGCGGGGTCAGGCGAGTTTTTACTCCCGAGGCGATATCTAATAGCCACAAGTAGCTTTCGTTAGCCGAAATAGATTGCTGAAGAATTGCCTGCCGCCCGTCTTTTGACCAATCAAAAGCGCCCCAGCCACCACCTTCATTGGTGACTACTAGCTGATCGCTCTTAGGATTTTTGGGATCAATAATGTACAGATCGCGGTCTTTACCATTGCGACGGGTGGAACCATACAGCATCCGATCGCCCTTATCTGACCAAATCCCACGCCCATTCTGGGATTTACCATCAGTCAACAGAGTGATATCACCGGTCGCTAAGTCATAGCGATAGTTCTGAGAAAACTCATTGCCGCCCACATCTTTGCTAAATACAAAATAGTCTCCGGTAGTAGGCTGAAAAGAGGCTCCACTGACTCGCTCGTTGGCAAAAGTTAGCTGCTGACGCGCTCCCATAGGAAACTTGACCCGATGTACCTGCGTCACGTCGCCAAAGCGAGTAGAAATCAACATTTCTTTTTTGGTGGGGTGCCAGCTAGCAAGAGAGGCCGATCGGAACTGGGTATAGCGTGCCACGGTGTTAGCCAATTCATTAGGAATTGGGGGGACTTCTTCTACTACCAGATTTTCGTTAGGAACAACAGTTTCGCTGCTACCTTTGGCTGTTGACTGAGCATAAGTTTGGGCAAGAATTGTTGGTGCCAAGCCCAAATTCATGCCAAACAAGACTGCTAAGCTCAAAGGTAGTAAACGCATATGAATTGTCTAAATGTAATTTATCGAATTGGTTGATGGACCATAATTCATCTAATGATCATAGTCCATCAAATAATTATTTCTGCTTATCAGGTAACAGACATTTATCTGAATCACAACCTGCTGGGCCAGCCTCTTCGATCGAACTCGAATCGTACTTGGCCAACGCCGCCGCAAAATCACTCATCACCTGGCGATCTTGTACTCCCTGCATAAGCTGATCGTAAGTTGCCTTATCGATCGGCTCAAAAGGCAAGCGAGGAAAAGTCTGAAGATCGTCGAACCGCGCCAATAGCGCTGCCGAAATATAGCCCTCATCATCTCGGATTGCCTCAAAGATCTTTTGACCCAAAGGCTCAATCTCAGCTTCTCGGAGTTCGATCGTGGCCGAAGTATTGTGAGCCGTATAGCAGCTCTGTACCTGCATATAGAAGTCCATTTGGGACATGGCATCGAATTTACTAATCTCCACCTGATCAGCCCCTGGAATATCTGCCCAAGAAACCGCCACCGGAATCTCGATCAGCCATTCGGTACAGCGTGGATCAAAGGCATCGTTCAACAAATTGCCATTTTCGTCCTTATCAGACTGGGAAGGAATTGCACTGTAGCCGTACTCAATACAGGCCAAAGCTACTGGATCGTTTTTGCGGAAAGTGATCCGCCGGATAAAACGCTGAGCCTTGGGAGGATGCCAACCGGGGGAAGCACCGGTAAGTAGAGACTTGGTGCCCGCTGGCTGAGTTGTAGTACAACGATTCGGACGCTTGATCCCATGCTTGTCGCAGTACGCCCAGACTTGTTCATGAACTATAGTTGCCCAACGAGTTAAATACTCGGCTTCTTTGGCTTTAAATTCTTGACCTGCTGCGGTTGCAGGGCGACCGGTTGCCCACCATTCTAACCAAGGAGTACCAAAGGCATGAACAAAGAAATCAAATAAGCCGGTGAACGAAACACCCACGATCGGATCTTGCAGACGACTGTATTGGTAGCGGGGTTCTTGGAACTGATGATTCAGCAAGGCTGCTACCGATAAAGCACTAGCTCTAAAAGCATCTTCTTGTTCTTGAGAGTTGTGAGGGTCTAATTGGTTCAGATGTACCTCAGACAAATTACAATGAAAATCTGCTCCAATTATTTCCCCGCAAGGGTTTAGGCCATATCTCCAAAGTTTTCTCTCTGCTTCAAAGTTATTTAATCCAGGTACATTTTTAACTAACCAATCGACACCCGTACCATTGCTATAAGCGGCGAGAAAATCTCTTTTCTGCTCAGGCTTGATCACATCAGCATTCGATCGAGCAACGGCTTCTCCGGCCCACTGAATCGCTCCTTCGCCAGAGTAGTATTGCTTCCGCACAGCATCTACACATTCTTCTAAAGTAGGCTTGCGATGAAACACTCTAGTATGATTGGCCATCCGTAATGAATCACGCTCTGGATCAATTTTCCAAGAGCCATCTTCACCTTGTTGCCACAGGTTATCCTTGGCGTTTGCACCTAATGTATCGGCAGAGTTAAACTGACGAATTCCCGCACTTCTGCGGATATTGCCTGCTACGATAGTGACCGCAGCCTCATCAATTAGCAAGCAACATTCCACAGAATTCAGCTTGCGTCCATGAGCCTTATTTAAAATTCGCACGCAGCGATCGTACAGTTCCGGCAACTTCACCGGGTTAGCCATGCCACCAAAGCCCTTCAAAAGCTCCCCGGCTGGCCGCACATCTGCTAAATCCACATCAATTTTTACTGAGCCGCTGAAGCGTTCATCGCTGCATAGCTCCAGCACAGTTTGGTAAGACTTCACCCAACCCTGACGACTGTCACCCACATGGATGGTGACGTGATTTCCTTCAATCTCTACGTCGGTTAGATGTCTACGCTGCTCGGCGGGGGTGGTGCCGATCGCCGACACTTCTCCAATTTCCAATACATTCCTAACCGCTGGCAGTTGATCGATCAACTCTGGCTCTAATATCGCCCCAGTTCCGCAGCCCATCATGGCCAAGTCCATCATCAGACCAAAGGCCCGCCAATCGATGACGTTGGTGCTGGTACAGTTATAGGCTCCCGAAAAGTTCTCTGGCCGTTCCAGCCACTCACTGCCACCGACCCACAGCCAACGGCCTGAAGGTAAGGCTTTGACCTGACGCTGCATCCGATCGATGACGGCGGCTTCTTCTGCGTCCAAGTTTCCGAGCTTGACCAAGCCCCGCAGAGTACGAGTACAAACCTGCTGCCAATTTTCTCTACCGCCATTCAAGAAGCGACTATAGGTGCGGAAAAATACCGGGTAGGCAGCCGGAGCGGAAAGGGGAAAATCTGCTGCGGTTCTAGATGTAATGTTTAACTCGCTGACCATAGATGTAGGTTTGATATTAGGAGAAAGAAGATGAATGCTATCACACCTAATCAGGATAGGCTAGGTGAAGTTTTTTTGCCAGTAGATTTCAATAAATGAAGCCCAGTCCTAGCCGCATCAGTCTGATAAGTATAATAATGTACTATGTTCTTACTCAGCTTTTTTCAGTGCCATGGCCGAAATCAACGGGACGATCGCCCAAGTAGTACACGAAAATAACACCGATCACTATGTAGTAATCCAAATGGCCAGCGAAGACTTCAGCACCTTCAGAGCCGTAGGAGTCATGCCCGCCCCGCAAAAAGATCTGGATGTGACCCTGTATGGCGATTGGCGCAAACACCCCACCTATGGCGATCAGTTTAACTTTAGCAGCTATCGCATCGCCGAACCAGTAGGGCGCGAATCAGTCATTGGCTTTTTGGTAACACTGCAAGGCATCGGCAAAAGAATGGCCGCACGGATTGTCGATCATTTCGGCGATGGCACCTTCCAGATTCTGGAGCGAGAGCCAGAGAGAATGTTAGAAGTTAATGGCATTACCAGCAACAAACTAGAGAAAATGTTGCAGTCGTACAGCGAAAGCCGCAAGCTGCAAAACCTGATTGCCTTTCTAGCTGGCTTGGGCATCACCGCCACCTATGCAGGCAAAATTTACCGAGAATTTGGTGACGAATCGATCAACACCATCAAAAGAGATCCATACTTATTGATTGAACGAGTTCGCGGATTTGGCTTTAAGCGCGCCGATGATATTGCTCTCAAAACTGGAATTCCGATCGACAGCCCCATTCGTTATCAATCAGCGATCGCCGATACTCTGCGTCAAGCTGCTAAACAGCAAGGACATTGCTTTTTACCCCAAGCAGCCCTGATCCGCAGTTGCGCTGATTTACTCCGTTTACCTGGTCATCACCCCCAAGCCCCAGCAATTATTGCTCACATCCAGGCACTGTGTGCCGCCAACGCTCCCGATCGCCGCCAACTAGTTGTGGAAGACACAGACGTTTATTTACGCCGCGCCCACCAAGCAGAATATCGTTTGGCCGAAAATCTCCAAAGCTTATGCGGCACCTTTAAAATCACCACCGACATTGGGGAATGGATTGCCAAATATGAGGCCGATAGCGATATTGAGCTAGCAACAGGACAAAAAGAGGCATTGACCAACGCTGTGACCCAAGGAGTAACTATTATGACCGGGGGGGCTGGGGTAGGTAAAACAGCAACAGCTAAAGCAATCATTGAATTCTGGTTAGATCATGACCGGCGAGTAGTCGCCTGTGCTCCTACCGGCAAAGCCGCTTTAAGAATCCAAGAAAGCACTGGTTTAGAAGCTCAGACCATTCATCGGTTACTAGGCTGGATGGGGACTGGCTTTAGTCACAACAGTCGCTATCCCTTAGAAGGCGATTGTTTTATTATTGACGAAGCTTCGATGCTGGATCTGGCGATCGCCGATGCTTTAGTCGCCGCCATTCCCCTCTCTGCCCAAGTATTGTTTATTGGCGATGTGAACCAGTTGCCCTCGATCGCTGCCGGTAACGTTTTGCGGGACATGATTCAATCTGAGATTTTTCCGGTGGCTAAGCTTACTGAGGTATTCCGCCAAGCAGCGGCTTCTAAAATTACTCAATGCTCTTATGCAGTAAATGATGGTCGGATGCCGGGAATAGAAGTTGTAACCAAGGCCACTGAGCAGTTTGAGAGTGACTGCGTGTGGATTAAGTGTCCGGCTAATGTGATTCCGAAAGCGACGATGTGGCTATTGCAGGAGAAGCTACCAGAGTTGGGCTATCGACAGGCCGATATTCAATATTTAACGCCAATGCACAAGTCTGATAGCGGTAATATTGCGATCAATCAACTGGTGCAAGATTTATGGAATCCGGTGCAGGCCAGTAAACGCAAAATTAAGCAGTTTCGGGTGGGCGATCGGGTGATTCAAACCAGCAATGACTACAATCAGTTGGTGTTTAATGGCGATATTGGCACCATCGAATTGATCGTTTCTAAAGACGAAGAAACTATCACCCACATTCGTTACCCAGACTGGCAAGAACCTCAGGGAAAGTTAATTGAATACAGCGTGGCACAGCTAGATAATGTGATGCTGGCCTATTCAATTACGATTCACAAGAGCCAGGGTTCGGAGTTTCCGGTGGTGGTGATTCCGTTGAGTACTGAGCATAATATGATGCTGCAACGGAATTTGTTGTATACGGCAATTACGCGAGGGCGAAAGCTGGTGGTGTTAGTAGGAGAGGAGCGAGCGATGCAGCAGGCAGTGAATACAGTGCGATCGACGCGGCGACATACCCGTTTACAGGAGCGCCTACAGTCTTTTAGTCTTCATTCAACATTAGCCGTTAATGGATCTTGATTGGCTAATGGCTGGGCAGGTATACCTTGCCAATGAGTACCGGCGGGGAGGGTTTCACCTTTCATCAACAGCGAGACAGAATGTAGCTGTGAGCCTGTTTCCATTTGAGTGTCATACAGGACGATCGAGCCATGACCAACCACACAATTTTTGCCAATATGTAAATTCGACATCTTCATTATCCGGTCTTCAAATAGATGAGTTTGCAGTCCACAGAAATAATTTAAAGCCGCCCAATCATCGATCCTGACCAGATCAAACTCCGTAACATCAGAGGTGTCAATAAACACCTGCTTACCAATACGGGCACCCAAAGCGCGCCAATACCAAGCAAAAAATGGCGTACCCAGAAAATAGTTAGTCAGCCAAGGAGCCGCAATATTTTCATTTAAACCAGTAATTAATTCACTGCGCCAAACGTAGTTATTCCACAGAGGTAGAGACTGAGACTTATAGCGTCCAATCAGTAGCCATTTGCAGCAGATTACCAGGGCACAGGCCAAAAATCCAATCCCGATCGACCACAGTGGCAAAATAGCGATCAGTTCTTCCCAGGGCAGATCATCACCAATATCATCTAAGTTATCTTCTACCAAAAAAATTAGGGTACTAATGGCACCAGCCGAAAAAGTTAATGGCATAATAATACGCAGAAACTCAATGACAAAGCGTTGACAAACCAACCAACCAGAAGGCTTTGAAGTTAAGCCTACATCAAACTTATCTTCTTGAAAACGATAGGGCAGCCGAAAAGATGGATTTCCTACCCAGTCAGTATCTGCTGGCGAGATTTGGGGTGGCACAGATAGACAGCCAAGTAGGTTGTCTTGGAGCATTTCGCTGCCCCCTGGAACTAAAGCACTGTTGCCAATAAAGCAATCATCTCCAATATTGACCTGGCGTAAGCTCATCTGGCCTAAATAGACCCGAGATGCACCGATCGATACATCGTCAGCCACAAAAGCATTGGCACCAATCGACACCAAGTCTGGCGAAAAATTAGCAGCAGTAGAAATCTCGGTGTGCTTACCAATTTTTGTGCCCAATAACCTTAACCAAGGAGTGGAATACACCGTGCCATAAATCATTCCTAACCACTCTAGGCTGAGAGTCATGAGTCGATCGATCCACCATTTGCGAATATAAAAGCTGGTACGTAACGAATAAGTACCTGGTCGTACCCGAGGCAAAAATATTTTTCGGAAGGCCAGCACCTGCACCATAATCAAGAAAATACCGATCATCCCTGCCAGCGGTGCCACCAGCAAACCCGCCCAGTGCCATTCATTGAGGGCTTCGAGCATCAGTAGCACCCCTGGTAAAACTGACACTGTAGGTAAAACGCTAAGCAGAATTACCCCTACAGATTGAATTGCCGCTCGAAAAATTCGGCCTCGATTGCTGCCATAGACCGGAACCTGCGGCTCGACATTCTCTTGGAAACGAGCAGGAGAACCATGCCAACGCTGTGCATGAGGGATTTTGGTATTTGCTGGCAGCAGTGTCAAATCTTCTAAATAACTATCTGCTTCCATACAGCTATTTGGTTCCAAAGCAGCCCGCACACCCACAAAGCATCGATCGGCTATTTCTATTTTGCCCAAATGTAAATAGCCATCTTTAACTTCATAGCCCAGCAATTTAGCTTCAGCCCCTAAACTAGTATCATTGCCGATCGAAATTAAGTCATAAGTTCCTACCTCGTCGGTGCCAAGATAGCAATTTTTACCAATTTTGGCACCCATTAACCGGTAGTACCAAGCCAGAAATGGGGTGCCAATTAATGGCCACAGCGGGACAACTTGCTGCATCAACCGAGCCAGCCACCAACGGAGATAGTAAAATCTCCACAGTGGATAGCTACCCGATCGATATTTACCAATCAAAATCCACTTAGCAGCGATCGAAATTCCCAGCATTACTGGATATAGAATGGCGATCGTCCCAAAAAACACTGTAATCGCTATTTCTGGTGTTTGCTGGAAAAAGCGATAGCTCAACAGCGGCATCACCAAATTTATCGAAAAGATGAGTTGTACTAGGTAAACTCCACCTAACTGACAGATTGCCGCAAACCAAAATTGCCAACCAATCTGAGGGTGAGGCTTAATTGGGCGAGATTGAGGAGCGATCGCAATAGATAAATGCTCAGCTAATGTGGCGATCGAAGGACAGTGGTACACATCAGCTACCGAGACGTGCTGCAACTGTGGATCGGTGCGCAGCTCTGACACCATGCTAGCGACTAATAAAGAGTGGCCACCTAAATCGAAAAAGTTATCATCGATCGAAACAGGGGTATTGAATAACTTCGACCAGACCTGCACTAATGTAGCTTCCAAAAGAGTACTAGGTTCTCGCACAGCTCTGGCGGCTTCGGCCATGGGAATCGGATCTGGTAACAGTTTGCGATCGACTTTTCCACTGGCTAAGCGCGGAATCTCGGTGGCTTGGAGCTGATGAAAACAAGTGGGCATCATGAATCCCGGTAATCGCTGGCGCAGATGATCGCGGGTAGCGGCTAGGTCCACAGTTTCGCCACCGAGTGCTAAATAAGCAATTAACGCATCTACTCCATCAGCTCCAGACTTAATTGCTACCACCGCAATCTGGATGCCGGGACACTGCATCAGCACCGATTCAATTTCGGATAACTCTACCCGAAAGCCCCGTAACTTAACCTGATCATCAGCGCGACCCAAAAACTGGATTTCGTCATTAACCCAAGCTCCCAAGTCACCACTGGCATACAGACGACATTGCAAAGTGGGGTGCTGAATGAATTTTTCGGCGGTTAACTCTGGCCGATTGACATAGCCCCGCGCCAGACAATTGCCACCAATAAAAATTTGGCCAGTTTCACCAGCAGCCACCTCTTGCAGATTTTCATCCAGAATATAAACCGTATAACTAGGCAAAGGCCGACCGATCGTCACTGGCTTATGGAGATCACATTTTAGGTATGTTGCTACTACCGTTGCTTCCGTTGGCCCATAAGTATTCAAAATTCGCCGGTCAGCTCTAAACCAGCGCTGAATCAACTCTGGCTGACAGGCTTCGCCCCCTAAAATCAATAATCTCACGGTGGGCAAATCTTCTTGCAGCATTGAGAGCAGCGTTGGAACACAAGAAAAAACCGTGACTTCCAACCGGGTCAAAATTCCAGCTAGCTCACTACCAGCCCTCACCATCTCGGCAGTCCCGACAACTAACGTTGCTCCAGCAGCAAAAGTTAACCAAATTTCTTCGATCGAAGCATCAAAAGCGATCGAGAAGCCCTGATAAAACCGGTCATCTGACCTAACCCCGTAAACATCTTGCGCTGACCAGACAAAGTTAGCAGCATTGCGATGTTCTAACATCACGCCCTTCGGACGACCGGTAGAGCCAGAGGTATAAATGATATAGCAGAGTTCTGTCGGACTAATTTCGACACCGGTGGGCGTAGTAGGCTGCTGGGCAATTAACTGAAGATCAAAACAGAAAGTAGAGCAAGGTAGATCGGGATGCCTAGTTAGCATGGTGGTCGAAGTTAGTAGCAATGCCACTTCACTGTCACTCAAAATATATTGAACTCGATCGGCTGGATAATCTGGATCCATCGGCACATAAGCCGCCCCAGCCTTCAAGATCCCCAAGATGGCAATATATACTTCGATTGATCGCTCTAATAACAGTCCTACTTTGGCTCCGACCCCAATTCCTTTCGACCCCAAGTAATGAGCAAGCTGATTGGAACGTTGCTCTAGTTCCCCGTAGGTCATCTGCTGTTTGTTGCAGACCAGAGCTAGGCGATCGGGGTAATGATAAGCTTGGTTTTCAAAATAGGTATGGAGAAGAGCAGCGGCGTTACTCTCTTTATTTAAGCTATTTTCCTGGGGATAAGTCTCAGAATCGGCAGATTGCGGCTGGTAGCTGACCAATTTTTTATCTCAACATCTCAGTTTGACAATGTGAATCTTAGCAGAGCAACACCATGAAAAGTTAAAAATAAATATCGGATTGCCGACATTTGAAATACTTATGTTACTTAGCCGCTCCAATCTATCAAAACCCCAATGGGGCAAGGATTCGATCACTTGCCCTTAGCAAAGCTGCCACCTAAGCTGGGGGATAACAGACTTTAGTACCACCCAACCCACAATAACCATTGGGATTTTTGGCTAGGTATTGCTGGTGATACTCTTCAGCGTAATAAAAGGTCGGAGCTGGCAAAACCTCAGTGGTGATGCTGCCAATCCCAGCGGCGGATAGAGCTGCTTGATATTTGGCTTGGCTGGCCACCGCAACGACCTGCTGATCGCCGTAGCAATAAATGCCCGATCGATATTGGGTACCTTGATCATTTCCTTGGCGCATTCCCTGGGTGGGGTTATGGCTTTCCCAGAAGATTTGCAGCAACTGTTCGTAGCTGACAACTTTGGGATCAAATACCACTAGCACCACCTCATTATGTCCGGTCATGCCAGTGCAGACTTCTTGATAGGTGGGGTTGGGAGTAGGACCAGCGGCATAGCCAACAGCAGTGAGATAGACCCCTTCTTGCTGCCAAAATTTGCGCTCTGCACCCCAAAAGCAGCCAATACCAAACATGGCTGTTTCCATGCCTGCGGGGTAAGGCGGGTTCATAGGGTTGCCATTCACATGGTGCTTTGCGGGAGGAGCAATAGCTGCCGATCGACCCGACAAAGCTTCGCTAGCAGTAGGGATCGTAGATTTTTTATCTGAGAATATTCCAAACATGGCTGAGGGGGATAAAGTAATTTATTCAAGATAGCTGAATTCCAATGAAGATTGCTAGCAGCCCCAAACTATCTTTTGGACTATCTTTGAGCTGCTGACAACAGCAACCATGCTTTACATGATAACTATAATTCGGAGTTTTTTTGAGATCGACCAGAACCAATTCTCAAAATTTCCTATGTCACTTGATGTGTCTCTACTAGCTGGTATGGATCTATGTCTCTTTCCAAAAAAAGGTGATCTTGGTCTCAAAATTTGCCGAAGATAAGCAAATGAGCTTTGCTGAATTCTAAAAGTCGCCTCATCGAAACATATTTACAAAAATTCATGATGCAGCTATTCCCTTTCCGCTAAAAGAATATGGATTATTTTTGGCTCTGAGTAAGCTTTCAACCTGACATTCTATCTTTATTCTTATGGTAGAAAGGAAGTATGCTTTCAGACATCTACCAGCTATTAATTGGGCAGGTTCAGTTATTGAGCAAAAAGCCAGGTTGGGTCAAAAGCTGGAAAATATCCAATATTGATGAACGTTCTTGAGAAAGATTAAATAGATGAAATTATCTTTTGGTAGCTGTTTCAACACCATAGCTGGGTTTTCCGGAAACTTGGAAATATGTTTCTACCAAAAAATGTGAAGGATACTCTTTTTCCTGACTTCAAATATGCTCAATCATTTGCCCCACAATGATTTAAGCCAAAGAGCTTCCATAGTATTTTTCAACTCAGCAAAATAGCTGTTTTTGTATTCAGCCATTTTGCTGATGATAAAAAATGAACTCGCGCCTTATATTTTAGGAATATTTAGCGATGAACTCCCAATGAAACTAATTAACTTCAAAAACTGTACAGCCTCCTTCGTATCAGGCTTAGCGCTGATTAGTCTATCCCTAACAGCAGTAAGACCAGCCCAAGCTGGCTTCTTAGATGGCATCACCGATGCTATCCGTGGTGTAAACAATACCATTGATGGTGTAAAAGACACTCATCGAAATGTTACTGGTACAGTAAGCAACTTGAATGACTTGGGTGTTTCTTTGGGTCTGAGACCTGGTGCACCTTCTACTGACCTTTTTGACATCTATGGCAGTTGGTATGGATCAATGTCTCCTTCCGAGAAAGAAGTGGTGAAGGCATTGGTAACTGAGTTCGCCGAAGATAAACAGCTCAGCTTCTCTGAATTCAAAAAAACGTCGGAGTACGGAAGCTTAAGTTCTCAATCAAAATCTGCGGCCTCAGCTATTTTCTTTAAGTTTAAAGAAGTAAGTGCTGCTGCCGTTCCAGTCAAAGATAAATTCTTAGCTTTCGCTTTTTGTTTAAGCGGCGGTTCCACAAAATGTAAGTAATCAAGAATCAACTTCGATCGATAACCTGCAAAAAGCCGAGCAAAAATAACTTGCTCGGTTTTTTAGTAATTTAAATATTTATCTTCTCTTTTTCTTCGAGGAATGATTATTTTGCTTGGGTTGAACGGCAGGGGTAGGCATTTCCATAGCCAGCTCAGCTTCAGCTTCAGGTACGTCAGGAGTTGGAGCTGTGACTATCTCTTCTACCGATTCAATAGAGCTGGTCACTACTGTCATAGCTAAATCAGTATGCACATTAATGATTTTGCCACCTTGACGATGAATTTGCTGCATCTTTTGCGATAAACGGTGTAAAGGCACAGTGATAGTCTGATGACCACTGCGTGTAGAAATGCCCACAACCTCTAAGGTGGCTAGGCGGCTGCCATAGGCAGTGGTATCGGTGGATTGGGAAGTTACGGTCATAGTCGCCATGAAACGAATCCTATTTTTGGATATTCAAGTTAGTATTTTAAAGCCCACATGGTATGTGAAATCTATATTTTAAAGAAATGTATTATACAGAGGGTGAGATAGGCTCCTGAACCTGGAGAATGAAGTGTACGTATCACTCTTGGCCAAAAAAGTGAGCCGATGGAAAGTTTGCCCAGCCCAGGTTTTCTAGCACCTTCGTTCCCCTCTGAACTATCAAATATCTTTGGCATCTGATGCTATTCCGCTGCCACAACCACTTCTGCCGATCGCAGCACAGCTTCGCCTACCGTAAAACCCCGCCGACTGACTTTGATTACCGATTGAGGTTCTAGATCAGTGCGGACTTCGCGGCTGACAGCGGCACAGACATTAAAATCTGCCGGGGTATTAAGAGGAACCTCGATCGCCTTGACACCGCTACCAGCCAAAGACCCCTCCAATTTACTGACAATCGATCGCAGCGAATTTGGCAAACGCTGCTGAAAAGCTGCTGGTGGCTCGGGGTTTTCGGCTAAATAGCCACAGAGATAATCTAATGCATCCACTACTCCTAATAATTCTAGAAACAAACTATTGTTAGCATTAGCTGTCGCGGTCTGTTGCTGTTGCAGCTTCGCTTGCAAAGCCGCATTTTCTTGAATTAGACGATTAAATGAAGCAGTGATTTCATCTCGTTGATCGGCAGTAATTTGATACATATTAATTAATAAGAAAAGTTTTGCAGACTCTGGCCAAACAATCGATCGGCAGCAGCGATTTCGATTGCCATAGATTCCCTGGTCAGGCAATCATCGATCAACAAATTTTGAATTGCCCGATCAAGCACGTTAATCTCAGCATCCAAAGTATCTAGCAAAGTTAGATCAGCTTCTTGTACATCGGTATGCTTGCGCCAGGTACCCCACAGATAATCTAACAGCGGGCGATCGGCTGGATCCATCAGCACTTTGCGGGCTTTGGCCAACACGTCTGGAGCATATTGCTTGCGCTGCATTGCCTTGGCAAAAGCCTGCAAAATCTCGGCGTTTGTGGCAGTAGGTTCTACTGCTAAAACTTCATAGGGGTGGGGATTAAACATCGCTAATAATCATCGCTACTGGCCATAAAATTCATGAATTCCAGGGCTGTATTGGTGTGCAACAAACTATACCAATATCTAGAAAAAGTTTTTTTATCAGATACGTCCCAAATCAAAGAGTGGTGCTCATCGCATAGCTGATCTACCTTTGAGCACCATTCTGGGGATTTCAGGATTTGTTCTTTGGCTACTTCTAACACCGGGAAAGCCTCTCGCCAGCGAGGGAAACCACCGGGTTTGCACTGTAAATAATAGCAGCCCTCGTGATAAGCCACAAACTGCTGAGCAAACTTACTCGCTCCAGTGATCGCTTCAGGATTGATCGCTGGTTTCACAGACATGGCCTGTACTGGGTTGCCTTGTAAACAGGCGATCGCTGACTGCCACCAAGGGGTATAAAACATCGCCCAAATTTTATCGGGTAACTGCACTGTTTTAATCTGTGATTGAAACAACTCATAAAATCCGGGAGATAGAAAAACGCCCTGGATCCGTAGCCCGCTGGTGGGGGGTGTACCAAGATATTTCAGCGCCGTCATATCTCGTTGCCACTGCAATTGAAAATCTTTTTTATTATCTTCATCCGGTAATTGATCAACCATAGTAGATACTAGCTCACGAATTTGACTGGCGATCACTTGAGCATTGGGCAAATTAGGATTAGTATTCATGCTGGCCGTGAACCAAATTGGCAACAGCTCTTGCAGCCAATCTAGCCGATCTGGTTCAGACAAAAAACGATAGTAAGCGGCCACCGCCCAGTCATGGAGAGTGCCTCTACCACCTTTTTGCAGCCAGCGACTTTGAGCTAATTGAAACCGACCCGACCAATCTTTGGGGATAGCTGTAAACTGTGGCTCAATATATTCATTAATCAATCTTTGCAATAAATCATCGTTATGCACATTTTCTAGATGTTCGGTAATTTCTTGCCAAGCTTCTTCTAACTGTCCGTTTTCCAAATAACGTTGAACTATGCGCAGCACCGTCAAACGCAAATCTTGATTGAGTTGATACTGCGCCAGTCCGTTGTAGTGCGCAGAAAGCTTATCGCCCAGATCTTTGCTCAGGCTACTGGCTTCTGCCCAATTGCGATCGGCAATCGCCAAGGCTGTTAAGCGCTGTTGACAGGTTTTTTGCAACTTGGGAAACTCGGCCTGAATATTTTGATAGTGATAGCGAGCCGTAGCTATTTCGCCGGTTAGCTCTGCGGCCAAACCCAATCGAAACCATTTTTGCCCCTGCTGTAACCGCTGAATTTCTTTGAGCAACGCCGCCCCTTGGCGATGGGGATATATACTAATTGCTTGGCGCACGATCGTTTCAGCGCGCCCAAGATCACGGTATCCAATTTGCTGAGCATTTTGGAGAGCCTGTTGATAATCAGCAACCACCTGTCGCCAATGAATAACTTGGGGGTCAATGCGATCGAACAAAGGTCGAATTTGCCACTGTCGCCAAGGATATTGCCATAAAGTCACTGGTTCTTTGAGACTAATAATAAGCTGCTTGGCCACATTCAAAGCCCGATCGAACTGGCAGTCTGCGGCTAATCCCTCGGCCTCTAATAGCAGATCGCGATCTGCCATAAACCTGCGACCCAATCCAAATAAGGGGGCAGCGCGGAGAGATTCTAACCATCGATCAAAAGTGCTGGCAGTCATAGGAAAAATTTAGCAGCTACCAGCCCACTGATAAATGAGCTGATGATACTTAAGATAATCAATCGTAACTGGTAATCCCAGCCTGTTTCAACTGGCGATAAATTTGCCAACAGGTGCAAAATCGCCAAATCAGTTTCGCAGTTGGGGCAATTAGCAGTAGTAATTTGAGTGCGCTGGCAGGTCGGACAAGTCAATTGTTCGCTCATCTTTGAATCCCCGTATTGATTGTAGCTGCTGGAGCTTCTTCATCAATCCAGTGATTAGCCTCAATTTGCTGGGCATACCAAAGCTGCTCAGCGGTAGCCAGATCATTCATGCGCAAAGCCATCATTAGTTTGTCATGCTCTCGCTCCATTGATTGGGCTTTAGCTGGTTTAACTTGGCGCACATTGTACATGGCGATATCAATGTAGCGCAGGCGCTGTACCCATTCGGGAGTGACCTGGTTTTCCCGCTTCGCTGCTTCACAGCCCACTTCCATTTGGGAAGCATCATCCCGAGCTAGCGCCTCCCGAATTTGTAGACCCAACGCATTAAATCGATCGATCTGCTCTTGAGACATCAAGAAACCATAAACAGCTACCAAATAGTTGCAGTAGCTCGCCCAGTTTTCGGCTCTGCGGCGCTCAGCAGTAGCATCGCGCTTTAGTTTGTTGAGGGCTTCGGCGGCTCTTTGGAACAGGTCGGGACGCTCTTTACCGGTTAATGGATCAATGGTTTGGTTAGCAGTTTCTACGATCGGGGCAATCTGGCGATTCAGCTCCTGCATTTCGTTCTGATCTAAGCTCTGCTCGTTAGAATCGGCAATGATTTCGGCGATCTGGCGATAAATTTTTTCATCGGCACGCCCCCGAGAAAAAGAGCTGCTCACCCGCACGCTGGGATCTTGGCGCAAAAAGGCCGAGAATTGCAGGCTGCTGGTTTGTTCATCTAGTTCTAAGACCACCGTTACTTCGGTGCCTACAGGATAAAACTTGCCCAAAGATAACCACATCTCTCCTACTGGTTCATCGACTTGATTACTTTCATCGCGGTTAAAGAAAGCAAAGTTAATCAATCGCTGATCTTCAGCCACTGTGCGGAAAGTCTGCATTCCACTGTAGGGCAAAGCATCTCCCCGTGAAATCACTTTTTCTAGGCCAGAAGCTAGCTTAATGAAGTAATCTCGGGAAACAGTACAAACTTTTTCGGTCAGTCCCGCCGCCACGATCGCCGCTCCTTCGGCGATCGCGTACATTGGACGGGGATGAAGCACCACCCGCTCTGCCCCAAATTCTTGGCGCAAATGCTGCTGTACGAGGGGAATCTGCGCTGAGCCACCCACGAGTAGCACCGCGTCTACCATGTCGATCGTGCAGTTGGCACAGCTTACTGCTTCATGACAAATTTTGATGGTTTTGTGAATGTAGGGCAGCAACAACTCATTGAATTTCTCCACAGTCAGCTCAATATCTAGATAAATTGGCATCCCGATCGGATCAAACAGGGGTGTAGCAGGCACAATTCTGACGGCAGGCGTGCTGCTGAGGGCAATCTTCGCCCGTTCTACGGCAGCTTTTAAATCTACTGCAAAGCGCATTTGTAAATCTTCACTCATCCCAGCAATTATTTGGGGCAGATCTGGAAGATTTTCTTTGATGGCCATCTGATCTAACGCCCAATCAGCCAACTGCTGATCAATATTTTCACCGCCCAGCCATAAGTCTCCAGCTTTGCCCAATTCGGCAAACCAACTGCCGCTGGCGGTAATTAGCGAAGCATCGAAGGTACCGCCACCAAAGTCATAGACTAAGATGGTTTTCACTTCGCTGTCTTCGCCGGGCTTAAATCCATAAGAAATCGCCGCAGCAGTTGGTTCTGCCAACAATTCGCGGGGTTTAATGCCAGCCTTAATGGCGGCCATTTGGGTGGCATGACGCTGTCGATCATTGAAGTAAGCTGGCACGGTGATCACCGCTTCGGTAATCGTGCTCGTTTGTCCTTGCTGCTGCTGAAACTCGTTGGCGTTGGCGATCACTTTTTTCAGGATTTCGGCGGCAATCTCTTCGGGGGCAAATTCTCGATCGGCTAGCTTTACCACCAAACTGTTTTCGGTACCGTGATCGGCGGCGCTAATTTTATAGGCGCTGCGTTTCATTTGGGTCTGGACAGTGGCATCGCCAACGCCTCGACCCATTAATCTTTTGATGGTGGTGACGACGTTATGAGGTTCAGCGCGGAGTTGGTTTTGGGCGGCTTGTCCGGCGACTAAGGTGCCATTTTGCCAAGCAACGATCGAGGGCGTTAAATGTCGATCGGGCAATTTATTATCTGCTGCGGTTACAAGCAACAGTTCACCAAAGCGAAAAGCCGCGACGGAGTTGGTGGTTCCTAGATCAATACCCACTACGCTGCCCATAAAAAATCTCTGCTCCTGAATGAACGTTCGTCAGCCTTCCTACATAGGCAGTATCGGCTAAGCTACCATATCATTCTGCAACAACCAGCCATTTCTGGCCACCTTTGACATCCTCCATCCAGATAAACGGCTCATCTTTATCCAGATCGAGTAAGACAACAGTCCGGACAATTTTTCAGATGGCATCTGAAACCCTTGATTTCTCATTGGTCGTTTCATGCTAACTGAAGGCTGAAACCCCTATTCTGTCATTGGTGTCCAAAAACTGTCCAGAGTATTGGTAGGTGAAATGATGCGTCAATTCGATATATGTAATTTCTGGAGAATTTTAAAATATCGAATACTCACTGTTGATGACAAACTGCTTCTAGTTTATGACCATCCGGATCGATGACGTAAGCCGCATAGTAATTGGGATGATAGTTACTCCTGATGCCCGGTGCGCCATTATCTTTACCACCGTGAGCTAAAGCAGCCTGATAGAAAGCATCCACCGCCGCTCGATCGTTAGCTTTAAATGCCAGATGTTGACGGGTTAGAACTGGTTCACCTTCACTTTTGCCTGCATATAACCAAAAGAACATTTGTCCATAGGCGGCAATGCCAGGAATAGCAAAAGAGCGCTGAACCCCCAGGGCACCGAGCACCTGATCGTAAAAATTCATAGAGCGATCAAGATCGCTAATATAGATAGAAAGATGGTCTAGCATTGGCGACGTATGACATTTGAGCTTCTGACATTGTAAGTGTTTGATGGGTAACTAGGCACAGAAAGATGACTGCCTTCTCGGCAGATTGAGTCTCTCGACCAACTATCTCACTAAGAAACGTAAGTAATGCCCAGAAAGTGGCCGTTCAGTAGAACCTAATCTATTATGGAGAAAATTTAGAAAGCATCCATTATGGCCACTTACCCCGGCATCACCAGCGAAGCCTTTCGTCATCCACTCGATCGAGAAGCCGAAAACACCCTGCGCAGCGTCCCAGGCTTTGACCTTGTTGCCCGCAAATTCGTCGAGTTTCTCTACGAACGCCCCCAAATCATCTCCCTCAAAGGCAGCAGCATCCAAGCAGGCCCTCGTCAATATTCCACCATCTACGGCATCTTCCGCGAATGTGTCCGCGACCTCGACATTTCTCCTGAACCAACCCTGTTCATTAGTCAAAACCCCCAAGTAAATGCTTATTCCTTGGGTCAAGAGTTTCCTTACATCGTTTTGAACACCGGATTATTAGATTTACTCGACGAACAAGAGCTGCGCACTGTTATTGCCCACGAACTCGGCCACATCAAATGTGGCCACACCCTGCTTATCCAAATGGCCATGTGGGCAATGAGCATTATCTCGACCTTGGGGCAATGGACTTTTGGAGTGGGCAATATTATCAGCAGTGGCTTAGTGTTTGCTTTTTATGAATGGCGAAGAAAAGCCGAATTGTCATCCGATCGAGCAGCTTTATTGGTCATAGATGATGTCAATGTGGTGTTTCGCACCATGATGAAGCTATCTGGTGGTAGCAAAAAATACATGAATGAATGTAGCCTTCAAGAATTTATTCAGCAATCTAAAGACTTTCATAATCTAGATAACGATAATTTGAACCAAATGTATAAAGTGTTGATGTATACCGGAGTTGGCGGCACTATGATGAGCCATCCTTTTGCGGTAGATCGGGTCAAGTATCTACAAGAATGGTCAGAGTCCCCAGAATATGCCTCTGTTCGTCAAGGTAACTACCCTCGCACCTCGGTAGAAGTAAATAATGATGCTCCACCAGCACCATCAAATATTGAGAATGAAAGCGAAGTCGATCGGCTACAGCGCCAAATCGAAGAGCTACAAAGAGAAATTGGTCGCTGGCGCGATAGCGACGACTCTAAGTAGATATAATTCAGTCAATCTAAATCACATTCCTCTTCTGGAACACTCATTAGTTCAAAAGTTGTATGTCGAAGTGATCTTAATAACTAATTTTCTCAGCGAATAATTTTCACCATACTCCCTTCCCGCTAAAAGAATATGAATTATTTTTGGTTCTGAGTAAGCTTTCAATCTGACATTCTATCTATATTCTTACGGTGAAAAGAGAGTAAGCCAAGCGTAACTAATTAAATTTTTACGCTTGACCCATGCACATAGAGAAAACCTTAGACAATCGAATAGAAAATGGATATCACTATTTCCCTAAGGCGTATTTGATAAAATCAGGCATGTCAAAATTTTCCTTTTTCCCAATTTCTGGTTTCCAGGCAGGCGCTTGACGCAGAAAGGAATGACTATCATATAGCAACAGTCCTACCAGTGTTTCTAAGACAATACGGCTACCCACCTTGCCAAGGCTTGTAGATGTTTCAGTTGTTCCGCCATTCATTTGCCAGTCATGAGCAGCCTCAGCCAAGATGTAGTACCAAAGCGGAGCTTTCCCTATGAAGTCTTTATGGATGGATGCTAAGGTTGGCAACTCATCATATTTAATCTTTTCTTTTTCATTATTGATGGCCTTGCCAACTTTAAGTTCTGAGTCTTGAAGTGGTTCATAACCCATTGCTCTTGCGACATCTTGTCCTGAAGGTAAGCCCATAGACATTCCACGTAAAAGGTTGCGAAATGCCAAGTTATTAATAACTGGTCTTTTCTGTCTGTCAAGTTGAGGATCTGGCTGTAACTTTTTGACGTTATCCAGAGGAGGTTGCTTATCAACTTGAGAAAACTCGGGCAAAAAAGCTAACGGATTTACTAAGGAAGAATCAATTTTATACGCAGGTTGAGTGCGATCCTTTGCTATGCGAGACTCTTTATCTTCTGTTAAATCAAAGAATAGATTCCAATCAATTGCCCACTCTTGAGGAAATTCATCAAAACCGTTCAAACCACGATCTTTCAGTCCCGCAAAAATAAATTGACGACCATCAATACCCCTGTCTATCTCATTGGGACATGTTAGATCTGGTGGTTGGTTACCACCAGTTAGTTTCGTGTTCAATCGATAAATTGGACGCACCATCGAATGTCCAAAGCGGTAAGCTGCCGCCGCAAACTCAATAGGCATAAAAGCTTCATTGCTAGGATGGTAAAAGTGTAAACGTGGAGGATGATCAAAAATTGAGCTTCTATTGCTTAAGTGTGGGAGAACATTTTCATATACTTCAACAGAAGTAATTTTTCGCAGAAAATCGTTCAGAACTACATATTGATAATGCCAACGTACTTGTCGCTGAATCTCAGCAAAATCCCAAGTCTCATGAGCATCTGCCAGTCGATTGTGAAATTGTAGAAATATTGAATGTAGTTGAGAGACAATAACATTTTCATCATTCCGTTTATCCCCGATTAAGGCACGGCGATTAAAACGCGGTAAGTCTTTGGCAATAACATCACCCTCCTTACCTTCAAACAGGTCACGTCCCAATTGAAACTTACGACCATCTGCTGTATACATGTAGGGCTGGTCTTCTGGACCACTGCCATAAACTGAGTCTAGATCTAGTGCTGGAGTTCTGAAATCTACCAGAGCATCAACATCGTTGCGTTGTTGTAGGCTACTTGCAGGATCGAAGGTAATATCATGATCGATAAACTGTCCGAGGTAGGTATATCCCGCATCAATGCCTTTGTTTTCCTCGTCATCATGTAAGCGGCTTTTATTGCCATCTTCAGGAGGTGCTTTAGGCAATGAAGGATTTATATCAGACCTTTCTGGCTCTGCTGACATGCGATTTTCTTTCTGATCTTTGCAAGCTCCAGCTAAATCTCTTAACGCGTCTTCAGACCATACGGCAGATGGCAAACTGCGGAAAATACGTCCAAACTTCCCTTCGGACTGGGAAGAGCGGCGATCAAAATCTGCGCCACGAACACCGCCATGGGATGAACCAGCTTTACTTGGTAAACGTGTACTCATAATTATTATTCCTTGAAATAATCTTATATAATCGACGGATTTTCAACTCTTTGAACCTAACAGTTTGGAGTTGAGCGAGATCGCTATCTTTCGCTTGTCATTAAAAATATCATGATTCTGTCCGCTCCAACGATTTGTTACGCCCCAATCACTTATCAATTTCCTATCTTTGTGATCGCCAACAACTTCTCGAAACTTAACAAAGAATCCAACTATTTCAGCTTGCTAAATCTCGAACTGAAACAGACAACCTCAACGGACTTTTCAGGCTTGGTATACCAATAATTAGACAGACATTTTCTGCCTATCATTCTATTGAAAGTGGACTTGCCGAATTTGTCCACCTATCTTAATATAATTTAAAACCCGTCAAAGTAGCTACTAGAGCAAGCTTAAGACGCAATCTGCCTCAAATACTACTCCTAAGGTCGATCGCTGGATCACATCAAGACATCACTGAAATCTTAATTACCAAGCATCGCAACAGCCCCACTGGAGTTGTTAAACTGGCCTTCAAACCCGCAAGAACTTGGCTCAGCCTCAGCCCTAAGCCTCCTTAAAGAAGTGTTACCCTGAAAGAGCTGACGGACGCTATTATTTCAATGAGCCAGAATTCATGGCAGTAGCAGCGTCGAGTACGAAGCACCACCGAGAAGTAGATATTTTCTTGGACTAATATAATGTCTTTACACCCTGCCCAATGGGTTCGATCGGTTTTACCCACCATTATTTTGTTGCTGTGTGTCGTTTCCACCAGCAAAACACTGGCGTTCACATCGTATCCACATAGCAGAATTGGTTCAACGACAAACAATAGCTGTCTGTCGTTGAACAAAGCATTGATTTCACCGAAGCATCGCATCTACAAACAACTCAATAGGTACTACTATCAACTCAGTAGACCTAGCAATCTAAGAAAGTTAAGTGGTGGTACAGAAAGCCCCAATCCACATGGGAAAATCACTGACCTGATTAAAGTTGGGGACTATGGTGTTGCCAACTGGACAAAGAATCAGCAAATCATTGTTTTCTTCAAGAGAAATCAGCTTGCCTTGGCTCGTTCTCAAATGGTGGGGTATTTTGAAGAGCCTTGTATAAATTGCCAAGATAATCGTACTGCCGTTGAAAGCCTAGAAGTAATCCTTCCTAATGATGCCAATGTGACCTGTCTCGAAAAGCTGTATGCTGAAAACCAACGTAGGCGCGGGATCTATGATCGATCGAGCAGCACAGCAGATCTCGAACTGCCACAAACCCCGCATTGAACTAGGCTACTCTCCCCAAGAATCCAAATCAAGTGCCGCAGAGCCACCCTGATCGAGTTCTTTAAATACACCCTTGAGCTGAATCCACAAAAACAGAGTGGTCAGTAGGGTCATTGGAATCGCCAATCCGGCGGCTAAGATATCTGGAAAGCCAAAAATAGACAGTCCCGAAGTAAGAAACATTCCCACCCCAGCAGCAATACCCACAAAAGGAATCTGGAGAGGGAGTTTACCCGAGTTGGCCAAGCGGATATTAGCTCGATCGGCAGACCAAGCTTTGACGTTGGTTTTAAGAGTGGCATCGAAGGCTGCGCCGCAGCTTATGCCCATGAACAAACCGACTACCAGTAAGAAGTATGGCGGATCGGTAGGATAGTAATACAAACAGAACTCCTGCAAATGGCTGATGGAAATCACACATTTTGTGCGATATGTTTATCTCATGCGCCTGAGATACATCTTAAATTTAAAGCAATTGTCCGGGCAAATCAAATTGAATCTTCTTTAGGTATTAGTGAGTTAAGGCTCTCCGTACCAGGGGAAATCGGGGTTTAGCTAACAGTGGCAGGCACAGAAGGTGTCTGCCATTATTTTTGCCGTTTAAAAATTTATGGTTTACTAGTAAAATTTTTACGTACTAAGTGCAAATTCTAGATCCGGCAAATGGCTGATGGAGATCACCTCTTTAGTGAGATATATTTGGCTTATCAGCCCGAGATACAGCTTTCAAGAAGTTATCCCGGCTAATCAAATTGAATCTTCTTTAGGTATTTGTGAGTTTAGTCTCTCGGTACCGGGGGAATCGGGGTTTAGTTAATAGCAGCAGACACAATGTGTCTGCTGCTTTTTTTGTGGTTAACTGAAGTCTATTGGTTCTTTGGTTTCTTTATGGCTCCGTTTGTTTTGCCTCCTTGGATTGTGCTAGATCCCTTGCTAGATAGCTGGTTACGAGAAGACATTGGGCGTGGCGATCGAGCAAGTGCTGGTTTAACCGGTATTAGGACTGCCCAGTGGCGGGTGAAGTCAGTAGGGAGAATTGCAGGGTTAGATGTGGCGGCGCGGATTTTTCGGCGGTTGAACCCAGCAGTAGATTTTGTGGCCTTGGTGCCAGAGGGAGCTGATTGTGAGGCCCAGACGACCGTGGCCGAAATTACTGGACCGATCGGGGATTTGTTGATGGGTGAGCGATCAGCGTTGAATTTAGTGATGCGGTTGAGTGGCATTGCGACGGCGACTAGTTTGTACACGGCAAAAATTGCGGATTTACCGACGCAGTTGGTAGATACCCGCAAAACTACGCCCGGTTTAAGGATTTTGGAGAAGTATGCAACCACTGTGGGTGGGGGAATTAGTCATCGCCAGGGTTTGGATGATGGGGCGATGATTAAGGATAATCATATTGCGGCAGCGGGAGGTATTCGGGAGGCGGTGACGTTGGTGCGGGAGTCTTTGCCCTATCCTTTGACGATCGAGGTAGAGGTGGAGTCGATAGAGCAACTCGATGTGGCGATGGAATGTGGGGTGGAGATTATTATGTTGGACAATATGCCGGTGCCGATGATGGAGGTGGCGGTAGATGCTTGTCGGAAACATGCGCCACACATTAAGTTGGAGGCTTCGGGGAATATTACGCTAGAAACTATTCGATCGGTGGCAGAAACTGGGGTGGATTATATTTCCACTAGTGCGCCCATTACTCGATCACCTTGGTTAGATTTTAGTATGCGCATATTATAGCTACTCAAAATTCAAGATGTAATGGATTCACCTTAAAACTAAAATGCACCAAACACTCTTGGTGCATCTAACATCGATGAAAAATCCAGCTATCTGGGACTCAGGTGTAAACGATTACCAATACCAGGATTCATCAAAGAAGCTAACTCCTTTTTCGGCATTTTGCCTAAAAAAGCCTGTAACTCCGTACCATTAAACTTGTAATTGTACTCTTCCCCAAGTTCCAGGATTTCATCAATATCTGTAGCTAAATGGGTTTTTAGCTGCAATGCCTCATCTTTTTTAACCACAGCAAAGAAATCAACAACATTTTTCATAGTCATAAAACCACCTTCCTTCCTAAAAAATAGATGAAATTTATCCTCACCCAACTAGTCTAGTAGGTTCACCATTGTTGTTCAAAGGTTAAGCCCCCGACTTAGCTTGCCTTTTGCCAAACAATCTGATTGATCGACTAATATCTATAATGATAAATTTTCCTTCGTAAAAGGGATAAAACTTAGACAAATCTTAACGGGTAGAAAGTGGATCTTCGATCAAATAGCTGATAAACACCAGAATTGTTCGCCACTAGTTGAACAATAGAACCAAGATGTTAGGGGTGTTCAATGTCACTTGTTGATACCAGCGAATCCAGCTTTTTCTAAGATTTCTTGCCCTTGTTTGGTTAGTAGTAATTTAGTGTAAGCCTCACCAGCTTGCTGTCGTAAAGTTCCATCTGCTTTAGTAACCACGTAGATTTTGCGGGTCAGGGGATACTTTTGATTTCTAATAGCATCTTTGTTGATCTCATTGCGACTCAAAGCACCGCAAGTGTCAGGAGTTTTTAATGGCTCTAAATATGGTTTTACTGAATTGATTGCCAATGGTTTAACACCACAAAAATCTACCATGACTTCCTTGGCCGCACCATAATAAATGCCACCCTTACTATTTTTAACGTTATTTAAGCCTTGACTGAGATTGTTTACTAAAGAGATTTGTGAACCGATCGGCTCTCCTTGCAACACTAAGTTTTTAAAGACAGAAGCTGAACCAGAAACACTTTCCTCGCGGGTAAAAGCTTCGATCGGTATGTTCTGGCCGCCAACTTCTTTCCAGTTAGTTATTTTGCCAGAATAGATATCTCGCAGTTGTGCCACCGTCAAATTACTAATATTTAGCTCAGGATTAACAACGATACTTAAGGCATCATAGGCCACTGCTTCTTCTTCGAGGTGGTGCTTTTGAGCAACACCAGCATATTTAGACTGTGCCAAAGGCACAGAAGATTGAGCGAAATCCAGGTCTCCTTCAATCAACCAGCAGATACCAGTATTGGATCCTGGCTTATTGTCGCATTTTTGATTTTGAGCCGATGGAATATTACTATCGACATATCCTACATTGAATTTATTAAAGGATTTATTAATTGCATCATCTAGCGAAGCCTGTTCTTGACGAGTAGTGGCCCAAGTTGTACTGCCCCCCACCTTAAAGTCACCACTGGGAACATTTTTAATGTCGGCAAACCGCTCTGGCTTATTAGGCCAAATTTGTAGCCCTACCAAGGCGAATAAGAAAGCTAAGGTAGATACCATGGCTAGCGGTGGAATAATCCATTTGTTACTCAGCATAGAACCCATTCTAGGTTCTTCAGTGGGTATGATTTCGATATTTGGTAAATTTGTTAAAGGCTGGAAAGTTGGAAACGAGGGTGTTTGGGTGATTGATAATGGTTGAAAAGCAGATTCTGTTGGTGTTTGAGTAATTGATAATGGTTGAAAAGTAGAGTCTGTTGGTGTTCTGGTAGCTGACCCTGGCTGAAAAGTCGGTTCTATTTCCACTTCAAAAGTGTAGGGACTTTCAGTAAGATTTGAAGCAGGTTCCTCTGGAGGTAAAGGGTTGAGAAAAAAGCTATCATCAGCGGGATCTACCAAATCGGTGATGGCGGTGATAATATCCAGGGCATCTTCAGGGCGCTGTTCAGGATCTTCTTCCATCAATCGATCAATTAAATCCAAAAAATCGGCGGAGATACTTTCATTTTTACTGCGCCATTGCAAAGCATCTCTGTAGGAGTGATAAAAGCTCATTGGGTGTACTGCTGTTAGCAAATACACAAAGGTTCGCCCCAATGAAAAGAAATCTGACTTGCGCGAGGATTCACCTGTTTGGTATTGTTCAGGTGCTATGTAGCCCGGTATCTGTATTTGAAGATTTTGTTCCAGATTATTCACCGCAGTTGCAGTGGCAGCACCAAAATCGGTCAGTACTAGCTGCCCATCCGGCTGTAATACTATATTTGATGGTTGGATACCGCGATGTAATACGCCCTGACTATGCACTTGTTTTAAGATATTCGTCAACTGAGACATCCAATTGATTGCCATTTTTTCGTTAATTGGCTGTCTTTTAGCTGTTAAATATTCTTCCAGATTCAGGCCATGAATCTTTTCCACGACCAAACAACGTAAAGTTTGCTGGGAATCAAAAGGTGAATATAGAAATAAATCTTTGACTTGAGGAATTCCGGCAACATTTTGGCTAATGAGATTTTTCAATGCCTTGAATTCTTGATCAAATAGTTTATTTGCTTTTTCACTGTCGCTTTTTAGCACTTTCAAAACCTTAGAAACCCCCCGTTTAGTGATTTCATAGGTATCATCAAAGGCTCCTTTGCTACTTATTAATCTGACGGCCTGATACTTACCATCCAAGAGCATTTCGGAGCCACAGCTTGCGCAGAATAATACCTGCTCGGAGTTTTGGGGCTGAAGACATTGGGGGTTGATGCAGAGACTCATAGCCACTTTCTCATTTTTCTGGAGATTGCTTTGTAACATTGTACATTACATCGCCTCAAATAATGCCCTGGGAAAATCTACTTATATAAACATATTTGGAGTGACAATATGGCACTGATTTTAAAAATGCTGCGTAAGAATTCAGGTCAGGGGTTGACAAAAAGACAAAATAGGCTTGGGTGTTGATATGAAACAACCGCAGCAATTTGAGAGACCTATCCTAGAGAAAATGGCTCCAGCACTTTTGGTGGAGACTATACTGCATCAGCAAGAAGCAACACAGCAATTATTTGAAGAAGTAGCAAGGCTCAAAGCAATTATTAAATCGATCCTACTGAGTTGACTCTTATTCCTCCTCAGACCTGAATCCTTAACATTTTAGATATGATGATATGAAGCTTATAGCGGTTTCAGCTCGAATGAAGTCCATTAAATGAATAAAGCAGGTAATTTTTATACAGTAAGCTCCATAGAGTCATGACCGTAGCAATCATGTGTGAACCAACTGCGAATATCTTGAGTAGAAATTTGTTCATAAGC
>JANYHM010000096.1 GCA_025359065.1 Synechococcales cyanobacterium GL140_1_metabinner_5_sub | reverse complement strand
GCTTATGAACAAATTTCTACTCAAGATATTCGCAGTTGGTTCACACATGATTGCTACGGTCATGACTCTATGGAGCTTACTGTATAAAAATTACCTGCTTTATTCATTTAATGGACTTCATTCGAGCTGAAACCGCTATATCGAGTTGATTGGAATAAGCTTCAAATTCATTGGGTTGATTTTTAGCATCTTGGTATAGTCAGCCAAAGCCAACTGCCAATCTTTGCGATCTTTATAAATTCCGGCTCTTTGAGAGTAGCCGCGAATGTTGTTTGGACTCAGCTCAATGATTTTGCTATAGTCGGCGATCGCTCCAGGCACATCACCACTATATTTACGGAAATGACCACGACTATCATAAGCACTAATATTTTCGGGATTGAGCTTAATTAACTGCGAAAAATCGGCGATCGCCCCCGAAAAATCGTTGAGATGTGCTTTGATACCAGCCCGATTATTGTAAGCCAAAGGGTCTTGAGGATCTGCTTTAATCATTTCCGTATAGGCCGTTAAAGCTCCGGGCAAATCGCCCTGTACCTGAAAAATAATTGCCCGTAATAAATAGGCTTGAATATACTTTGGATCCAATTGTACTGTGTGATCGAAATCAGCCAAAGCCCCTTTGAGATCTTGATTGGCATATAAAATATTGCCCCGCAAAAAATAAGCCCGAGGATTTTTTACATCTAGCTCGATCGCCCGGTTGAGATCGGGTAGCACCCGCGATCGATCACCCAAAGCCTGATACACATTAGCCCGCAAATAATAGGCTGCTGCCTTTTTAGGAGATGCGGTAATTAATTTATCGAGTTCTGCCAAAGCACCGGGCAAATCACCGCTCTGTAGCTTCACTGTAGCCAGCACTAATCCATTGCTGGTCGCATCTGGAGCTGTCTCTGGTGCTGTAGTTACATCTAGTTTTAAGCCAGACTTACTGGCCAAAGGCACAAAAACATTCGCCAAAATCCCCAAATTAAAGCCTGTCTTCACCCGCACAGTGGGATTGATAGTAGAAGCCTCGCTGCCTTTTTCTACATCGCCCCGCCCGTGAATTGCTACCAATTCACCCCGATCATTCAATACACTGCCACCACTCATGCCCGGTAACGTCAAATTGGTATAGATCAAGCCATAACCGTCTTCTAGCGGCTGCTGACTGCTGGCGGTTACTCGACCTTCGGTGAAGTTAAACAGCGACTTGCTGATGGTTTGGGTGCCCAACGGAAACCCGGCCACATAAACGGCTGAGCCTTCGGCGATCGCGTTGGTTTTTCTGATTTTGATGGTGCGATAAGACTGGGTAGTAACTAGTTGCACCAGTGCCAGGTCGGCACCAGGTAATATTTTAATTTGTGATCGATCGATTTTATAGCGTCGTCCATCTGGAGCGACTATTTGATATTTTTGCTCAAGATCTCGCACAACATGAGCCGCAGTTAGTACCGTGTAACCTTGGGCATTTTTGGCGACAAATACACCAGAGCCGATCGAGGTTTCGGTCTGAATAGCCACGGTC
Source organism: Synechococcales cyanobacterium GL140_1_metabinner_5_sub (assembly GCA_025359065.1). Taxonomy (GTDB): domain Bacteria; phylum Cyanobacteriota; class Cyanobacteriia; order Cyanobacteriales; family Chamaesiphonaceae; genus JAAFHZ01. The sequence continues at coordinate 33,166 of JANYHM010000096.1, read as the reverse complement.
ACAGCCTTAGATATTTCGGCAACTTGACTAGCCGAGAGGCTCCAGCTTGGTACTGTGCTTGTCCAAATCACAGCCGCAGTTATGGGTAGTACCCAAAAAGTTTTCATTTTAGTAACGTTTGGTTTTTAGCACGCCGTAGGTGAGTCCGCTGGCGATCGTGACCACCGCCAACACTAAAATTATGCCCCCCGGAAAAGAAGTAAGTACTTTAAATGCCCTTAAAAAGTAAAGCAGCAGGGTCGCGCCCAAGGCACTGGTGAAAACGTAGGCTAATCTCTGACTCCAAGACATAAAAGAACAGGGCTAAATGAGTGATGTCCCATTTTAGCCCTGAAATGTCACGTCCTCCAGGTCATAGAGATCCGCTTTGAGATTTGCGGCGTATTGCTGGTCAAACCTAGACACTGAACATATGTGCTGGGATCTTTAAAAAATATTTGTAATTACTCTTTTAGTTTTGATTCTTCAGGTCTAGGGTTTTGCCCAAGGCCAAAAAGGTTGATCATTAACTTTTTTGATGGGGTTAGCAGCAATCAACGGCTTGACTCGCTTGCGCAGATCGGCGGCTGACCAGCCAGTGAGCTGACTCAGATTTTGCACCTCTTTTTCTTGACGTTTACTGACTTGCTGACGATATTGATTGGCAGCAGAACAAGTCATAGTGCCTCGGAAGGGATGATTCATTACATAGCGACCTTGAAAGTTGTCTTGGTTGCTGGTTTCTTGAAATACCAAGTCTTCGGCAAACTTGTTGCGCGAGTAGCGAACATGCAGGCGAGTAATGAAAGTGCGATCGCCACCCTCTTGCCAAAATACCCCAGCTTTTTTGAGTTCGTCACTGTCGGGTGGAGTAGTGGAGCAGGGGTCACAGTTGCTCACATCCCAGGCATATTCTAAGAAAGCCACTTTTTTATTCTCTTTTTCATAGGAGCGCTGAAAAGTGGTTTTGTAAAACTTGCCAAAGTCTTCTTTGACAAACTCCGGAATCTCTTGACCAGTAGGGACTTTAACCGTGCGGTAGTTAGCGACTTCCACCTGGCCTTTAGGTGACAGAATATAGGCTACTAAGTCTTGATCACCTTTGGCATTCAGCATCCCCAATCGGATCGGCAGCATAAATTTGGGTGATTGATAAGCGATCTGAAGTGGACGTAACGTAGTCTGTCCAGCTTTTTTGAATTCTTTCAGGTCAATTTTGGCCACGAAAAACTTCATTTTTTGGCGAATATATGGTTTGAGAACTTCGCTGGCTCCTTTGGGAATTTGATAGCCATTAGTACGCAACCAAGTTTCTAGACCATCAGATTCTTTGGCACTCAGAATTAAGATTTCAAATTCTTTGACTTTGAATTGGTCTTCGATCGTCACCCCTAAACTGCTTCTAGGTTTACTCAACGCAGGTGCCGGAGGCGGGATCGCACCAGAAAATCTGCCACTGCTTTCAAAAACGTGACGGGGTGGCTCACATGGATTTGGGTCGTTATATTCCACTAGGCGGGGCTGGCTAAAAGTGTCCAGCTTTTTAATAATTTCGGTGCTGCCAATATTTACCTGTTCGCGCTTGATCGCTACAGGAATTGGCACCACTAAAGCAAAGTCTTTGACTGCGCCCTGAAAGTCATTAGCCATAGTCAAGATAGTTTTGTTGTCTTTGTGGGCAATAATTACCTGAGAGGCTTCATTGAATAATTTGGCATCGGCTCCGCCTACATAAAAGCCACAGAAAGCATTTGCTTCAGCGACATTCGACAGAATTAAAACCAGGGCTAGCAATATGCTGATTAACGGTTTACAAATTAAATTGAACAGATTTTTCATAGTGATTTCTACAAATAGATGAACAAAGCAAGTTTGAAATATAGCGGTTTCATCTTGAATGAAGTACACAAAAATCTTTATCTGAAGCTACTTTCAGTCCTATTAGATGTACTTCACTCGAAGTGAATTTGCTATAAACTATTTCCAAGGCCAGAATGGTTCATTCCCGCTGCTGGTTGGCTTAAAAGCAGTTAGAGGCTGAATCCGCTTTGTGATATCTGCAATATTCCAGCCCGTAAGTTTGGCTAGGTTCTGAGCCTCTTGCTGCTGTCGATCGGCCACTTTTTTCACATAACCTTGCGCCGCCGAGCAAGTCAAAGTACCCCGATAAGGGTGATTCATTACATAGCGGCCTTGGAAATTATCCCGATTGCTGGTTTCTTGAAACACTAAGTCTTCAGCAAACTGAGCGCGAGCATAGCGCACATGCAGGCGAGTAATGAAAGTATTGCTAGAAGGAACAAAGCGCCGACCGCGCCGGGGAACAATGATCGCATCATTACTATTGTTTTCCCAGAAAACACCGGCTTTGCGTAATTCTTCGGATGTAGGTGGTGTCGTAGAGCAAGGATCGCAGTTGCTCACATCCCAGGCGTATTCTAAGAAAGCTACTTTTTTATTTTCTTGCTCATAGGAGCGCTGGAAAGTAGATTTGTAGAACTTGCCAAAGTCTTCTTTCACAAATTCAGGTATTTCGTTGCCAGTAGGGACTTTAACCGTCCGGTAGTTGGCGACTTCTACTTGGCCTTTAGGAGAAAGAATATAAGCTACTAAATCTTGCTCGCCTTTGGCATTAAGCATTCCTAGCCGAATTGGCAGCATAAATTTAGGCGACTGGTAAGCAATTTGCAGTGGCCGCAAAGCATCTAAGCCAGTACTTTTAAATTCTTTCAGATTTATTTTGGCGACAAAAAACTTCATTTTTTGACGAATATAAGGATCTAGAACTTCACTAGCTCCTTTGGGTATCTGATAACCATTAACGCGTAGCCAAGTTTCTAAGCCATCAGATTCTTTGGCACTTAAGATTAATATTTCATATTCTTTTACGTTAAAGCTATCTTCGATCGTTACGCCCAAATCTCTCGGGGCAGCGCGCTGGGCAGTCGTATTTCTGGAACCTGCAACATCAGAAAGTTGATCTCTTCTTTGAATAACCGCGCTTTCTTTTGTTTCGCAGGGGTTCTCATCAGTGTATTCCACCAGTCGCGGCTGACTGAAAGCATCGAGTTTTTTGATGACCTCTTTATCACCAATATTTACCTGTTCTCGTTTAATAGCAACAGGCACCGGAACTACTAAAGCAAAATCTTTGACAGCTCCTTGGAAATCGTTGGCCATCGTCAAAATAGTTTTATCATCTTGGTGGGCAATAATCACCTGAGAAGATTCATTGAAAATCTTGGCATCAGCACCACCCACATAGAACCCGCAAAAAGCCCAGGCTGGCACTGCGAATGTCAACAGTAAAACCACAGCTAAAAACAAGCTGGTCAGAGTCCTAATTAGTATTTTCATAACAGCCTACGCCTCTAATTTAGTTTTATTAAAAGTGAACGGGCGCAGCTTTTCCCAAGAAAACTTAGGAGCCGACCAAATCGCATCCAAAATCAGAGTCAGCGGCGACATGATAAATAGGGCATAAAAGACCGCACTGGGCACATAATAATAATTGCGCAAGATAAAAGTAGCACCCGCAATCACCACCGACCATACTAATCTTGCTGACCTAGCATTGGGAATCGATCGAGGATCAGTCACCATAAACAAGGCAAACATTAGCAGTGAGCCACTCATCATTTTGTGTGCCCATACATCCCAAGTCCAACCTAAGTAGATCGATCGAGCTGCTTCCATGGCTGCGTAAGAAGCCAAAAAGGCCACGCTGGTATCCCAGCGCCCAACTTTTTTTAGCACCAAACTACCCGCCGCCAAAAACATCAAAAAATACAGCCAGTCTTCGCCCCATTGACCAGGAGAAACCCAAGCATCACCAGTGAGGGTAACTACTGCCACAATGCCGATATTCGCTGGGTTAAAGAAATGTTTATCATCCCAACGAAACAAAAACTTACTCCAAATCGCCACTGTCGCGGCAAGCAACATCGTAGTGGGATGATTAGTCCGCAACAGCAAGGCCAAACCAAGACTGGTAATTAAGGAACTCTGTAGCGAAGGCAGAGGATTTTCTTTGGGCTGAAAAATAGACTTAGCAATAAGCTGATTTACAGCACAGCCAATAATCGCTGTAGCCACCACCATAGGTTGCAGTGACCAATCGCGGGCACCAATGCCCACTAATAAAAACAAGCCGAGAAAACCGATTTGATAAACACGGGGGTCGAGAGACTTGATCATGGCAATAGCACGAAATTATGGGTTACAGGTGAGAGACAAGAGTAAAAGTCCTGATTTCGGAAAACCGAACTTTGCTATCACATTAGTCTACTGATCGGGTTTTTCGGTTCCGCGTTTCCAAAATTGCGACAGATCTTCATATTTTTTCCCTGCTGTTACGCTCAGGTGAGATGATTTTCCAATCTGTTAAATTTTATTTATGAGCATCAAAGTCTACGGCATCCCCAACTGCGGCACCTGTAAAAAAGCTATCCAATGGTTAGATGGTGCCGATGCCACCTACGAATTTATCAACACCAAAGAGCAGCCCCCTAGTTTGGCCGAAACCACTGCCTGGGTCGCAGCCCTTGGTGCCAAGCCCTTACGAAACACCTCTGGGATGTCTTATCGCGCCCTGGGTGACGAAAAGCAAACCTGGACAGATGAACAATGGGCAGCAGCTTTCGCCAAAGATGCCATGCTGATCAAACGTCCCCTGTTTGTTAAAAACGGCGTAGCGGTGATTAGTGGAATGCGCGGCAAAGATGCCGACATGCGATCGGCACTTGGTCTATGACCACCCCAATCATCAAATCGCTTCAACAGTGGACGACTACTGAACACGCCCCCTTTTATACCCCCGGCCACAAACATGGTTGGGGGATGGGGGCAGAGTTTACCGAGCTTTTACAAACTGCTGGACTGAAGTTTGATCTGCCAGAAATCCCCGGACTCGATAACTTAGCGGCTCCCAGTGGAGCGATCGCCGAGTCTCAAAATCTAGCTGCCCAAACCTTCGGAGCCACCCATACCCGCTACCTCGTAAACGGCACCAGTGGCGGAGTAATGGCGGCAATCCTCGCCACTTGTCAACCTGGTGATCAGATCCTGCTGCCCCGCAATATCCATCGATCGATCATTGCTGGATTAATTCACAGCGGCGCAGTGCCGATCTTTGTGCAGCCCGAGTATGTCCCTGAACTTGATATTGCCCATAGCATTACTCCTGAATCGATCGCTTTTGCCCTAGAGCAGTACCCCCAGATCAAAGCGATCATGGTAGTCGCTCCCACCTACTACGGAGTCTGCGGAGACTTAGCAGCCATGGCCGGTATCGCCCATCAGCAGGGCATTCCTTTATTAGTCGATGCCGCCCATGGCGCACATCTGGGCTTCCATCCCGATCTGCCACCTTCAGCCTTGGCTCTGGGTGCTGATTTAGTCATCCAATCCACCCATAAAACTCTTGGTGCTCTTACCCAAGCCGCGATGCTCCATGTGCAAGGTGATCTGATCGATATGGGTCGGGTTGATCGCTGCCTCCAAATTATCCAGACCAGCAGCCCCAGCTACTTACTATTGGCTTCATTAGACAGTGCCCAAGCCCAAATGGCCACCTATGGGCGAGAATTACTTGATCGCACCTTAGCTTTAACTCAAAAAGCGCGATCGGAACTCAGCAACATTCCTAATCTATTGGTGTTAGATCTAGCACGAACTCAACCGGGCTGTCGCTACTTCGACCCCACCCGCCTCACCATCACCACCACCGGCTTGGGCTACAGCGGCTACGAAGCTGACACAATTCTGTGTGACCAATATAAGGTGGTAGCCGAAATGCCCTCCCAACGGCACCTTACCTTTATTATCAGCATTGGTAATCGGGAGTGGGATCTAGAAATGTTGGTGGCTGGGATGCGCGGGCTGGCACAGCAGGCCAGTGCTGAAATTGCTCCGATTACTGAAGGCGCAGCCGACTGGCAAGCTCCATTAATTACCACCCCAGCCATCACTCCCCGATCGGCCTTTTTTGCCGCTCTAGAAACTGTGCCGATCGAACAGGTAGTCGATCGAATCTCCGCCGAACTAGTCTGTCCCTATCCACCCGGTATTCCAGTCTTGATTCCTGGCGAAATTGTTACCAAGCAGTCGATCGGCTATTTACAAGACATCTTAGCCAGTGGCGGAGATGTGGTCGGTAACAGCGATCCTACCCTGCATCACCTCCAGGTAGTAAAGGAATAACAAATGCTGGTGATACTCTGACCTAGTGACTGGGAATAATACTTGAGAGTATAGAACTCCACAATTTCGCTCATTTCGCCAGTTGAGACTAATTGGGCTAAAAGTCAATTGAGGTTTGTTATGTTCCATATTTAATCACCCCCCTTTAGCTGACGGGTATTCACATGTCAACTGAACCAAAAATGTTTTACAGTGGCTAAGGCATCCCCGCTAGCAAGTTGTTAATCGGAATATCTATGATGAGTGAAATCGACCCCCAATCTCCCACTGCTGAAAACGTTCCTGCAACCCCTGAAAATTTAGAGGCGCTCGACGCAGCCAACGAACCAGAGGCCACCGAAATTCAGGCTCAAAGCCCAGAAGCCGAACTCACGACCTTAAGCAGTCGCATCACCGAACTGACTGAGCAAAAAGATACTGCTCAGAATCAGTATGTGCGCATTGCCGCCGATTTTGATAATTTTCGTAAGCGTACAGCCAAAGAAAAAGAAGAGCTAGAAATGCGCATTAAATGCAATACCATTACCGATGTATTGTCGGTTGTGGATAACTTTGAGCGGGCTCGTACCCAAATCAAACCCCAAAACGATGGGGAATTGGAAATCCATAAAAGCTATCAAGGAGTCTACAAACAATTAGTAGATACCCTGAAAAAGTCTGGGGTTTCACCCATGCGTCCTGAAGGACAAATGTTTGATCCAAACCTGCATGAAGCAGTCATGCGCCAGCCCACCGAAGAACACCCGGAAGGTACGGTAATTGAAGAGCTACAGCGGGGTTATTTCCTCGGAGACAAAATTTTACGCCATGCTTTGGTGAAAGTAGCCGCCCCGATCGAACAGTTGTCGGCAGAAGATGCTGCCACCGGACTCGAAAACTTCGAGACTTAAAGTCAGGCTAACTTGTGATTTTTTATTATTTACATTTCGACTGCCCTATTTTTAAGGCAAGTTTATGGCAAAAGTAATTGGCATCGACCTCGGCACTACCAACAGTTGCCTAGCAATTTTAGAAGGCGGTTTACCTATAGTAATCGCCAACAGCGAAGGCACCAGAACAACGCCCAGCGTGGTGGGATTTGCCAAAGGTGGCGAAAACCTGATTGGTCAATTGGCTAAACGACAAGGCGTGACCAATGCTGAAAACACCGTTTACAGCATTAAACGTTTTATTGGTCGCCGCTGGGATGACACCGAAACCGAACGGAGTCGGGTGCCCTATAACTGTACTAAAGGTCGTGAAAACACCGTAGATGTGCAAATCCGAGGCCGCAGTTACACGCCCCAAGAAGTGTCGGCGATGATTTTGCAGAAGCTGAAGCGTGATGCCGAAGACTTTTTAGGTACTACCGTAGACCAGGCTGTAATTACTGTCCCTGCCTATTTTACTGATGCTCAGCGTCAAGCCACCAAAGATGCTGGTACGATCGCTGGTCTAGAAGTTTTAAGAATCATCAATGAGCCAACAGCCGCTGCTTTAGCCTACGGGCTAGACAAAATGGACAAGCAGCAGTGCATCTTGGTTTTTGATCTAGGTGGCGGTACGTTTGATGTGTCTATTTTGTACTTGGGTGATGGCGTATTTGAAGTCAAAGCCACTTGCGGTAACAACCACTTAGGCGGAGATGACTTTGATAACGAAATTGTGCGCTGGTTGAGCAAAGATTTTCGGACGAAAGAAGGCATTGACCTACAACGAGACAAAATGGCCTTGCAGCGTTTACGAGAAGCAGCCGAGAAAGCTAAAGTTGAGCTTTCTAGCAGAGCTAATACCTCCATTAACCTGCCATTTATTGCCGCTGATGCCACTGGGCCGAAGCACCTAGAAGTAGAGCTAAGCCGCAGCCAATTTGAAGAAATGGTGCAGCATCTAATTGATGCAACTCTCGATCCGGTAACTCGGGCACTCAAAGATGCCGACATGAGCGTTAATGAAATTGATCGCATTCTATTAGTCGGTGGTTCCACCAGAATCCCCGCTGTGCAAAAAGCTCTCCAAAGCTTTTTTGGTGGCAAAGAGCTTGATCGATCGATCAACCCAGACGAAGCGATCGCGATGGGCGCAGCCATCCAGGCCGGAGTAGTGGGCGGCGATGTCAAAGATGTCTTGCTGTTAGACGTTACGCCTTTATCTATGGGTATCGAAACCCTGGGCGAAGTTTGTACCAAGGTCATTGAACGAAATACCACCATTCCTACCAGCAAATCCCAAGAATTCTCCACGGCGATCGATGGTCAAACCTCGGTAGAAATTCATGTGCTCCAAGGCGAACGCGCCATGGCACGAGACAACAAGAGCTTAGGTAAATTCTTACTGCAAGGCATTCCCCCGGCACCTCGGGGCGTACCCAAAATCGAAGTGACTTTTGAGATTGATGTAAACGGCATCCTAAAAGTCTCAGCTCAAGATCGGGGTACTGGCCGAGAGCAGACTATTTCGATCAGCAACACCGGTGGCTTAACGCCATTAGATATTGATCGGATGAAGCGTGAAGCCGAATCTAACGCTCAAGAAGACTGGCGCAGACTACAGCTAGTCGAGCTGAGTAACCAGTCTCAGAGCATGATCTACAGCTACGAAAGCACTCTGCGGGACAATGGCCACTTGATTGCACCTAACTTGCAGGCATCGGTAGATGAGGCTGTTTCTGAGCTGCAAATGGCCATGTTGGAACCCAGCGCCAATATTGATAATATTCAAGGCATGATCGATCGGCTCCAACAGAAAATTCTACAGTTAGGCAGCGCTGTATATCAACAGGCCGATGGCCAGAGCTTTGCCGAACCAAACGAACTAAAAACTAATCCTAATCATCGCCGCAGTTCTCCACCACCACCGCCACCTGCTCCCGCAACTCCATCTGGAGTTGCCAATGGTCATAGAAAAGTAGCCAGTACTCTAACTGTAGATTTTGATGATGACGAAACCGCTGCCACCGACTATGAAGTTGTGGAATAACCCCACTTTAAAAATTTGTGCGGGAAATACGACCTTTTCAGTCCATCAGAATTTGCGGTAGAGTGAAGCTGGCAGTTTTGCTGTGACTGCTGGCCAACTTCCTACTTGTGACAGAAATTATTTATGGCACGCGACTATTACGAAACTCTGGGCATCAGCCGTAACGCCGATCAAGAGGAAATCAAACGCGCCTATCGTCGTTTGGCTCGCAAGTATCACCCAGATGTGAACCAAGAGCCTGGTGCTGAAGACATGTTTAAGGAAGTTTCTCGTGCCAACGAAGTACTTTCTGATCCAGAAATTCGTGCACGCTTTGACCAGTTTGGTGAAGCCGGTGTAAATGCTGGTGCCGGTGGCCAAGGCTACGGTGACTTTGGCGACATGGGCGGCTTGGCCGACATTTTTGAAACATTTTTTGGCGGTTTTGGTGGTGCCCAGGGTCAAGGCGGCGGTGGCCGTCGGCGAAATGGTCCAGTGCGGGGCGAAGACCTGCGCTTAGATCTAAAGCTAGATTTCCGAGAAGCAGTCTTTGGTGGACGCAAAGAAATTCGGATTCCCCACTTAGAAACCTGCGGTGTCTGTACCGGCACTGGTGGTAAACCAGGGAGTCAGCCCAAAACCTGTATTACTTGTAATGGGGTTGGTCAGGTTCGCCGATCGACGAAAACTCCTTTTGGTACCTTTAACCAAGTAGCCGCTTGCCCTACCTGTAACGGTGAAGGCCAAGTAATCGAAGACAAATGCGAGTCTTGTAACGGCGCTGGTCGCAAGCAAGAAACCAAGAAACTAGAAATTACTATTCCTAAAGGCGTAGATAACGGCACTCGCCTCCGAGTTTCTCGGGAAGGAGATGCTGGAATGCGCGGTGGTCCTCCCGGCGACCTATATGTTTACCTGATGGTGGCCGAGGATCGTCAGTTCCGGCGGGAAGGTATCAATATCTTGTCGGTAGTGCAAATTAGCTATCTACAGGCCATCTTAGGCAGTCACATCGAAATTGATACTGTAGATGGGCTATTGGAAGCAACGATCGAACCAGGTACTCAACCAAATACAGTGATTACTCTGACTGGCAAAGGTGTACCGCGTCTGGGCAATGATGTCAGCCGTGGCGATCATTTAGTGACTTTCAAAGTCGAAATTCCAGGCAAAATTAACGCCGAAGAACGAGAGCTATTAGAAAAACTAGTAAAAATTCGCGGCGAAAAAGTGGGCAAGGGCGGCATCGAAAACTTCTTGGGCGGTTTGTTTAAATAGCTTATGAATTCAAATCCTAACGAACAGCTCGATTTGCGGGGCACTCCTTGCCCTCTAAACTTTGTGCGGACTAAGCTAAGGCTAGAAAAAATGCCTCCTAATCAGATCTTAGAAGTCTGGTTAGATAAAGGCGAACCGATCGAACAAGTCCCCAACAGCCTCCAAATGTCTGGCTACCAAATTTTACAAACCATCGAACACCCCGATTTCTGTGCTCTGCAAGTCAGCAGTGCTCAGCTCCTTGAATGACCTAGTTACCGGCACCGTAGTTGCGGTGCAGGCCAACTTTTACATGGTGCAGTTAACTACAGGACGCAGGCTGCTCTGTACCAAGCGCGAAAAATTAAAGAAAATAGGGACTACGGTAATTGCTGGTGATGCCGTTACAGTGAGCGATTGGCAAGGTGAACGAGGGGCAATTGTATCTGTCGCCAATCGGCGTAGTGAGTTAGACCGGCCACCGATCGCCAATGTGGATGCGGTCTTACTGGTCTTTGCCTTGGCTGAACCAGAGATCGAGCCTTTGACTCTCAGTAAATTTTTAGTCAAAGCTGAAGGTGTAGGGGTCAATGTACAGCTCTGTTTAAACAAGAGTGATCTGATTTCGGTAGCAGAACAGCAGGTTTGGGTCGATCGATTAGCGGCTTGGGGTTATCCACCATTGTTAGTGAGTACTCATACCAACGATGGCATGGAAATGCTGCGTCAGCAGCTTCAAAATCAAATTACGGTGTTAGCCGGACATTCTGGAGTGGGTAAATCGAGCTTAATCGCCGCTTTGATTCCCGATCTACATTTACGAGTGGCGGCTGTCTCGGGAAAATTAAATCGGGGTCGCCATACGACCCGTCATGTGGAGTTATTTGAGTTACCAAATGGGGGATTAATTGCCGATACTCCAGGGTTTAATCAGCCAGATTTAACTTGTACCCCGATCGAACTGGCGAGCTATTTTCCCGAACTGCGCAATCAGCATGTTAACTGTCAATTTTCAGACTGTCGTCATGAAGATGAACCGGGCTGTGGCCTCGATCGTACTTGGGAACGCTATGAACACTATCGCAATTTTTTGCTGATTGCTCAACAGTGGGAACAGCAGCAAGCTCAGCAGCGCCAACCCGAAAACCAGTGGAAACAACGACACCAATCAGGTACTGCGGCTACTTTAGAGCCACGTCTAGCTGCCAAACAATTCCGTCGCCCTTCCCGTCGTAGTCAAAATCAAGACTTAACTGAGTTTACATCTAGTCTCAATGATGATCTTGATATCAATGATCAAGATTTAGAAGACTAAAAAACAAAGAACATTTATGATTTCGACAATAATTCTGTATTCTTAAACACAAAAACAAAATTTTCTTTAATAAAATTCAATTCTTGTCAACCTTAGTAGTTATACGGATCCGGTTAGCAACATTATTCATGCTATGGCGGGTAAATAAAAAATTTCTTGCTACAAGAATGTTACTCGATGGCTCTGATCGGGAACTATAAATACGTCGGGGCTATCTAACAGCAATTCAAAACCTATTGTCTTACTCAAAGATTTTGCTCTCAAACACATATTATTCAATCTTAAATGAGGATAAAAACATGGCTATTCTGACCCGCACTAACCTGGGCGACTATAGCAGCATTGTTTGCTTTAAATCTGTCATCACGGGCATGGAAGATGCATTAGGCGAAAAAACCACTGCTATCTCTTTGATCGCTGCTGGTCGTGCTCGCGGTAAAGCTTTGGCAAAGTCTTTGGGTCTTTCGGGCGCTAGTAACGATCTAGCTAAAATTGCTGTATTGCTCAACGAAGCTGTTGGCCAAAATGGTACTCGCCTAACTGCCGTTGACACAATTGTTGAAGAAGGCAACATGATCAAAGTATTGTGCTCCGAAACAATTTGTTCTGCTGGCGAAGAAATTGGTTCTCCGCGCAAATGTACTTTCTCGATGGGCGCAATTTGGGGCGCATTAGAAGAAGTTACTGGCCAAAAACTACGTGGCATCCACACTGAATCAGTATTGCGTGGTGGTACTCACGACGTTTTTGAATTCACCAAAATGGACTAGTCCTAAATTTCACACACACATCTCACTAAACAAAATAGGAATAAACAATCATGTCTAAAGCAATTGGTGCAATTTTACAGAACTTCGTAGCGAGCACTGCCGATATTCAGGGTGCTGCTTTGGTATCTCCTGATGGCTTGCCATTGGCCTCTACTCTACCTAGCGGTATGGACGAAGAACGTACTTCGGCAATGTCGGCAGCAATGCTCTCTTTGGGCGAACGTATTGGTAAAGAGTTGGCGCGCGGCGAAGTCGATCGGATTTTGGTAGAAGGCAACAACGGCTACGGTATTTTGATGGGCTGCGGCGAAGAAGCAGTTTTGTTGGTATTGGCCAGCCAAGGAGCTAAGCAAGGTTTGTTGATGCTCGACATTAAAAAAGCTGTTAGCGAATTGAAAGCTGCTTTGAATTAGTTTTTAGCTGGGTTCTAAGAAAATAGAACCCAGTTTCACTAAATTTTTATAGGATATGGGTCGGAATTAGCTCGTAGGAAACACAATGGCGCTCACCGGATATTTAGCAGATTATTCTTTGGCTGAAATATTACAATTTATTCAGCAAGGCAGTAAGACTGGCCTACTTTCAATCAGCATCGAACCAAACCCAGCAGAAAATATTGCTGGTGTTAATGAATATACTTGGTTTCAAAATGGTCGAGTAGTAGCTCACGCCAAAGACCTTAGTTCTTTTGGACTAATTTCTATGTTAGAAAAACGCAACTGGGTGGGCGCAGAAACTTCTGCTAATCTCCGGGTGCAATCTAAAACTCTAACGGCACCGTTGGGTTTACACCTTAAGTCGATCAATTTAGTCGATGTAGAACAACTCCGTATTTTATTTCATGCTCAGGTACTGCAAGCAGTTTGTTCTTTATTTAAACTACAAAACGCCAAGTTTCACTTCGACGATCGAGCATCGGTAGCAAATATCAAACCAGAAATGACTGGCATGAGCGTTACTGCGGTGGAAGTTAGCTTATTAGGAATGAGATCCTTAAAAGATTGGACTTATTTAGAACGCAAGTTACCAGCACCCGAATTTGGTGTGCAAAGGCTGCAAGAAGCACTGCCAGAATATAAGTTAGACACCCAAGAAACCCAAATGTTTACTGCATCTGATGGTAAGCATAGTATTGGTGAGATAGCTACAGAAATCGGTATCTCGGTGCGAAAAGCTCAAGAAATTGCTTTTCGTTTAACAGCCGTTAGTTTACTCAAAGAAATCGCCCTAGATTCTCCCTCTCTAGAACAAAGTCTGAAAAAATCTCCGGCTTTGGCTAATTCAATTAGTGCCAGTAGCGCTATTAGTGCCAGCAGTGCTATTGCGGTCAGCGCCAAGCCCAAGGTGTCTAATTCTTTCTTGAACAATTTAGTGGGCTTTTTGAAAAAGCAGAAGTAAAAAACTATGGAAATTATGCGTTTGGTAATTACTGGCTGCGTAGGCGCTGGTAAAAGTACTTTTGTTCGATCAATCAGTGAAATTGAGGTAGTAGATACCGATCGCAAAGCCACTGACGAAGTTGGTCAGATGAAGCAAAACACCACTGTTTCGATGGATTTTGGTACTCTGTCTTTTGGCCCCGATATGTCTTTGCATATCTACGGCACTCCTGGTCAATCGCGCTTCGATTTTATGTGGGATATTTTAATTAACAAGGCGCACGCCTATATTTTGCTAGTTGCGGCCCATCGTCCGAGTGAGTTTCACCATGCTCGGCGTATTTTGAACTTTATGAATCAACGGGCGACAATTCCCATGTTAATTGGGGTGACACACAGCGACTGCTCTGGTGCCTGGTCACTAGAAAATATCACTTTAGCTTTGGGTTACTTACCCGGCGTACCACAGCCACCAGTAATTATGGTGAATGCCAACGAAAAAGAATCTTCAGTTGATGCGATCGTCGCTTTGTTACAGCTTTGCATGGGTGATGATGAAGCCACAGATAGCGCAGAAACTGATGAAGAACTAGCCACCGTATAGAAAGCTACTGGGAAATCTGGCGATAGCTTCACTCGCGCCTCTGGCGATAGCTTCACTCGCGCCTTCGGCGATAGCTTCACTCGCGCCTTCGGCGATCGACTAAAGTAGCCGTGGCCTGCGCTGTAGGCATCAATAAAACATCGCTGATATTTACATGGGCGGGGCGAGTCAGAGCAAACAAAATAGTCTCGGCGACATCCATCCCGGTCAGGGGTGTAAGACCCTCATAAACCCGATCGGCTTTTTCCCAGTCTCCATGGAAGCGTACCGCACTAAACTCGGTTTCAACTAGACCGGGATCAATATTGGTCACTCTTACTGGCGTGCCCAATAAATCGATCTTTAAACCCTCAGAAATTGCTCGCACAGCAGCCTTGGTAGCACAGTAAACATTGCCTGCCGGATATGTTTGGCGACCGGCGATCGATCCTAAATTCACCACATGGCCAAGTCCCCGCTCAATCATGCCGGGGGTAATAGCTCTGGTTAGGTACAGCAGACCTTTAATATTAGTGTCGATCATCTCTTCCCAGTCTGCCACTTCTCCAGCGGGTAGCTGCGTTAAACCTCGACTGAGTCCAGCATTATTGATCAAAATATCAATCGATCGCCACCCTGCTGGAAGCTGTTCTAAACTAAAAGGCTGACGTACATCCCATTCGATTAACAGCAAATTATTTAGATCTGCGCCTGCTGCCACACAGCGAACAGCGACTATCTGCAACTTAGCTGCGCGCCTTGCCAACAGAATTAACCGCACTCCCAAAGGTGCTAACAGCTCGGCACAGGCGGCACCAATACCGCTGCTAGCCCCCGAAACCAGCACAGTTTGTCCAACTAAGCGACTCACTAGGTTCTCCGTACATGAATCCGGCGAGTGACGGTGGTAGTACCATCGGGACGCACAAACACTGCCGATAGCCAGTAATCTCCAGCTTTGCTGGGTGCCTTAGCGTTCTTAAACAGTCCACCAGTGGACAGCAATTCTAGTTTGTAAGGCGTGGCTTTGCCATAGCGGCCAGTACTTACCGGCTGCTCACTCAAGGCTCCCATCATTAAATCATCGTTTAACGGTTCCTGCACAATTACATCCACGTTGTAATCTTCGCTGGGGCGCAATTTATCAGGAACTACCATATCTACGGTGGGCGGTTTTAGCCCAGTACTGGAGAGGACTTGCTCATTTAAAATTTGCTGCTGAGTAACTTTGCCATTCACAATGTACTGACGAGCTTGAATTTTGGCTGTTAATTTATTTTGCTTGCCATCTGCTGTGCCAGCTCCATCAATTTGAGTGGTGATGTCGATCGACACTCCAGCAGCATCTTGCTTCCAGTTTTGGATGGTGGTGGTGTAACGCAAGTTGGAATAGCGTTGCCAAAAGCTGCCAACCTGCTGCTGCCAAAGGCTGCGGCTCATGCCATCAACGGTGTAACTGGCTGAAAAATTCTCTAGCAGTGCTGGTAGCTGGCGACTATTGGCAGCTTGGTCAATTTTATTAATTAGCTCCGTAATGTTGGCCGGGGGCAGTGATGTTGCGGCGTAAGTGGGAGTCAGAGAACCGATCGATAAACTCAATATTAAGCCAGTCAATACATTATCGGCAAAAAAAGACGAAACAAGCTTCAATGCAGCCATTGCCGATTCTCCAAATATTTGAACAGCCGATAGCATTAATCTAGTCGGAATAATGCTTTAATTATCGCAGGTACTAGGCTAACTGGCGCAATATCTTTAGGAAATCTAGGAAAATAACAACGTGACTCAGGGTTCGGGCAAGCTTCTGATTGCCGCCAGTGGTACTGGTGGGCATCTTTTTCCAGCGGTGGCTGTGGCAGAAAAGCTCACAGACTTCGAAATCGAGTGGCTCGGCGTGCCCGATCGACTGGAAACTACTCTGGTTCCTAAACAATACCCCATGCACTTGATTTCGGTACGAGGCTTCCAAGGTAAATCTATTTCTAAGAACCTAAATACTGTGCGATTGCTGGTGGCTAGTGTTTTTACTACCAGAAAAATTTTAAAAAAAGGCAAGTTTGATGGGGTGTTTAGTACTGGTGGCTATATTTCGGCTCCGGCAATTTTAGCAGCCTACAGTCTAGGCATACCGGTAGTTTTACATGAATCTAATGCTTTGCCTGGTAAAGTCACTCGTTATCTGAGTCCTTTCTGTACCAAAGTAGCGCTGGGGTTTAGTAGTGCTGCCCAATATTTAAAAAAAGCTCGTACCATTTATATGGGTACGCCGGTGCGGCAGCAATTCTTGCAGCGTCAAAAGCTAGATTTGCCCATTCCCCCAGATGTGCCTTTAGTTGTGATTGCCGGTGGTTCTCAGGGGGCGGTTGCTCTCAATAACCTGGTGCGCGACAGTGCTTCGGCTTGGCTAGCAACCGGAGCGTTTGTTGTGCATTTAACCGGAGATAAGGATCCGGCTTCTGGGAGCCTCAAGCATCCCAACTACATATCCTTGGCTTTTTGCGATAATATGGCGGGGCTGTTACAGCGAGCTACCCTAATTATCAGTCGATCGGGTGCAGCTACTTTGACTGAACTTATGGTTTGTCGGTTGCCTTCGATACTGATTCCATACCCCTATGCCGCCGAAGATCATCAGTACATTAACGCCAAGTGCATGGCCGAAACTGGTGCAGCATTGGTGTTCCGCCAAGAAAAGCTCACTGCTGGCTTTTTGGCTGAAGAGGTATCCAATTTACTGCGATCGCCACAGCGATTAAGTGACATGTCACACAACACTTCCCAGATGGGCGTGTTAAACAGTGCTAATCTGTTGGCTGATTTACTGCGGGATTTGGTTGCTGCTTCCAAACAAAAATCTTCTTAGCCACTACTAAATTACTATGATTGTCAGCTTTGCCGAAATTGCTCGTTTAAGGGCACAGCTTTTAGAATATCCTGATGCCTTGATTGCACTAGAGACAATCTCTGACTGTGAGGGCGATCTAGAGGATGCTGCAATGAGTTTGGCGATTCGAGCCGGTCAGCAGCCAGAATTGAATAATAGCGATTGGCTGCCAGCATTGGCTAAGAAATGTCGAGCGGTGATCTGTCAAGATAGCTTGCGAGTAGATTTAATTAATGGCAATTGGGCTACGGCATTACATTTGCTGCAAACTAGTAAAATCTGTCCCAATGTTTTGGCGGTGCCCGTATTGCTATATATAGATAATATGGGGATCGATCGATTCTGTGAACCTTTAGATCCACCTTAGGAATTCTTTAAACATCAGGCTTGTTTCGCAAGCCTTCCAATCAATACTATTAAACCCTAAAATAAATTGATAACACTAGCACAAGATATATCGAATAATGAAAATTCTAGCGCTACTGAAAAATTAGAATATATCGATGTTTTACGCGCCATTGCAATTTTAATGGTGATTTTTGTTCATAATAGTCAAACCGTTAACGGATTATCTGCACAGGTCAAGTCTATTAGTGAATATGGGCAAATTGGTGTACAGCTTTTCTTTGTAGCTTCGGCTTACACGCTATGTTTGTCCCAGACCAAAAGAACAAATGATAAAAATCAATTAAGATCATTTTTTATTCGGAGGCTTTTTAGGATTGCTCCACTTTACTATTTTGCAATTTGTTGGTACTTCTTGAGCGATCCTGTTAACAACATTTTAAAAATTATCAATGTAACCCCTCACTATGATTTCATTAATGTTTTAGCTAATATTTTTTTCATTCATGGCTTTGTGCCATTTGCTAACAATAATATTGTGCCCGGTGGTTGGTCGATCGGTGCTGAGATGGCTTTTTATGCTTTGTTTCCGATGCTCTTCCGACTATTTTCTTGGGCGCATGGTAAATGGGGAATGCCACCTCTATACGGGCTAATTATTGCCTCCATAATTCTCAATATCACCACTCAGATAGCAATTGAAAAGTTCTTATCAGCAGAGCTAATTAGCGACCCATTTATTTATAGAAATTTAGTTAATCAGCTCCCGGTGTTTTTGATGGGAATGACTGTATTTTTTTATCATCAATATAATCATGCTTTGCAAGTGCCAATTGTTGTCCAGGCAATTCTTTTTGCTGGACTAACATTGTTTGTTGAAGAATCATTTGATGACAAACAGCCCTGTGTCTTAGTGGCTGTTACAGTATGTGCTGGGATATCTTTTATGATTTTATTGAATATTTTCAAAGAGCTAAAATACTCCAACAAAATCTTAGAAGAAATCGGCAAAGTTTCTTATTCGATGTACATATTCCATTTTGGGTTTGTGTGGTATCTGGTTCCAGGATTAAAGATGAATTTAGAGGGAGTGATTGAGCCACATATTTTGTTGATTCTATCGTTCATGCTAGCTGTGCTTGGCAGTTTCTGGGTTGCCAAGCTTAGCTACAGATACATTGAAACTCCTGGTATTTTGCTTGGCAAGTCTTTAATCGCTAGCAGCAATCAATTGCGCAGTTTACCAATCCCTTCAATGTCCAATAAATAACTCTGAACCACCTCAAAAGCATATTCATCAGGCAATACCTGCTGGAATTTGCTAAATCGATAATTGGGCATGTTATTCATTAAATAGTTACGAGTGGTTTTTTCTTGCCAGAACTGTTTGGAGAGAACCCGATCGATGGTCTTGCTCAAAGTACCCACACCCAAGCTATCTCCTTCAATCCGCAGCTTAAAGTTATCTACTCGCACCTGCCAATCGTGTTTGCCCTGAATGCCATATTTGAGAGTGTGATTAATTCGGCCACCGGCAAAAGTCCACCAAGTAGCGTTGCCATCGGTATCCCACTCGATCGCTGGGAAGCCAGAGATCTGTTGGCCAAGGGTCGATCGATATTCAGATAAAGCCGCTTGACCGGCTGGGTCTAAAAAGGGCATCGATTTATCGGACTGAAGGATTTCTGCCATCATTTGGCAGAGTTCAAAGCTGAGTAGTTCTGGAATAAAGCCGCCCCAGCTCGGTTTTTTACCGACCGGTGCGCCGCTGACTTGGACTACTCGCTTATCGTTATCAACTACATTTACGACCCAAGATCGACCACCCAACAAAAAAGAGGTGATGTCTGGGACTAACCGATCGACAAAAGCTTGTTCTAAGGAGCCGATCGTGTATCCTCCAGTAGTTTGAACCTGATAGAGCTGGGGGCTACTAAAGACGGCGTATAGCTCCATAAAGTTTTTGTGACCAAAGGTTTTTTCGGCTTTGGTGCCCATGGAGAGCTGACCACCAGTCATAAACAAAAAGCCGTTAGCTAACATGTGATTAATCAGTAGGTCAAATTCGGTGCGACTAATGCCAGCAAAGTCTGGCACTATCGATAGTTGCTCCCAGCAGCGTTCTGGTTCGATCGCCTGAAATTGTAGCGTCAAAGCTAAGAGTTGATGTACCAAGACTGTCCAGGTACGATTTTGCACTGGCACCGATTCCACCCAGCCCTGGCGAGCTAATTCAATGATTGCAGTAGCTTGCAGTAATGTTTCGCTGTCTTGGACAAAAAAGGTGGTGTTAGCGTTGCCGCCCCGGCGACCCGTGCGACCAAGACGCTGCAAAAACGATGAAACGGTGGAAGGAGAATTGGCTTGCAGAACGTTATCTAAATCACCTACGTCAATTCCCAGTTCCAAAGTAGAGGTGCAGACAATACAGGTATTACGACCTTCCTGAAAGCGTGATTCGGCGTGGCTGCGCTCTTCAGCAGAAACAGAGCTATGGTGAACAAATACGTCGGTGCCTTGGTTGGCGATGCGTTTGGCGATTTCTTCGGAGAGGGCGCGGCTTTGACAGAAAAATAGGCTTTTTTTGCCAGCGGCGATCGCTCCGGCATCTATAGCGATCGAGTCAGAGTTGTCGTGCATACATACCCGCAGGTCTTTTTTGCTGGCGACTTTAGGTGGATCTACTACGCAGCTTGGTCTTTTGGAGGTGCCCTGTAGCCAGGTGAGAATATCAGTGGGGTTGCCGACTGTGGCGCTGAGTCCAATGCGTTGGATATCGTGGGAGCTAAATTTGGCGAGACGTTCGATGACAGAAATTAGGTGGGCACCTCGATCGGTTCCGGCAATGGCGTGAACTTCGTCGATGACTACTGCGCGCAGGTCTTTGAAAATTATGGAACAGTCTACTTTAGCCGAGAGCAGCATTACTTCTAATGATTCTGGGGTGGTCATTAGCAGCGCGGCAGGGTCGTTGATGAAAGATTTTTTGCTGCCTGCTTTGATGTCACCGTGCCAAAGGAATCTGCGCAGGCCAACCATTTCGGTATAGAGTCCTAGTCGATCAGATTGGTTATTTAGTAAAGCTTTGATCGGAGCAATATAGATGGCTCCGACTCCATGAGGCTCGGGGTCTAGGAGCTGGGCGATGACGGGAAACATTGAGGCTTCGGTTTTGCCGCCTGCGGTGGGAGCTAGGATGATGGCGTTGTTGCCGTCGAGCAGGGCGTGGCTGGCGAGTTCTTGGACTGGTCGCAATGATGACCAGCCCACGCGGGAGACGATCGCATCTTGTAGTCGAGGGGGAAACCGATTAAATGCAGATTCCATGATATTTTTTCCAATCAATGATGAGCCGGTCAGCCGTGGCATCAACACATAATAGCGGTGATTTGCTCATAAATTAACGGCTAATTTAGAGGCTAGAAAAATTCTAGCCTTTGAGGTGTATACTGATCACGCTGCCAGAGCTAGCTCAGAACCTAACAGATGATGCAAAAAGCTATTGCTCAGTTCTGGTTGCCACTCCCGAAACCGCACTATGATTCGTGTAAACACGAAGATTACTTCAATTCCATGCACTAACTCATCAGCAGCGATCGATTTCTGTATCAAGTCTTGGCCATGAGTACGCTCTTGCTTTTGATGGCGAATTATGTCGAATAGATATTTACTAACATCATTACACTGCTGCCAGAAAGGGGTTGGAAACGCCCAGCGGCTGAAGCCCCAAAACTTGGACAAATGATTTACTTCATCTTGTAATGGCTGGGCGATCGCCTGCTGCAAGGCTCCGGTAGAATGTGCCATTAACCATAGATATACCGATACAGCGCCCCACTCTGTACTAATTCTGCTCACAGTGTGCTGATACAGATCTGCCATCGTGTCGTCACTAGGCTGATAGCCTAACACCGTATTTGGCTTGGGTTGAATCTTTGAGCCTGTCAAATGATAATAAATTTTGCTAAAAGCTGGTGCGTGCTGACGCTCTTCTTTTTCCCAAATCCCGGCTTTTTTCAACGAACCATCGGGGTGCTGTTCACCGCCCATAAAGTAGGCCATCTGAGGATGCAGAGCCTGCATATAGCCCCAGCTTTCTTGAGAATATTGCCGAATTGGTGCTTCGATTTCGGTGGCTCCGGCGACAATCATGGCAAACATTTCTGGATCAACACCGATGATTTGATCGGGCGAAATAGCCTGCCAATCGATCGGCTCCCAGGGGCGCTGGTGAGGGTTAGTAAACTGGCTGGGTAAGTCGGCAATGTGACCGCTAAGAGTTGGGATTGATAGGTATCGATCAATCAAAAAATTAATGCGGGCACGAATTTGCAAGTAGTTAGGGTTAGCAGTGAAAGAACCGGCGAGGTCAGTAGCTAGTTTCATGGTAATTATTGGGGTTGTAGGGTTAATAGAAAGAAGGTAAAGAGTGAAATTATTTGTTAAATGGATCGTTTTCGGCTAAGAATTTTTCTAGTTTGGCTTCATCAATGCGGCTAATAATCCTCCTGGATTCAGCAAGATCGCGGGTGGTTTTGGATAAATTAATGGTGGAGCCGACCGAAAACAACATGCCCATGCCCAAATATCCTTTGACCCAGCCATCTACTGGCAGATAAACGATGCCACCGAGAGTGGCTGCTAAAGAGATGGTGAAAGATAACCAGGTTTGAGCAATCCAGGCGTTGGAATGAGTGGAGTTGTTGTGTTGAGTGTTCATATTGGAATCTGTAAGTAGTTGATATTTGCATTGTGGCAGTGGTTCCGATGTAGCCACAATGAGCGATACCAAGGAATGTCTAGCGATCAGCAGCAAGGTGAAGGGGGGTGAAGCAAGGTGAAGTAAAATGGACTTATTCTTTTTTAAGCTTATTAAATGAACGCTGAGCAAATTTCTGTCTGGTTGCCTCAGAAACAGCAAGAACAATTAATTACCCAAGCAATCGGCCTAGTCGGTGTGACTAGAGTGCGGGCAGAATGCTGGGTGCGACTGTGGATTTATTTATTGGTGAAAGAACTTTTAACCCAGCAGCCTCGTTTGCAGCCGCCATTAACAGAATTAACTGTACCGACTGCGGCTATAAGCTGTACTCATCGAGAAGCCGCCGAAATCTTTTATCACGATCGAGATCAGGGCAGCGATCGAGCGGCAGGCATGATGTTAGATAAATTGGCGGCGTTGGGCTTAATCAACAAGCAGTTTGATGGCAACACCACCCGGATTACTATTCAGCCATTGTTGCCGGTGGTGAAGGCGATCGAAACAACCGTAGAATTAGAAATATCTGAGTTTGATCCACGCTGTGATGCGATTACTGTGGCCAACTTGCTAGCTAGTAACTATAACTGGATGAATCGCAATTCAGCCGCAATTCCACAGCGGATTGCCCAGCTTCTGCGGCAATGGTCTCGTCAATACCCAGTGGGAATGCGAGTGCTGCGGCGCAGTGATAATTTGAACCCGGTAGGTTTTTGCTTGCTATATCCTACTGCTAGCACTTCTGATCCTAAGTTTTTTGGCTCACCCACTCAGGGGCTGCATTTTAGTAGCATGATGGATGTAGATCCTTTTGAACTGGCAACTCCTGGCGATTTAAATTGTGTTTCATTATTTGTACGCAGTTGGATCATTGAACCCAGTCATGTGACAAAGTATCGACCATTGTTTTTGCAGGATGCTCAGTCTACGTTACAGCAAATGCAAAAAGATTTTCCGAATCTTTGTGATCTCTATACTTTAATTATTCACCCTAGCTACGAAGAAATGGCAGTAGCATTAGGTTTTCAGAAGACCAGTTCTAGCCCCCAACAGCCGGGAGTTTCTTGGATGTATTTGCCGCTCGATCGCTTTTTGCAGCTAAAGATATCGGAGTTAAACTTTTGATCCTAACAAACAATAAATTACTATGAATAACCAAAACCCAAATACTATCAACATGTTCAAACGACAAACTAGTGGCACTTGTGCTTGTATCTCCTGTAGACAGCTAATTTCAGTCAGTGACCCGATCTGTCCAGGCTGTAGCCGTAAAAATCCAAGTTTATGGGGCTATTCTCGCGCGGTAAGAGGATTAGGGGTAGATTTTGGTTTTACAAAAATCATCATTTGGGGCTGCGTGACTTTATACCTAGCCACGCTGTTAGCAGATCTGGAACACATCAAAAATAATGGAATATTTAACTTGTTATCGCCCAGCATTAGGAGCATTTGGCTATTTGGGGCTAGTGGATCTTTGCCAGTATTCGATCGAGGGTGTTGGTGGACAGTATTAAGTGCAGGCTGGCTGCATGGGGGCTTACTACATATTGCCTTTAATATGGCCTGGTTAAATACGTTAGCTTTGCAAGTAGCAGCAGCTTTTGGGGCGGGAAGATTGGTGATTATCTATACCATTGCCATTATTAGTGGTTTTTTAGCGAGCAGTTTAGCTGGAGAGTTTTTACCTGCTTCTCTCCACGGTGCTGCTACTGCCATTGGTGCCTCGGGAGGTATCTTTGGGCTATTGGGAGCTGTAGTTGCCTATGGACAAACGACGAAGGATAGTGCCGTGAAACAAGAAGCTTGGATGTTGGCGATCGTGATGTTTGTAATTGGAGTAATCACACCCCAAGTTGATAACTGGGGGCACTTTGGCGGCTTTATTGGAGGCTATTTAATTAGCAAAGTACCGGGAATTGTACCCTGTCGGCCAGAAGGTCTGGAGCAACTTGGTTTAGCGATCGGCTCTTTGGTACTGACCTTGTTGAGCATTTTAATGGCGATCGCTCACGCCTACACTTTAAACTTCTTTGATCTGCCAGCGTTCAGAGCACTGCTAGCCCCTAACTAGATTTAATGAATGACTCCACTACCGCTTTTTCTAACAGCGATGGTGGCAATAACTCTCGGTTGAGAATAAAATCATGGAACTTTTGTTGATTGAACTTTTTGCCCAAAGCCTGTTCGGCCAAAGCTCTGATTTCGGAGACTCTTTTGAAGCCATTAATTTCTTAAAGGGCTGGAGTTGGGGTCAGGTGCAAACTACTCAATTCAAGCTAAAATCAAAAGTACAGATACTCAGGAATCAGATCGATGAATGCTTATAAAGTTGATGCGATCGTCACCGAACGTGGTTTGGTGATCGAATCAGGATTACCGTTGCCCGTCGGTCGATCGGTAGAAGTAATTATTTTAGATAGTCAGGTGCAAGATCGCCAGCCTATTGATCGGGATGCTGCTAAAAATCGATCAGTTGATTTTTCTGATCCAGAATATTTAGTGAGTATTTCTTCATTGATGACTGAATGGGAGTCCACAGCAGATGAATCCGCCTATCAAGACTTATAATCAGTTTGACGTTGTTGTCGTCGTCCCGTTTCCATTTACAGATAGTGGTACAACTAAGCGTAGACCGGCACTAATGCTCTCGAATGCCGAAACGTTTAATATCCGAATGCACAAGGGCGTGATGGCAATGATTACCACGGCGACTCATCAACCTTGGGC
This sequence comes from Synechococcales cyanobacterium GL140_1_metabinner_5_sub, assembly GCA_025359065.1. Taxonomy (GTDB): domain Bacteria; phylum Cyanobacteriota; class Cyanobacteriia; order Cyanobacteriales; family Chamaesiphonaceae; genus JAAFHZ01. Next base: position 8,030 of record JANYHM010000096.1, on the reverse strand, counting down.
GTTGGATATGAGTATTACCGATTTGTCACTGGCTGGATTGAAAGCTGAATCGATCGTTCGCATGAAGTTGTTTACTCTCGATTACTCCATAATTGTCAGGCAGATCGGTCATTTGGGGGAAGCTGACACGGACGAAGTGATGGCATCAATGCAGAAATTATTTAATTTTCCCTTGGGATAAAATCGCAGGCGGCAACAAGCGTAGTCTGTGAATTTGGAGTTGCTGGCTAGGATGGGAAATTTCACAAATTCGGTTAAGATTTGTAAAACCGCTGAAATCTTTTCATGACCTCTTCTGTTCCGCCTACTTGGCTCTCGATCGTCCGTTTACTGCGCTGGGACAAACCCACTGGGCGCTTGATTTTAATGATTCCTGCCCTGTGGGGCTTCTGTTTGGCCACTGGCCGCACCGGAGAATTTAAGCTGCCGCTGCTGGCAATTATTATCTTAGGCACATTGGCCACTAGTGCTGCTGGCTGCGTGGTGAACGATTTGTGGGACAGGAACATCGACCCCCAGGTAGAACGCACTAAAAATCGCCCTTTGGCTGCTCGTGCCTTGTCAGTGAAAGTGGGAATCGGAGTATTAATTTTCTCGTTGATTTGCGCTGCTATCTTGGCTAGATATTTAAACTTGGCTACTTTTTGGCTATGTCTAGCCGCCGTCCCAGTAATTTTGCTATATCCTGCGGCTAAAAGAGTATTTCCGGTGCCGCAGTTAGTGCTGTCGATCGCCTGGGGTTTTGCGGTACTCATAAGCTGGTCGATGGTAGAGCCAAGGTTGGAACTAGCGACCTGGGAGCTATGGGGAGCAACGGTGTTTTGGACTTTGGGCTTTGATACTGTCTATGCCATGCCCGATCGAGCTGATGACAGTCGGATTGGGGTGAATTCTAGCGCTCTGTTTTTTGGCAAACAGGTTCCTCTAGCCGTGGGTGTTTGCTACTTACTAACTTTTGTTTTGTTGGCTTTTGCTGGTCGGGCACTGAATTTAAATGTTGTGTTTTGGATTTCTTTGGCCTGTGGTGCTGGTGTTTGGTTCAACCAATACAGAAGACTGCGCCATCCCAATTTATCGCCGACCAGCTACGGCAATATGTTCCGGGAAAATGTCTGGTTAGGATTCGGTCTAGTGGCCGGTATGATTGGTGGATTAGTACGTTTTTAGCGTCCCATTGAATTCTGATTACGAATTGCCTCAACTTCTGCTGACCAATAGCTGGGTAAGCTATCCCAGGGGTTACTATCAGCATCGTTGGTAATGTACACATAGCCAATATTCCGCTTGACAGCCAGCTCAATGTAGCTTTGCATCTTTGCCCGATCGATCACCCCGTGCAGCATCAGGGCAAAGCGTTGGCGATCGTACTTGTTGACGTAAGGACTGGTTTCGTACTTTGGCCACTCCTTGCCAAAGTTTTCAAAAATTACCGCTTGATCAGTTACTGGTTTACTAAAATAAGCTTCGTCAAGATGTGTGCCGGGATTCACAATGACCTGTTGAAGCCGCTTTTTGCTTTTAATATAGCGATAAATTTCGCCGTAATAATTCAGTTGCTGTGGACTGCTAGCACCTTCGTCTAAAAAGATTCCTTGGACGTTGAAGTGGGCATGGTATAAATCAACATCTGCTTTGACTTGCTCGATCGGTCTTTTGCCATAGTTAGTAGCTACATAGCCAATGGTTTTGACTCCGCCTTGCTGTAATATTTTTAATCCTTGAGCATAGTCTGAGTTGGGCTTGCCGCCGGGACCACTGTTAGGATTAATAATTGCCACTACCGGAATTTTGCGGGCAGCTTCGACCAAGGGCGACCAGTTACTGCGACCATCAATGATTTGCGGGTAGATGTAGAGGGGAACGAGAGCCTGAAGCTTAGCCTGCTTGGTGCCAGCCGCTTGCACCGAGGAAAAATTCGGATCGATCGATTTAAAGATTGCGCCAACGGCGATCGCCAGCAAAATAAAAATTCCGATCGCCATTGGCGCAAGTGGAGCTATCGAAATGCGGGTTTTTGATAACATAAGAAACTCAATGATATAGCGAAAGCAGCTTTTCACAGTTAACTTTACAGCACTAGATGTTTTTTGGCCTGGGAGATCATACTGGATGCTGCTTTCCGTTTAGCTTGTTCGGCAGCACAGAACTCGCGGTGTAACTCTAAGAAACGCTCAAATTTATGATTGAGGCTGCTATCGTTAGGTTTTTTCTTACCATAGCGCCAAGCAACGTAATCAGCAGAAATTTCGATAATTAATTTGCCTAACAGACTCGGATGTTTTGATTCAGTAGTATTAAGCTGTTGCGTTTTAGACAAAGCAAATTCCCACTCGGTTTCGTTGCTATGTTTAATGCTGCCGCTGGTGCGTAGCTCTTTGAGCATTAGCCAATAAATCCGCTCGATCATGGGTAACTGATTAAATTTGCGCTCTTTTTGTTTGACAATTTTTTCTTGGCGACTCTGTAACCACAAGTACCAAATAACTCCAGCCACCAGTATTAAAATAGCTGCGACAATCCGCAACAGATTTGTTAATTGCTCTAAATTAATTGGCGGTATTTTTGGGCGCTGATTTTTTTTACCTGAGTTATTTTCTGGTAGGGGGTTTGCTTGATCTGGGTTTTGATTAGTGCTGTGATCATCATGGGGATTGTTTTTATTTTTGGTTTTTTGTCCTCGATCGAGGGAGTTGGGAGAATTTTTTTTAGCCGGTTCATTCTGCTGAAGACCATTCTGGCTATTCGCATCTGATGAATTTTGACGGTCTCTTTGTCCATCAGGGCTAGAACTTCGATCGGTGCTCTGGTTATTAGCACTACTCCCCGGAATTCCAGAGTCTTGAGAACCTTGTTGTCCGCTAGAATTTCTGGAGAATTCCGAGCCTTGCTGTCCGCCAGAATTCCCAGGAATCCCAGACCATTGAGAGCCTTGCTGTCCGCTAGAATTCCCAGAGAATTCAGAACCTAGATTCTTTGTAGTTGAATCGATACTTCCAATTGATCGCATTAACCGATTACGAGTCCGAATAGATTCTTGTTTATTTGCCTGAAAAACTCGATTTTTATAGCAATCTTGTTGATCCACAGGGCAGGGGTCTGTGAGCTGCCACAGCAGCGGTGGAGTTTGTTGCTGAGCGAGATAGTAAGGGCGTAGGGGAATTTGTGCGGTTGGATTCCAGCGAGCCAAGCCGGTTGGATATGAATCTTTCAATCGATCGGGTTGAAAGTTATCGCGTGAGCTATTGAAACAATAGCGATTATTGGGGCCACAATCAGAAGACTGGATATGTTCTTGCAAATATTTTTTGATATAGGCTTTGCGTTCGGCGCTGGTTTTCAAAGGTCGATCGGCAGTGGCCAAAATATTCCGAATTGCCTGAAGAGCAGCTTTTTCATCTACAACCCCAGCATCATCATCTGTTTCAGAACCTTGTCCTGAGTTGCCCCAGTTCTGGCTACCACCATTTACAGCGCGAGTATTACCCTGACCAGCAGATCCCCGGCCTTCCTTGGCTGGCAAATCCTTAAGGACAGAATCTGGGAGGTTGGGATCTGTTTGAATTGGTAGATATTTTACTACTTCATCTATCCCCGGCACATCCCAAGAAATATCTGGTAGACGTAGTTGTGGTGCAAACAAAGACAAAACACAGCCACAGATCACTGAGGCAGCAGCAATTTTGCTCAGGTATCTCCAGGGGATATATTTCTCTGTGAGCTGGCGAGGACGAGGGACGATCGAAAGTCCGATCGGTTGGAGGTTAATTGCCGATCGATAGAACAACATTAAAGTGGGCACAAGCAAACCGACAAACAGCACCAGCACTAACAAAAAACCAAAGTTGTTGCCGATTAAAACAGTAATCATCATCAACATGGCGCTAATAATTACGCTGCTCGCCAACTTGCGTGAATAACAAAGCGACCACATATATGCCACCTGCACCGCAACCAACAAAAAACTGGCGGCTAGGGGCAATACCAGATCTCGATCGGATCCTAAAAAATTCTTGGCTTTTTCGATCGTCTGTCCCCAAAAAGCACTGCCCAGACAGGCAAGAATCAAAGTAACAGCCAGTGCTGAAACCAAGTAAGTCACAGGATGTGTACTTAAATGACGACGACGATAGCTCCAGAGGCTGCCTGCAATGCTAAAAGGAATAGCCAAGAAGCTAAATGCTGTATGAGTAGCAAGATCTAAACCAATAAAAGCTGTGACAGCCAGCAACACCACCATTGTCCATAGCAGCAAAGACTGTTCTATTTGAGCGCTGTTAAATTTTGCTGGGCTAGCAACTGGCTGGCTGCTATCGCCTTGATATCCTAAATATTTTTCGCGAAACTGCCGATTAAAACACAGCAGTGCAAACCCGATCACACCACCCACGCCCACAGAAAGCACAAAGTGACTTTTGGTAGCCATAAACACCAGACAGCACAAGACCTCAAAACTAATCACGATGCCAGCAACCAGATCTTGCCAACGTTTTTGCTGAATAGAAATAAGGCGAGAATCTTTTACCACTGGAAGGCTCTATATAATGACTGATCGACGCTTCGGTCTTTATTAGATTACCCAGCCATCCAGAGCAAGCTAGCAGTATCAAAAACATAAAAATTCAGTGCAATCAAGGCCGGACGGTAGATCTGGTAAAATGTCCAGAATGCCAGCAATGCTTAGGCATGAGGGGCAAAGAAAGCAAGGATGTGATCCCGAGGAAAAAAGAATGGCTGCTGAAGATTACAAACCTGGACTAGAAGGCGTACCTGTCGCCAAATCGAGCATTAGCTACGTCAACGGCCAAGAAGGAATATTAGAATATCGCGGCATCCCGATCGACGCACTGGCCCGTCAGAGTAACTTTGTGGAAACCTCCTATCTGCTGATTTGGGGCAAACTACCCAGCGCTGCCGAGCTAGCCGAATTTGAAAACGAAATTTGCTCCCATCGGCGGATTAAGTATCGCATCAAAGACATGATGAAATGCTTCCCCGAAACTGGCCACCCCATGGATGCCCTCCAAGCCTCCGCCGCCGCCTTGGGCTTATTTTATTCGCGGCGCGCCCTCACCGATCCAACCTATATTTGGGAAGCAGTCACCCGCTTACTGGCCAAAATTCCTACCATGGCCGCTGCTTTCCAACTCATGCGCAAAGGCAACGATCCTGTCTTACCCCGCGACGACCTGGGTTATGCCGCTAACTTCTTGTATATGCTCACCGAAAAAGAACCCGATCCATTATCAGCCAGAGTATTAGATGTTTGCCTAATTCTTCATGCCGAACACACCATCAACGCCTCCACTTTTTCGGCCATGGTCACAGCATCGACCCTCACTGATCCCTATGCCGTCATCGCTTCGGCAGTGGGTACATTAGCTGGGCCATTACATGGCGGAGCCAACGAAGACGTAATGTTGATGCTGGCCGAAATTGGCACGATCGATCAAGTGCGCCCCTATGTAGAAAAATGCGTGGCCGAAAAGAAAAAAATCGTCGGTTTTGGCCACCGGGTCTATAAAGTCAAAGACCCCCGCGCCATTCTTTTGCAGGAGTTAGCGGTAGAGCTATTCGCTAAATTTGGCCATGACAAATACTTTGATATTGCTGTCGAGCTAGAAAAAGTCGTAGAAGAATATTACGGTCAGAAGGGCATTTACCCCAACGTAGACTTCTATTCTGGCTTGGTCTACCGCAAGTTAGGGATTCCCGATGACCTGTTTACCCCAGTGTTTGCGATCGCTCGGGTAGCAGGCTGGTTGGCACATTGGCGTGAACAGCTCGATGAAAACCGAATTTTCCGGCCTACCCAGATCTATACCGGTGAACACGGCTTAGCTTATAAGTCGATCGATCAGCGCTAAATTACAAAATTCCCATTAAAAAAGCAGGAGATTTAACACTCCTGCTTTTTGTTGTTTGTCTAACTAAAAATTAATCTAGATCGTTCATAGAAAGTACAGCTTCAGTTTCGCGATCGATACCGTTCTGGAATCCAGCAACAGCAGCTCTTGCCCGACCGGCGTGCCACAAGTGACCCACAAACAGGAAGAACGCAAACACAAAGTGAGAAGTCGCCAACCAGGCTCTTGGAGATACATAGTTGAAAGCGTTGCTTTCAGTAATAACTCCACCCACCGAGTTCAAAGAACCCAAAGGAGCGTGAGTCATGTATTCTGCGGCTCTACGAGCTTGCCAAGGCTGAATATCGTTCTTAACTTTGTTTAAATCCAAACCGTTAGGACCACGAAGTGGCTCTAACCAAGGTCCTTGGAAATCCCAGAAACGCATGGTTTCACCACCAAAAATGATTTCGCCCGAAGGAGAACGCATTAGGTATTTACCCAAACCAGTAGGACCTTGAGCAGTTGCAATGTTTGCACCCAGCCTTTGGTCACGTACCAAGAAAGTCAAAGCTTGAGCCTGAGAAGCTTCAGGACCAGTAGGGCCAAAGAACTCGCTAGGATAAGCTGTGTTGTTATACCAAACCATGATCGAAGCGACGAAGCCCATCAAAGATAGAGCGCCTAAGCTGTAGGAAAGATAAGCTTCACCAGACCAGATCAGAGCGCGACGCGCCCAGCCGAAAGGCTTGGTCAAAATGTGCCATACACCACCAGCGATACAGATGAAGCCCACCCAAATGTGGCCACCAACGATATCTTCGAGGTTATTGACGCTGATAATCCAGCCTTCGCCACCAAAAGGAGCCTTGAGCAGATAGCCAAAAATGATGACAGGGTTAATTGTGGGGTTAGTAACCAAACGTACATCACCACCACCCGGTGCCCAAGTATCGTACAAACCACCAACGAACATGGCTTTAATCACCAACAACAAAGCGCCCACACCCAAAATACACAGGTGGAAGCCCAAAATGCTGGTCATTTTGTCTTTGTCGCGCCAGTCGTAGCCGAAGAAAGAAGAATACTCTTCTAAGGTGTCAGGCCCGCGAAGTGCGTGGTACAAACCGCCCACACCTAGGACTGCCGAAGAAATTAAGTGCAGTACACCAACTACGAAGTAAGGAAAAATATCGATCACTTCGCCGCCAGGACCAACACCCCAACCTTGGCTAGCCAAGTGAGGTAGCAAGATTAAACCTTGCTCGTACATGGGTTTTTCGGGAATGAAGTGAGCCACTTCAAACAGGGTCATAGCCCCTGCCCAGAAAACAATCAAACCAGCGTGAGCGACGTGTGCGCCCAGCAGTTTGCCAGAAAGGTTAATTAAGCGGGCGTTTCCAGACCACCAAGCGTAACCGCTGGATTCTTGGTCACGACCACCCATTACCATGGAAGTATTAAAGGGTGTTTCCACTATTCGAGAGCCTCTTAAAAGGTAAATATTAGGAGTCGTTTAGGTAGTGGCACTAGTTAACTAGACCACCAAAATATGCATAGCAGCTTCTAGACTGTTTCCCAGCTCATTACTGAGCCAGCGCAAAAGGTAACGTTATTGTAACCTTATCTTTCGGAGTTTTAAAGCTTCTTTACACAGTGTTACGGCAAAGAGTGTTACGGCGATCTAGATGGTTTCTTACGATTTCAGGTCGATCGCCGTAAGCAGCAGATCCTTACAAAGCATTACCGCGAGGTAGAACTTCTTCAGGGAAAGCAAACTGCTCATGAGGCTGATCTTGAGGAGCCATCCAAGCGCGGATACCTTCGTTCAACAAGATGTTCTTGGTGTAGAAAGTCTCAAACTCGGGGTCTTCAGCAGCACGTAACTCTTGAGAAGTGAAATCGTAAGCCCGCAGGTTTAAAGCCAAACCAACGATACCCACAGAACTCATCCACAGACCAGTTACAGGCACAAACAGCATAAAGAAGTGCAGCCAACGCTTGTTGGAGAAAGCAATTCCAAAAATCTGCGACCAGAAACGGTTAGCAGTAACCATCGAGTAGGTTTCTTCAGCTTGAGTAGGTTCAAACGCCCGGAAAGTGTTGGGGTTTTCGCTGTCTTCAAACAAAGTGTTTTCTACGGTAGCACCGTGAATCGCACAGAGCAGTGCGCCACCAAGAATACCG
>JANYHM010000095.1 GCA_025359065.1 Synechococcales cyanobacterium GL140_1_metabinner_5_sub | reverse complement strand
GCTTATGAACAAATTTCTACTCAAGATATTCGCAGTTGGTTCACACATGATTGCTACGGTCATGACTCTATGGAGCTTACTGTATAAAAATTACCTGCTTTATTCATTTAATGGACTTCATTCGAGCTGAAACCGCTATATTTTCCATTGTTTTGCCAACAATATACCCTCCTGATGCTATTCCTTGTAAAAGCAAAAGAGATTCTGAGAGTTGGGGCATTTCCAACCGATTCCAGACATGAACAATGAACCCTACAGTCATAATGAATGTCCAAATTACTAACTGTAGCCGCAGAAGCTTTGGCCCAGAGCCTTTTGTACTGCTGAGTACATCCGTCAGAAGTCCTTTTGATAAAGGGAAGGGAGCTGGATTAGTGGGAGGAGTTGGATCAGTGGGAGTAACTGGGTTAGTGAGAGGAGCTGGATTGGGTTTATCAATGAATATGGCAGATAACGTAGTTGATGTACCAATCCCCATTAAAATTCCGGTGCTGGTATTCAGAGATTCTTTGTTGCCTGTAACCATATAGATAAAAACATAAGAAAAAATAATACAAATAAACCACCAAAGCATTTGACATCGACTCAGACTAAAAGGTGCAGGTCTTTGAGGATTATCTTCACGAATAAGACTGGAGATGTTTTTGCCAAAGCTGATTCGCAGAGCAGATAAAACAACTGCTAATCCGACAATCCACGACACAACATAGCTGGCATTAAGTCGAACGACCTTAAACTCAGGAGTGCTTCCATCACTTGGTGGTGCGGCAATTAAGGCTCCATTATTTACTGAAATGATGCGTATCTTAGTTGAGCGACTCCAAAATGAACCAAGCTGAGGATTACCCAGCAAGTCAGCCCATGCTTCAGTGTTATTATTGTCTTTGTCATTTTGATAGAGGAGATGAAACTTGATAGTAGCAGACCCACTCTTATCGGGCTGAGAAATCGACTCGGATTTGGTACCAAGAAATTTGCGTCCATTGAGTTCCAAAAAAATCTGCTGCTCACAATTGGTCGTACTGGAATTGCCACTAGGGCATAATTCATCATAATGCTTTTGAAATTCGGCAACGTCCACAGCAATTGTGTCATTAATGGCTGCCTCATGAATTCTGTTGCTTTTATTATTTTCGTTGTCATTTATCTTGTAAATCTCGATGATTTTTGCGGGTGTTAATTGGCTTGCTTTTCGGTCTGAGACAGTTTTACTGTCAATATTGTTATCGGATTTGGGTAGAGCACTATCAACGTTCTTCGGGGCTGGGCTAGGAGTAGCGCTAACTGCTGGTACTGAACGGCCTATCGGAGTGCTACTGGGAGTTTTGACTACAGTTGGCTGGACTGTGGGGCTTTGAGCGTTCACGAAGTTTCCGCGAAGCAGCATCGGCACAACATTAGTCGGCAGTGATGTAGTTAAGTTTATGTATAAATACAAACACATCGATAGCAGGACTGCCCATCCAAAACGCTTGCGTTTCATGTTTATAATCTCTTAATTATTGTGTTGAGTTTATTCAAAGAGCATCGAAAGAAAAAACCTGTGACAAGCCTTTTCGATCGATAACTCAATGACATTATCTGAAAACTGACTGGCTAGGAAGTTGGCAATAAGGCATCCAGCTTCAAAATCGTTTGAGCACCCACCTTCCCATCTAGGGTAATGCTCTGCAATTTTTGGAAAGCTACAATAGCGGCTTTAGTCCGTGGCCCAAAAGAACCTCGGTTACTACCCACCGCAATTAGTAAGTCCGGGTTAGTTGCCCCCAAAAGATTTAAAGCGTCTTGCACTAAGTCGATGCCCGATACCATTCCCCCTGTAGCTACCAAGAGTAATTCTCTCCGCGCCACTTTCTGCAATGTTGGATCGTTTTTAAACAGTTTTGACTTTAAAGTAGCGTTACTGGTAGATGGATTTGCCATGGCTTTTAGGAGCTGGTCGATCGTCGTGTCCCAGGCATTCAGATCAAAGTTCTGGGGGTCATCGTGATCTCCAAATTCTAAATCCAGCACCCCATGGAGCACCGGAATTAACCACTGACCTCGACGCAAGCTGGCTGATAAATAGCACAGAGCCAAAAGGGTATATTGCTCTGGGGTAAAGCCGGGTACTGGCGCTTGGGCATCGGCTACTCCCCTAGCAGGTAGGCGAGGCTGAATTAGCTCATGGTGTAGAAAACGACCTTTATGGATTTCATCTCCTTCTGACCCTATGTTTTCCATTTCAAACCTGGTGGCTCGAAAAGGTGTTGTGTAGTCATTTTGAGTTTTAGAGCGGCCATTGCGGGTAATGAAAATATGGGTATCTCCACTATTGTTCTCTAACCAATTTTTTAACCACTTACTAGTATTGATAAATTCCGGAGCAAAGGTTTCCCCATTGTCTAATAGATAGCTCGTATCATGAATAACAAAGTAATCAGCAAATCCTGCATCCTCATCATTGTTATTAGCTCTGCATACTGATTTATCTAATGAGCCACCAATATTCTTGGCATCAACACCCTTGCTATTCAATAGTTTGCGTAGCTGATCCTTAGTAAACCCCAGTTGTTCGACGTTAGATAGCAACCTTGTTAAAGTTGCTGGGATTACCCTTGGGGCATCCTCTATATCGCCAAGCATTTTAATCGTCCGCAACAAGCCACCTGCCTGCTGCAACGGAGTCCCTTGGAATTTCATCGTGTTAAAGTCAAAGGGGTACTTCTTATTAGTCATGGTTGTTTGACCTCCAACAAAATTTAATTTTTTAATAAATATTATGATTGAAACCAGATGCTCTGTAAGACACAAAGCACCTGGTCTAGTGTCGAAAAATCAACCCAATTTCACATCTAATTCTCTTAGGGTTTTTGAACCAACTACACCGTCAGGTGATAATCCTTGTTGTTTCTGAAAGTCCTTCACTGCATTCAGCATAGGATCATCAAAAACATTGCTCACCGGAATATTAGCACCAGCATTGATAAGAGCTTGTCGAATTTTAGCGATCGCCGGACTGTTATCACCCTTGCGAAAGATTTGTTGGGAGAAACCCTCAACTGGACATTTGTCCATCCGGGCAGCAGTCTGAGGACCAAAATCGCCATCTACATCAATTTGGTCTTGAGGGTTGAACTTGTTCCATAGCGATTGAAAAGCCTGAACCCCCAAATCACCCATGGCATTATTACCGATTTCATAGGAGTAATGCACCTCGTCGTCGGATCCTTGCCAACTCCAATTATCATTTGTTAAATCACTTTGCCATTCTTGCCATTCCTCAATATCCAAAGCTAGTCCATCTTCATGATTACTCCGTCCTGGTCGAGCAGCTAAACCTACAAGTCTTCCATCAGTAAGCTTATAGAGTTGATATAAGACATGTTGTTGTGCCACGGTGCGGTAGGCTGAATTGATTTTCATGGTACGGTTGGGGTGATCATTCAGCACTTGTCGCAGGGAATCCCTTGCACCAGCTTGCAAAAATGGATTCATGCTTCCAGATTTGGGAATAACAAGTTTTGTACCATTAGCAAGACTTTCGAAGTTGAACAGAATGCTGCCAAACAGCGTATTGGTTTGAGCTATAATTTGCCGACTCAGAGCTACAACCTTGCTTGTATCAGCAGCTCCGTCATTGATCATCTCATTGATCGCGTCCCGAACAGTATTAGACATGATAATTCTCCTGTACTTGTTTTATTGAACTTTATGTACCATTGTTGGTGAAGGTGAAAACCTTACCATCCAATTCCAACTAAATCAGCTTGGACTATCACTCCTGTAAAATCGCTTTACTATTGGATGTTAGCGTGATCCTCAAAGACAAAATGCTCATCACGACCAGCTTGGCTGTTATCTGTCCACTTGACCCAAAAGTGGCGTTCCTCACGACGTACATTAAGCACTGGATAACTACCTGGTGCAATAGCTACTACAGATGCTGCCGGTAAATTGGCTGATTGCTCAGTAGAGGGCTTCAGGACAGTGTTTGTAGTCACCACTAAAGTAGCAGGTTGTGCGGGCGAAGAGCTTTTTACATCGCCAATTAATCCATCCTTGATGGCTTCAGCCATCTTGTTTGCATCAAATAGCCCCATATCAGATGGGGAGTCCACAAAGCAGCACTCAATTAAAATGGCTGGCATGGAGGTATTGCGAATCACAAAGAAAGGAGCTTTTTCGACACCTTGATCGACAAATCCTAAACTAACAATTTCATCTAAAACCGATCGACCGATCGCGGCTGCTGTTCTACTAAGAGCATAAACCTCCGATCCATTAGCTGTCCCGTTAAAAGCATTGAAATGAATAGAAACAAAGACATCAACGTTATTATTATTGGCTTTGTCTACCCGTTTTTGCAGTGAATCATTCACTGTACTAGCCGTATTTGGAGTACAGTTGATGACACTATGACCGGCAGCCGATAACTTGGCCATCAGCCGAGTGCCTACATCCTTTGTCAAAACATCTTCTTGCTTGACTCCTGTGGCACCAGTGTCAGGAGGACAGTTATGTCCTATATCAATGCCAAATTTCATAATTTCTTACTCCTAAGTGAATCTAATTGGTTTCTATAGCTTTTGAGCTAATGTCAAAGCCCCTATAATATTGCTACTATTAGCAGTTGTGGGAGAACTACGAAGATTCAGGAGAGTCATTCTTAACTTTTAGTTCTGTCATAATGATTATTATCCTTTGTAAATTTATTGGGTTTTTACTAACAATGGAATTTTAAAGTTTGTTCACCAGTAATGTCAGTAAGAAAAAGTAAGATATTCGGTATGTATTGCTTATGAAATCTATATACTACGCTGACTGATCATCCCCCGATTCGATCGCTCCCAACTCCCTCAAAGCCATCAACTGCGCTGTCGTCAGCCCTGTTACACCTGTAATATTCATGCCCTCATACATCCGCTGTGGACGTAACACCTTCACACAAATCCAAAAATCTGTATCCCACAGGCGGATCGTTTCATCATGACTGCAAGTAGCCATTAACAGCCGATCGGGGTCGGGATGAAACACCACAAAATTCACCAAATCCGTATGGTTAGTTGAGGTGCGGATACATTCACCCGTAGCCACCACCCAAACCCGCACAGTCCGATCCTTACTAGTGCTAACCAAATAAAGACCATCTGGACTAAAGGCCACACAAGAAATTGCCGCCGAATGTCCTTTGAGCACCGCCCGACAGTCTCCACTAGGAAGATGCCACAACCGGACTTCATTATCCTCTCCACCACTAGCCAGCAGATCTCCCTGGGGATGGTAAGCTACCGTCCAGTTTTCACTCTGATGACCGATCAAAGTCTGACAACATTCGCCAGTTTGCAGATCCCAAATATCGATCGCTGGTTCATGGCTGGTTGTCGCTAAATATTGCCCCGTAGGATGAAACGCCAGATCACCAATAGCCGATCGATCCAGGGTCAGCAATAACTCCCCGTGCTGATAATTCCAGATCCGCACGTTATCCACACCACCGGCTGCGACCATCGCTTCAGAAGGATGGAAAGCTACCGTTGTCACCAAACCAGACTTAGAACCAAGTACTTGGGGCTGCTCTCGCAGTCGCACCTGATTAACTACATCCCAAAGCTTTACGACACCATCCATTCCCCCACTCACCAAAAGCTGAGCGGTAGGAGAAAATGCCACCCGCGAAACCGCCATGGTATGACCCGAAATACTCTGTAGGCATTGATCGGTCTTCAAGTCCTACAGGCGAATATGGCGATCTTCGTAACTGCTGGCCAACAAATCCGCATCGGGATGAAAGGCCAGTGACTTAACGGCCTTAGAAACACTGCGGAAAGTTTTAAGGCAAAGTCCCGTGGGCAACTGCCAAAACATCAGCACACCACTTTGATCGCTACTGACCAACATGTCTCCGGTAGAATTTAGGGCGATCGACCAAATAGTATTGTCATGACCCTGTAAAACCTGAGTACATTCCCAATGGCCAGATGGCAGCATATCCCAAATTTTGACAGTCAAATCATGGCTAGCGCTGATCACCCGATCTCCAGTAGGGCTAAATACCACATCAATCACAGCATTGGAATGTTGTTCTAGGGTTTGTAGGCATTCACCAGAATCAACCTGCCAAATTTTAATCGACTTATCAAAGCTACTGCTCACCAGATGAGTGCCCAAGGCATTAAAATCGATCGCCGTGATAATGCCCGTGTGACCAACGAGAGTTTGGAGACATTTCGCTGTCTCTAAATCCCAAATTTTGATCGAAGCATCGAAACTACAGCTTGCCAGGAGCCGATCGTTAGGATGAAAAGCCACATCCACCGCCGTCAAACTATGACCTGATAATGTGGCTACCTGTTTACCTGTAGCGATGTCCCAAAGCAACACATCTCCACTGTTACTGCTGGTAGCCAAGATTGTACCATCGTGGCTTAAGGTAATTCGATAGGTGGTTGTAGCCAACTGCCAAGATCGCAAACAGGCTCCACTAGCCACATCCCAAATTGCAATCTTGCGATCGAAACTCGAACTAATAAGAGCTTGACTATCGTGGGTAAAGACCAAGCCCACCACATTCCCCTCATGAGCTGGAATATTCAGCAGGTAATGACCGCTCTGAACTTCCCACACTGCAATTTTGCCATCACTGCCGCCCTTGGCCAAAAGCCGATCATCTGGGCTGAGGCAAACTTTATAAGCATCACCAATCACATCGGCAAATAGCACAGTGGAGAGGTTACAGCCAGTCAAATTAACCTGGGCTAGGTTGGCATTGCGCAAATCAGCTTGTCTGAGCTGTAGGCCGGACAGATCTAACCCTTGTAGGTCAGCTTGTAATTGACAGAGTAAATTGAGGCAATTACCCGCCCCATAGCTGGCTGCCATCGCCTCATTGCCAGAAAATGCAGTGAGGAGTTGCCGCAGATAGTGAATCACAATTCCTTGTCCACCTAAATTACTCTCTAGCATCCTGAGTAAGGGCGCGATAATTGTTCTAACCTGGCTATCTCGCAGATATTCTGGCACTTGAGCCTGCATCAGCGCATACTGCAACAAAATTTGGGGATGCTGCTGACTAATTTCTCTGCAAACAGTAGCTAGTAATTGATCGGTGGCATATTCCATCACCACCGGCTGCTGGGTAAATCGCCCTGCTTTCTGCTCAATGAGCGATCGACCCCGCAGATACTCCAGCGCTTCTAGCAGTTGAGCTAGAGTAATTGCCGGAAAAAAATCACCTTGTAGATCCTTCAGCGACACCCATTCCCGGCGAATAGCTAGCCAGTGCATCACTTGAGTTTCGATCGGAGAAAGTCGATCGAATTGCTTCTCCAACAACACTTTTATCCCATTAAAAACCGCCACCCCCTGCTTTAAAAATGCCTCGACTTGACCATCAAATAGCTCCAGAATTGAAGTGGAGACAATCTTTAGCGCTAGTGGGTTGCCATGGTAGAGATCAATCAAATCTTGAGCGAGATCAATGGTGATATATAAACCCTTGTCATCCAACACATTCACCCCATCTTCAATCGGTAGCCCATTCAGGGCTAAAATTCGCACTGGCAGACTATGACCGGCAAAACTAGAGATCTCCGAGATTTGCTCACGACTAGTCGATAATAAGCAGCTTTGATGAGTGCCTTCGGCTACCTGTCGAAATAACTCTCCATAGCCTTCATAACCCGTTAAATACTGATGCGAACTCCCGCTCATCAAAATTGACTCAACGTTATCCAACACCAATAAACAGCGACTTTGCCGTAAGTAGGACATTAGATGATCGAGCATTGCCAATGAATCAGTTGGTAGATTAGTCTCACGTTGCCGGGAAAATAGGATTACCAAATCGGTGAGTAGCGCTGTCAATGGTGGAGCATTGCGCAGCGATCGCCACACCACGAATTCAAATTCTGGAGCGATTTGCTGTGTCAGCTTCATGGCCAGCGATGTTTTTCCCATCCCGCCAATTGCCTGAATAGAAATCGATCGGCATCGATCAATTATCACCCATTGAGATAGCATCTGAAGTTCTGGGGTGCGGCCATAAAAAACAGATACATCGATCGCTTCATCCCAAACATATTGTGGTTCTGGAGTCGTGACGACTAATGTCTTACCTTGCAGGACTTGTTGAATATTTCGCTTGGTAACGGTTTTATCAAATAGCTGTGAAAGCACTTTCCAAAGCTGTGCACCAACTTCTCGCAGGTATTCCACAGCATAGCCCGATTGACCCGCGATTTCTGGATAGGACTCGCCCGCCAGAGATCCGCTCAAAATAATTCTTTGGATTGGATTGAGGCTAGAATATCCCCGATCGATCAAGTCTCGATCAAGCCGATCGCATTGAAGTTGGCTGTTCACGGTTGCTAGATGGTTTGAGTTTAAACCGACTTTAATTTCAAGATTACTTTTGTAACCTATCTGATATCTACTTTACCTGGTTTTTTGGGTAAAGTCCAAAAAACCAGTTAAGCAATCTTTTAGAGTGGATAGGTTTGAATCTGCTGGTTTATTAGGCTTTGAATTGCTGATTTGTCACCTAATAAAACATGTGGTGCATTTTAAAAATCTAAACTACAATGAGCTAGCAGATAGGTTATTCAGCTAACTCAATAGGGATTGAGCAGCAGCCATCATCGATAAAAACTAAGCAAAATTCATCGTGAACCCAATGAAAAATGCCTGCCAAATACTTATGCTTCTTACCTTAGCTGCACTATCCGCCTTACCAGCTCATGCTACCCCACTTCAACCAATTAAAAATTTTGCTCAATGGTGTGACCAGAAAGATTCCTTGCTGTTAAATACTCGTAAGACGATCGAAGTGCTGCTCCAACAAGCCGGAACCACTGACTGCCAGCAAGCTGATCTGAAACTTAGTCAATTAACCAAACTTAATCTTTACGACAAAAAAATCAGTGATTTACGACCATTTGCCAGCTTCCATAGATTAGAGCATCTATTTCTGAGCAAAAATCAAATTTTTGATTTAGAGCCATTGTCAGGGCTAAAAAGCCTTAAGGAAATTTATTTAGCGACTAATGAGATCAGAAATGTAACATCTTTGACTAGTCTAAAGAACCTCGAAATTATTGATCTCAGAAATAATCAAATTAGTAATTTACAGCCTTTAGCTAAATCAGATACATTAATAGTTCTAGATCTTAGAAATAATCGAATTGATAATTTAGCACCAATATCGAACCTGAAATCTCTACGGTATTTTCTTCTGAGTAATAATCAAATCAGTGATGTTAGGCCACTGGCTAATCTCAACCTATTAACACTCTACTTGAATAGTAATAAAATCAGCGATATTTCGCCGTTATCTCGTCTGAGTTTATCAACGCTCCTTTTGAGTGACAACCCAGTTAGTGGAGCATCACAAAATTTCGATATCCCAAAACCACCAGATCCATTTCCTGCCAAAGATCCAGACGACAAACCACACCACCACTAGTATCAATATGATGATTTTCGGCACAAGAACCAGGATGCTTTAGGATGAATAATAATCTTGCTTGCGCAGCGGCTGAATTTTGGAAATAGTTACCATCCCCATTCTCAAAGATAATTATGCCTTTGTCTTAGTCGATCGAACCCGACAGCAGGCCACTGTTTTTGACCCCGGAGAAAGCGCCCCAGTTGCAGCTTGGCTGAGAAAAAATCACCTAGAACTAATTAACATTTGGATCACCCATCATCACCGTGATCATATTGGGGGCATCGAAGACCTTCTGCGACTTTACCCCAAAGCCATTGTCTCTGGTGGTGCCAATGATCGAGGGCGCATCCCCAAACAACACAAATATCTTAACGAAGGCGATCGAGTAACTTTTGCCGACCAAACTGCCCAAATATTTTTTATCCCCGGCCACACCCTCGGACACATTGCCTATTATTTTCCCTCAGTAGATAATAAGCCCGGTGAACTTTTTTGTGGCGATACGATCTTTGGTGGTGGATGTGGACGATTATTTGAAGGCACACCGGCGCAGATGCTAGGGTCAATCGATCGGCTACGCCAACTGCCCGCTAGCACTAGAATGTGGTGTAGTCACGAATATACTTTGAACAACCTGCGATTTGCATTGACCATTGAGCCATGTAACATTAACCTACAAAATCGATATCATAAAGCAGGTATTGATCGATCTAACTCCCAACCAACAATTCCCTCGACTATTGGTTTAGAGCGACAGACCAATCCTTTTTTACGCTGGGACGTGCCTACCGTCTCTTTATCAGTGGGATTGGCAGTTGCCGGTAACAATTTTATAGAAACATTTGCTAGACTACGCGGACGCAAGGAGCAATTTTAATGCCATCATCGACCAAGCGGACAGCCCCAAAACCCAAAAAACAGTTGGCAGCCAAACTGTGGGGCTTAATGCCCGTGCTGAACCCTACCGGTGCAGAATGGACTGGGCCAGCCAAAATGCTTTGGTGGCTAACTTTTATTTGGTTGACCATTGGTTCGATCGTGCTATTTTCGGCCTCTTATTATCATGGTCGCGAAGAAAAAGGCGACGGACTGTATTACATAAGTCGGCAGGGAATTTACACGGTGGTTGGCCTAGCGGTTTTTGGCTGGCTGGTGAAAACCCCGCTCAAAAAAATTCTCAATGTTACTCCAGGATTCCTTTGGGTGATACTCGCCATGGTCTGGGCAACCAAATTGCCCGGATTAGGGCGCGAAACCTTAGGAGCCAGCCGCTGGATTGGAATTGGACCGATTCAGATCCAGCCTTCCGAACTTATTAAGCCTTTCTTGGTGCTCCATGCTGCCTGGTTATTTGGTCAATGGCGAAAACACTCTATACGGGTCAAAGGCTTGGGCTTGGGAATTTTTGCGATGGTGCTGTTGGGAATCTTGCTTCAGCCGAACCTCAGTACCACTGCGCTTTGTGGCATGACTCTATGGCTGATTGCCTGTACCGCTGGAATCGCTATGCCCTATTTGCTCAGCACGGCGGGCGTTGGGGTAATGGTGGCTGTATTGAGCATTGCTTTTAAAGAATATCAACGCAAGCGGATGATGTCGTTTATGAATCCTTGGGCAGACCCCCAGGGTGATGGTTTTCAGTTAATCCAAAGTTTACTAGCCGTGGGTTCTGGTGGAATGTGGGGCAATGGTTATGGTTTTTCTCAGCAAAAACTAGCATACTTGCCCATTCAAGATACTGATTTTATCTTTGCGGTATTTGCCGAAGAATTTGGTTATGCTGGCTCGATCGTGCTGATTGTGATGATTATTGCCTATGCCACCATTAGCCTGAATATTGCTTATCGAGCGAAAAATATGGTACACCGATTAATAGCGGTGGGAGCCATGACCTTTATTGTGTTGCAGTCAATTTTAAATATCGGGGTCGCCACCGGCGCATTGCCTACTACTGGTTTGCCCTTTCCAATGTTTAGCTATGGCGGTAGCTCACTGATTGCTTCGTTGGTAATGTCTGCGCTACTCATTCGAGTTTCCCGCGAAAGCAGCGAAGAAAAAGTAGTTCCCTTTGATTCTGCCCGCGCCAAAGATGACCCCGACTCTACCGAACAGCCCTATTTCACCTCTTAACTTTGCCGCATTATGCCAGAACAGATTACACTTCAGCTCTATCATCTCGAACAATTCGCTAATCGGCTAGTTAGTGATCAATTAACTCACGTAAGTCCTTTGTCGATCGGCTTTGTGTTTTTGGCTGGTCTATTGACCAGCTTAACTCCTTGTACCCTCTCCATGCTGCCGATTACCGTGGGCTATATTGGTGGCCAAAATCAGCAGAGTAGATGGCAGGCCGTCACTCGATCGACTTTCTTTTGCCTGGGTTTAGCCACTACTCTGGCTGGGTTAGGGATAGCCGCAGCTACTCTGGGTAAAATCTACGGCCAAGTGGGCTGGGGACTGCCGATTATTGTCAGTTTGATTGCCATCATCATGGGGTTAAATCTTTTAGAAGTCATCCAAATCCGCTTGCCTAACTGGGGTGGCACGGGTTGGATTGGCAAGGATTGGCCCGATGGATTGCGGGCTTATTTACTGGGTCTGACCTTTGGTTTGGTAGCTTCACCTTGCAGTACTCCGGTGTTAGCCACCTTGTTGGCCTGGGTGGCCAGCACTCAAAATATTGGGCTAGGAGCCTTGCTGCTTTTGGCCTACACGATTGGCTACGTGGCACCATTAGTAATCGCCGGGACTTTTACAGCCAGCATCAAAAATCTGCTCAGTCTCCGCCAGTGGTCAGCATGGATTACCCCAGCCAGTGGCTTTTTACTGGTGGGTTTCGGGGTGTTTTCACTATTAACTCGAATTCCGACTTGACCAAAAGCAGCCGATCGCTGACGGATAGACTGCTTTTTCATTAACCAATTTTAGAGCTGATTGGATGCGCAAACGCTTTCTGGACAGACCACAGTAATCCGCTTAATCTTTCCACTTGCACCGAACTTGTCGGTAACAAAGCCTTGCTCTGGAGTTTTCTTCGGATAAATCCCAGCCCGACCATTACTTTCTGCACCGCTACTAAAAAAGCGCAGATCTCCGGGCTGATTAGCAAATGCCACGATTTCTTCTACCTTCGCCTTGGGATTAAAGGCTAGTTGGGCACCGCCATAAATATCAGTGGCTTTTTTGATCGACATTCCCGGAGAAACACCCTCCGCAGTTTTGTAAAGGGGATTATCGGTGACTAAAAACTTGATTTGTTCATTTCCAGTAACCTTTTGATTTTTAGGATAAGGAATATAGAATTGCACCTTGCCCTGTTGTTTTACGGCCACAGCATTGTATCCCGGGGCAAAGTCGGTTTGGGTTTCAAACCGCGCTGAGTTTTTCAAGTTTTTCTTTAATTCGACCAAAGTCATGCCTACTTTTGCGACACCAATACCACCATCAGCGATCGTCTGGGGCGAAACTACTTTCTTGGGAGGAACTGCATTCGGATTCCCACTAGCAAAAGATGGATCAACAGCTTGATCTACTCCTTTTGTACCTTTAACTCCTTTGCCATTTTTGGCTTTGGGGTCTTTGCTGTTCTCCTTGATGTCATTTCCCGGAGCACCATTGAGGGCAGCAGTGGAGTTTGGGTCTGACAAGATCCCTGATGGCAGAGGAGGTTTTGCGCCCGGTTTTACCGGCTTAGTTTGGTCTGTGGCAGAATTAGGTGTAGGAACTCCTCCAACTGAAGCTTGATTGAGTCCAGGATTTAAAGGGACGTTACCCGCCGCTGACGGAGTAGTGGGCAATACCGAATTACCTGCTGTGACAGTAGCGGGCATCTGTGAAGGAGCAGGCAGGCCATTAGTAGTGGGGCCAGGAGTTTCAGCACCTGGGGTGCCAGCAGCGATCGGGGCATTCGGATCAGGGGATTCGCTGGTCAGAGGCGTAGAGGTTGCCGAAGGCTTGGGCTTGGCACCAGTGATCGCATCACAGCTCGTGAGCAAAAATAACGTGGCCAACAAAATTAGTTTTTTCATAAAGTCTCCAGGTTTGAACACCACTTAAATTTGCTAAAGTCGCAATTTTTATCTTTACAAAAGTTAGAGTAACTTAAATTTACTTAAAAATTCTCTTTAAATTACCTTAAATTCTCTCAAGGCGGGCAAAAAATTGTTTTGTTCGTGGCTAGCACCGCTGAGCTTGATGAGAGCAAATCGTTGGAGAGTGGTGAGTTTTTGCCATTGTAACAAAGATAAATTTATGTCGGCGGCACTGGCTTTTTCGGCCAACCCAGTAGGGATCTCGGCTTTATTCAGCCAGGGTGGCTCGGTTGAGATGGTTAACAAAGTTGCTTCTTCACCACTGCGCTCTTTGATCAAATTCACCAGCAATGCCCGATATCGATCGACCTCCACCGCCGTCTGTGGATCAAAATCCACCAGATCTGCTCGATCGGCTAACGTAAACAAATTCCACTGGTGCAGCTTCAGCTTCACCCCACAATTATCTAGCCGATAGCGCACCTGCATAGGAATACAGCGCAAAGAATCTACAAAATCGGTTTCAAACTGAAAAAAATCTGCCATTTTAAAAAATCCTTTAGCCTTTAATGCCAGTGCCAGCGATCGCCCGCACAAACTGGCGTTGACCGACTATAAACAGTAGCACCACCGGAGCCGTCGCAATCGCGATCGCCGCCATCAACAGTGGCCAATTATTAGTGTATTGCTCCTGAAACTCAGTCAGAGTAAGCTGCACTGTGCGCAGTTCTGGTCGGGTTGTAAAGACTAGAGGCTTGAACAAATCATTCCATTCCCCAATAAAAGTAAACAGAAACAGCGCAGTCAAAGCCGGTCGGCAGAGCGGCAGTAAAATCTTCTGCAAAATTTGCCAGCGAGTCGCCCCATCCAAAGCCGCTGCTGCCTCTAATTCGGGGGGAATCGTTAGGAAATGTTGACGCAACAGCAAAATTCCAAACCCGTTAGCTGCACTGGGTAAAATCAAAGCCCCATAGGTATTTAACAGGTGTCCCCACTTCAGCACCAAAAAAATCGGAATCACTAACACCTGAAACGGAATCACCAGCGTAGCAATCAAAAATAGCAGCAAAGTCTGACGACCAGGAAAACTCAGCCGTGCCAAAGCATAGCCCGCCAAAGCTGAGGTCATAATTTGCAAAGCAGTCACAGTCAGCGCCACCCCCGCCGAATTGGCAAAGGCTCTGATGAAATGACCCTGTTCCCAAGCCGATCGATAGTTAGCCAATGTCCATACCTGTGGCCAATGCCAACCAGTATTGACCGTTTCAGCCGTGGTGAAAGAGGTGACTAGGACAATCGCCACTGGCAACAACACAATGGCGGCACCGATGCTCAGCAGAGTCAAGAGCAGCGGGCTGTTAGATTGACGCATGGGTGGACTTGCAGAACGTTGTGCAGAAAAGGGGCATTAACCCCACAGTATCGTTGATCTGATAATATGTAGGAACGAAATCATGAAGATATGTCTCGAAACAATGCTAAGTTTAGTAGACTACCGATCGCACCGCGACTACTGTGGAGTCTGAACTTTTCATCCAGCGCGACACCTCGGCATTAAATCACAGCAGCCTAAGGAGAAACACCACCCATGTTGCAGACGGCAACCATCGCAGAAGAACTTGACTTTCATAGTGAAGCTTACAAAGACGCATACAGTCGAATCAACGCCATTGTTATTGAGGGCGAAGATGAAGCTCACGACAACTATGTTAGGTTGTCTGGAATGTTGCCCGAGAGCCAGGAAGAGCTGATTAAGCTTTCCAAGATGGAATTGAAACACAAAAAAGGCTTTGAAGCCTGTGCTAGAAACCTGAGTGTCACAGCCGATCTTCCTTTCGCCAAAGAATTCTTCTCACCTCTTCATCAGAATTTTCAGGTGGCCGCTGCTGCTGACAAGACAGTAACCTGCTTACTGATTCAATCTCTAATCATTGAATGCTTCGCTATTGCTGCTTACAACATCTACATTCCAGTAGCTGATGCTTTTGCTCGCAAGATCACCGAAGGTGTAGTAAAGGACGAATACCTACATCTAAACTTTGGCGAACAGTGGCTAAATGCCAATTTTGCTGCCGCCAAGGCCGAGCTGCAAGAAGCCAACAAGCAAAACCTGCCGATCGTGTGGAAAATGCTCAACCAGGTAGCTGCTGATGCCAAGGTGTTAGGCATGGAAAAAGAAGCCTTAATTGAAGACTTTATGATTGCCTACGGCGAAGCCCTCAGCAACATTGGCTTTAGTACCGGTGAAATCATGCGGATGTCTGCTTACGGCTTGGTCGGAGCTTAGTGCCCCAATTTTATCGCTCCACTCACAAAGTACATTGCCCATGTTCGGTCTCATCGGTCATCTCACTAGCTTAGAACACGCTAAAACCGTCGCCAAAGACTTAGGGTATCCAGAATATGCCGATCAGGGGCTAGACTTTTGGTGCAGTGCCCCGCCTCAAACCGTCGATACTATTACTGTCACCAGCGCCACTGGCCAAGTGATCGAAGGCTATTACGTAGAATCTTGCTTTTTGCCCGAAATGCTGGCTACCCGCCGCATTAAGGCTGCAATTCGCAAGATTCTTAACGCCATGGCACATGCCCAAAAGCAGGGAATTCACATCACGGCTTTAGGCGGATTTTCCTCGATTATTTTTGAAGAATTTGATCTGAGCAAAAATCGTCAAGTACGCAACGTCGAGCTAGATTTCGAGCGTTTTACTACCGGAAATACTCATACTGCCTACATCATCTGCCAGCAGGTAGAGCAGGGTGCCAAACAGTTGGGCATTGATCTGCACAAATCTAAAGTGGCAGTCATTGGAGCTACTGGCGATATTGGCAGCGCGGTCTGTCGTTGGCTGCAAGCCAAAACCAATGTGTCTGAATTGTTGTTGGTAGCCAGAAACCAAGAACGGCTGCAAAACCTCCAAATAGAATTGGGCGGCGGCCAAATCATGGAAATGACCGAGGCTTTAGCTGAGGCTGACGTGGTGGTATGGGTGGCCAGTATGCCCAAGGGCATGGAAATTGAAGCCAGTAAATTGAAGCAGCCTTGCTTGTTAATTGATGGTGGATATCCTAAAAACCTGGGCAGCAAAGTATCTCACCCCAATATTCATGTAATGAACGGCGGTATCGTGGAGCATTCCTTAGATATCGATTGGAAAATCATGAGCATTGTAAATATGGACGTGCCTGCACGCCAGCTCTTTGCTTGTTTTGCCGAATCGATGATTTTAGAGTTTGAAAAGTGGCATACTAATTTCTCTTGGGGTCGGAATCAAATCACCGTAGACAAGATGGAGCAAATTGGCCAAGCTTCCCTCAAACACGGTTTTCGGCCTTTACTCTCGTTGATTAGTGGCTAAATTAATCTTTCTGTTTTCCCCCGCACCATGGTAGCCGATCGCAAGCCTTTACTTTTAGATTTTGAAAAGCCGTTGTTTGACCTCCAGCAGCGGATTCAGCAGATACGTGAGCTAGCTGAAGAAAATAACGTCGATGTTTCTAGCCAAATCGAACAGTTGGAAACTAAATACGTGCAGCTTCAGGAAGAAATTTTTACCAATCTTTCGCCTTCCCAGCGCTTACAGCTCGCCCGTCATCCTCGCAGGCCAAGTACGCTGGACTATATCCAGGCGATCTCCGACGAATGGGTAGAACTCCATGGCGATCGAGCTGGCAAAGACGACCCAGCCCTCATCGGTGGGATTGCTCGATTGAATGGACGACCGGTAGTGATGCTGGGGCACCAAAAAGGCCGAGATACCAAAGATAATGTGGCACGCAACTTTGGGATGCCCTTCCCTAGCGGTTATCGCAAGGCGATGCGGCTGATGGAACATGCTGATCGGTTTAATATGCCGATTTTGACTTTTATTGATACTCCTGGTGCTTGGGCTGGTTTGGAAGCCGAGGAACTAGGTCAGGGAGAGGCGATCGCCTATAATCTGCGGGAAATGTTTATGCTTTCGGTGCCGATTATTTGCACGGTTATTGGAGAAGGTGGCTCTGGTGGTGCTTTAGGTATTGGAGTGGGCGATCGACTCTTGATGCTAGAGCATTCGGTCTATACTGTAGCCACCCCGGAAGCTTGCGCTGCAATTTTGTGGAAAGATGCCAAGAAAGCTCCCCAAGCTGCCGAAGCCCTCAGAATTACCGCCCAAGATCTGCAAGGGTTGGGAATTTTGGATGACATTTTACAGGAGCCTTGGGGCGGTGCACATGCCAATTCGGTAAAGGCCGCTGAGATTTTACGAGAAGCTTTAATTGCTAACTTACAAGATCTGGAAAAACTGGAAAGCAGCGAATTACAGGAGCTGCGCTATCAAAAATTCCGGCGAATGGGCAAGTTCTTGGGTGAAGAGACTAACTAGGCGTGTTATCATAACTAGGCTTAACAAATTTTAACAATTGAGTAAGCGGGGATATTTTCAATAGCCCTCGTCTGCCCCCATTCATGACGAACAAAACAGCGTTAATTACCGGCGCAAGTAGTGGCATTGGCAAAGCCGTTGCTCTGTGCTTTGCCCAAGCTGGTATCGATCTAATATTGCTGGGTCGATCAATTGATCGACTACAGCCTGTAGCTGATGCAGCAACTAAGCTGGGAGTTTCGGCTCGTAGCTATGAACTAGACCTTAGTAATTTGGCGGTAGTGCGCTCCAGTATTGCCAAAATTATTGAGGAAGTGGGTGCTTTAGACATTTTGGTGAACAATGCAGGCACGGCCTACACAAATCACTTAATGGATACACCCCTCGACGATTGGCAGCGAATTATCGATCTCAATCTTTCTAGCGTGTTGCAAGTAATTCAAGGATCATTGCCCCATCTGCGCCAGCAAAAATCTGGAACTATTGTTAACCTAATATCGGTAGCTGGTCAACAGGCTTTCCCAAATTGGGGAGCTTATTGCGTCAGTAAATTTGGTTTGGTGGCGCTGTCAAAAGCGCTAGCTGCCGAAGAAAGAGCCAATGGTATTCGAGTCACTGCGCTGTATCCTGGTTCGGTGAACACCGCTCTATGGGATCGCGATGGTGTTGATGCAGATTTCGATCGATCGGCCATGCTCGATGCTGATACGGTGGCGGCGGCAGTACTCTATGCAGCTACCGCTCCGGCGATCGCCTGTGTGGAAGAACTCACCATTATGCCTAGTGCAGGTGTTTTTTAAGCACTACAATCTCTGCTAATGCTCTGTTCCAATCTCTGACTATCTCACTACTAATTTTTATCTATTTTCCATGACTACACCGAAAGTAAGACCCGATCGCAACACTACCGCTACTGGCGAACCAGCAAAAGTAAAGCAAGCTGAAGAAAATATAGAAGCCATGATGGGAGCAGTAAAAACCATCATTGAAGGCGTAGGCGAAGACCCCGATCGGGAAGGTTTGTTAAAGACACCAAAGCGGGTAGCAGAAGCGATGCGCTTTTTGACTAGTGGCTACAATCAGTCGTTAGATGACATCATTAATGGTGCAATTTTTGATGAAGGCCACAATGAGATGGTGCTGGTGCGAGATATTACCTTCTTTAGTCTCTGTGAACACCACATGCTGCCATTTATGGGTCGTGCCCATGTGGCTTATATCCCCAACCAAAAGGTGGTGGGTTTGAGTAAGCTGGCGCGGATTGTAGAAATGTATTCTCGCCGGTTACAGGTGCAAGAGCGTTTAACTCGTCAGGTGGCTGAGGCGTTAAATGAGGTGCTAGAACCACGCGGGGTAGCAGTAGTCATGGAGGCTTCGCACATGTGTATGGTGATGCGCGGGGTGCAGAAGCCCGGTTCTTGGACGGTGACTAGTGCTATGGTTGGTGCTTTCCAAGACGACCAAAAAACTCGTGAAGAGTTCTTAAACCTTATTCGTCATCAGCCTGCTTTCTTCGCTTAATTCAAGAGCGCCAGAATCCAGCCAATCTAGATGATAATGGGAGAGCTTTTGTGGAGAGGAACCCAATGAGTAACCAAGATTCCAATTCAATAGCTCCGCGACCTGCCACGCACGGGTCTGAAGCTGCTTCAGGCTCGTATCCGCCAGTTGCGCCTTTAGCGAACGCAGTTAGCTCTGAAAGCGCTAGCGCAGCGATCGCTTCTCTTGCACCAGAGGCGATCGAACACCAAAACGTGCCCCAAGAGCACCGTGGCCTCCATGATTTTCTGTATAGCTCCACCGACGAACATGCCGCCGAGACAGCTTCTGAAGTTGCCTCAATTACCGCTGATGCCAATATGAGCACAGAAGATTGGTGCAACACCCAAAATGCCAAAGTTGCTGGGGTCTATGCCGTACTCAACAGTAGCCAGCAAACCCAATATATTGGCTATTCTCGCAATGTCAGCCTCTCTTTGCGCAGCCACCTCACTGCCCATGGAGCAGAGGTCTGTGCTTTAGTGCGGGTGCAGCCTTTCAAATTTCCTAAGCGAGCAGAAATGGAGCAGCTCTGCGATCGCTGGATTAATGAATTACCTAGCCCCCCACCCGGAAATAGCGATGGCAGCAGTGACTGGGCTAGCACAGTGCGCGATGCAGCGGCTATGAGTGCAGCCGAACAGGCCATTTATGCCGAAAAGAAGCTAAAGTTACGCAAAGCAATGGCTGATAGCTCTTTACACCAAGAAGATTCAGCAGCAGCTCAAGAGTTGGCGGCCACAATTCAAGATGATAATTGGAGTGCTGTAATTAGTGAGCAAACTAAAGAAACTCACTGATCTATCAATATTTTGGTCAGCACTTATTTTTCAAAGCGACAAATAGTACTGACTTTCAACGGACACTTTTTATTTTTAATATTATTCCCGTCTAGCCATAGTCCATAATATAGATTATTTAGATCAGTCAAAGACTGGATATCATCAATTTGATTATTACTGAGATATAAAATATTCAAATTTCTTAAACCAGCTAAAGGCTGGACATCAACAACTAAGTTATTATCCAGCGTCAGTCCAGTTAAATTACTTAAACCAGCCAATGGCTTTAAATCACTAATTTGATTGTAACTAAGTTCAACGCTAACTAACTTTTTCAGTTTACTCAAAGATTCTAAATCACTGATTTTGTTTTCATTTAATGAGAGTCTGGTGAGATTTAATAATCCAGACAATGGCTGCAAATTACTGATTTGATTCCCAGAAAGAGATAAATCATTCAGATTATTCAAACCGCTTAGATGTTGAATATTCTCTATTTTTCTATTATCATCTAACCAAAGACTAGTTAGTTTTTTTAAGCTTGCTAGCGACTGAATATTACCAACTTGATTTCCTTTAAGGTAAAGGGTTTCAAGATTACTGAGCCTAGACAAATCCTGGATATCATCAATCTGATTATCAATTAAATATAGCCCAGACAGGCTAGTTAAATTAGCAAGAGGCGATACACTACTGATTTGATTGCTATTGAGTTCTAAACTTTGTAAGTTAGTCAGTTTCAACAATGGTTTTAAATCTACAATATTATTTCTTCCCAACAAAAGATAATTCAATTGAGTCAAATTAGCTAGGGGCGTTAGGTCGCTAATTTGATTAACCCAAAGAGAGAGATGAGTTAGCTTACTTAAGTTAGCCAAGGGTGCAATGTCCACGATCTTATTTTCACCAAGAGCAAGTTTGGTTAAATTGATCATTTTAGCCAACGGCTTTATGTCACTAATTTGATTATTAGTCAGATCAAGATTAATCAAATTAGTCAATCCTGATAGCGGACTTAAATCGCGGATCTCCTGACCTTCGATCGATAGATGAGTTAATTTAGTCAGGCTAGCCAAAGGCCGAATATCGCTGATCTTATCGCCATAGTAATTAATATCGAGCTTAGTAAGACTATGCAGCTTCAAGTCAGCAGTCTGACAATTTTTAGTATTTGCTGCTGCTAATAAAACATCAATCGTCTTTCTGGTTGCTGTGGGCAAAGATTTTTTTTGCCGACACCATTGGACAAAACGTTGATTTTTTGGGGTAGATGCAGGAGGTTGAGAGATAGCCTGCTCTCCGCCTAAGAACAGCAAACTGATAAATATCAATGGGAGCAACAAAATTAACTTCATGCCTGGAATACCTATAAATAGCACTACCCAACTTTAGAAACAACTTTAGTCCGAGCTATTTCTTGATAGACCTGCTCAATCTGAGTCAAGTTTCCATCCAGAGTATAAGTTTGCACCACTCGATCGCGTGCCGCCTGACCTAGAGTAGCTCGCCAAGTGGGATGCTCTTTTAGCAGCGGCAAAATAGTTCGCAACTGGGTAGAAACCCCTTGAGTATCAATCACCACCCCCGCTCCCCCAGCCAAAACTTCTCCATCTGCACCGGCATCGGTAGCCACACAGGCCAACCCACAACCCATTCCTTCTAGTAAAGATAGTGATAAACCTTCCACCAGAGAAGGCAAAATAAACACGTCTGCACCACGCAAAATATCGATCCGGCGCTGGTCATCGGTAATAGCTCCTAACCAAATAATGCCATCCGATCGATCATAAAAAGGCTCCAAAGAAACCTTCAAACTACCATCACCCACAATCAACAGCTTACAGCGACCATCCGCCCCCATCCCCGATTTCTTCCAAGCCCGCAGCAGCGACTCCACATTCTTTTCTGTCGAAATCCGCCCCTGATAAACATAGAGCTGCTCCGCTCCAAACTCTTGCTTTACTGCCGAAATACCTGGTGAATACTTCTGTTCATCGACCCCATTAGGAATAACCACGATGCGATCACCGGGTACGCCCAGCTTAATCAACAAATCTCGCTGTTCTTGGCAAAAAATAATTGTTCGATCGTACTTAGCCAAAAATGGTGCATAGAGCTGATAGGACAAGAGCTGTGTTCCAGAAGTCAGATTCCGCCGCTTGCCATCATAGGGATTATGAAACGTAGCAATTAATGGAAGATCAAGCTCTTGGCAAATCTCTGGCAACAGAAAATCTAAAGGCGAAAGACTTAAAGAAGCATGGACAATATCTGGCCGTCGCCGCTTTAAAGATTTTTCTAGTACCCGCTTGGCGCGCACAGTGGGAATCGTAAAAACCTGAGACTTATACAAAAAAGGCAGCGGCACATCATCGTGGCTATCGTTTTCACCAAAGTGCATAAAACTAATTTCATGGCCACGCCGTTTGAGGCCATTGGTTATTTCCCGACTATATGTAACATTGCCGCAAAACGGCGTTTTCTTACCAAGCCAAGCAATATGCATTGTCGAATCTCATTCAAATTACGATCAGCGTAATTTTCTACGCTCAGGACATCTTACTCGGATTTGGCCGATCCCCAACCATATAGATACAAGGTCAGCAGAGTAACAATCAGCGCTAACCCCCACAACACGCTAGATACACCAAATACCGATTCGGCGATGCCGGTCAGCGCCAAGGGCAAACTGCACGCAATATTAGTGGCATTATTTTGTAAACCAAACACCTTACCCCGCATTTCTGGGGGAGTTTCGGACTGCACCACCGTCTGCATCGGAATCGCCACATTTGCCCAGAAAACCCCAATTAGCGTGATCGACAAGATAGTCTGCCATAAACTGTGAGTCGAAATCGCCATGCCACCTAGGCCAACTGCAATCCCGATCGAACCAAAGAAGGCCAGCTTAGCTGGGGTAAACCACTTGCGGGCGAAGCCCAAGACTACCGCACCCAGACCCATTCCAATACCACCAGTGGCCAGCAAAAAGCCGAACTGAGAAGCTTTAATTTCTGGCAAAATCTCGGCCAGCCGAATTGCCAAAATAGTAATAGAAGCAAACACCGCATACAAAGTCACCAACTGAATCAAGGCCACCCGAATCGATCGATTTTCTTGCAGATAGCGAATTCCTTCTTTTAGATCATCTAAAATGTGCGGTTCTTCAATATTGGCATCGCGCTTTTGCTCATTGGTTTTCAGCAGCAATAATAAAACTCCTGCAATGGTATAGCTCAAGCCCACCAGCAGCTCTTTGCCCACATTTAAGCCTAAGCCAAACCCCATGCCTACTTTGTCAGCAAAGCCTAACAGCGGTTCACCCACAGCAAACCCCACCACTAAAGCACCCATGGTAGTGGTGGTATACAAAGAGTTTGCCGACAGCAGATCAGGCTTTTCTACAACGTTAGAAATTACTGCTTGTTCTGCCGGGGCAAAAAATTGACCGAGGGTTGAGACAGTAAAAGTAATCAAGATCAGCAGCTCAAAACCCAAAGGTAACTGGGCAATAATCCGACCATGGGCAATCCATAGCAGCACTGGCACCGCCAACACCAACAAGCCACGTAAAACGTTAGTTATTACCAGTACCTGCTTTTTGCGCCAGCGATCGACATACACTCCAGCAAAAGATCCAAATAAAATGGCTGGAATAGTATTGGCCATCATAATCGCCGAGACCCAGCCGCTGATGGTTTGACCTTTGGTCTGAAACTGCGTTTCGATGATCGCAATCATCAACACTAAATAAACTTTGTCGGCCAACTGCGAAAAAACCTGGCCACCCCAAAGAGCCAAAAAATTCTTGTTTTTTAAAACGGCAGAAATACCCCGCGCTTCTTCAGGCGGAGAATCTGGAGCAGGGGAGGCAGTAGATGCTGTGTAATCTTCTGCCATGGCTTTTTCCACTGTTGTTAGCTCGGTAGATAACGGTGTAGATTCTGCTGGTATTTTGGGTTCTAGGTCTTCAGATAATCGCATTCAACCAGTGATGGCAGTAAATCGCCAAATAAATAAAAATTATCAATGTTATTAGCTATCATCTTCCCAAAGAGCGGTTGGGATGTACAGCCTTAGAGCTAAAATCTAATCGCCGCTGGGGTTTTGGCCTTAGTTCCCAACAAACAACAGAGCAGCCGATCGAATATTACAGCCTAAATGATGTTTGATATAGCGCCGCAGAATTCCTTCAATGCGCAGCCAGGCCGCTGCTAAATCTTCTGGTAGCAGCCCAGTCGGATCTAGCTCCCCTGCGGATAACTGCTGAAATAAATGAGTTTCGATCGCATTTAAATAATATAGCCCGCCTGTACTCTCTACCGCCTGATCAATCTTCACAGTGCCACCTCGATCAATGTTAAAACCAATTCGCCAGTGGGGATCACCTAATACTGGGACGATCGGTTGGCTGGTTGCCCAGCAGTTGTGTACTTGAGGCGCAATACCACCCAAAGCCAAGAGATGAAAAATGCCCTGGCAGAGATGACCCAAGGCATCACCATCGGTCAGAGCATCTAAGCGACGAAGGTGAACGTTAAAGACTTCGTACAGGTCAGACTGCGGATGATCAGTCATGGCCTGTGCCAAAACAATCTCTGCCCAATATTGACTAATCGCCAGCTTGGAAAGATCGAAAGCCAGGGTGCGATAAGTATGCAGCGTCTCGGCTTGAGTAATTCGATCCATCGACTTACCCCGCGCCAGCAAAAGCTGATTCACCACAAAAATGCCACTGCGACCGCCGAGACTAGATTTAGGTTTACGGGCACCAGGAGCTACCACCCGCAGCAAGCCATGTTGAGGGGTCAAAATAGTCACTAGTCGATCGGCTTCCCCAAAAGGCGTAGCCTTCAAGTTAATGCCCGTGACCTGATAGGTCTTACTAGTACTGGTCATCGGCTTCTTCTCTGGCTCGATCGGCATCAGCAGCGCGATCGCCCTTGCTCCGAACTGGCTGATCGCGGTCTTTCAGCAAAGCTACACCCCGAGAGGTGCCTAATCTGGTGGCTCCGGCACGGACAAGGGCGATCGCTTCAGCATGAGTCTTAATACCACCAGCAGCCTTGATTCCCACTCGTTCTTTAGATAGCTCAGCCAGCAACTTAATATCTGCCACCGTGGCACCACCATTCCAACCAGTACTGGTCTTTAGGTAGCTAGCACCAGCATCCATACAGATTTCAGCGGCAGTTCTCTGCTCTTCGAGGGTAAGCAAAGACATTTCTAAAATGGCCTTGACGGTCTTGCCGGTTTCGTTGCAAATTGCGGCTAGGTCTCTGTGTACATCATCAACCTTGCCGGCTTTTAAGCTGCCCAAGTCAATCACCACATCTAGCTCTTCTGCGCCGTTATCGACTGCTTCTTGAGCCTCATAAAGCTTCACTGCTGAAGTGGTGGCTCCGGTGGGGAATCCAATCACGGTGCAGACTTTGACTCGTTTGTTGTTTAGTAACTCCGCAGCCAACCGCACATAGCGAGGATGAATACAGACGGCTGCAAAGTTATAGCGCTCGGCCTCGGCGCACCAACGACTCACGTCCTCTGGGGTAGCCGTAGCCACTAACAGAGAATGATCAATCATTGGTGCGATATCGATATCAAAGTCACTCATTATTTGACGACAGAAAGCTGTGGTCGATCGATCACTTCATCAATTAGGCCATAGCTCACCGCATCGGCTGCGGACATGAAGAAGTCCCGCTCGGTGTCTTCCTGAATTTTGCTCAAAGGCTGACCCGTATTAGTCGCTAAGTGACCATTCAAGTTGTCCTTAATATATTGAATTTCCTTGGCCTGAATTTCAATATCAGTAGCCTGACCCTGGGCACCACCTAAAGGCTGGTGAATCATGATTCGGGAGTTGGGCAGACTGCGACGTTTACCTTTGGCTCCAGCAGCTAACAAAAAGGCACCCATACTGGCAGCAAAGCCCACGCAAATGGTCGAAACGTCAGGACGAACCTGATTCATGGTGTCAAATATCCCCATGCCTGCTGATACAGAGCCACCGGGGGAATTAATGTACAAGTACACGTCTTTTTCGGGATCTTCGGATTCCAAATACAGAAGCTGGGCGACGATCAGGTTGGCGATGTCGGAATCTACCTGCTGACCCAAAAAAATAATCCGCTCGCGCAGCAGCCGCGAATAAATATCAAAAGCGCGCTCGCCTCTGCCTGACTGTTCAATTACGGTGGGTATCATGTGCTTCAATTGCGAGAAATGTCTTCATTAGATTATGGCGCAGGAGCTGCCAATGTTGGCACATTTGTGGGGTGGTTATCACCACCTTGATATCCACTGATACCTTGCGATTTGGCTGGGATACAGCTCAAGCAGAAGAGGCCAATCACTATTCGATCGACCCCCACAGTGAATTGGGAACAAGAAAAGATGGGGAGTTCAGCTAATCTTTGGCGATCGAAGTAGGATTCACCAAAAAATCTGCGGCCTGCACCGCTGCCGCTACAGATACCTGAATCGGTGTCAGGGTCACTAAACCATCATTTACAAAAAAGTCTCGTACCGTCACCCGATCGCCAGTGTTAAACAAAGTCTCGTAAAACACCTCCCTGATACCCGCCGAAATAATTAGCTTCAAACAAGCCAAACAGGGTTCTAAGGTCACATAAATAGCTGCACCTTCAGTGCGAATGCCATGTTTAGCCGCCTGAGCAATCGCGTTGGCCTCGGCATGGATCGATCGAGAGGGCAAATTATTGTCGGTGCATTTTTGCAGCCCTTCATAGCAAAAGCCTTGAGCTGTGCAGTGGGGAGAACCCGGTGGAGAGCCGTTATAACCAGTGGCCAGGATCTGCCGATGTTTGACGATCACCGCGCCTACCGGAAAAGCCAAGCAGGTCGATCGCACCGCAGAAAGCTTAGCGATCATCATAAAATATTCATCCCAGGTGGGGCGGGCGTGGATCTCGTTCACCGGTGGTTCTTTGAAGGTCGATCGCAATTTTAATCCAGATCGATCTTATTCTCCCGCTATGGACTAATATTTTTACTGCAAGATATCAAAGAATACATGACCATCCCGATTAAAATCCAATGCCTCGTCCCCCATGCACGGGTGCCAGAATACGCTCATCCAGGGGATGCCGGGGCAGATTTATTTGCTGCTGAAGACTGTGAAATTTTGGCGGGTAAATGGTTGGCAGTTTCTACAGGAATAGCAGCAGAAGTGGCGATCGGCTACGAACTCCAGGTACGTCCCCGCAGCGGTTTGGCAATCAAAAAAGGTGTGACGGTGTTAAATTCTCCGGGGACGATCGATGCGGGCTATCGTGGTGAAATTAAAGTGATTTTAATTAATCATAGTGACAGTGATTTTGTAATTAAAGCAGGTGATAAAATTGCGCAGATGGTGCTGGCAGAGGTGGCGATCGGAGAATTCACTGTAGCTAAAGAGTTGACTGACTCTGCGCGTGGCAGTGGTGGTTTTGGTTCTACAGGTGTTTAGCCAAACTAATTGAGTTCCGCGACCCAACTCAAAAATCCATCTCTTAATTTGTTAGACCCGAAGATTCGGAAAGAATATCAACGATCGAGGAGGAATGGGGCTAAATATTTGTGATACTATTCCACTGGATAGAATTCATTAAGTTAGACCAGTATGGATAGTGCCGATCGCCAGCGGGTGCAAGATTTTCTGAATAAATGGCTGGGTTCTGAGGGCAACGAGCGGGCAAACTATCAGACTTTTTTTGGCGATCTTTGTGTGGCGTTGGCCGTGGATGCCCCACCACCGAAAGGCAGTATGGAGGGCGATCGATATTGTTTTGATAAAAATATCAAGTTTTTTAATGAAAAAGCTGAGACTACGCGCTTTGCAGATTTTTACAAGGAGGGGCATTTTTTAATTGAGGCCAAGCAGGGCAGCACTAATTCGGCTAAGGGTCATGGGAAGCGGGGTACGCAGGGCTATCGGGATACGATGCAGCGAGCGTTTAACCAGGCCAAGTCTTATGCTTACAATCGTACTGTTCCGTCGCTGCCACCGTTTTTGATTACCTGTGATATTGGGTCGCATTTTGAGGTGTGGGAGGGTTTTAGTGGAGAGTATGGGAGTTATGGGGCACGGCAGCAGATTAATTTGAAGGATTTGGGTCAGGTGGAGATCTTCGATCGATTTGTGGCGATTTTTAGTGATCCCCAGTCGCTAAACCCCGAGAAGTATCGGGCAAGGGTGACGCGAGAGGTAGCAGCGGAGTTGGCGAAGTTGTCCCGGTGGTTAGAGGAGCAGGGGTATGAACCGCAGCAGGCGGCGAGTTTTTTGATGCGCTGCATTTTTACAATGTTTGCGGAAGATGTGGAGCTGTTGAAGGGCGAGGTGTTTACTAAGGCGTTGCGCGATCGATGGATTCCGAACCCTCAGACTTTTCGGACAGAGATTGAAAATCTGTGGCAGACGATGAATACCGGTGGGACTTTTGGGTTTGAGCAGATTTTGCGGTTTAATGGCAGCTTTTTTACGGAGGCGACGGCTTTTGATTTGCCTAAGGAGCAGTTAGAGGTGCTGTATGCAGCAGCGGCGAAGGATTGGAGCCAGGTGGAACCGGCAATTTTTGGGACTTTGTTGGAGCGGGCGCTAGAAAAAAAGGAGCGCAGTCGGCTGGGGGCGCATTATACGCCTCGATCGTATGTGGAGCGGCTGGTGCGTCCGGTGGTGATGGAGCCGTTGCGGCAGCAGTGGGATGAGGTGGAGCTGGAGTTGCGCAGGCTGTTGGATGCTGGGGAGGGTAAGGAGCCGACGGCTAAGCAGCGGGAGAAGGCGGTGCAGGAGATTCAGGGGTTTTTGGCGAATTTGCGGCGGGTGAAGATTTTAGATCCGGCTTGTGGGACGGGGAATTTTTTGTATGTGACGTTGGATTTGTTGAAGGGGTTGGAGCAGGAGGCGTTGACGCGGTTGGTGGATGTGGCGGGGAATGTGCAGCTTGGTTTTGAGCAGGTTGATCCTTCGCAGTTTTTGGGGATTGAAATTAATCCTCGGGCGGCGGCGATCGCGGAGCTGGTGATTTGGATTGGTTATTTGCAGTGGTATTTTAAGCGCTATGGTAATGCGGCTTCGCCAGACCCGGTGTTGCAGGCGTTTGGCAATATTGAGTGTCGGGATGCGGTGTTGGCTTATGATGGCCGGGAGCCGGATGTGGATGCGAAGACCGGGGAGGTAAGGACTCGGTGGGGTGGGCGGATGATGAAGCATGTAGTTACGGGTGAGGAGGTGCCAGATCCTAGTGACGAAGTGGTGATTTATCGTTATTTAAATGCGAGGGCGGCGGAGTGGCCGGAGGCGGATTATATAGTGTCTAATCCACCATTTATTGGTGACAAGAAGATGAAGAATTCATTAGGTGATGAGTACGTTAAATGCCTGAGAAAATCTTATCCAGGTGTTCCTGAAGCTTGCGATTTTGTAATGTTTTGGTGGAACACAGCAGGAGATCTTCTAGATAAACAAAAAATTAAATCATTTGGCTTTATAACTACAAATACAATCACCCAGAATTTCAACAGAAGAGTTATTGATAAGTATCTTGAATCTATATCAATTTCTTTTGCCATTCCCGATCACCCGTGGATTGATAGTACTGACGGTGCCGCAGTTAGAATTGCCATAACTGTAGCTAAATTTGGGAGAAATGAAGGATGCCTTTCCATAGTAGCTGATGAAAGTATAATGGAAGAAGGATTTACTATTCCAAGGTTCTTAAGAAATACTGGATTGATCTTCTCTAATTTAAGAATAGGAGCAGATATTTTTTCAGCTTTACCCTTGGTTTCTAACTTAGGTATTGCACATAAAGGAGTAACAGTATTAGGTGAGGGATTTTTCTTGTCAGAAGAACAAACATTAGATTTTCTTAAGCAAGATCCCTGTTCAAATGAAGTAATTAAATTAATATATAAAGGTAAGGATATTACAGATAGACCGAGAAATCTTAAAGTAATTGACTTGTACAACTTTAGTGAGAAAGAAGTTCAAATAAAATACCCAGGCATTTACCAATGGATTAAAGATAGAGTTTTCCCCATTAGAGCTGTTCAAAAAAGGAAGTCTTATAAAGATATTTGGTGGGTTTTTGCTGAGCCAAGAATCCAAATGCGTGATGCTTTTGATGGTATCAAAAAATATATTGCGACTGTAGAAACTGCTAAACATAGAGTATTCGTATCCTTAAATACTCTAGAAGTATTACCTGATGTGAAGCTTGCTGTTTTCGCCTCTGAAGATTTGTATTATTTAGGTGTTCTTTCCAGCTCTATTCATATCAATTGGTCATTACCGACAGGTGGAAGAAATGGCGTTGGGAATGATCCTGTTTATTCAAAAACGAAATGCTTCGATCCATATCCCTTTCCAGATCCTACCTCTGAGCAAAAACAAAAAATCCGTGAACTTGGCGATCGCCTCGACACCCATCGCAAACAAGTCCAAGCCGCCCACCCCAAAATAACCATCACCGGCATGTACAACCTGCTCGAAAAACTCCGAGCAGGTCAAGAATTTAGTGAAGCCGATCGAGCATACAACAACAAAGCCCTAGTTTCCACCCTCAAACAAATCCATGACCAAATAGACCAAGCCGTCTTTGAATCATACGGTTGGCAAGACCTCTGGGCAGCCCAACAAACCGGCACCGACATCAACGAAACCATCCTCGAACGCCTTGTTGCCCTCAACGCCGAACGCGCCGCCGAAGAACGCAACGGCCTGATCCGCTGGCTCCGCCCCGAATACCAAAACCCCAACCAAACCACCGCCACCCCAACCGAAATCATCGACACCAGCGAAATCGACGAAACCATAGTTACCCCCGTCGAACAACAAAAATGGCCGATCGCCGCCAAAGCCCAACTCGCCGCCATCCGTGACCTAATGCGCACCAGCAGCGGCGAATGGACAGCACTACAAATTGCCAACCAATTTACTGGCAAAAACACTCAGAAAAAACTTGATGCTATTAGTGAAAATCTCGATCGATTAGAATGGTTCGGCCTCCTCATTCACCGCGAAGAAGCAAATATCATCTACTGGCAATACGCCGATCTCCAACAAACGGCATAGGGAGTATTTAATCAGCCAAATGACAGTCACCCTGAAAATCCCCAAGATATACCACACCTCCAACTGTTTTCATCTCCTACTCGATATATGGCAGAAAATTAATCAACACCTCATAACTGACAATCATCTAGAACTTGATTTCCAAGACTGTAATTTTCTCAGCCATGTTGGCGTTGCCTTCTTAGGAGGACTGGTGTACCATACAGAAAAGCAAGGAGGAAAACTGACTTTTAAGTGGGATACCTTAACGGACAGAATCCGCACTAACCTTAATCAAAATGGGTTCCTATCTAGTTTTGGGGAAGGTTCACAGTCTTGGAATGGAAACTCTGTGCCCTATCGCAAGGATGACAAGCAAGATGAAGCTGTAATTATGGATTACCTGCTAAATAGGTGGCTGGGTAGAGGTTGGGTAAATATTAGCCCATCTTTGCGGAACTTGATTGCAGGCAAAGTTTGGGAAATCTACGCTAATGCCTTCGAGCACAGTCAGTCCTCGATCGGCGTATTTAGTTGTGGTCAACACTATCCCAATAAAAAAGAGTTACACCTGACCATTGTTGATTTTGGGCAAGGCATCCCCTACAACGTTCAGTCTATGACGGAAAATTCC
Source organism: Synechococcales cyanobacterium GL140_1_metabinner_5_sub (assembly GCA_025359065.1). Taxonomy (GTDB): domain Bacteria; phylum Cyanobacteriota; class Cyanobacteriia; order Cyanobacteriales; family Chamaesiphonaceae; genus JAAFHZ01. The sequence goes on along the minus strand of JANYHM010000095.1, from coordinate 8,293 downwards.
TTGTTAGACCCAGCTCAGTCTATTGAATGGGCCTTAAAGCCTGGAAACACAACTGCTAAGAGCACAATTGGGAGAGGCATGGGGCTTGACTTTTTGCAAGATTTTATATCGAGCAATCAAGGCAACCTTAAAATTTTCAGCAATGAAGGATATGTAAACATTAAGGATAATGAAGTAATATCTGAGATAAGATCTGTTAACTTTAAGGGAACACTGATTAACATTGCCCTTAAGTGCGATGAATCCTATTACCAATTGGCATCGGAGGAGCAAAATACAGACACACCGTGGTTTTAACATTCCGGAGATAACTTATGCGCTATGAAATCTACGAAATTACTGGGCAATATGCCATTGCTCCCAATAGCGGGCAAGAACTCTATGACCAAATTTTTCCCCGTCTTAGTGCAGGAGAGAACATCGAATTGGATTTTAGCAAAGTTAACATCTTCGCCACTGCATTTTTCAACGTAGCCATGGGTCAACTGTTAAAAGACTTATCTCGCAGTGATTTGAACCATCAAATAAAAATCACTGGAATAAGTAGTGATGGTCAGAATATCCTGAGACGAGTTATGGACAACTCCGAACGCTATTACACCCAGCCAAGCTATAGACAGGCTGTTGATGGCGCAATAGAAGATTATGTAGCAAACTGCTAGAAGAATGAGCATAAGTCTTATCGTCCGGGCTGATATTGTTGATATTACGAATGACACGCCGAGGGAAAGCGACATTTTTTTGGCAGATACTAACGCTTGGCTCTGGCAAGCATATGCAAATGCTAATTTCACAGCAAAATCCTATCAGCTCAGGGATTACCCGAACTATATATTTAGTGTACTAATACAAGGCGGAATTCTCAGCTATTCAGTGCTAGCACTAGCAGAAATCACTAGCGTAATAGAAAGAATTGAAAAAGATATATACAATCGAGATAATAGCCTAGATTTAAAGCTCAAAGAATATCGACATAATTTACCTGATGAACGATTAAAGGTTGCCGCAGAAGTAGAATCGACTTGGAAGCAAATAGAATCGATCGCCATATCTGCTGATCTAACCATTAATGATGAAGTTGCCAAAGCTGCCCTTACTCGTTTCCAATCCCAAGCAGTTGATGGCTATGATTTGCTAATACTTGAAACAATAAGTCGAGCAGGTACCGAACAAATCCGAATTATCACCGATGACATGGATTACGCAACTGTTCCAAATATTCAAATGTTCACCAGTAATCTCAATGTTATTCGATCAGCACATGCACAGGGAAAATTATTACGACGTTAGAAATAAAAAATTCGATTAATATTCAAGGTAAACAAGGATTTCAACTCAGATTAATGCTACATGAACAACAAATTCATTTCTTAAATTGTGGTAGGAGTTTATCAGAAAGCAGCCGTAAAACCCTGTGTCTTTAGGCCAGGGATATAAGGCGAGCGAAATGACGATTCCACCAGTCGCAAGATGTGTAGCCGCAGGCGATGGCTGGTGGATGAGGAGTTGAGCAGATCAAAGGCTTTTGATGTAATCCCTGAGAATCTCGGAGACTGATAAATTCTTTGATTCAGCATATTTTTTGAGACTTTCAAATTCTTGCTCCGTCAGCAAAAGTTGCAGTCGTTTAGTTCTTGCCATAGCTCCAAGGATGTGTATAATTAGAGTATAGCGGATAAGGGTAATCAACCGCTCAAAAAACCCTATGCCCCGGAAACGTGGGCGCTGCACCTTGACATTTAAATACATGCGGTTCTACTGCAATTTTCTAGTTCTGCCTCGCAGTAGGTAAAGTATTTGGAGGAACTAGACGAATCAGCTTTTTGGTGTGCTAGACACTCCAAAACCAAAAAGAATTGCTCTTGAGCAAATAGGGTAGGGCATACCCAAATTTACGCTTGGGGAGAAACCACCTCTGGGCTAGACACTGCAAGGTATCTAGTTTAAGTGCGTTCACGCCGGGGAGTGTCAAGGAAGTACTTACCATTTTGGGCTTGATTTTTATTTGACAATGACATCCCTGCAAGGGATTCAAATCTTGAAACCTTTGCTGAGAAGCAATCCCTTATTTGACTGGAAAGTCCTAACAACTGATATTTTGCGCTCTTTCAACGAGAATCCATTGATAAGTTACGAGAGCATGAGCTAGCAAAGATGCCAGCGGTGCCCCTTGGCAGTATGCTAGGGGTGAGAAAAAAGCATTCTGGCCATAATGAACCTTCCCTCTTCCCCTTTATTACTAGCTCTGATTATTTCGATCGCCGTCGTTCTCTTCTACGTAAGACGGTCACTGCGCTACCTACAGTTTTTCCAGCAAGAAGAATACAACTCCAGTCGCTTTGTGAACTGGTGGTTCGAGAAACGTGCTTTTGACACCCGTGGCTCTTTGGTGGCATTGGTGGTAGGAGGTCTAGGGTTGGCAGTAGCTGAGAATTACCTGGTAACTTTGGCTCTGTGCGCAGTTGGTGGTTTGGTATTGGTCGCTGCTAGTTGGACAGAAGAAGATCCTCGCAAAGTGGGCAAAATCAAGCTGAACATGACCGATCGACTAACCGCCATCTATCGACTCTCGATCGGCCTATACGCCGCAGTGGTAGTGGGAATCTTATGGTTAATTACTGCTCTGGGCTATGGCGCAGCACCAATTTTGTGGCTGGCATCAGTTACTCTGATTCAGAGTGCGCCCCTGTGGCTGATGTTGGCTAATGCTATTTTGTGGCCAAACGAAAGCAAGAAGCAGCAGGCTTTCTTAGCCGATGCCAAAGATATTTTGGCCGATTACGATCCCTACGTGATTGGGATTACTGGGAGCTATGGTAAAACTAGCACCAAGGCAATTTTGGGCAGCTTGTTGGAGGCGATCGAACCAACTTTTTGGACTCCCGGCAGCATCAACACTGAGATGGGGATTACTCGTCAAATTCGGGAAAATCTCAAAAGACAGCAGCGTCTGGCAATTATTGAAATGGGTGCTTACCAAATTGGCTCGGTAGCGAAGCTTTGTCGGCTTACTCCCCCCGATGCTGGTTTGGTGACAGCAGTAGGTGTAATGCACCTAGAGCGCTTTGGTGGAATCGAGAATATTTATAAGGCTAAGTGCGAGTTACCTCAGGCGATCGATCCCAATGGTTTATTGATTTGCAATGGTGATAATCCAGGTGCTCGCAAGATGGCTGGTGAACATGCTAAGGCCACGACGATTCTTTATGGGTTGGAGCCAGAGCTGGGTCATTTGGATTGCTGGATGTCCGATATCGTGGCCACCATGGATGGCACTACTTTTAATCTGCATTGGCACAATGAGGTCTATGCTGGTTTTACTAAGCTGTTGGGTGTGCCAATGCTCTCTAATTTAGTGGGGGCTTTTGCCATGTGCTGCGCTCTGGGCAAAAACCCAGAATATGTGATTGCAGCAATTCGCAGCATTGAGCCAGCCAATAACCGTTTGAATCTGCGCAAGAACGGCGATGGCTTTATTTTGGATGATTCTTATAATTCTAATCCGATCGGTTTTGCGTCGGCTCTAGAAGTACTAGAAGGTTTACCCGGTGGCCGCAAGATTTTGATGACTCCTGGCATGGTGGAGCTAGGCGATTTGCAAGCCGCAGAAAATCGCCAAGTGGCGCTGAAGGCCGCAGAGGTATGTGATCTCGTAATTGTAGTAGGTGATACTAACAAGCAAGATCTGATGACGGGTTTGAAGGAAGGTGGTTTGTCTGAAGATAAAATTCTGACTTTTGATAATCGGGATAAAGCTCTGGCTCATTTGATGAGCAAGGAGTTCAAACAGCCCGCCGATATGATTTTGATCGAGAACGATCTCCCCGATCTCTATGAGGCTGAGGTGAAGTTTTAGTGAAGCTGTTGAGTGAGGCGCTGGGCAAGTTGTTCAAAATAATCAATGGTCGATCGAAACCCTTTTATTGCCTCAGTTGAAGTTGCTGAGTTCGGCCAGAAAAGATTTCAAGACTGAAAAAGATTTAAAAGACTGGATTAAAAGCCAAGATACTCTAAGTGGGCAAGTAGGATAGATTTCTGATGTCGAATCGGTATGTTGCGATGATCTGGGCTAATTCTGACCGATAGGCTAGGCTGGTGATGGGTATAGAAATGTTGTTAGTGAAGCAGTCGTTATTGGTGCGCTCGCTGAAAAAAGCATAACAAAACTGTTCTGGATCGTAGCGAGAATGGTAGCGAATGCCATCAACTCTGTAGGGATGATGGTAAATGGCTTTTGACCAAGACTGCGATACGCTATATGCTCCGGTGAATAGGCGGTTGTCTGCACGGACATGAGCCATCCGAGCACCAGTCAAATCTGCTAAGTTTAATTGTTTAGTTAGGGTAAGTTCTGTAATGCAGCGGCTGTGTATGATGTGGCGATTGTTTGGGTGAAAGTCAATGAGGTATTTATCACGGGTAATGGCTTCACGAAAAACTACGCCATGGCTAGAGCCGATGTATAAGACACCATAAGTGCTATCAGGTGAATTAAACCGTCCTTCGGGGTTGGTGTTGTAATAGATTGCACCGAAGTTACAGTCGTGAATCCGAAACATGACTGTACCTACTGGTACTTGATAGATGGGCAGGGGGCGATTGGTAAAGTCCTGAGATGGCAGAGGATGATCGCCAGGAAGCTGATCAGGAGGAGTGGTCATAGCCGGGGAGAAGTAGCGGACTTTTTCAGAGTACACTAACGAACCTGAACATAACTACCTCAAAACAGGACAGATTATGCTGAAGGATACGATTGAAGCATCGCAGTAGCAATGCTTCTGAAGCAAATTATGGAAATGTCAGCTTTGCTAATCGGCGATGTGTTCGCCTTCTACGGAAGCGGCGACAATAACCTCTTTAATAAAACCCTGCTGAAGAGCTTCTAGAGGGCGAAGACCATTGAGACGCAAATTTGTAGATAGCAGGAAGGATAGGTTTTGTAGAGCCGAGCTTTCTTTAAGAACCTGTAAAGTTTCGGCCAAACCTGGTAATAATTGACCTGCTGCGACAAACTGCCAAGCAGGGTAAACGTAGGTTACTTCGTCATCTAGCAATACGCCCAGAACTTTGTGCTGTTGACGCAATTTATCGAGGTCAGTGGGGCTAACACCCAATTTTTCTGCTGCTACAGCAGTTTCTAGGGAACCACTACTGTAGGCTAGTAATTGCTTGGTGTGGGTCACGCCTCGGGCTTCAGCAGCAGCGAAAATCTCTTGAATTTCTTCTGGGGTGAGCTTTGCTTTGACCGGGGAATTAAGTGGAGATACAATCATAATCGTACTACCAGTGCAGGTGATTCTACAGTTGCAAGATTCTTAATAGTAGAAGTAGACAGTTTCTAACTATCTCAGGACATTATAAATTTCGTCAACTTCTAGATTGCTTCAGCAAAAAAAAAGCAAAAAAGAAGTAAACTAAAAGTTTCTATTGCTACTTACAAGGTCATGGCGCAGCAAGGTACCACAAGTCAGAAATGTATCCTGTCGTTTTCTGGGAAGGAGCGGGTTGAAGTAGCTCGTAAGCAAAAGGGGTGGGCGAAGACAGGAATAGAATGGCAAGAGGCAGCGCAGGTTTCGAGATCGAGCCTCGATCGCTTTTGGAGCCGGAAGCCGCTTAAGCAAAACACCTTTATGGCTATTTGTCAGGCGGTAGGATTGAACTATATGGATGTAATGGATCTGTCGGCGATGGTGACTGCGGCTGCTACTCCCATTGATTTGTCACCGATGGCTAAGTTTCCATTATTGGATTTGGAACGGGCGATGGCGGAGTGGTTTAAAGCTTTGCGCTTTCAGGTAGAACAGCAGTTGGAGAGTCAGCCGGATTATTTTGCTTGGGTGGTGCAGGTGCCACAGCGACGGGGGTTCGATCGAGTAGTAGTGCGTGGGATTGCGCGGGAAATTGGGTTGGCAGATTTGGCGGCTTTGGAGGCAGTTTGTGAGGTGCAGCAGGCCGATGAGGGGTGGTTGGTGACGAGTTGTTGGGTGAGTGGGGCGGTGAAGGGGTTAATGGCGGAGGAGCGGTATCGGCGATATCAGTGTTTGACTTTTGATGAGTTGTTGGAACAGGAGGCGGATTTTGCACCGTATATTGATTGGCTGAAGCGGGAGGTGTTGCGGCAGCAGATTCCCGATCGCTATGTGGCGCTGAACTGTCGGCAGCAGGGGCCAGAGGGAGAGGTTGATGGGTTTATCGATCGATGGCTAGCTGCGCCAGATAGTCGGCATGTGTCGGTGTTGGGGGAATTTGGCACAGGCAAGACGTGGTTGGTGTTGCACTATGCTTGGCAGGCGTTGCAGCGCTATGAGGCAGCGAAGGCTAGGAGTATGCCGCGTCCTCGGTTACCGTTGGTGATTACATTGCGGGATTATGCGAAGGCGATCGATGTGGAAAATGTGCTAGCAGAATTTTTCTTTAGTCGTCATGGGATTCGTCGGTTGAATAAGGAGGTGTTTAGTTGTTTGAATAAGCTGGGGAAGCTGTTGATTATTTTTGATGGCTTTGATGAGATGGCTGCGAAGATTGATAAGCAGAAGATGGGGAATAATTTTTGGCAGTTGGCGCGGGTGATTGAGCCGGGAGCGCGGGTGATTTTGACTTGTCGGACGGAGCATTTTCCGGATGCGCGGGCGGCGAAGGTGATGTTTGATGGGCAGTTGCCTGCTTCGATCGCCAATAAGCCAATGACGGCTCCGACTTTTCAGACGATCGAGCTGATGCCGTTTACGGATGAGCAGGTGGAGCGGGTGTTGGGTCAACAAACAACTATAAAGACGGTGGAAAGAATTAGGAGCAATGAGACGCTGTGGGCTTTGGCGAAGCGTCCGGTGATGACGGAGTTGTTGTTAGAGGCACTGGATCAGCTAGAGGAGCGGCTGGAACGGGGGCAACCAGTGGATATGGCGCGGGTGTATTACTATGCGCTATGCCAGAAGATGGAGCGAGATATTGAGAGTGAGCGGACGTTTACTTGTTTGGCGGATAAGCTGTATTTTTTGTGTGAGTTGTCGTGGCAGATGTTGGCGAGCGATCGGATGAGTTTGCACTATAGCGAGTTTAAAGAGTCGGTGCGGGCGTGGTTTGGGGTGGAGGCGAAGGATTTGGACTATTGGCACTACGATATGTTGGGTCAGACGCTGTTGGTGCGGGATGAGGATGGGAATTATGGGCCGGCGCATCGATCGATGTTGGAGTTTTTTGTAGCCTATAAGTTTGCGGCGGAGTTGGGGCTGCTGCATGAAGATTTTTTGGGGGCGGCGCGGAGTCGGGATCTCCCTCAAGCTGGGACTTCTGAGCAGGTGGGTGTCAGGGGGGAGTATCGGTGGTCGGGGTATTGGCGGCGGGATGGTGTGAGGGTGGTGGAACGCTTTGTGTCGGAGGAGCCGGGGGTGTTGGTGGGGACTTTTGGGCAGGCTCCGTTGACGAAGGCGGTGTTGGATTTGTTGGTGATGATGGTGGATTTGGTGCCGCGTTATCGGGAGAGTAATGGGTTGTTGGAGTTGATGCAGTGGACGCGGGGAAAGGGTGAAATTGAGACGGGTTGGGTGGGGGGGAATGCGGGGACGCTGTTGGTGCGGTTGAATGCTTATGCTTTGGAGTATCAGGATTTGCGGGGAGCGAGGTTAGCGAATGTTGGTTTGCAGGGGGCGGGGTTGCGGGGCACTGATTTAGCTGGCAGTGACTTGCAGAAATCTGTAATGACCTATCCCAGCTTGTCTGGATGTAATGCAATAGTGATCAGTGAAGATCATCAGATCTTGATTAGTGGTCATAATGATGGCAAAATCCGCCTGTGGGAAATTGCTACAGGCCGTAACTTACAGATCTTTCCAGGTCACAAAAGATCGGTAAATTGCCTCGGGTTCAGTGGAGGAAATTTGTTCTCAGGAAGTGATGATAAAACCCTGAAGCAATGGGACATCCAGACGGGGGAATGTATTCGTACCTTTGCCGGTCATGATGATTCGGTAAGGTGCCTCGGGTTCAGTGGGGGAGATTTATTCTCAGGAAGTGATGATGAAACCCTGAAGCAATGGGACATCCAGACGGGGGAATGTATTCGCACCTTTGCCGGTCATGATAATTTGGTAATGTGCCTCGGGTTCAGTGGGGGAGATTTGTTCTCAGGAAGTGCTGATGAAACCCTGAAGCGATGGGACATCCAGACGGGGGAATGTATTCGCACCTTTGCCGGTCATGATAATTTGGTAATGTGCCTCGGGGTCAGTGGGGGAGATTTGTTCTCAGGAAGTGCTAATAAAACCCTGAAGCAGTGGGACATCCAGATGGGGGA
>JANYHM010000091.1 GCA_025359065.1 Synechococcales cyanobacterium GL140_1_metabinner_5_sub | reverse complement strand
AAGATCATTTGATACTGGCTGCAATATTGGTCTATTAAATTGATAGTGGGTGATGCTGGTCGTGCCTGTGTCATATACCCTGCTTGCTATCGAGCCTTTTATTTCTATTTTAGCTCACCCAGAGTGACAAATCAGGGATATGCTAGGAATAATGTTTGGTTTTGACCGCTCTTGCGCCAATGACTGGGCACATCGATTATTGCCAATACTGGAAGCAGCATTAGATGATAAACAGGTTTTACCAATGCGTCAGTTACGCAGTGTAGAAGAGTTTGTAGAAAAATTCTCTGGCATCAAAGAAGTGATTTTGGATGGGACGGAAAGGCCAATCCAACGACCACAAGATAATGAGAAACAGAAAAAACACTATTCAGGGAAAAAAACGACATGCCAGAAAACATATCACTGGTACTCCCAGTGAAAAACGAGTAATTATCCTAACAAAAGCAAAAGCTGGTAGTGTGCATGATAAAAGGCAACTAGATGAGGAAAAAATAGTAGAGCATATACCAGGAGAGATTCCCATAGAAGGTGATTTAGGATTCCAAGGATTACAAAACGAGTTTGAGAATATCCAGTTACCACATAAAAAGCCCAGAGGGAAAAATTTAACAGAGGAGCAAAAAGAGGAAAATAGAACATTAAGCAGCAGCCGAGTAAAATGTGAACACGCTCATGCTGGCATCAAAAGATATAATTGTGTTGCATCAGTTTACAGAAATCGTAAAATTGATTTTGATGATCAGTTAATGCTGGTAGCAACAGGACTATGGAATTTTTATTTGAGCACTGCATGAATCTAATGAATCTCAGTCCCACAGTCATTCTTATTTCCCGACAGGTTTATTATGCAACGCCAAATTTGTAATGCTGTGCCTGTGGAGCTGGGATAGGCGATCTCAGGTTCTTTATCCAACGCTATCTGATAGTCACAACATAGCAGCTTTCGCCTTAGCCAGCGCGATTCTGTTACGATCAAACAAACTAGCCCACCATTCACACCAGTCTCCACTAGTGCAACCCATGTGTTCACGTAGTGTCTGCGTAGCAGAATCGATTGAGCAAACTTACCAATGATGATGTCCGACGCTGTATAGCCAAGCTCTTTCCCTACAACGCGGTGAAATCAGCCAAATAATGCGAAGATAGAAAGTCTAGCGTTATTTACTAATCCTAGTTTTCATCAAGGGCATTTTAAGCTAAGTAAAATTTCCTGCTTGCAACCATTCCAGTAAGCAGGTCAGATCTTATCCTCGTAATTTCCCTATAAATGGGTACTCTACCTCCCCAAATAGATCAGCCGGCTCTCCCAGAAGATCGATCGACTACAGCGTCGATCGATTCTGTTCGACCTAGCTGGCTGGCCACTGGTGCAACTTTTGCAGCGGGGTTTTTGGGGCTGGGCTTATTGAGTTTTGTTGGAGCCAGCATTTGGGTCGCCACTAATTTATCACCGACTATTGCCCGCGAACTCACCAAAGCCCTCGATCGACAAGTAGCCATTGGGCCAGTGGACAATATCGGCTTTAACGAAATCAATTTTGGAGCCTCTAGTCTAGCGGCTACCCCCAACAGTCCCAATAAAGTAGCCGTTAAAGCGATCAAAATTAGCTTTGATCCTCTCGCAATTTTGTGGCAACGCACCATCAAACCCATTATTACCCTAGTGGAGCCAGATTTGTACCTGGAACAGTCAGCCACTGGTGATTGGTTGTCTTTAAAGCTCCCACCCGCCGAACCCAACAAACCAGGGGACTTCCGCACCGAAATTCAGGCTCTGCGAGTACAAAAAGCCCGAGGCACAGTTATTCCTTATCAGGCTAATGGTTTACGACAGCCCGTTGAGTTTCAAAACACCGATTTCAATGCCAACTTTAACCATCGAGATCGGGCTATCCAACTGATTAACTTTGATGGCAAAAGCCAAATTGGCAAAAATGCCAAATTAGCTCTACGGGGCAGTACCTCGTTGATCGATCGCACCACTAATTTAAACATTGAAGGTCAATCACTAAATGCCAAAGAAGTCAGCAACCTGATCAAAATCCCGGCAGTGGATTTTCGCAGTGGTATGGTAGGCGGCAACTTAAGCCTTAATATTCAACCAAACAAGCCCTTAGAAGTACAGGGCAAAGTTCACGTAGACCAAGCTACCATTCAAATCATCAAAGTGCCAGAGCTGTTCGCCAACACCAGCGGTGATTTGCAAATTTCCCCTCAAGATGTGAAATTCAGCAACGTTTCTACACTATATGGTCAAGTGCCGGGACAAGTTACTGGTTCGATAAATTTCACCAAAGGCTATGATCTCCAAGCCAAAACTGCTGTCTTACCAGTTACCAAGCTCTTGGAAACCCTCAAGATCAAATCTCCGGTTTTTTTGGCAGCACAGTTGCAATCTGACCTAACACTCACTGGCAAACTTCAGCAGCCGATTTTTGCGGGTAAAGCTAAAGCAATTGGAACATCTCAAGTCGATCGAGTAGCCATCAATCAATTACAAGGCAATTTTTCCTTGGCAGATGGCAATCTTCAGCTCAATCAAATTAGCGCCATCCCTGCCAGCGGCGGCACGGTTGCTGGCAGTGGCGAAATCTCTCTAAAAGAACTGACCACCCCCACCGTTAACTTCAACCTAAAAGGCAACAAGCTGTTAGCAGATGTCTTGGCACAGCCCTATCAAAAACTCCCGATCGCTCTTGGGTTAGTCAACGGCAGTGCCCAAATCACTGGGCCAGTAGATCAAATTAAAACCACAGTCCAAGTCCAAGCCCCCCAAGCCACTTATCCTCTCAATGCCCAAATAGGCATTGCCGCTGATGGGGCAATTACAATCGATCAAGCCAAATTTCAACTTGCTGGTTATGACATTACCGGGACAGGCAGCAGCAAACAAGGTTTATGGCAGGCGCGCTTACAGGTGCCAGAGATTCCTAGCCAGCAACTAGCCGCGATCGCCAAAATCAAAGATTTACCAGCTTTCTTAAAAGGTAATATCCAAGGTGATCTCCAGCTTAATGGCTCGGTGAACAACGGCGAAAGCTTAAGTGGTAAAGGACAACTACATCTGCAAACTGCCGGTGGCCGAGTCTCTGCTACCAACTTTGCCCTCAATCAAGGTAAGTGGCAAGCCGATTTACAGACGGCAGGATTGATGCTGGGCAAGGTTGACCCCCAACTCCCAGGGCAATTGACTGGCAAATTTAAAGTTAGCGGTGATACGGCCAACTCCTCACTAGAGGCAATCACCGCAGTAGGAAATGGAGCTGTGACTCTACCTGATGGCAAAATTACTGGTCAGAATTTATTACTGAGTAAAGGCCAGTGGCAAGGTGACTTTAGTGCCGATCGCTTGGATATTTCTAAGTTAGCCCCTCAAGTAGGCGGCCAACTTAGCGGCAGGTTTCAGGCCAATGGAAATTTAGAAAAAAGCGATCTGAAGAATATTACTGGTAGCGGTTCGGGCAGCCTGCGCCTAGCCGGAGGAGAACTAATAGGCAAAGATTTACAGTTAAACCAGGGCAATTGGCAGGGCAATGTTGTGGTAGCCAAAGTACCTTTAGGTCGATTGTCACCAAATATCCCCAAAGCTTGGCAGACAGCTTTATTAAACGGCAATTTGCAAGTGGCTGGCTCGATCGAGCAACCTGAAAAAGCCTCAGTACAAGGTGATGCCGCTATCAAACTAGGCAATGGCCAAATTACGGCCAAAGATATTCAGGTAGGTGAGGGACGCTGGCAGGGGTTGGTGACTTTGCAGTCGATCGACCTCAATCAGCTATCACTCCCTCAAAAACTGCCTGCTGGTCAAATCGATGGTACTTTTCAGTTAGCGGGAGCATTAGATCAGCCTAAACTAGAAACCGCCAAAGGCAGTGGTAAATTACGCTTACCAGGAGCTTTACTGGTAGCCAATCAGATAGAACTCGATGGTGATGAATGGCGTGGCAAGTTTCAAACCAGCAATTTGGCCGTGGGACAGTTTGCCAATTTGCCATCAAATCTAAGTGGCATCCGGGTCAGCAGCAACTTTGATTTGAGCGGTAATCTCAAAAATCTTCAACAGGTCGATGGAAGCGGTAGTGGCGAAGTAGTGCTGGGCAACAGCGAAGTGGCTCTAAAAAAATGGCAGCTAAACAAAGGAAATTGGCAGGTAGCCGCCAGCACTACAGGTTTATCTTTAGGTGCTTTGGGGGCAGCAGTACCAGCTAATTTACAGGGCGGAGTATTTAAAGGAAATGTAGATCTAAGTGGTTCTCTCTCAAAACCACAGCTCACGGCTATTAGTGGCAAGGCCAGTGGAGAATTAGCAATTTGGGGCGGTTCCATTGCTGTTGCACCCGTGCAAATTGCCGATGGTCGGTGGCAAAGTGAGGCAATCACTGTGCGCAATATTGATTTAGCTAATGTTGTAGGCAACAATATCCAGATCTTAGCAGGTCGGGTTTCAGCTAACGGTCAGGCTACTGGTCGCCTTGATCGGTTTGATATTAAAGATTTGCGAGTAGATAGTAACGTGCAGCTCAGTGGCTTGTTGCTGAAGCCTAATCTGGCTGGACAAGCTCCTTCCCTTCCGCCCATCGATCTAGTTGGACCAGTAAAAATCGCTGAGGGTAAGATCGACCTAGATTTAGCTGGCAATAACAATTCATTGTCACTACATTCCACTGATCGAGGGCTGAAATTTGCTGGTCGGTTAGCAGGCATCGAATCAGAGAGCCTTGCTGATGGCCGCTCAACGGCGATCGAAGCAGAAGGAGAGATCGATGGCAAACAGTTGCGGGTCACTTCTAGAGGTCTGCCGATCGACCTAATTACCAGTTTCTTACCTCCCTTGCCCCAAATCAAGAAACAGGAGCTGAAAGGGATTGTGAGTGGTGAGTTAAACATGGACTTATCGACTGGTAAAATCGAAGGCAAAAACTTGTCGATCAATAGTCCCCAAGTCGGTATCCTCAAAGGTGATCGACTTCAAAGTGGCAGTGTGAGCTATGCTGACGGCATCTTAATTGTGCGGGACGGGATGTTTTTACGCGGTAACAATAGTTACTTAGTTGAAGGTAGAGTCTTGACAAAAGCTCAGCAGCCCGAATATCAACTATTAGTCAAAGTAGATAAAGGTGAGTTGGCTGACGTGAGTAATCTATTTCAGATTTTCTCACTGAGTGATGTTCTTAATCCTTTTGGTGATCGGGGCTATGGCCGAGCGACAGACCTGCAAGCCAAAAAAGTTGGTGGTGAGTCAACCACACTCCAAGAACAAGTCGATCAACTATCAGAGGTACGCCGCTTGCAAGGTATTCAATCCGAAAAAGCCGGAGAAAACCCCCTGCCAGATCTGCGGAAACTAGATGGTGATTTTAAAGGAACAATCGTGATTAGCAATGCTGCAAAGCAGGGCGTTTACGCTAGTTTTGATGTGAGTGGTGAAGATTGGGCGGTAGACCAATACAACCTATCTAAAGTCAGGGTGCAGGGACGCTGGCAAAATAATTTGTTAACTCTTTCAGATGTATCATTGACTTCAACTAATTCCCAGATTCAGCTCAGCGGAGAATTTGGTGGCGATCGCCAAAAAGCCATCATTAAAGTTGATAATTTTCCGGCAGAACGATTGAGTTCATTGTTTAGACTGCCGATCGAAGTAGCTGGCGATGTGAACTTAGAAGCTCAGCTAGGTGGGACTTTATTTAACCCCCAACTTTGCGGCAATGCAACTGTTTCTAAAGGCAAACTTAATCAATTTGATGTTCCTGCAATTTATACTAACTTTAACTACAATAGTGCTCGGTTAGGATTCAACAGTATTTTCAAAGACAGTAATTTAGTTGACAAAAGTAAGGAAACTTTGTCGGATAATCTTTGCAATAGTAATATTACAATAAATAGTAGTGCAATCGAACCGCTACGGATTGCTGGAAGTATACCTTATCAACTACCTTTCGCCAAAAAAGCTCCCGACAATCAAAACTTTAGCATCAACCTGAAAGTGCAAAACGAGGGGATGAAAACTCTGTCTATTTTGACCCAGCAGCAGCTAAATTGGATAAACGGCGACGGCCAAATTAATGTTCTACTCAAAGGACAGTTTGACCGGGCGGGCAAGCCCAAGGATGTCACAGCTAGGGGTGATGCCACAGTTGCTAACGCTGTTTTACAAGCTGTTGCCCTGCCAAATAATTTGACTGGAGTAAATGGCCAAGTCAGCTTTGATTTAGACCGGGTAAAAGTTGATAACTTCCGAGGCAAATACGGTACTGGCGAAATTGCTGCCCAAGGCAGCATCCCGATCGAAAAATCATTGATACTGCCAGACCCTCTAACTGTGGATTTAGATAAAATTCAAGTTGATCTAAAAGATCGATATCAGGGCGGGGTTTCTGGCCGTTTATTGTTAGGCGCTGGCACGATTTTAGCCCCTCGGTTAGGTGGTGAAATTAAGCTCAGTAACGGCAAAATTTCATTGCCAGAGACTCCCGCAGCAGGCAGCACCTCACTCAGCGCCCCCAGCGATACTGGCTCTGCCTTACAGTTTAAAAGTTTAGATTTATTGCTGGGTGAAAATGTCCAAGTAGAGAAAGCACCTGTTTTGAGCTTTTTAGCCACTGGTAAAGTGAACTTAAATGGTTCGATCGATAGCCTCCGGCCAGAAGGATTAATCCAGTTAGGACGTGGTCAAATTAATTTATTTACTACTCGTTTTCGACTCACTGGTAATGAGAACACTGCACGTTTTACGCCTGATCGAGGTGCTGACCCGATCGTGAGTCTACAGCTTAGTACTAAAGTACTAGAAACGTCTCGCCTACCCAGTGTAAATAGTTCGAATGAACGAATTGATATTGATCGTCGTAACCTATTTAGTACTAACTTTGGTGCGGTACAAACGGTGCAGGTAGATGCCAAAGTCAATGGAGCTGCATCCCAAGCTACCAATTTAATCTCTTTAACTAGTACCCCTAACCGCAGTCAAGATGAAATTTTCTTACTGTTAGGGAATGGCTTAGGTCGCATCTCGCCTGATGAAAGTGGCCTACTAAATTTTGCTGGTTCTACGGCTATTACTTATGTGCAAGATATTGTGAGTGATCTATTAGGTCTGAGCGATTTTAGGATTTATCCGGCCCTAACTCGGCAAGAACAAAGCACTACCTCTGCGTTGGGGGTTGCGGCAGAACTGGGTCTGGACTTGAATAAAAATGTTTCAGCTTCGGTATTTAAAATTCTGACCAGCGGAGAAGCGCCCCAATATAGCATTCGATATCGGATTAATGATCGATTGCTGCTGCGCGGGTCTTTTAATTTATTGAATGAGAGTAGAGCAATTTTGGAGTACGAGAACCGATTCTAGACTCGTTGTTCGCGCAGCGTCCACCTTGTGGAATTGCGCTCCATATTATGGAGAATTTTTTTCCAGTACCATTACTCCAATCGATCAGGCCGATGGCGATCAAAGCGTTACAAGATTGGTAATTGGAAAAATCAGCCCAGATATCTTATCCTTACTTGTTAAGACATCCAAAGGTGCTGCTCATGAATATCTCCACCATCAATTCTACCTCTGACCGATTGGCAGAGACTCGCACCTACAATTGGCAATGGCAAAACCAGAATATTGCTGTAGTTTACGATGTGCAAGGAATCTCCCAGCAGCAGTCCACACCAAGGCGATCAGTGTTGTTACTTCCAGCCTTCAGCACGGTCTGTAGCCGCACAGAAATGGCCGAAATTGCCCACATTTTATCAGCTTACTACCAAGTCACCAGCATCGATTGGCCGGGATTTGGTGATTCTGAAAGACCTCGGGCAGTATACGCACCAGAATTTTATCAGCAATTTTTAGCAGATTTTGTCCGCGATTGTTTGCCTCACCCCACCAGTGTGGTGGCCGCAGGACACACCGCAGGCTATGTATTGCAGTTAGCCCAAACCCAGCGAGATTGGTTCGATCTCCTAATTTTGGTAGCCCCCACTTGGCGCGGCCCATTGCCTTCGATGATGAGCGGTCAAAAACCTTGGTTTAAATTCTTACGAGGTCTGGTACGAATGCCACTTTTGGGACAAGCTCTCTATGGTGTCAACACCACCAAAGGCTTCTTGGGCATGATGTATCGCCGCCATGTCTATGCCGATCCTGGTAGTATTACCCCAGAATTGATTGCAACTAAGCGCCAAGTTTCCCAGCAGCCCGGAGCGCGGTTTGCTCCTGTGGCTTTTGTGACCGGTGGGTTGGATCCAGTAAGCGATCAAGCGAGTTTCCATCAGCTATGCCAAGATCTAAAAATCTCAGTAATCATCGGTGCCGATAGTCCTCCCAAATCTTTGGCTGAAATGCGATCGCTGGCTGAGCTACCCGGAGTAATCAGTGTAACCCTACCAGGAACTTTAGGAATGCACGAAGAATACGCCGCTTTAGTAGCCACAGAAATTGGCAATATATTAGGAGCCAACTGATGCGCTGGCTGATGGCAATTTTTTTAGTCTTAGGTAATCTGTGCTTTACCCCAGATGCGATGGCGGCTAGTTTACCTCAGCGCATTGCCGAGTTTCCTAATTGGTCTTTGGCCACAAATTTAATCAGAGAAGGAGATTTGACTTATCCTGAATGGTTTGCTGGGGAATGGACTGCTACAAGTGTTTTGCGTGAACAAGTGGCTCCCTTAGCTCCAGATGTTGTAACTCCTGGGTTTGAACGGAATCGAGTCAATATCGATCGGCCTTACAGCTTTCAAGTCCGTTTTGGTTCTGCAACCAACACGGTAGCTCCTGGGATTACAGTGGTTGCTGATAAGTCTGTTGTTATTACCAGCGACCGCACATTCAACTGTGAACAAATTGCTAATGCCTACTTAGGAGCCCATTCCGTTAAATCTATCCAAACTATTAACCAACCTCGGGTAGTCCAAATCACACAGTTACAGAATGGCACTGTCTTGCGATCAACTATGAGTGGATATTTGAGTGAATTAATTGGGGTTGATATTTTTGCTACTACCGAGATTGACCAACAGGTTTTTCAGGGTAAAACCACCTATTTAAATACCGTAGAAACAACCACCATCTACCATTTGATCGCTCATCATCACATTACTGCTGAGCAGGTGACGGCAATCTATTTATCTCCCCAAGACCCAGATTACTTCCGGGCTTTGCAACGTCCAGTTGCTCTCTATCGCTATACTTTGGTGTTGGAATCATTACCAGAATAGTCGGTTTACTGCGAACGGTTTGGGACTATACTAAATTATCCATTCATCACAATACCGGAATTCAGCTTGTGAGCGAATCGTTA
>JANYHM010000002.1 GCA_025359065.1 Synechococcales cyanobacterium GL140_1_metabinner_5_sub | reverse complement strand
CTGCTGCTCCTGCTGCTGCTTCCTCTACTAACCTGGGTTATATCTCTACCGGAGATTTAGATGGAGATGGTAAAACTGATTGGCTGGTGCCTACTAGCCACGGATTCCGGGCAGTTCTGAATAAAGGTTTCTGCGACTATCGAGCACAGGCTGAAGTTTCGCAGAACGCTTCTGAAGCGACTAGTACTGGTGCTGTTTTAGTGGATGTCGATAAGAATGGGACTCTAGATGTTTTGCGTTGGGCTTCAGGCAGTTCTACCGCAGGGCTATATCTCAACTCTGGCAACGGGACTTTTACTTTCAGTCGCAACATTGAAATGGGTGTGGGAATTAGCTCGATCGTCGTCACCGATTTTGATGGGAATGGCATAACTGATTTGGTGGTTAGTGGCAGTTATAGTTCTCCAACTATCGTGCTGGGTAATGGCGATGGGACTTTCCAACCTGCTCAGGTGCTGAGTAATCTCTCAACAAATGTGAAGTCGATCGCTGTAGGAGATTTTGACAGACTGGGGTTGAATGATATATTGACCTTCACGACTACCGGCATTACTCTGACTCCTGGTGCGTCTTTGGCTCTCCAACAGTCAGTGCGTCCTGGCGCGGTTACTTCTTATACTTACGATTCTGTATGGAATAAGCTGACCAGTGAAGTAGATCCATTGGGTCGGAAGACTTTGTATGAAATTGATGCAGCTACTGGTAATCAGCTTGCGATGACCCGAGTGGTGGGCTTGGTGGATGCTATCAGTGGCGAGACTGATGATGTGACCACTCGTTACACTTACACAGCTCAAGGCTTATTGGCTACTGAGACTAATGCTTTGGGGCGGGTAACGGCTAATAATTATGATGCAAGGGGGAATTTAGTTCGATCAATCTTGGCCAAAGGTACTGCGGATGAGGCTATTACGACCTATGAGATCAATCTGGCTGGTAATCAGACGGCGGTGGTTGATCCTTTGGGACGACGGACAGAGTATTTATATGATGCGGCTAATCATTTAATCCGGGAGACTCAGCCTGATCCTGATGGGGCTGGTGCTCAGGTGGCACCGGTGACGGAGTATGAGTACGACCAGATGGGGCATCAAATATTGGTGCGCGATCCACGGGGGAATGTGACTCGGTATGAGTATGACCAGATGGGTAGGGTATCGAAGATGATTAGTGCCGATCCTGATGGGGCGGGGGCGCAGGTGAGTGCGGTGACTACCTATGAGTACGATTTGGCTGGCAATCAGGTAGCGGTGGTTGATGCTTTGGGACGACGGACTACTTCAATTTATGATGTGCGGCATCGGTTGTTGGCTACGGTGGATGCTAATGGTGGTAGGACGCAGACGATTTATGATGGCAAAGATAGAGTAATTGGCAGCATCGATGCTAATGGCAACCGTAACACGATGATCTATGACTCGGAAAGCCGGGTGATCAGAGAGGTGAATGCGCTGAATCAGTTGAAAGATAATGAGTATGATGCGGTGGGTGAGGCGGTATCAACGACTGATGCTTTGGGTAGAAAAACTTGGTATCAGTATGATGAGCTAGGTCGTCAGGTGGCGACGACTGATGCTTTGGGTCATGTTACGCGCACTGAGTTCGACAAGCTGGGTGAAGTGGTGGCGACGATCGATGCCAATGGTAATCGTACAGAGTATAAGTATGATGCCCGAGGCCGACAGATTGAAGTCAAAGATGCTCGGGGCGGTCTGACTAAGACTATCTATGACAAAGTAGGCAATACTTTATCGATAACTGATGCGCTGAATCACTCCACTACTTTCGCTTTTGATGGTTTGAATCGCGGTATTAGTACTACTGATGCTTTGGGTCATAGCACCACTAATGCTTTTGATGCAGCAGGTAATTTACTGGGGGTAACTGATGCTTTAGGTCGAGTGACTTCTTACACTTATGATGCTCTGAACCGGAAGATTACTACTACGGATGTATTGGGTCAAACCCAGTCAGTGGCTTACGATCTGGTGGATAATACAGTGTCTGAAACCAATCAGTTGGGTCAAGTGACTTCTTACACTTATGATGTGCTCGATCGAAAGATTGGCGTAACTGATGCTCTAGGTCATACTCAGACTACTACATATGATCTTCAAGGGAATGTTCGATCGACATCCGATGGCATAAACAATACCACCCGCTACGATTATGATGCTTTAAACCGCCAGGTAAAGGTAACTGATGCCAATAATGGAGTTACCAGCAACAATTATGATGCAGTTGGTAATTTGGCCAAGATTACTGATCCGGTTGGTAATTCAACAACTTATTCATATGATGTGGTTAATCGACTTTTGATGGATACTAATCAGTTGGGCTTTAGTCGCCGGTATGGGTATGATGAAGTTGGTAATCGGGTGGAGATGATCGATCGAAATAACCGAAAGACAA
>JANYHM010000109.1 GCA_025359065.1 Synechococcales cyanobacterium GL140_1_metabinner_5_sub | reverse complement strand
GATTACAGCGCTTGTGTCGGTGCCAAAGAATTAGAGTATTGGGCTGATTGCGCCGAACGCTCGATCGATCGGCATGTACAAACACTTGATCGAGGAGTTTCAAAACAGAATCAGGCTCTATTTAAGGAAGTTGGGGCAGCTTATCAGCGTTTGCTGCTCAAACTAGATGCACAGTATCAAAAGGCCGCCCACTCCGAGAAAGTAATTTCCATTAATGCCTTTAAGTGCAACTACACCGCTACCGAATTCTAGACCACGTTCAGGGGTGAGAAATCACCCCACCACTTATCTACATAGTCATTTCAGGAGCTAATCACTTGAAAAATACCGACGCTTTAGAGCTACTAGAACAAGGCATCAGAAACCTCGCCAATCAAGATAACTGGCTTAACCACCTTAAAACTCAAGCCATTTTCCACTCCTACAGCTTTAATAATACTTGCTTGATTATCAATCAATGCCCCGATGCTTCTCAAGTTGCTGGGTTCCATGCCTGGAAGAAGCTAAATCGTACAGTCAAGAAGGGCGAGAAAGGGATCAAAATTCTTGCCCCTATGGTTCACAAAGATGCTGAAGACCCCGAACATGTCAGAGTATCTTTCCGGTCTGTAGCTGTTTTTGACATTTCCCAAACCGAAGGGGAGCCATTGCCAGAGATTGCAACGTACCTAGAAGGAGATGATCGCGGCGTTCTTGCTGCTTTGAAGGAGTTTGCTGTTAGCAAGGGGTTTAGAGTTGTCGAAGCAAATTTGGGGGAGATTAACGGGAGTTGCAGCTATCGATCGCCGATCACCATTACCCTGAACCCGAATCGATCGCTACTGCAACAAGCTAAAACCTTGGCACATGAACTCGGTCATGCGCTGCTACATTGCGGGGAAAACTACACCGGCCATGATACTAAAAGCGCTATGGAATTAGAAGCCGAATCGGTGGCTTTTGTTGTTCTGCAACACTTTGGGGTTAATTCAGGGGAATACTCATGTGGCTATATTAGTCACTGGGTTGCTAGTGGTAGCCATGACCTAGAGCTGGTAATCACTCAGCTTAAGGAGTCTGGAAAGAAGATTCAGAAGGCGACAAATGAAATCATTGGCGCGATGGTTTCATTTATGCCAGAGGCGATCGATCATAGTTTGGATTCCTCGTCGGTTGATGACAACGATGACGTTTTTCAGCTTGATGTAGAAGAGATTCTAGCAGCAAGACGGGAACTAGTTGCAGCCTGATTAACTACCTTAAGGGGGCTAAAATGCCCCTTAGCTCTCTCGACCAAATGATATATAATACATGTAATCCTGCTCAGGGATTGCTTTAGGGGGAGGTTATGACTCAAACCATCGAAGTAAATCTCGCCGACATCCTTAACAAAATTGGCCAGCGCCTTGATCGAATAGAGCATTCAATATCAAAAAGTTTGATTCCCGAAATGGGTAGGTATTAAGATGTCATCCTGCGAGATTGAGTATACAGATGAATTTGGTGAATGGTGGATAACACTTTCAGAGCAGCAGCAAGACGATGTTGCTGCCATTGTCGGCCTATTAGCTGATCGTGGCACATCTCTGGGATTTCCACACTCATCAGGAATTAATAACTCGCGTCATTCTCATTTACGCGAGTTAAGAGTCCAGAGCGCCGGAAAACCAGTTCGAATTTTCTATGCCTTCGATCCCCGTCGGAGTGCTATCTTGCTAATCGGTGGGGACAAGACAGGCAATAATCGGTTTTACGAGGAATATGTTCCAGTTGCCGATCAATTATATGATATCTATTTAGAAGAGCTTAAGAAGGAAGGCTTAATATAATGAGTGGACATAAATCTTTTCAAGAGCTTACTAGAAAATTCTCTCCAGAAAGAATCGAGAGTATTGACCAAAAGAAGCAACTACTATCACAATTTGAACTGAGTGAATTGTTGAAAGAGGCGGCTCTGAATTGGGAAATTGACCCGCTATCAGAGCCGATTGATCGTGTTGGAGTCTGTTTAGAACAATTACGTCAAGCTATCAATGCTATGGGTGGTGAATTGTCAATTACAGCTAAATTCCCCAACGATGTTGAAGTCAGTATTGATCATTTTCCAAAGTGAAGTTTTCAATAATCTCAAAACACCACAAACAACACCCGACAGACCCAATGAGCCAATCGCTGGGCGACGTTGGGGAACCTCCCGAACGGTTGAGAGCCTGCGCGATCGCCGCCACCCAAGATTCGGTGAATTATGGGGACGTGAACCCACCCAGGCAAGTACATGCCATCAATCCAGTAAATTGACGATCGATCGCGTAAATGCCCATAGTGAAAGTGGTGGAAACTGCGCCCCCTGCGGCTGGGGAATTTCTTTAGATCCTGGCGGTATTCGTTGCTGTGGTTGGGCTTTGGTTTGGTCTTCATGTATTTCTTACTACCCTTGATTTTGCCTAACCCTGCTTCTACCTGCCCCTACCCGGTCGCGGCTGGGCTTTTTCGCCACTCGGATCGATTCCATGATTTGGCTCCACTTCTTCATGTATAGGTACACGGTAGATTATGGGTGGGTTCTTAACTATGGACAAGAGAGCCGCCTGACGTTGATGGAACTTAGAAATCAATTCTTGAGGGTTGGTATTGCTCCTTGATTCTACCGCCATCGATCGCAGCCGTTCAGGCGAATCGGTATAGATCTTCAGATCGTACTTTGCCCGACTGGCTGCGACATAGACGCTCTCCGAGGACTGCATACCATCAGCCGCCACAAAAACCGTGTCGCTTGTTTTG
This sequence comes from Synechococcales cyanobacterium GL140_1_metabinner_5_sub, assembly GCA_025359065.1. Lineage (GTDB taxonomy): Bacteria > Cyanobacteriota > Cyanobacteriia > Cyanobacteriales > Chamaesiphonaceae > JAAFHZ01. Next base: position 10,437 of record JANYHM010000109.1, on the reverse strand, counting down.
CCCTGGCTACTATATATAGTGGTAGCCAATGCCGATTCAAAGTGGTGAGTCTCGCTTAGATCGATGACTTCCCGCCGCCCACCATGATATTTAATCTCTGCCAAATTTCCGTTGATTGATTCAACCTCAAACTCTTGACCATTGCGCCGATTCAAATCTTTGTCATTCTTTTTCCACCGCAGTTGATCGCCTACGGCCACCCCGATCGCTTCCTCTCGGTAATGAGCCTTATCGAATTCTAAATCAGTCGAAATCTGCCCGCCTTCTGGCGATCTCAGTAACAGTTCATCACCGATTTTCCTTTCTACTTGATAGCTTTGGCCTCTAGCTAGCTGCCTATAGTTGCGGATCGGGATGACCGTATCCCCGACACTGTAATTGTGGGCATAGCGATCTTCAACTTTCGTAAATCTATAATCTACAAACTGCCGTGCCGCGACTTCATCATGACCGATCGAACCCTCAGCCTTCAAGCCTTCACGGATGGCGGCGGTAATCTCTCGCCGTTTCTCATTCGTGCCGGAGACAATTAGCGCCTTACTTCTCTGGGCTGGACTCAGAGCCAGATACTCATCTGCAATCTGCTGGGCGATCTCATCTTTGGCAGTCGTGATGATGCTGTTGTTTTTCTCCAGCAGATCGAATCCTCGTTCGATCGAACCATCAGCCAAAGCATCAACCGCTGCTTTCAAATTCGGGTCTTTCTGTCGCAGGGATTCTGATAGAAGAGCAGTAGCCATACCCGCCGCCTGCAAAGATTTAAACGGATTTCCTGCGCCTACAGAGGAAAGCTGACGGGTATCTCCTACCAGCAAGATTTTTGCATTCTCTTGCTCTGCCCTAGAGAGTAGCGCCAGCGCATCATCTGCGCTCAACAGCCCAGCCTCATCGACCATCCACAAAACTTTATCGTTTACTGGCTCTGGAGATGTGCAGATCTTTCGTGCTACTGTCTGGGCTTCGATTCCCAGCTCATCGCTCAATGTTTTTGCAGCTTCGGCACTTGGGGCGAATCCTTGTATTTTTACCCCAGAAATATCGGCGATCGCCTTCAATTCTGCCAAAGCGAAAGTTTTCCCCGCCCCTGCAACTCCCTGCCAAGCAATTACCCGATCGGTACTACTAGCAGCCAGTCTTACAGCTTGTCGCTGTCCGGCGTTGAGCGTACTATTGTTCATGCGATCATTGATTTGCTCCTGTGGGGCGATCGGTGTAGATTCATTCTGCCCGTGCTCCATCAGGCTAATGGTTCTTTTCTCACGTACTAATGCTGCAACAGTTGTATAACTGTCATCAAGTTTGATCAATTCCGCTCTTTCATCACACAGGGTCTTGATTTCACTAATATCAATCGGTAATCTTTGAGCCAAGACAAATTTCTCTAGGTCTTCGATTTTAAAATCAGCGCTCCTCTCAGAGCAATGTTCGATCGCGTCATTGATCGTTTTTTGGTTGTTGAATATTGCTACTTTCGGAGCACCAGGGCGCACGATCTCGATCCCTAAGTCTGCGGCTTCTTTTTGCCACCGTGCTTTCAATTCGGTCGATGGTAGGTGCTCTTTATTCTTACGGGTTCGATCCCAGCTATCTTCACGAGTCTGCCAGCTACTGTTACCGGGGCATTCAGTAAGGATCTGCATCCGTCGTTTGCTGAATGCTACTAAATTTTCTCGATCGTAACCTTTGATCTCAAACTGTCCATGGGGACGGTGCTCGATGTCATAGCCCAGCTTCCTTACCTCGGCGGCTAGGTACGACTGATAGATCATGCCCAGGTGTTTTTTGTGCTGAAACATTCGATCGTTGTCATTGGCGTACCACCGATCATCTTTCTCGGTGAGGTTCATCACCAGCGCGTGAGTGTGTAGATGCGGGTCTAACTCGCGGCTTTCGATGTGGTCAAACTGGGCAACCACAAGGTTTCCTGTCTTGATCTCTGAGACCTGCTTATCTTTGGTGATGCGAGTCTGAGCGTACCTTTCTTGCATGATGGCTAGAGTTTTTCCAACTGCAATACGGTGGGCAACTTCTAAGCGATTGTCCCCACCGACCAGGGCGGTTAAGCTCACGGATTTTGGTGCTGAAAAAGTAAAATCTGTTCCTGCTCGACGTTTTTCTGGGTCGCCTTGGTACCCGAGATATTGAGAACCATCAGGGGACTTACCGTGGCAAATGTTCTCGAAGGATTCTTTCTCGATCGAACCAATGAGGCCAAGTTTTTTTGCACCTTCACCGAACCAGCGAGTTTCATCTTGGTCGTAGTAGTTGGTGAAGTACTCGACGGCTCCACCGGCCTTACAATTTTTTGCTGTTAGCATCAGGCACCCTGCACAATTCTAAGGAAACTTTTTGAGGCTGTAAATTTACTGATTTCTAGAGCCATATTTTAACATACCATAATTTCTTTTTTTATACCGCACAGTACGCTTTTTTTGTTATTAAAAAAAGAAGGCAAAATTATGGGCAATAACTAACTATTAACAGGCCAATAACAGGTGGATAACTGCTGTCTTAGGAGGGGTGTTAGGGGGGTGCTTTTATTTAAATAAGTAGTATGTATAAACTATGTAAATTCCAATTTTATGAATTGACTCAAAACAGGGGGATGACCGCTGTCTTACGGTGGTGTTGGAGGGGTTTTAGTGACGTGTTAGGGGGGCAATGGGTAGGGTTGAACAGGGGTTTTAGGGGGGTTTTTTGGACTTTGTTGTAGTATATAATACTACTTTGCAACACGAACACTCAAGACTCTGTTAGAGGCATGGCAATTGAGCAGAATGAATTGTAATTGAGTAGGCTTTATTTAAAGTAAAAAAGCTCGTATTCCTTCAAAGAAATTCTCAAATGAAAAAGCTAACCAGATTGCCTGGTTAGCTTTTTCATTATGTTTTCTCAGTAAATTTTTTAAGCAACAGAGGAAGTGATCTTCAAAGCTGCGCCGTTATCGACATCGGCAAACTGCGAATAACAAAAAATGTCAGCAAAACGGTAGTAAAGTTTTTGGGGTAACTTGGACTGGAGAGACACAGGATAATTCCAAGCACGACCCAAACCACTATGTAACGATACTTTCATACCAGGAGGCAAGCATTTAGAAAGGTATTTGTGAACAGTTTGAGCAGTTCCACCACCAATAATCAATGTGTCAGTAATTTGGGCGTGTTCAATGAGATCTTTGCCAAGCGAAGCAACATAAGCATCACAACACTCTTTCAATACCTTGTCCATAGTACTTGAAGGCCGAGAGGTCAAGATTGCTAATTGACCACAATCACCTGATTCAATCGCAGATGAAATCGGTTGAATTAATTCGGTTTCGTCAGGATAGCCGATCGTATTTTGAAGTTGTCGGACGAGGACGGATAGCCCTAGCCGGGGAGAACGATATCGAACTGGAGTTCCATCAATTACTGCAAAGAATCCAGCATTACGATAACCTAATTGCAGAACGCCAATACTATTTGGCAGAACAGATGACAGCCGTACAAATTGTTTGTATAGTCCCGAGCCTTCCGGTCTGCAAGCAAAAGAGGAGATGGTGCATTTGTGCCTCACCTTCCGAGCGTAGAACGTTCGAGTAGCAGCGACCAACTCCGCTTCTAATCGCTTTCGATCAATCTCGATTTCACCTGCTGGTAGTAGGCAACGGAGGTTTAGATCGATGCTAGTGGGTTCTACATCGCATTTCTTTGCAGCATCAGCGATCGCTGTGAGAATCTGAGGCACAGCGTGATCGGCTTTATTCTCTCTAAGTCCAATCAATCCATGCAGATAATTATGTGCTGCTAACCCCGTCAGCCAAGTTCTTTGTTTGACTCGGATAAGAAAGTGATCTGGCATTTCGGAGTAGTCACTCGGCGACAACGTCCGATTTAGCTCAATGGTTTGAGGGTGATAGACAGATGGAACCATAGCATCGGGACTAGTTCCATATAATACCTTTGCTCCCGTGGAGCTGAGATCAATCGACAAGTATAAGATAGTCATAAATTTTCCAGGATATCTAAAGTATCTAAAATCGGTTTATCATCGGAAGTCTGAGGCGTTGACGGGGTGGCTAAAGGTTGTTCGATCGCTGACGCAGGTGGCGCGATCTCTCTTTGGGAAAAGCTATTCGGCGATGAGCAAGGAAAATGTCCGTAGAGCTGTGCGCGCAAAATATTGGCACAACATTCGTGATGCGCCAACGCCTCTAACTTAGCTTTGTTAACATCCTCATCACCAGCCCCCAAAAACGCAATTATTTCTGGCTTAAATGAATTGTAAATGGCCAGTAATTGGTGCCGATTACCCTTTAGCCATTTCACGACCTTGATTTGGGCGCTCCCTATTACTCCGGTAATCTCGAAGTTGATTTTAGTTTTTTCTGTCATATTTCCTCTTATCTGGGTAAATGGTGAATGCAGCTCGTATTGTCTCCAAGAGTTCATCAAAATCATCCTCATCATCCGTTTCAGGCATAGCATTCATTAGCTGAAAATTGGCATAAAGACAATGTAGATCGGATGTGTTCATCCCTAAAATTGTTTGAAGCTGTTGAGTGCTAAAATTGCCAGAGGCTGATAATTCATCAAGAACTTTGAGGCGTTCAAGCAGCAAAGCTTTGACGCATGGATTAAGTCTTGCCATTTATTTGATCCTTTTCTAAATCGAGTAGCCAGTTAATAGTGATTGCAGGCCGGTTGGTGATGCTGGTAAATCAATGACCAAGTGGTGGGGTTCAAGGGTTGCTCTAGCATCCTGAAGGATTTGCCGCAGACGCAGCCGCTCGATCGGATGTAAGCTGCGCCTCACGAGAAGAGAGAGTAAGGACTGTTGAGGATAGCGAGATATCAAACTAAAAATAAATCCAATGATGTCGAATTCAAGGGCAGGAAGTTGAGTAGATTTCAGTTTGAGATCGGTGTTCCCCCACCAATGCAGTTCCACTTTCTGGCTTAACTTCTCCAACCCATACATATCTAGCCACTCGCCAACATATTCCTCAGAACCCGCCGGAACAAATGAGAAATTATCAGATTTGAGTAGTTCACTTGCTAAAGATAAGCCCGCTTGAATCTGGCAAGTTTCCCAGTGGAACTGGGATTCTGGAAGATCCAATAAAGCTGGGATTAAGTACCGCCAAGCAGTTGGGTCATTGGAGAAATGCAGTTTTATAGCCATGCAGTCGCCTCGATTTGATCGAATGCTCTAATCATCCACATCTCTATCGCGTCACGCACGAATTCATCGATCGCCTCATCCTTAATAATGTCGTGATAAGGAATAGATTCTAAGGAATGCCACAGCCCCGGTTCCACGCTCAAAAATGGCATTTTGACAATCTTGATGGAATTATTTTGATAGAGATCAACTATGGGCTTAGGCAGCCGAAAGCGTTTCCAGTCATAAACATACTGGAAGTTACCTTGGTTGAGTACCAGAACATGCTTGGCTTGGGGGAATTTAGCTTGGGTTTCTAGAAACAGTTCCAAGGATTCTTCCGAGCCGTTGGAAACCCACCAATTGAAGAGTTTGATTTTAGACGATCGGTGAAGATTATTAGTAGCGATAAAATCACAGACTGGTTGATAGACGTTAGCTGGCAGATTCACCAACACGTCTTGGCCTAATCTTGACAGAGAGAGCAGATTCCGAGTCAGATATGCGGTGCGATTATCCTCAGAAAATACAATCTGTTCAGTTAGCAGCGTATTGATTCGCTTTGCTGTATCTGTCATGAGGTCAGTGTGCGGCGCATTATCTAGCAAGTCGTCATTTTCAACGTTTGGGGTATCGTCATACAGTAACAAATTGTCAATCGAGTCATTATTACCGATCTCGTTACCAGCCCACACATCTAAAATTTTAGGGGTATAGGCACGGGCAACATTTGGGGTTTCCTTATCTGTGTCAACGATAATGTGCCGTTTTCTCTTATCCAGCATGTATTCGATCAACAATTTGCACCATGTCGTTTTGCCAACTCTCCCATATTTGGCGAATGATAAATGGAGTGCAGTAGGAGCGAAAGTTTCAGCGGTCTGTTCAGCTTTTGGTTGAATGGCAGTCATAGTTGTTTTCCTTGTTTAGTAGTTTTATGAATTCTAGGAATCATTTTTTACAACCCTTCGTTTTACAGTTTCTAAAATACTGGCGTACAGCTCGACCTTCTGGGGTCTGGAGATATTCACCAATCGCCCAGTCTGCACCCCTTTCATGGGCAACTTGAGCAGGAATCACCCAGAACCAACAGACACCGATCATCACTAAGAAAGTCATCATTGCCCCAATCGCCACTGATGCTGGATGAATACCACCCGGTAACTTCTGCCGTGAGGTTGATTTTCGCTGTAGCAGTCCCATTTGTTGGAAGCCTTCAACAAGGGTTTCCTGTATGGTGGCAAAGCCTTTATCGATCGATTGGTCAAAAACGATTGGCATCGCTTTCATTGTGCGCTCATTCGCTTCAGCAGCCACTCTGAGATTGTTGGCTAGACCGGGGGCTTCTAGGGAGTAATCGTTGACCCCTCTACCTCCAGAGGCGACAAACTCAGCGGCGTTCTGCTGTTTGTTCTCCAGAGTATTGCCTGCCAGCATCCCTTCGAGCTTTGATTTGTCGTCATTCATACTTAAACCCTCTTAGCAATAACATCGAGAGCTTTACCGGCAGCAGCGCCACCGGCTGGACCAGCGATCGCACTACCAACCATTCTGCCAGCAGCCGCTACTCCTCCGGCAGCCATCCTTGCAGCACCAGCCCCAGCTTTGACTGATTCACGCTCAAATACAGCGCCCATCGAGCCACTCAAAGCCATGGCAACGAAGATCGAAATGAACGGAGAGCCAAGCCCCGTCAAGAGAGCCAGTCCCCACACGCCCAAATCTGCGCCAGCATCAGCTTTAAGGTATTGCACCAGACCACCAACTATGGTATAGCTAATTTTTGCTACAAACAAATTCAGAAGCTGTGGTAGCCAACGTAGAAACACATCAATTTTGTAGAGGGACAACATCAGCACTAACGGCAGTGACACTCCCATCAACATTAAAGCGAGTTCAATACAGAAGTTGTAAGCAACTCCAATGGAAATGAGGATTCCATTTATAAACTTATCAGTTCCATCTTTAATCAAAGAGCCAGTAAGACCAGATAATACTGACCCAGTATTGATCAATGCGCGGCCAAAGCTCAGATCATCATTGCCATTAGAAGCAGCCTTTAAATCATCATGGAGTTTTATTAGTTGATCATTCACAGCTTTATTTTTGATTTTGCCGCTGGCTGCAACTTCTAAGCTCTTACTTTGAAACTCCCCTATACATTGAGTAAATGTAGGATTATTTTCACCGCTGATTTTCGGAGGCATTGATATACATGTGTTGTAAAGTGCCCTAACTTCTTCCAACACTTTTCTTTCTTCGTCAATTATGGCTTGCTGACTTAGGTTATCAGCAACGTCTTTCATCGCTGTGTAGGCCACTTTGTCCCAAGAGAATATGAACGCTCTGGCACCTAGCACCAAGTTAGCTCCACCAGCACCATTATTGGCCAAAAGCATAATTACTAAAGCATTGGGGATGATTCGCTCAATTAGTTGGCTTCGAGCAAATTCTTTAACAGAAGGCTCTCCCTCACTACTGACAAATTTGATTAGGACTCGTCCTGATTGCATCACTAGGGCTATAACGCCAATGCCTTTGAGTGCATTTGCCAGAGTACCGAAAAAGCTGGGGGAGCCGTCGCCTTTGAATAGGGTTTCCCATGCTTTCGCTAAGCCAGTCGCTGAACCTTTACCAGCATCTGGAGACACAGGATCTGCTGCAATTGCATGACCAGTAAATAGCAGCTCAAAAACGACAATTACAGCAAGTCCAGCCAAGAAAATGATTAACTTGTCGTTCCATGTGAGCTTTGTCCTAAAAACTTTTAGCCATTTCTCACTTTTTAGTAGTGGCATTTTCTCTATCCACATAGACCGCAGCAGCATATACAAAATCACTACTCCAGTCCCAGGTAGTAAGCTACCAGAGAAAGACAGATATATGGCAATTGCGACGGTAGCGAAAAATAGCATATCGAAGCCAAACCTATTGGTATTGACACCTTCTAGCCGTTTTTTAAGTCCAGATGTTAACATTTTCTTCCTCCAAAACTACCTCTGCACCACCGGCTGGTGTACAAAATTTATCTGCTTGCTGTGAAATCTTCAAGATGTCGTCCCCGTCTCTCTTATACTGGCGGGGGAATGCTTTGGCATGGGCAATTACTCGATCGATATCAATGTTCACCGGAGCATCAATATCAGCAACCAGCATTTCAGTCACCACATCATCAACAACCTGCTTTACTTCGGCTGCTACAAAGTTAATTGCTCGACTAGCCAACAATCTCAGCTTGTAGGGAGAGATGTAAGTTTCGTCGTTATAAAGCTTGTCATACCGTGACAGGTGCAATTTAAACTGAGCAATTAATTGATGTTCATCAGGCATTGACAGGGAGTAAATCGCGTCCCAACGACCAGGGCGTTTAAACTCTGATGGCATCTCGGCCAACCTGTTTAGAGCACCAATGCAATAGACGATCGGCTGGTGGTCTTGCATCCATTTCAAGAAGAAGCCCATCACCTGCCGATCAGTTGAACGACTGAAGATTTTTTCGGCTTCATCAATCAGCAGGGCGCATGGTGCCATCTGTTCAATTAGGTACAGGATTTTCTCTAGTTCTTTGACTCCTTTATCACAGATTAAATCTACGGGCAGGGAGAACAGCGGTAGGTGGAGTTCTTGAGCTATCACTCCGGCTGCTAGTGATTTGCCTGTGCCGGGGACACCGGCGAGTAAGATTCCTCGGGGTGATTTCAGGCCAACTTCTCGCGCTCGATCGCTCAGTCGAACCCTAATTGATGGCAATATTTTCATCAACTCGTCCAGACCAGCTACTTTGTCTATTACTGGTGGTGGCTCAACTCTTAGGCCAGTTATTTCTAGTTTTTCATCACGGCACTCCTTCACGTAGCGCCAGAAATCTTGGGCGTTTCTGGCTTGTTTGAGAGTCAGATCTAGTTCAGGGTAGGACATGCCGCGCCCGTAGCTGATTCTTTGGTCGTTGTAATCATCTAGCCCATGTTCTAAGTACAAAGCTTGGATTTGTAGGTTAGTGGGGTATGGGTGACGATAGACCGATATCAAGCGGGCGAGTCCTGCTGGGGGATCATAGCTATCTGAGTATTCCAACACCACCATTCTTTTGTTTGAACCAGTGAGTTCGTGATACTTGGTGCGTAAGGTGCAAATCTGGGGTGGCAGACCATCCAGGTCTTCGATCTCCAGTTCTGGCAAGGCTTGCTTGATTTGTTGAATGGCATCCCAAAGGAATTCACCTTCTAAGTCATTGGCCAGAACTACGGTGATTGGCCGTGTTTTGACCATTTCTATTAATTTCTCCAACATTAGCGTCCACCTCTTGATATTGCTGGTTGCTTGACTGTTTCTGACGGTTCAGGCTTCTCTCTAGGCGTTATGGTGTATGGCTTTTCCTTGGGTGTTATGGTGTATGGCTTCTCTTCCGCATCATTTTTATTAATGAGTAAAGGTTGGTTGAGTGGGATGGCATTAACTGGCTCAGAACTTAGCTTTAGCTCACCTGTCAAGAAAGTTCTAAGCTGTCTTAGTTCAGGCATTGCACTCGGCAGAGTACTAGCAGGCATATAATTTCCTGGCATAGTTACTCCCCCTAACAAAATACGTTCCCCATATTTTTCAATTGATAAATTGTTGACTCCTAAATCATCAAGTTCATTCACAAGTTTTGAACCTGTAGGAAGCTCTAGTTCATATCTACCGGGCTGAACAGGATTATTCTGTTCAGGCATATTGAGCGTATGAACCTTATAAACTGCTTTTAATGCCGCTTGTTGCTGTCCAAGCGGCATAGTTGCATCAAGTTTTTCCTGCTGTCTGGTGAATATAGCTCTTTGGTCATCAGCGGAGTAAGCGGGGTCTGAATATTGAGTTTGAACAGATTTCCAAATGGGCAGCTTAATTCCGCCCTCTGCAAACTGCTTATGGTATTTCTTCAGCATTGTTAGAGCATCTTCGGCCTGTGAACTATCAAGTGATTCACCTCTATTGATCTGAGCTGTTAGCTGTTTTCCAATCCCCGTATCGTTTAGGTTGAAGCCTTTTCCATCTTGGGCTTTTGCACCATCATCTCGTCTGGCCATGTAACGCAGAGCGTCTTCGATCGACACAGCCTGTAATTTAGCTGGCTTCGAGATATCTGGCGATTTTGGCTCAGGGATTTCAACAAGGCTTTGAGCAACTTGTTCAGTTTCCTCTGGAGTAAGTGAAGCTATTGGGGTGTCGTAGCTAGGTTCTGATACCTCCTGCTCATAGGCTTCACCGGCTGCATAGCTGGCTGAAAGTCCTAAATTTGGATCGTCTTGTCCGATTTCA
>JANYHM010000103.1 GCA_025359065.1 Synechococcales cyanobacterium GL140_1_metabinner_5_sub | reverse complement strand
CGTTGAATGAGCACTTATTCGAGTTATTTATGGAGCAGTTTGGTTTAAACCCAACTTTAATTAAATTACACCCAAACTACCAAAAACTCATACATCACGGTACTCTTAGGGCTTGACTTTTCCTGAAATCTGTCCGGACTATTGCAAATTGAGGATTGGAATGAAATCGTTAAAGTCGCTACCTGGCAAAATCTGATAGAAGTTCAACAAACTTATGTTTCTGCTGAAGCGGTGGGAGATTTTACAGTATTTAATATCAAAGGCAATCGCTATCGTCTAATTGTTTCTATTAACTATTCTAGGCAGCTTGCTATTTTAAGTATTTTCTAACTCACGCTGAATACGATAAGGATAACTGGAAAAATGACCCTTACTTTTAATCACACAGCTTATGCCAATCTATTAGTGCATGTATTGCCACAACCGATTCAATCGCAAGCAGAATACGAACGGGTATTGGCAATTGTCGAAGCATTGATGAATAAAGATACCGTTAGTGTTGAAGAAGAACGACTCCTTGATCTATTTGTGATTTTAGTTGAGACGTTTGAGTCCGAAAATTATCCATCTCAAAATCGATCAACTCCACACAGCCGACTGCTGCATTTGATGGATGCAAACGATCTTCAGCCAGCAGATTTAGTTGATATATTTGGTTCTAGCGATCAAGTGATCACCGTCATCAATGGTACGCAAGCTATTGATCACATTCAGGCTGAGAAATTAAGTGATCGATTCAATCTACCCTCAAACCTATTTTTGGCGTGACAGCAATCGAGCATCCAATCTCAAGTATCGATAGGATACACAAGCGTTTGCTATAATAGAGAGTAGAGTTAGAATCGACCCCATCTAAAATTATGACTTCTCAGCTAGAATCATTAATTCAACAAGCAACTCAACTTAATCAAGATGAAAAAATCAAGCTGATTAATCATGTTGCCGACTCCCTCCACTCCATCAATGGCCGCACCTCAGAGATAGCATTGACAGACATTCAGCAAATCCAGCTAGAAAGACTGAGGTCGGAGATTAAAGTCAGCTTAGAACAAATAAAAACAGGTGATGCTGTCGATGGTGAAACAGTTCTTGCTGGCCTAAGAACTAGAACTGACAGCTTTAGTCGCAAGGACGCTTTTGGCATCTGGAAAGGGCAGGTATGGATTGCTGATGATTCTAATAATCACCAACTTATATCTGAGGATAAGATGCAATATCAAGTTTTTGTTAAAAGTAGTTCTGATCGAGGTTTCACGGCTTCAGTACTTGAAATACCCTCGATCGCGGTTAATGGCAATACTGAAGATGAAGCGATCGCCAATGCTAAAACAGAATTAGAATCTCAATTGGCAACGGGTAAAATCGTGACAATTTCTTTGGCGGAGTCGTTCACAATGAGCATCAACCCTAGAGAGATTTTAATGTCCATGCCATACGCAGGTGTGTTAGAGAACGATCCAACCTTCGACGATATGATGGAAAAACTTGATCAGATTCGTCAAGCGGCTAATCAGGTCGAAGACGAAATATGACACTTTATGTTTTCGATACCGACCATCTCAGCCTTTATCCCACATTCAATGTATGGATCTTCGGGTCTCCACCCATGATGAATTATTAGGTCAGTTCTTGAGCCATTTTTTTGGTAGAATTTGACTTCTGGCCACCATGCTACAGGATTCTGCTATGGAAGAGTTTCTCCCGATCGCTTACTTTGAAGGCAAGTTTGTGCCTTTCCGCGAGGCTAACGTTTCGATCGCCACCCATGCGCTGCACTATGGAACCGGTGCTTTCGGCGGTTTGCGTGGTTGGGTAGACGAAGCCCAGCCCGATCAAGCTTTGTTGTTTCGGCTCGATCGGCATTGTCAGCGATTGAGTCACAGTGCTCGCTTCATGCACTATGACTTGCCGCCAGATAAAATTGAAAGCGCAATGATTGAGTTTATCAAACAAAATAAACCAACCAAACCGTTTTATATGCGGCCTTTTGTGTATTCTTCGGGTTTGGGGATTGCTCCACGTTTACATGATATTGAGCAGAACTTTTTTATCTATGGTTTGTACTTGGGTGAATATCTCAGCAAGCCAGAGGGCGTAAGCTGCCGGATGAGTTCTTGGCATCGCCAAGAAGATATCAGCCTGCCGCTGCGAGGCAAAATTAGCGGTGCTTACATTACATCTTCATTAGCTAAGACTGAAGCGTATAGTTCGGGGTTTGACGAGGCAATTTTGCTGAACTCCCAAGGCAAGGTTTCGGAAGCAACCGGCATGAATATTTTTATGGTGCGCAATGGTAAGCTCTACACCCCCGGAGCTGATCAGGATATCTTAGAGGGCATTACTCGGGATAGCATCATTACTGTGGCTCGGAATTTAGGCATTGAGGTAATTGAAAGACCGATCGATAAGTCGGAGTTGTTTATTGCTGATGAGGTGTTTCTCTGTGGCACGGCAGCGAAGGTATCGATGGTGAGTCGGGTCGAAAATTACCAGATCCCCCATGCTCCTGGTGAAATTACTAGCAAAATCAAAAATGAAATGACAGCGATTACCCAGGGTAAGCATGATAGCTACAAAGATTGGGTCAAGACTGTGACCTTTTAAATTAAGACTAGCTTTGGGTCTTGGTCACAGCACCATCAAGGTTAAACAAAGTCTGCAAGGCTAACATCGCCTGTTGACGAGTTTCAATATCTTGCTGGGCGCGTAGTTGCACCATTGGGTCATAAAGAATTTTGTTAATAATGCCTTTAGTGAGGGTTTCGATTACTTCTTGGTTGCGACCAGCAAACTCGGCACCTAAGCGAGATAAGGCTTTTTCGAGTTCTTGCACCCGAATGTTTTCCATTTTGTCCCGCAGGCTGTTCATCGTAGGCACCGTTTCTAGAGACCTCCACCATTCGGTGAAGTTAGCGAGTTCTTCGTCTAATAAGGCTTCGGCTTCGATCGCCATTTGCCTGCGGCCTTCTTGGTTTTGCGCCACTACAGCTTTTAGGTCATCGACATTGAAGACATTGACGTTGGCCAGGTCGTTGGCATTGGAGTGGACGTTGCGGGGCACCGAGATATCGAAAATCATCAGAGAGCGTTCTGCTGCCACTTCGCTCAGGTTGTGTTTATCTAACAAGGGGTCGTTGGAGGCCGTGCTAGTAAAGACGATCGAAGATTTGGCAATCACTGACATCATTTCGGCCAAGGGCTCTAGCTTTAGTTCGATTTCGGGAAACATCTTGCGCAGGTCTTCAGCTCGTTTGGCCGATCGGTTCAACACCGTGACATCTTTCGCGCCCTTGGAGATTAAATGCTGGACGAGCAGGCGAGACATTTTCCCGGCTCCCACGATAGCGATCGACTGATCGGCTAAACTGGCGACTTTCATTTGGGCAAGTTCTACAGCAGCAGAGCTGATCGAGACTGCGCCGGTACCGATGCTGGTTTCGGTGCGGACGCGCTTACCGGCGGTAAGGGCTTGGCGGAAAAGCTTGTGGAGAATGGAGCCGATGCCGCCGTATTGTTGGCCAAGTTTGTGGGTGTTTTTGACTTGGGAGAGGATTTGGCCTTCGCCGAGGACGAGGCTGTCGAGTCCGGCTGCGACGCGCATGAGGTGCATCACTGCGTCATCGTGAAGGAGCATAAAGAGGTGGTGGCGGAGGTCTTCGATCGAGAGTTGGCCGTATTCGGTTAAGAATTGGCTGACTTCGCGAATGCCCATTTCAGCATCTTTGGAGACCAGGTAGATTTCTAGGCGGTTGCAGGTGCTGAGGATGGCGACTTCTTCGATGTGGGGGCAGCTTTGGAGGGTTTTGATGGCGGCTTCGATTTGGGGTTCGGGGATGCTGAGTTTTTCCCGAACTTCTACGGGGGCTGTCTTGTGGCTCAAACCGATCGCGGTGATGTTCATACTTGCTCCAATGCTATGCCAAAAGTTTTTTAATAAAAATTTATATATGGGGGGTGGGTCTGGGATGCCAATATGTGCAATCTCCAGAGTACCAGATGGGTGTCTGGGTTTGCCAAACGGCTTTCATTGTGGGGGTTAAGGGCTGGTTTTGTAAACTAAGCTGAGCACTATTTAACGATACTTAACGTTGTGGATTGGCCTCTACAATAATTTTAGAGTCTGAAATGTGATAGAAATCTGTTCTGTTTTTGATCGCAATTGATTGCGGCCTGCCCACATCTGTCATCGTTTAGCCTCCAACAAAGCTATTCAACGAAATTTGCGAAATAGCCAGTAACCCATGAACCCTATGAGTCCGAATAAAACTAATTTAGAGATAGGGGCTAGATACTCTTCGATCATTGCATAGTTATCTCCTAGCAAAAAGCCCGCAGTCGTCAAAGCCAAAGTCCAGATCAATGTACCCAGAGTGGAATAAAACGTGAAGCTGGCGATCGGCATTTTATTCATACCTGCTGGCAAAGAAATTAAAGTGCGAATTCCGGGCACCATACGTCCGAAAAACACTGCCTTACTACCATGTTTATTGAACCAATTATTTACCCGATCGATCTCCACTACAGTCACTCCAATCCATTTACCATAGCGCAGAACTAAGTTTTCTAAACGTTGGTAGTTTACGACCCGTCCCAGGTAATACCAAGCAAAAGTGCCCACCATTGTTCCTACAGTCCCCGCCAAGACGGCCAGCCCAAAATTCATCCGGCCTTGAGATACCGTAAAACCGGCCAAAGGCATAATGAGTTCGGAGGGAATTGGTGGAAACAGATTTTCTAGAAACATCAACAGTCCAATGCCCCAATAGCCCAGACCAGTCATTAAATCGTTGATCCATTGCACCATGATGATAACTACCTCATTGAGTCAATCAGAAGTCCGACCTCTGCCCTTTAGCCCATTAAAATCACGCGATCAATCACATGAATAATGCCATTGTCTGCTTCAATATCGGCAGCAACAACAGTGGCATTTTTTACCTCGAAAACGTTGTTTTCGCAATTAACTGGAATCATCGATCCTTCTAATGATGTTACTGTCTTCAGCCGCGCTAAATCAGCCTGAGTTAATTTCCCCATTACTACGTGAAATTTCAGGATGCGTGCTAACTGGGGTGGATTCTGTACCAAAGTTTGCACGGTGCCGGGGGGCAACTGTGCGAAAGCCTCATCGGTGGGTGCAAAAACCGTAAAGGGTCCAGGAGATTGCAGAGCTTCGACTAATCCTGCTGCTTGAACAGCAGCCACTAAGGTGGTGAAGCTGTCGTTACTAACAGCGATTTCTACAATATTTGGCATGGAATTATTTAAAACTATGGATAAGGGATTCAATAGTGCCGTGGGCTGTGCGAAGCTGTAAGTTTTAACAGAAGCCCACAGCCATGTCATTAACGATATTCCTGACTTTGAATATCTCGTAAGCGGGCTTCAGGGCGTTTGAATCGATCGATCTGGGATTCAAAGAAATCTCGATTGGCCTGAAGATGTAGTGGATTAGGGTCATCCAGCGGATACAGCAGCGCTCCCCGGAGAGCCTGAATCACCGCCGAAGTTACACAGTACATCGATCGCTGAAAACTCACTCCTAGTTGAATCAACATATCATCCTTGCCCCGACAATGCTGCTCATAATAATCCAGCAAATATTGGGGCAGAAAATGATACATGTCGTCCATCAACAAAGTTGGTGGAATACCAGCACTGCCTACCGGATTGACATCGGCATACAAAATTCCATAGTGAAAATCTTTTTGCTCACCGGGAACTTGCTCTGCCTGAGCGTTATAGGACTTGGTTCCCCGAAATGGAGCCGTGCGATAGAACACCGCTTCTACGTAAGGCAAAGCCGCCTCATACAGCCAAGTGAAACCACAAGATTTGGGAATAATCTCAAATAATTCACCCCGGATATAAACATGGTGATAAATTGGTCGTCCAGCTACCGCAAAAATACCATTCACCAAAAAATTCATTGCATCTGGCACCGACTTGATTTTACCAGCATCATAGAGATCACTCATCTCAAAAAACACCGGAGCCATCACTTCCCAAAATAGTCCTAAATTAGAATAGTACGACATCTGCCGCACCTGCTCAATAAACATCTCTGGGAAAAGCTTATATAAACCCAACATTGCTGGATTACCTTTGAAATAAGCTTTAATTGCTCGATCGGCATTCTGTTTATACTCCTCCGTATCTAAATAAGGATCAAACTGGCCACCCATGCCCCGCTGCCAATACATCGCCTGCATACAGGCTTCGGCAAACTCCATATTGATGCGATCGTGCAGCAAGTGATGAAAAATCTTCGGCATCTTAGCACTTCGACCTTTCTCCATAAATTCTAGCAGCTCGGGATGGGCAGAAGCCGCACCTTTCTGCCAAATACGTAAATCGGCATCATCACCGGCATAGTGATTTGCCAAATCCAAATATTCTTGTGGTAAAAAATATTTAAAAGCTGGTAACGGGTCTAAAAACACCTGCTCAGCAATGTACAACAAATCTCGCCAATAAAAATCCATTGGCACCGCATAAGCCTTATACAAACCAATAATCTGCATCAAATTCTCGGGAGTATCGGGCAACATTGCCCCACCGGCTTCCAATCGATGAATGACCGTAGCAAATTCGTGAGTAGAAGGAGGAATCTTGGTGGCAGTAGTAATAGTCATATTTTTGTTTTGGTGATAGTGGTATGGCTGTTATCTTTGTGCCTTTTTACAATGACAGGCCAGTAGGGAATTCAGATTGATTGACTTTCAACAAAGCTAGGGTGTTTGAATCTTGTGAAACACCTGCCACCAGAGCATCGGTAGTAACCTGCACGTGAGAAATCACAATATTGGGCTGTACTCCCAACAACACAATTAAAATAGCTAAAATAATCGCCGGAACTCTTTCATATCCTTGAACCTTCGGCAGATAAATGATATTTTCTTCTAGTTTGCCAAATAGCGCTCGGTTAATAATCAGCACAAAGTAAACAGAGGTCAATCCGGTACTTCCCAGACAAATTATCGTTATGACTGGGAATGCCAAGTAACTACCCTGAAAAGATAGGAACTCGCCCACAAACCCCACCATCCCCGGAATTCCGGCACTGGCCATCATAGTCAAAATCAACATTGTTCCCACAAACGGCAAACCCCGCTGGGAATTTAGCAAACCATGTAACTGCGCCAGTTCTCTCGTCCCAGTCTTGGCCTCAATAATTCCTACTAGGTTGAACAACAGCGCCAAAATTAAGCCATGAGCCACCATTTGATAGACGGCACCCAGCACGCTCAGTGAATTTCCGGCAGAGATCGCTAGCAATACATAGCTTAAATGAGCTACCGAACTATAGGCGATCGTTTTCTTAATATCAGTTTGAGCGATCGCAATTATGCTGCCATACACCGCAGTCACCACCGAGATCAGCGCTAACCAAGGAGCCACAATCACCCAGGCATCAGGAAACAGACCCAAGCCAAACCTAATTAGTCCATAAGTTCCTAGCTTAGAAACAATCCCACCCAACAGCATAGAAACTGGGGTAGATGATTCTACATAAGCATCTGGGAGCCAAGTATGGAAAGGCACCAGAGGCATTTTGATGCCGAAGCCCAACAGGATAATACAAAGAAACAATAGTTGAAGATTAGCTGGTAAGTGGGTAGCTGCCAAAGACTCATAGTTAAAATCGCCGGTCTTGGCAAACCATGCCCAGCTCAAGAAACCAGCTAATAAGACCATTCCAGAGAGCGCCTGATAAATCAGAAATTTAGTGGCAGCATATCCTCGGCGTTCTCCACCCCAAATAGTGATCAAGAGGTATAGGGGAATCAACTCTAACTCGTAGAACAAGAAGAACAGTAGCAGGTTATGGGCTAGGAAGGCTCCCATGACTGCTGCACCGACTAAGAGTAACAAAGCGTAAAAAAGTCGTGGTCGATCAACTTCTTTATTGGTCGATTGTACGGCTAAAAACAATAGCAAAGCATTCAAAATTACTAAAGGCAAAGAGAGTCCATCTAAACCCAGTACATAATCTAAGCCCAAAGGCTGAATCCAGCTTAAGTGTTCAATAAACTGTAAACCGGCATCTTGATAGTTAAACATTGCCGCAATTACAATGGTGACGGCCAAACTGGCCGCTGCTGTAATCCCGGCAATCAAACGGCTAGAATTGGGCAGCAAACCAATCAACAATGCCCCCAAAACTGGCAGCCAAATTATTGAACTCAACATTTTCTTAAACCTCTTTAGTAAGAATAAACTCTTGTTAATAGCTAATGATTTACTTGTTTTTACGGAGTTGTCATCCGCGTTATAAATACGTTTATATGAATAGCCCCATAAGCAATCCTAGAATTACTACGCCTGAGAACATCGACAGAATATAGAACTGTGATTGCCCGGTGTTGGTGAATCTTAGGGACTGGCCACTAAACAACGTACCAAAGCCAACCAAATTGACCAAGCCATCAACAATGTATCGATCGAACCAATGCACCACTTTTGCACTAGTCGCCACTAGCCAGACGATCGTTACCTGGTACAGTCGCTGTACATAAAAGTCGTAGGCAAAAAAGTTTTGGACAGCAGGAAATGGTAACTTAATTGGTTTTGGCACAGCATTCATTCCATAAATTAACCCCCCAATAGTAATGCCCATCAAGCTTGACCACAAAAAACTAGGAGCCAAGAACGTATTTAGCTCTGCCCATTCAGGTAACAGATTCAAGTTCCCCAAAATTATCGGCACATGACACACTAGAATTGCCACAGTCACTGTGGGTATACTAATCAACCAAAAAGGTTCAAATGAGCGCTCGGCCATTGGCTGAGAATTTCCTAAGAAAATCCGGCAAAATAACCGGGTTAGACTAAAAGCAGTTAAGGCATTAACCACTAAAAGTACTGCTACCAACCAAGGCTGTTCTACCCATAAACTAGTGGCTAGCTGCAATAAAGCCCAAAATCCTCCAAAAGGTGGCATGGCAATAAAAGCTCCGATCGCCACCAGCATTGTCAAACCTGTCACTGGACGACGTGACCAAAGACCTCCTAACTGGGTTAAATCTTGAGTGATGTTTGTCCATATCACTGACCCGACGCTCATGTACAGCAAGGCAATTCCAAAAGATTCACTGAACAAGATAAACTGCGCTGAATCTAGGTTTTGGGTACCCACAGCGATAAACACCAAACCAAGATAGACGCTGACCGAGTAAGAGAGTACTCGTTTCATATCTACCTGAGCAATCGCAATCAGCGAACAACAAATAGCGGTACTAACCCCCAAAGCCACCAACAAATTTAATACCGTCTGGGACAAAGAAATCACCGGAGCCAACTTAATCAGCACAAACGCTCCTGCCCCTACTACCACAGAATTTCGTAATACTGTCGCCGGAACTGGTGCTTCCATTGCTTCATCTAACCAAAGCTGGAAAGGGATTTGGGCACATTTACCCAATGGTCCAGCAATTAGTGATAAACCCAATAATGTTGCTACCATTGGGTCTAATTTTGCTGTTTGAGACCAGGTTGCCAGCTCAGTAAAATGCCAGGTACCAGCGATCGGATATAAGGCGATCACACCCATCAGCAAAATAATATCGCCAACGCGCTTTGTCCAGAAGGCATCCCTCGCCCCAGTAATTACTGCGGGCTGAGCGTACCAAAAGCCCACCAGCAAATAGGTGGCTAAGGTTAGCAGCTCCAAAAAGACATAGCTAAAAAACAGCGAATTTGACAGCATCAAGCCACAAATCCCTGCTCCAAAGCAGTTCATAAGCGAGAAAAATCTCGCCCACCCCCAATCCATTTCTAGATAACCCACAGCATAAATCTGAGAAATGAAATTGATAGTGGTTACTACCGCCAAAGCCGTCAGAGTAACAGCGGAGATCTCGATCGGGAAATCTATATTTATGCTGCTGCTGTGCAGCCAAGGATAGCTAATTTCTTGAGTTGGTAGATTCCAACCATTAACTAAGGCTAGTAACGCATGGACAAAGGCGATGCCGGCCACTAATATATTGATATAGCCGGCTGGTCGGCTACCAAGTTGCCCGGACCAGCCTAAAGACCAAGGGCTGGCTAAGACTACACCTAAGAGGGGGTAGCAAGGAATCAGCCATACATTGGATATAATAAAATTTTGCATAGATTTATTTCTATAGATTTACGATTTAAGTTAATCTTTAGTCTATGAATAAGCTTATCGGAAAACTTCCAGAAAGGAAAGAGCATCATAGAGTTTTATCCAATGATTACCCTCACTTCTACTTATCAATACTAATGCGAGCAGCAACTTTCATGATTACAAGGCTGGTAAAGCTCTTTGCAGAAAGTGGTGTGCGATCCTTTAGACTTTCTCTAAGATATAGCAATCATAGAATATTTCTACTTCTTCAAATCCTAGTCGGAGATATAGCTCTTTGGCGGGATTCCCTTTCAGAACGCGGAGACGCACGGGCTTATTAGCGATCGCTGCCAATTGGACAACTGTTTTAATTAAGCTGGTGCCAATTCCTTGGCTGCGATATTTCTCATGTATTTGAATATCTCCAAGATAAATGCAGTTCTCTCGTTCCTCGACTTTGAGCATTCCAATGTCAACGCCATCAGCTTGGATGATTTTTGTAATCTCTGGATTAAAATACTCTCGGAATTTAGTGCTATCCCACTTATTAGTCAGCTCAAAATAAGGGCGCATAGCTGATTCATAGAACGGTTCAAGCCATTCAAGATCATCCCATGATGCAATTCTTTGTGATATTTTCATGCCTTCAACCCATAGAGCTTAATCATTTATGAATTTGCCTTATTTGTCGAGATCGCCTGATTAATCTCATGCGTTCCCATCTGGCGAGATTCCCACAAATTCCATACTGGAATGCGCGTATTTCTTATTCAGGCATTGCCACCCACGACTTGAGAAGTTTTAATAATGCTATCCAATAATCAACAGTCCGGACAGTTTTTCAGAGGGCATCTGAAACCCTTGATTTCTCGTTGGTCGTTTTATGCTAACTGAAGGCTGAAACCCCTATTCTGTCGTTGGTGTTCAAAAACTGTCCGGAGTATTGCAATCAGAACTAGTTTAGAAGAAATAGAAATGCGATTGAAAGAATTCTTTGAAAAACAACAGCTCCAGACCCCAATTTGAATCGCAAATACAATTAAGCACATTTATAGCCTAATTATATAATCTTACAGCGGAAAGAAAGTATGATGACAAACTGCTCAAGATGCAAATGCGCCAAGATTCATCAAAGTATCTAGAGTAGCGATTGATAAACCACTGACCTTGGTGATATTCATCCCTTGGTATGGCTTGGGTAAAGTTAGGGTTTTAGTACATTTCAATGACTTGAGATCCCACAATTTAATGGTTTCGTCTTGGCTACAGCTATAGAGAATCTGGAGTTCAACGCTGTAACAGATTGACCAAATACTTTGAGTATGGCCAGTTAATACACCCACACAATCGCCACTCTGAGTATCCCAAACCCTTAACGATAAATCATCACTGGCGCTCACCAGCATTTCTGGGGTAGTAGTAGCAGGCGAAATAAAAGCCAGGGCGCGAATTTCTTTGGTATGTCCGATGAAAGTTTGTAAGCATTGATGTTGGTCTATACCCCAAAGTTTGATGATTTGATCATCACTACTACTGGCTAATTTATCGCCAGTGGCATTAAAAATAATTGATCTTACTCGTTGTTGATGTCCAATTAGAGTTTTCATGATGGTGTTGCTATGCAAGTCCCAGAGTTCGATTTGTTGGCTGACTCCGGTGATCGCGATAGTTGGAGCATGAGGATGAGTAGCGATCGCCCAAATCCATTCGGCTGGAGACTCTTGTAAGATTTGAGATTCGTTGGTTGCGTTCCATAACAGCACTGTGCGATCATCTGAAGCACTAATTAAAGTTTGATCATCTTGGCCAAACTGGACTGCCCAAACCCAATCGGTGTGACCGTGATAGGTTTGGAAACATTGACCGGTATCGACATCCCAGAGTTTAATAGTGCGATCATGGCTGGCGCTAGCTAGGAGTTTGCCGCTGGGACTAAAGGCCAAGGAGCGAATGCGACCTTGGTGTCCGGCAAGGGTTTGGAGTAATTCACCAGTGATGGCGTTCCAAATTCTGACTTGGTAATCATCGCTACCGCTGGCTAAATAAATCTTGCCATCAGCGGCTGGGAGAGTGACAGCGATCGTCCAGATGCGATTGGAAACTCCATAGAAGGTTTTGAGAGGTTGGCTGTTTTTGGTATCCCAAATGCGCACTATTTGTTCATCACTACCCACAGCCATCATAGTTTGGTCGGGACTATAGGCGATCGATCGAATCCGATAGTGGGGTTCAAAGAGAGTAGTGACCGGTTGCCAATTATCAGCATCCCAAATTTGGATCTTATCAGTACCAGCGCTAATTAATTGTTGGCCATCAGGACTATAGGTGAGTGACCAAACAGCGGTGTTTTCGGCAACAGCAAAAGTAGACAAGCACCTACCGCTGTCTACGTCCCAGGTTTTGATCTGTTGGTCATCACTACCGACCAAAGTTTGACCATCGGGGCTAAAGGCTAAAGCTCTGATTCTTTCAGAGTCATCGGTGAGTACTTTGGTACATTCTTGAGTCCAAATATTCCAGAGTTTGACGTATTTGGCGCTGCTGGAGGCGATTGTGTAGCCATTATTGCTAAAAGCTACTGACCAGACTAATTCTTCTGGTTGGTGAAAGGTAAATAAGCAGGTTCCCAAGAGTACATTCCAGACTCTGGCAGTGCGATCGTTGCTGACACTAATTAAAAAGAGTAAGCCTTTGATTGAAACGAAGCGGGCTGACCATACCCAATCGGTATGACCACGGAATATTTTTAGGCAGTCTATTTGTTCCCAGGTATGAATTTTCCAAACTTTTACCGTGCGATCATTACTGCAACTAGCTAATAGTTTGCCATCGGGGCTAAAGGTAATGTTTCTAATCCAATCGCCATGAGCTTGCCATGCGTAAATTTGTTGACCATCAGCTACTCGCCAGAGGCGAACTTGGCCGTCCATGCCGCCGGTAGCTAAGATGGTTTGGTCGGGGCTAAAGGTAACGGTGAAGATGCTGCCTAAAGATTGAGAGAAAATGGTGTTTTCTAGGTGGCAGTAGGAGAAGTTGACGTTGAGTAAGTTAACTCCTTGAAGATAGGCATGATTGATCGGTAAGTAAGAAAAGTCGTAGCTGCTGAGGTCGATTTGGGCGGTTACTAATAGGTTAATGATGTTGCCGATCGCATAGCCAATCAGAACATTGGTGTTAGCGGAGATTTTGGTGTTGTTCTGAGTTTGACGAAAGTGATGGATGATGGTGCAGAGTTTTTTTTCAATGATTTGGGGGTGTTGGTGGCCGCCGAGGTTATAAATGATTGGTTCTAAGAGCAAACGCTTTTGGGTTTCACGGATGTATTCTTTGGTGGTGGCCTGCATAATGGCATGGGTGCGAAACAGGTCAAATTGATGGGTGATGAGTTCTTGGCTAATGTGCTGAATGAAGCGATCGGTGACGTATTCCATCACGACGTTTTGGAGGGTGAAGCCTTGTTCGGTGGCTTGGATCAAGGATCGATCAAGCAAGGAATCAATGACAGAGATGATGGTTTTTAGGGGGGTATTGAGGATATTGGTGGCGATAGTTTGGGGGGTGACGGGTTCACGATGAATGGTTAGCCAATACATGATCGCTATTTCGGTAGGAGATAGTCGATCAAATTGGTTGGTGAGTAGTTTTTCTACTTTACCAAAGACGGCAGGGGTGGCGAGAAAATCGGTGATGTGGTTGTTAAAGGTTGTTTTGATGGTGCTGGCGACTAGTTGGAGGGCGAGAGGGTTGCCATGATATCGGGCGGTGAGTTGGGCGATCTCAGTATCGGTGCCGGTAATGCCTTTGTTCTGGAGTATTTTGCTGGCTTCTGCCAAGCCGATGAGTTGCATTACTTTGACTGGTGAAAATTCGCCTTGAAGTTGGCGGGGTTCTTGAAGTTGTTCACGGCTGGTGACAATCAGGCAGCTCTGGTGGTTAGCTTCGCCAATGCGTTGAAATAAATTGCTGTAGCCTTGGTCTTGGGGACGGTAATTGCCGCTGAGGGTGCCGCTCTGGAGGATGGATTCGGCGTTGTCTAAAATGATCAGGCAGCGATTGGTGCGGAGTTGATCGATGAGAATGGTGATTTGGTCATTGAGGCTTTCTGGGAGTTTGATGTGTTGATGATGGGAGATGAGTTTGATGCAGTCGCTGAGGATTTTTTCGACGGTAGGGGCTTCTCGGAGGCTGCGCCAGATGATGTATGGAAATTCGTTGGTGTTTGTTTGGGCGAGGTGGGCGACGAGGGCTGTTTTACCGATACCACCGATGCCGATGATGGAGATGAGGCGGGCTTGATCGGTGGTGAGCCATTGTTGAAGGGTAGTGGTTTCTGGGGTTCTATTGATGAAGAGGGTGGTGTCGGGTATTTCGCCCCAGTCGTGTTTGGTGTCGGTTGTGTTTGGAGACGCAGCAATTTCTTGCCAATCTAGTCCTAGTACTTGGCAAAATGCTCGGAAGGTGGCGGCGGTAATGGCTTGGCCTTTGAGAAAGTTTTTCCAGGGGCCAAGGGAGACGGCGGTTTGGCTGAGTTTATCCCAGTCTTTGGTGGGTTCTAGTATTTTGCTGGTAGCGGTGAGCCAGCGGGGATCATCTACTGGCCAACCTCGATCAATGCGGGATTGTTTGATGCGAGGTAGTTGGTCTGGGGATGCTTTGAGGCTGGCCATATTGGGGCTAATTTGTCAAGTATTATTTAGGTACAATTCTGCATTCAAAATCGTACCTTGAAGTATAGCCGGAAGTAAGTGTATCTTCTATTTGTATTCCAAATCTATATGTGTAGTTGGAACTAAAAATTTTAATGGTGTTTCCATTATCTTTCGGAACACAACTTTTGATTTGACGATAAACAGCAGACAACATTTCAATTTTGAGAATAGAAGGTTTTTATGATTATCAATGGAACAATTGGCAATGACACTTTAGTGGGTACAAATCAAAGTGATAGTATTTATGGTTTTGCCGGAGACGACATAATTAACGCAGGTATAGGACTGAATGATTATGTTGATGGTGGTTCTGGGAATGATGTACTTACTATCGATTACTCTGTAGGCGATACCACGACTGCAGGCATGATACTTTCTGGTTCCACTGCTTTTCGGGGTTCTACAGACAGAATTGATTTTGCAAATATTGAGCAATTCAACGTAATTGGT
>JANYHM010000069.1 GCA_025359065.1 Synechococcales cyanobacterium GL140_1_metabinner_5_sub | reverse complement strand
TCGAAATTTGTTTACCGCCTTATGATAAGGAGGCTAAATATCTCTGTTTTATGCAAGTATTTCCAGGTCGGGAGACATTTGACCAACTCGAACGGGATTTTCCAGATTTTGAGGCCGAATCGGTGGAAACCTGTCTGGCGTTTCTCAATTGTGCAACAGAGGTACATACGGCCTTCGATGCCCATTTCGAGCGGTATGGACTTTCAGCGGGAAAATTTACACTGTTGATGCAACTGTATATGGCAAAGCAAGAGATCGTACCATCAGAATTTGCCGAACGAGCCAACGTCACGCGGGCGACGATTACGGGTTTGCTCGATGGGTTAGAGCGCGAAAATTTGGTACAACGGCAGCCGCATCCGAGCGATCGGCGAATGCTCACAGTTCGTCTCACAGATCGGGGAAACGCACTGCTGGAAAATATCTTGCCCGATCATTTCTGCCGCACCAAAAGATTGATGTCAAATTTAACTAACAAAGAGAAAAAAACACTGATTAATTTGCTTAAAAAGCTCAACTCTGGTACTCCTGCATTGTCTGACCCCAGTTGAAACATACACCTTTGAGGAGCGTCAGCCATCGAGACAGATGGCAGAATTGGTGAAAGACATTCGCGATCTGCCCCATACTTACAAAGGTGAATCAACGGCCATTCCTGAAGTCGAGGGTAATTTTTGTTCGGCACGTGGCGAGTTCGTGCTGGATGGGAAGGAATCGGCGCGAGTCAGTATGGCGATGTTGGAATTTAACAAACAAGTCAATGCGGCAATCGTCGATCCGCAGTTTATTGCCAGAGTAAGAAAGAAGCTATCGATCGACCAACAAGAAGCAGCAAAAGGAAGTTCATGATGTACTTCCTGCTCTTACACTTAAATAAATTCTGGCAGATTTACTATCTCGCCATGACCCCAGAAAGCTTCTAAGTTATAAAATTCGCGGCCATCGGGAGACATAATGTGAACGATCACATCACCATAATCAACCAAAATCCAGTCTCCATGAGATGCGCCCTCGGTGCTCATGGGTACAATACCACATGTCTTTTCAATTTCTTCTTGGACTGATTCAGAAATAGCTCGCAGTTGAGCACGGGAGAAACCGGTCACAATCAACAGATAATCGGCAATAAAAGAGACTTCCGAGACTTTGAGCAACACCATGTCTCCGGCTTTGCGATCGTCTGCCGCTTTAGCCGCAAGAATAGCAACTTGTTCGCTAGTAAAAGAAATTTTGGAGCCAGTTGGAGCAGTAATTGTTTGCATAGGTATAGCTGTAAGAAAAATTTAGGATTGTGAGAATGGAGCAATTAACTGCTTGCTGCCGCTTTGAGAGACTCACTCATCGCCCAATTGCGTGTCCGAATCGTGCGGGGATGAATCTGTTTCCGAGCAGTAATGAGGTGTTGCAAGCCATAATCGCAGGTGTGCCAAACGGCAGTAATCAGATTTTGGCGGCTGTGCTGGCGTAAGTCTTGGAGTATTTGGTCATCGCCACGCCCCGGTTCTAAGCTATCAGCTAAGAATACAACACAGCTTAACGCAGACATCCCCGGTCTTCCTAAAGTATGGTCGGCGATCGCCATCAGTACTTCATGATCTGTCACTTGAAAATCGTCCCGAGCCACGATCGCACCCACGTCAGCATGAAGCAAGTGGGGATTAACCAAATCTACCGGATCTAATTCTAACCCTTCGGCCTTGGCCATTTCTAAGAGTTTTTGAGGCTTAAAGTATTTGGCTAGGTCGTGCATCAATCCCGCCAAAGCGGCTTTTTCTACATCTAGGCCATAAATCTGTGCCAGCTCCACAGAAGTTGCTTCTACGCCCAAAATGTGTTGCACCCGATGCTCAGAGACGTTTTCTTGTAGCCAAGCAATGGTTCTTTCCCGTAGCTCTGTGGCAGGGTTTGCACCAAATTCTACAATGGTGGCAAAGTCGCTCATGAAGATTAAGTCTGTAATATTTAGAATCTCATCTTAACCCAAACTCTCTAAGATTTCATAAGGAAATCCAACATAAAATTAAGAAATAGGCACCGCAGCGATTTGTGATGGACAATTGTAAAAGATATTGGCAACACCTTAGCAACATTGCGGTTTTCACATGCTCGCGCTCAGAAAGATCTGTCTTCAAAAAATCCCCCAAATAGCTTGGCAGCACAAAGCACTGCCCTTTGCCTTTACTCTCTCAGCCCTCTGTGCTTGGCCTGGAATGGCCGTCAGCAATAAACCCACGCTTGCCAAATCTTTGATGTGGGAGGTGACTGGCAATGGACTGAACCAGCCTTCTTACTTATTCGGCACCATTCATATCAACTGCAAAAACCGCCTGAAGTTTTCGCCTAAAAGACAAGAGAGTTTTGCCAAAGCCCAACAGGTTTACTTGGAGCTAGATTTTGACGATCCAACTTTGCAAAAACAGATTGGTCAAAACACCCAAATGCCCCCAGGTAAAAACCTACAAAAGCTGCTCACTCCCAAGCAATACAAGCAAGCTCGCAAGTACTTCGCCGACAAACTAAAACTGCCTTTAGACTTTTTTAGCACCACTCGACCGTTTATCCTGACATCTTTGGCTACTCCTAGCGGCTTGAAGTGCCCCGTAGACTCCTGGGAAGAAGTCATTGTCAAAATGGCTCAGCAAAAGAAGTTAGAGATTAAAGGGTTAGAGAGTGTCAAAGATCAATTTGCGGTGTTTAATACAATTTCTTTAAAAGAAGAAGCCGCGATGTTAATGGATGCGATCAATAACCCCCTTAAAAACAAGCAAGAGTTCTTGAAGCTAATTGCTGCCTACAACAACGAAGATCTTAGCCAACTGGAAAAAATCACCAAGGCTGATCCCAATGCCAAAAAGTTCAATACCTCTCTGCTAGATGACCGAAACCGCAAATGGATCCCGATTATCACCCGCGAGGCAAAATCGAAATCCACTTTCTTTGGTTTTGGTGCAGCGCACCTTGTTGGCTCAGAAGGCGTGCTTGCCTTGCTGCAAAAAGCTGGCTATACCGTTAAGCCGATTAAGGACTAGTTGTGCTCTTCTTTGCCATTGGTTTGACCAGTTTCATTGGGGCTGTAAGCCTGAAGTAATGAACTCACCTGGTCAACCATTTCTTTTCCGGGCATGGGACGAATGATCGCTTGCCGTTCGGGGAAGAAATCTGGCCGATCGATGTTGCGTTCGATGCCTTCTTCGACCTGTTGGCGAATAATAGTTTGCATTTCAGCTTTCGCCCTTTCCCGCTGGTACTTAGCACCTTCTTCGGAAGTGGCATACAGAGGGGGTAGGCGATTGAGAGCATAGGCTGCTACATCGCCCACATCTAAGCGTGGCTCTGCTTCGCCTGCTGTGGCTTGTTTCATTTCTACCGTGGCCACTTGGCGAATAGCTTCGGTCAGCACCAGTTCTTCCATTACGTTGATGAACTGTTTGCGGGGCACAGTGACAACTTCGGCAGAGAGCAAAGCGCCCATCAGCCGATCGAGTGCCATGTATTCTTCTACCGATAACTCGGCAGCGCTATCACAAATGCGCCCCACTTCCGCTTCCATAGCGGGGGTAAGATAGCCATCATGCAAAGCCTGGTCTACGATTTCCTTAATATTCATCGGTTAGAATGTTGTGTCGGTCACGAGACCAGAGTAGATGTTCGATCTTATTTTACCCAGTTAGATCGAAAAAATAATAAATATGTTGGCATTTACTCAAAAGCTGTCTGTCGCCATTGGGCTGGTTCAATGCCCACAGCATTGACATAAAGGCCCCAATGCAAGTGTGGGCCTGTCGATGCGCCGGTGGTGCCGATCGCTCCAATCACATCTCCGGGCTGTACCATCATGCCTTCGGTCACATCAATGCGGCTGAGGTGCATGAAAATACTGACGACACCTTGGCCATGATCAACGCCGATCGCGTTGCCATGTACCCGAAAACCATCCTTGACGTAGCCTACCATCACTACTTTGCCCGCAGCGGGCGCAGTTACTGCCGAACCCACGGCACCAGCATAGTCTAAGCCTCGATGGTAGTAATCATTGGCAAACTTGCCGTTGTAATAGCGTTTAACACCAAAAGGCGTGCTGGTGGGCGCTTTACTCGGAGCTTGAAAAGCCCCATTCCAAAATTTGACTGGTGAGACTGTAGCTTTGAGGGCAGCTACTCGCTTCAATTCATATTCAGTAGCATCTACACCGGCTTTTCCGGGGGGTAAATTAATGCGCTGAATTCTGAACTGGCGATCGGCGAAGTTTACTGAGATCTGCTGGGTTTTGCCGTCAGCGGTGACTTCAACATTGCGAACTCCAGGTTTTTCTAGAGGTGTAGAGGGAATAAAGGCGCGATAGCGATTGCCGCTAACTAAGTAGGCCGGATATGCTTGAGCGCCAATTTTAACTGTTGGTTTCACTTGAGGGTTATCTACCTTAATCTGAATCGCTGCGGTGTCACCCAAACGCGGTGGCGGTTGCAGTAGTTCTGATTGCATTGGTACAGCGGGTAATATAGAAAAAACCAAGCCAGCGACTGTCGCAACTGATGTTACAACAGCACCTCCAGTAAAATGATTAAACATTGAGCCTATTCCTCTGATTGGTGAAACGTAGAATGCCTAAAATTAATAGATATCATTGCTGGCATATTTGTTGCCAAATGCTTTTGCCCGCAGCAAAAACCGACCCCCATTTACGAGGGTCGGCATTAGAAAAACTCACTGCTTAACTGGCCCATCAACTAATACTTGTACGCAAAATCTACAGCCAACTGCTGACGGGTTGTGGGGTAAGAAACCATCAAACCTTCGCCTGCTAAAGGATTGTTTTCATCCAACTTTTGACCAGCTACTGAAATATATACTTCAGCGTTGGGGTTGAGGCTGGTAGCGGTGTAAACCACTTGAGTTACTCGATTAATCATCGAAGCACTGCCACCACCATTAGCAAATTCTTTCGATAGGTCTACATACACACCATCGGGCTTCACTTCTAAACTCAACAGCTTTGTGTTAGCTGGGATTGAACCATGCTGACGAGCAAAATCGGAGTTATTTAACAACTGACCAAAAGCCGAAGAAAGTAACAAACTAGCCGATGGCTGAGGAGCCAGAGCCAAAAACTCTGAATCTTTAACTATGGGGCGAATATTTTCTGTAGCAGGCTGCACTACAGCAGACTCAGTGCGGGAAGTAGCCAAAACACTCGGCTGTGCTTCGGGCAGTAGGAAACCTTTCAGCATCACTAGGGCGACGACTGAAGCAAAAACTCTTGAAACACACGAAAACTGAGTAACCATATGCCACCCTACCTTTGTCACCAGGACTTGCTTATTTAATGAAAAAATCTATTTCAGCCAATTTGCTGATTTATACTTCTAATTATATCCGCAGCATACAGAAAAAAAACCTGTCTTTATCTTAGTTCTATAACTTTTTATGAAGGGTGTGGCAGGACACCAAGCTTCTGGATAGACCCGTGGGGATCGGTTGGCTTTGACAATTGAATCCTTTCTTCATCATGTCTTTCGGCCTTTTAACAAGCCGCGAAATAAAAAACAGGTCTGGCGAATAATTCAAAAAATCTTGTATTTAATAGTGTTTTTGCATCATAAAGATACAATAAGTTTTTCAGTAAATTTGCTGACAACAACCTGGAAGACCTGCTATTCCAGGATTTGGCATTTTTGGGCATTTTCTGTTGCAGATTTAACCGTTTAAGTAGTCACTCTCAAAATTAGTGAAGAAAGTGCCGATCGCCGGTAAATACCATCACGATCCCCAATTCGTTGGCAGCAGCGATCGAGTCAGCATCGCGCATACTGCCACCGGGTTGGACAATTGCTGTGATCCCGGCTGCGGCGGCACTGCGCACCGAGTCATCAAAGGGAAAGAAGCCATCGCTGGCTAGGGTAGCTCCTTGAGAAGCTGCACCGGCTTGAGCTAAAGCAATTTGGGCTGAACCAACGCGGTTCATTTGGCCAGCTCCCACACCGATTGTTTGGTTATTCTTGCTGACAACAATAGCATTGGATTTCACATGTTTACAGACCTTCCAAGCAAACAGCAGTTCGGCTAGTTGTTCGGGGGTGGGTTTTAGTTCGGTCACGCTCTGCCAAGAATCAGTGGTTTCAATACCACCATCGGAGGTTTGTAACAAATAACCGCCAGCGATCGATTTAATTTGATAGGGCACAGCGGTTGTAAAGTCGGCGAGAGTGAGGACTCGCAGGTTACTTTTAGCAGCCAAGATCTTTTGAGCTTCGGGGGTACAGCTTGGAGCCACAATACATTCTAAGAAGGTCTTGCTCATGGCGGTGGCGGTAGCTGCGTCGATCGGCTGACTCAAGGCTACAATGCCCCCAAAGGCCGAGGTAGAATCGGCTTCATAAGCTTTTTCGTAGGCTGATAGCAAGTTTTCACCGATCGCGGTGCCGCAGGGATTGTTGTGCTTAATAATAGTGGCGGCGGGCTGGTCAGGGAATTCTGCAATAATTTGGCGGGCGGCTTCGAGATCTACCAGATTGTTGTAGCTTAGTTCTTTGCCCTGAAGTTTGACTGCTGCTGCCCAGCCGGTAGGCACAGTGCCAGTGCGATACCACGCCGCTGGCTGGTGAGGGTTTTCGCCGTAACGCAGAGTTTGTTGCTGTTCGCCTGCGGGTGGTTGATGATTGGCCGGAAAAGTGGGGGCTGCACTTTGGTTAGAAAGGTAATCGGTGATTGCCCGATCGTAGGCCGCAGTATGAGCAAAGGCATCTAGGGCGCGATCTTGACGGAAGGCAAGGCTGGCGGTGCCGCTGGCGATTTCGCTGAGATAGCTGGAGTACTGGGCGGGGTGGGTAAGGACGGTGAGGTGGGCGAAGTTTTTGGCGGCGGCTCGAATCATGGCGGGGCCACCGATATCTATTTGTTCGATCGCCTCGGCCAAAGTAACATTCGGTTTGGCAATGGTTTCGGTGAAAGGATAGAGGTTAACTACTACTAGGTCGATCGCCCGGATATCTTGAGCGGCTAGGTCGGCAAGGTGTTCTGGTAAATCTTTGCGCGCCAAAATACCACCGTGAATTTTGGGGTGCAGTGTCTTAACTCGACCACCCAAAATTTCGGGGGCACCGGTATAGTCGGCGACTTTAGTAACAGACACTCCGGCATCTTTGAGGGTCTGAGCGGTGCCGCCGCTGCTGATGATGTCAAATTTAAAGGTATCAACAAGCTGACGGGCAAATTCAACGATGCCAGTTTTATTCGAGACGCTGAGGAGTGCGAGGGGCATAACTTTATTTTTTCTAGATCAGGAGACAAGTATTATAAGGGAGTTATTGACCACCAATCCCTGTGCCCACATTAGCTAATTCGGTTTATCCCCGGCGACCCCCTTTGAAGTGGGCAGGTGGCAAGCGTTGGCTAGTGCCTAAGCTGCAAGAATTATGGTCAGAAATTGAGTCCGATAGCAGCAGAGATCGATCGCCCATCCCCCGTCTGGTAGAACCTTTTGTCGGTGGCATGGCAGTAGCTCTAGGTCTACAGCCACAGGTGGCGCTGCTGAACGATGCTAACCAACATGTGGTGAACTTCTATCAATGCTTACAAGCCGGTTTAACCAATTCATTGCCAATGACCAATGATGCTGATCAGTATCTAGAGTATCGATCAACTTTTAATCAGTTGACAGTTGAAAACCACTTGCTGTCAGCTAACTCTCCACTATCCTCTAAAAAGACTCAAGCCTTACTCTTTTACTACCTCAACCGCACTGGTTTCAACGGCTTGTGTCGGTTCAATAACAAGGGCGAGTTCAATGTGCCTTTTGGCAAATATAAGACCATTACATACAGCACAGATTTTTTGGAGTATCAAAATCTGTTGGGGCGTTGGGAGTTTAGCTGTGGAGATTTTCAGACGATTCCGCTGTGGGATGATGACTTTATATATGCCGACCCACCTTACGATCGAGTGTTTACTAAATATAGTCAGCAAGATTTTACTTGGGATGACCAGGAGCGGTTAGCGGAGTGGCTAAGCCGGCACTCGGGGCGGGTGCTGGTGTCTAATCAGGCTACTGATCGAATTTTGGCTCTCTATAAGAATCTTGGTTTTCGGGTGAATACATTGGAAGCTCCCCGCCGCATTGCTTGCAACGGCAATAGAAAGCCAGCATTAGAAATGCTGGCTTTCAAAGGATTCTAAGTTATTTATGGAGTCAAGCGGGTTCGAACCGCTGACTTTCACGATGCCATCGTGACACTCTACCAACTGAGTTATGACCCCATTACTTCCTAATTTATAGGATTACAGCGCTATTTGTCAAACTCAGTATCCACGTTGGGCGATCGAATCCAAAAATCCCATGTAACTGCAAGAAAGACCATAGACACCAATGAGGGCTGCACCAGCACAAGCCACGAGAATCCCAGCCAGAAACAGGGAGAATTCTTGCCGCTCGCTGGCTGCCTGCATAAGTTGCAATGACCATGCGGCCAAGGCCATATCTAATACGATTAATCCTATCAGCATTTGTTAATAAAAGTTAACATTTTTCTCTATATTACCGCAGATATTTATAAGATGCTACATTTTCTGGTCAAAAGAGGATTAACTTAAGGTTTTCTTTGGAGTTGAGGGGCGATATGGATGGGAGAGTCATTGGCAAGTGCGGACTCTCCGATGGTCGATCGCCTTGTTTTAGCTTTACTGAATATCTGGCATGGAACCTAAGTATCACCACTTGTAAAAAAGCCCGTACTACCCCGTAGCACAGTGTGAATATAGTAGTCCATAAAACCTACCGACATCAAGCTATTAGACGACAATTAACTTGTCCGGTCGCGACAACTAACTTGGCTGGTTGAGAGAAGAGGGAGATAAACAGACATACTAATTGTCACTTACGAAAAAACGATCGCCAAAACAAACCCGTAGCCAAAGGAGGGTAGACAT
>JANYHM010000060.1 GCA_025359065.1 Synechococcales cyanobacterium GL140_1_metabinner_5_sub | reverse complement strand
CAGTTGCCACATTTACTGAGGATAATATTAACAAAATGCTGACAAAAGTAATCGGAGCGATATCAATCATTCATATTTTAGGCTCGGTCGCTTCTGCTGAGGCATCACTCGTAATCCGTAAAGCAACTGGATTGATTCTTCAACGTACTGGTGTAGCCTCTACTTCCAACCGTTATTCGGGAACTATTACTTTCCAAAATACTGAATTGAAAGCAATTGATTATTTCAATTCTGGTGCACAGAAATTCAGTAGAAAAGACTACAAAGGAGCTTTGACAGACTTCAATCGAGCTATTCAACTCGACCCTAATTTTGTTGAAGCTTATAACTATCGCGGTAATCTGAAGAAGAACGAACTTCAGGACTATCAAGGAGCATTGGCGGACTTCGATCGCGCCATCCAACTTAAACCCGACTACGCCCTCATATACAGAAATCGTGGCGTTCTGAGATTACAACGACTTAGAGATAATCGGGGAGCACTAGCCGACCTCAATCGCGCTATTCAACTCGACCCTAATTTTGCGGAGGCTTACGGTCAGCGTGGCGGTATCAAACACGAGATTTTGAATGATCGGGTTGGTGGCATTGTCGATACTCAACAAGCAGCTAGATTATTCAAGCAACAAGGCGATACCAAAAATTATCAAGTAGCGATCGAGCTACTAAGAAAATGGCAACAGGCCGATCGAAAACCTCGCCGCTAATTAAAAATCAGTTAGGGGTTTTTTGTATTAAGTACTTGGACGAAATTAATTACACATTTACGGTTGCCAAACACCTTGCAGAAAATATTTCCAATCAAATTTTTTTGTAGTTGATTCTGTCTAACCTACTTACAAATAACCCCAATTACAAATAACTGTGTTTCCATGCTAAATCAGACCTTACTATGGATAAAGCTAGCCATCATAATATTGGGAATTCCTATCATTGAAACTATCTCTACTCCTAAAAATTCAATCGCAATTAGTAAAGCAACTGGATCGATCGTTAGACCGAAACTTACGCATCGTCCAATAAAAATAGCTCGACTCGTCACTGCATTTTCTCATCCTAATCATCGTCAAATTTGGCAAGTAGCTGGTAATCCACTGACACCAGAGGATTACTACAGATCTGCCGAACGGAAGTATGGAAAAAAAGACTATCGGGGAGCATTAGCTGACTTCAATCGTGCCATCTCCATCAACTCCAGTTTAGCTATAGCTTATGGCAGTCGAGGTTCACTCAAGCACGATCGCCTCAAAGATCGATCTGGTGGGATTACTGATACTCGACTAGCAGCTAGACTATTTAAACAACAGGGCGATCTAGAAAATCATCGAACCGCGATCGAGCTACTCAAAAAATGGCAGCAGACTGAAAAAAAATCTCGCCGCTAGTTAGATAAATAAGTTAGAAATAGCACCATCTCAAAGTGAGAGTCTTCAGAAACAGTCAGCTTTTGACAACGACATAACATTATATGACGAGCTTAAAGAAGACCCCAGCATATATCAGAGTAATTGGCATATTAGGTACTACCTTATGTATGCAGTCGTTCGCAGCAGATCGAGCAAGTGGATCGATCGCGATGTCAAAGAATATAAAATCAAATCAGCGAGTAACAAATATTGCTCAAAATAGCGCACTTACAGCACCTGCGATGATGAAGGCGGCTCAACGGAAATACAATCGGCAAGACTACCGAGGAACATTAGATGACTTAGATCGTATCATTCAACTCAATCCTAAGCTTCCCCATGCTTATAGCTATCGCGGTTTTCTCAGAGCAAATCATCTTCATGATATCCAGGGTGGATTAACTGATTTAAATTATGCTATTCAAATCGATCCTAATTTTGCTGGTGCCTACAGAGATCGTGGTGGTTTGAAAGCGGAGCTTTTACGCGATGTTCGAGGTGGATTAGCTGATTACAATCGCGCCATTCAACTCGATCCTTCTTACGCACTTGCTTATGGGGAAAGAGGAAAACTCAAGTACAATCTTTTAAATAATAAGTCTGGTGGCATCAGGGACATGCGACAAGCTGCTCAAATCTATCAAAAACGAGGCGATACCAAAAATTATCAAGTGGCAGTTACACTACTTACACAATGGCAACAAGATATTAAAGGTGCCTCTAGATAATACTAAAAATTACAATGCGGCAATCGGTATACTGTGAAAATAATATGAAGTTATATATAAAACAGCTTCAATAAAAATTGCTAGCATGTATTGGAGAAACAAAAATCTCAGTCTGTTCGATCGTCAAGCTTATGGCGACTGCAAAATCTCGTGCGGAAATATTATCAGCATATCCAGACTTACTCCCTTCCCGTTCTAAGAATATAGA
>JANYHM010000041.1 GCA_025359065.1 Synechococcales cyanobacterium GL140_1_metabinner_5_sub | reverse complement strand
TGATGCTGGTTGGTATCAGTACAGTCAATGGCTGGAGTACTACGGGAAAATCTGGGGCAAGGTAGTTTTGGCTGTATCGCCGAACTATACATCTCAAGACTGCTCTAACTGTGGTCATCGAGTTCAAAAGACTCTCAGTACCAGAACCCACTCTTGCCCCAACTGCAAAATTGAAATTTGCCGTGATACCAACGCGGCTATGAATATTTTGCAAAAGGGGTTGAAGATTCTTGGTGTTTCCTCACCTGAAACGCCTTTATCAGTACCTTTGGGCAAAAGGGATCTGCCTCGTGAAAACGAGGGAAAGCACGGGGAGAGATGTACCTCTACAGAACTTGAGCAATCATTTTCTGCAAGTAATTCTCTGTGAACCGTGAATAAGAATCCTCTCGCCTTTAGGCAGAGGAGTATGTCAACCTGCACTGCTACTTCCCCCGCCGCCAATTCAAAATTGGGAAATAATTCCCAACCATTAGCTTTTAACAACATCTTACCCTCAACGGAATTTCCACCACGCGATTCTCGTTCCGAGAGGCTACGCCAACGACAGAATTGCCACAGACCCACCTTCATAGGCTTGTACTCTGAGTTCAAATCCTTCCAGCAAAGCCATCCCTACCAAAGGTACCGTATCAGAAGCATTGATTTCAATCACCCGAAGCTGACCGTCCCAAATAACTGTTCCACGATAGACATCAAATGTTCTACGACTCCCATCACCGAGAAACCCTTCTTGCTGCGTAAACCACGTCAACTCTAGATCGGCAATCATGGTTGGCGGCAGCGTCAAACTTCCCGTAAAACCCGTGTCAATAACGGCGCGAATCCCTTGTTTTTTTTGCCGATCGCCAATGACTGCAAACTGAACAATCGCCTCCCGGTTGTGCACAAAACCAATAATCATTGTGCTTCTACCGGGGCATGAAATCCTAAACGATGAACAGGACCAGTGCCAATCCGAACACACCAAGGTTGAGCATCGGGCAGGCGCTGAAATAGTAGATCCGCAGCACTCAAACTATCGTTACCAATCTCAAATTCACCCGTCTCAATATCGATCGCTACAATCTTACTCCGGTAGGCTTGCTCAACCTGATGCCGAATTTTGGATTCATAGAGCGCATTCCCCCGTTGGGTAAACTCTTCTTTGCTATATCGGGGCTGTCGGATTGCCATAGAGTTGACATTGCTGCGATTTGTACTAATCTATTCTAGCTCAAGGGATCGATCATTGTCTTTTATTGGCTAATCCTTGCCGCTTCAGATAATGACCTAATTCCCAGATGTAGTTGTAGTGAAATTCATATCATTTTCAGCAGCCCGATCGATTGCTCTTCTGGCTCTAAATCAATCAACCGATCGCCTGCCCCCTCTTTATTTAACAGCGGCGCACTATCCACAGCCATCGTCAACAACCGTCCCTGATCAGTCATTACAGTAGCAACCTGACCGGCCTTAGCCACCAAC
This sequence comes from Synechococcales cyanobacterium GL140_1_metabinner_5_sub, assembly GCA_025359065.1. Lineage (GTDB taxonomy): Bacteria > Cyanobacteriota > Cyanobacteriia > Cyanobacteriales > Chamaesiphonaceae > JAAFHZ01. The sequence goes on along the minus strand of JANYHM010000041.1, from coordinate 75,884 downwards.
ATACCAGTAAGAAACTCAGTCCGACCACCAAAGCGCACCGCCTGATCGCCAATACTGCCCACCGGCACCGCCCGCAGCGCCGTCACCGGAATCTGTTTACTACAACCCAAACTAGTAAGCAGCAACAGCCTATCGCTACTCTGCACCGCCACCGCATTCACCAAATTTTCTTTGCTGCCCACCCGTAGCCCCTGCACCCCTTGAGATGGCCGACCCTGCACCGGCATTTGATCCTGAGAAATCGTTAATCGCACTAAGCGCCCCATAGAAGTAGCAACCACCAGCTCTTTAGCACTACCATCGATCGGCACCACGAACAGCAACTTATCGTCATCCTTCATTTTAATCAACGAAATCCCCCGCGCACTACTAGCCGCCAACTCTGCCACCGACAAGCGCTTCACGCGCCCCTGAGCAGTCACTAAAATTAGCGCATTATTAATTAACGCCTTAGCATCAGCCCCATTAATTTTCGGGAACTCCTGATCGATCAAAACCCTCGCCCCATCCAAACCCGGAATAATCGTATCCAAGGTTTCACCCAATTGATTACTATCAGACACTTTAGGCAACCGATCGACCTTTACAGCATGAGCCTTAGCAGCATCACTAATCACAATAATTTCTTGATCACTCATGATCGATCGACGACTAGTTACAAAATCACTAGTGCTATTTAACCGCTGATTCTGATCATTAAAGCGGCGCACCAAACCACTACGCAAAAACTCAACTTCTATCAACTGCGCTGGTTCTGGCGGCGGAATTAACAGCGAAATTTGCTCAGCGCGAGCAGCAGCATTCCGTTTGGCAATTTCTTTCGCTGGCGGTCTCGGAGGCAAAGTAAAGACAGCAGGTGCCACTTTAGCCGCCGCCGGAATTGGTATCGCTGCGGAGATTTCAGCAGCCGACTCGGAAAAACCTTGATCTTCCAGCAAGACACTGGCATCATCATCGGCTGGTGTGGTGATCTCATCGATCGGCAAGGCGATCGAATCACCAATTAACGGTGTAAATGGCGCTAAAACTTCCGGCTTAATCAGCTCAGCTACTGGCGGCTTCGGTGGCGCGGGAGGAGTCGGTAAAATCGGTTTGGCACCAACAATTCTGGTGCGCCTGGGGTCGGCATACTTCTTCCGCAAAGCCCGCAAATCTTTTTTCATTGATTTGAGCAGTTCTTTCCGATCGCCCAGCAGCTTTTGTAAACCAGCAATTTTTTCCTGTAGCTCAGCCAATTCATTAGCCAGATTTTGGCGTTCTAAGCCAGTCAAACGACGCATCGGCATCGCCAAAATCGCATCGGACTGTTCTTCACTCAGTAATAATCGCTCAACCATCTGCATTTTGGCAGTACTGCCATCTGGAGCAGCACGCAGAATTTCGATCGTCTCATCTAAATTATCTAGGGCGATCGTGATGCCATTGACAATGTGGGCACGCTGCTCAAAGCTGCTTAGCTCTTTGCTGTATTGACGAGTGAGGGTTTCTTCCCGAAACTTCAAAAATTCTTGCAGGGCTTCCCGCAAACTGAGCTGTCGAGGTAAACCATCCACGATCGCCAGAAAAATTGCTCCGAAGTTATTTTGTAAAGCAGTTTGGCGATAGAGATTAGTAATTACCTGCTGATGGTCGCTATCTTTCTTAATTTCAATTACTACCCGCATCCCATCTCGATCGCTTTCATCCCGAATATCCGCGATATTTTGGATTTTGCCAGCATTCACCAACTCCGCAATCCGCTCAATCCAGGCAGCTTTATTCACCTGAAACGGCAGCTCTGTCACAATGATCGCGTTGCGGCGCTTGCGATGTTTCCCCGGCACCTTGACCTGTTGAGCCGCTTCTTCTAAATGAAAAACACCGCGCACCGGAATAATCCCCCGACCCGTGCGATAGGCTTCCACAATGGCATCGTTGCCAATAATCTCACCGCCAGTCGGGAAATCTGGCCCCGGAATAATCGTCCAGAGTTCATGGTCAGGGAGGTTGGGGTTATCAATCAGGGCGATCGTGCCATCAATGATTTCGCCCAAGTTATGCGGTGGAATATTGGTAGCCATACCCACCGCAATTCCCGAACAACCGTTCACAAGTAGTACCGGAAACTCTGCTGGTAATACAGTTGGTTCTTGCTGGGAGTTATCGAAGTTACCAATAAAATCTACGATGTCGCTGCTGATTTCTCCCAGCACCGCCTCATGACCAATCCCCGATAGCCGCGTTTCGGTATAGCGCATCGCTGCCGGTGGATCGTTGTCGATCGAGCCAAAGTTACCATGTCCACCCAACAGCGGATAACGCGAAGAAAAATCTTGTACCAGCCTCACCAGGGCATCATAAACCGACTGATCACCATGAGGATGATATTTACCTAGTACATCCCCAACTACCCGCGCACATTTACGAAAAGGTCGATCGGGTGTCAAACCTAGCTCGTGCATGGCAAACATAATCCGCCGATGCACCGGCTTTAAGCCATCGCGCACATCTGGCAAAGCTCTGCCCACAATCACGCTCATCGCATATTCGAGATACGATCGCTGCATTTCTGAGTGCAAAGCAGTAGGAATAATCCGTTCGTCTACTTCTAACAGGTCTAGTTGAGACATTGCGGTACTTGCGGGGATAACAGAGGATTAATGTACACCATTCTCTATCACCAGCAACCGAAAAGTTGGGGACGTTGGATAAAGGCGCTAAGGTTGCATAGTACCTCAGAACTATCAAAAATACCAACCTTAATTTTGCAACTCGCTCAGCTCTTGGACAATATCAACGATTTTCTGCGCTGCTCCTGATCGACCACGCACCTCACTCAAACTCACTTTCATTGCCGCCAGCTTTTCTGGGTGATCTAGATGATCGATCGCCACATCTGCTATTTCCCGAGGGGTAAAGTAACCAATTAGCTCCGGCACAATCTCTTTACCCGCCCAAATATTTGGCCAAGCCAGCTTCCTGCCCTTGAGCTGCTTAAATGCCAGCCAGTTAATGGCCGTGGCGATCGGGCTACCCACCACTGGCAAGCGGGCTAAGATGCCGGGAATTCCATCCCAACTGCGCATCGCATCGAGCTGATAGATCGGCAGCATCACAATCATCGGTACCCCCAAGGCAGCTAACTCTGCGGTATTTGCGCCGATCGTGGTCAAACACAGCACGCACTTACTCAGCGGTTCGTAGGCAGGAAAATCGGTATAAAGCGGTACTTTTAAGCCGGTAGCTGTCTCTAGATAAGCATTCTCTTCAGTCTGCAAAGTTGCAGTCGTACCACCCACCAAATCTACGATCGGGTTTTTGATGCGATCACCAAACTGCGCAATGTATTCCACCGTAATCGAAGGAGCCACAGGTAATACAAACTCCAATTCTGGCTTAGCCTGTTTCAGAATCTCGGCGATCGCCAGCATATAGGGCAAACCCATCTGTAATTTCTGTGCTTTAGATCCGGGCAAAATGCCGATCAAATTAGAGGGGGAAGATACCTGTCCTTCGACTCCCACTTCGACCATCAAGTCCCCTACCACCGAAATTTTGTCCAGATATTTAGCAGGTGCTTTTTTCACGGCGCTATCATTCATCACCGCAAATCGATCGATCCAAGGCAGCCAGCGCGCTTCCCACTCGGCATAAACGAGGGTTCTATATTTCAACCGTCGCCCGATCGCCACCGGAAAAATTGGGTCGCCACCCAGAAAGACCACAATTCCTTGAGGTTGCCAATCCCAGTTATCAGCGGTTTTACCCCACAGCAAAAAGTTCCAGAAGTACTGGGCAGACTGTACTCGATCAACTCCTGGATAAGCTAAAGCAATTTCAGCTTCTCGGCCACCGGAGTTGGGGCAAGGCGATAACACCACCGAAATTCTGGCTTGGTCGCTGCTAAAGCGCTTGCGCAAAGCGGCTACCACTGGTCTGACCCAGGTAGTAACTTCACCAGGGCCGTTGGAAAGAAGCAAAATATCGAGCATGGGTAAAGTCCAGTTTTAGCTAGGGATTTCGTCTTTCACGGTAGTCTATCTAAGAATTTAAATGCAAATGGTTGACAGAGGGTGTGAACTGTGGCATCATCAATAGGCGTTAAAAACGCGGGTGTAGCTCAGTGGTAGAGCGTTACCTTGCCAAGGTAAATGTCGCGCGTTCGAGTCGCGTCTCCCGCTTTCGGCTGAGAGCAAGACAATACAAGAGCTTCCAGAGAGTAACAGTTACTCTTTGGAAGCTCTTGTATTGTTAATAAGGTTTCTTGATAGGTGTTCAGAGGTAGTTAGTCGGGTTTATTTTTTACCCCCATCCCTAAACATGAAAGTCACGATCGAAAAACACCATGATTTTGACGCACTATTATCACCAAGATGAGCAACCATTTCAGAGCTTGTCATTTCTTACTGATGCTGGGGCTTTGAGAGTGATTGCTAGCTTGCAAGATCGATCGGGTAATGTTTACCGTCGTTTTCAAGATCCTGAGAAATATTTGATAAATCGACGAATCACCGAAGCTTGGTTGCGACAGAAATTTATTGAAAAAGGTGGTCAGCCATTAACAGCATATCCACACTATTTTGTGATGGGTCGCTCAACCTGGATAGAGGAAGGATTCAATAGTCGGTTTAAGATGGTGCAGTTATCAATTACCGATTTTCCTACTGCTCAAATCAGTTTCACCTATCCAGATAGCATGATTAGTTACTGGTTACAAAGCCAAGCTGGTCAGGATTTTTATCATCCTGAATATCACGGGCAAGTATTTAATTACAGCGAAATCTGCCAAATCATTGATCGATTTGGAGTAACTGATGAAAAATGGCGAACAATAGCAGTTCACAAACATGATCTTTTCATTGAAGCTCAAGTCTGGATGAGCGAATCTCTATTATTGACTCCAGCAAATCAGCTATGAGTTAATTTCACCTCGTTTTTTGATAATTAGCTAACTATGATTTTTGCAGGCCAATCATCACGCATCTCGGGCAAACCACATTGTTTAAAACATCCTTTTGTGAAGTTGATTGACTCAATCGATCAGCAAAAATCTGTTGCTACTCGCTGGGCATCTACTAAAGCTTTCGCAGCAGTAGATTGGGTGACAGCAATGCTAATAGGGAAAATAACATAACCAGCAATAGCCATGTCTGCATAGGTTGCCTCAAAACGGATATCTGGATTCTTATACATATTGTGATTTTGCTGACCTTTAGCAAAATAGATAGTGCCAGCTTCTACCAGGAAGCTATCGAACATATTAACGCGGAAGCATCCCCATTAGATTAAAATCGAAATAGCCCCCACCAGCGAAGGCGAGAGCTATTCGATCGACCGGACTGTTTGCAGCAGCGAGATCGAAGTCAAACACAATATAAATAGAGGATAACATCTCATGACCGATGAAGAACTGAGAACATTAGTAGCCAGCTTGGCTGTATCGACGGCCAACAATGCAACCGAAGCCCGTGCCAATACCGAAGCTATTAGAGAGCTAAGAGCCACAGTAGAAACTCAAGGAAGGGTAATGACTGATGGTTTTGCAACATTGAGAGAGAGTGTTGAGAGCCAAGCTCGAAATATAGAGACAATGCGGGAAGGGATGAGCCATAACACCGAAATTATGGCCAGTGCTTTGGAACTTTCGGCACTCTCGCAAAGAACAGCCGCCGCCGCTCAAGAATCAGCAGCAGCTTCACAAGCTATCGCTGCTGAGGCACTGCAACTATCAGCCCAAACATCTAGAAACATTGATCGATTAGAACAGAACATCGCTCGGTCAGAGCAGATGTTAGGCATTGTCATTAGAGATAACCAGGCTGATCGGGCAAGAATCACCAGATTAGAAGATCAAGGATAGCTCTTGTACTACCCCAAAAATTAGCTAGTACAAAACAGCTTTACCCCGATTCTTACCCCGGCCACTATTTGAGAATGCCTAAAATGCTTGCCAGCTATAAGTTATAGTGGATGCCCTTGGTACCTTGCTAAGACATGAGGGCTTCCAAAGAGTCTGATCCACTCACTGGGAGCTTTGTTGTATGGAATATCTTAATTTCTGGAAAGTTAATGATATCGACCTGCCTATGGCACCTTCTACATATAATTAATACAAAAACACCCCAGTTCAAATAGCTGAGGTGTAAGCGATGAAGCATCAAGGCTCTAGTCGCGTTGGACTTTGTCTGTTTGGCTAATAAAAACAAGAGCAATGGCTGCAGGTATTACTACAACGAACAAACCAACCAAGAGGCTGTACATAAAATTGGCTAAAGAGGGGGTCATGGCCGATCCTTAAATTAAATAAGTATATCTTTATATTAATTTTAGCCACTTGGTTGCCCGTAAGCAATGGCTGAATGTATCAGAGAAGGCTGGAAGTCGATCGAACCCTAGCCCAAACCATTGGTAGCCTTAGTTTTATCTCTGTTGAGGGTCTATTAGACAGATCGAGCACTATAATTAAGGAATGTTAAGCAATCTAGTTTCGTCTCAATGAACACCAATTTTTTCAGCAAAATCGATGCCAATTTGGTTAGCCTTGTACTCGGTATTGCCTTGGGCTTATATATTTTGCTCTTCATTGTGCGGATTGTATTGACTTGGTATCCCCAGGTGGCCATGGATAAGTTTCCATTCAATGTGGCCGTAGCACCAACTGAGTTACCTTTGGCGATCACGCGCAAAGTGGTGCCACCGATCGGCGGCGTAGACATCACCCCAATTATTTGGGTTGGCATCATTAGCCTGATTCGGGAAGTTTTGATTGGTCAACAGGGTTTACTAACCATGCTGACTCGCTAGTTATTTTTTAGGAGAAAGCAGCAAATTCATATTGCCGCTGCCAGACATCGGTGGAATCATCGAACTACCATCCCATTTATCGATCGCCTGTTTTAGCAAAATTTTGTCAGACAATACTGCATCCAAAGTCTTCAATCGCTGTGCCTCGATCTGCGCTGTTTCCAATTCGGTCATTTTGCGCTGTTTTTCTTGGATGGCGATTTGCTTTTGTTCGATCGATTTCTGCACCTCAGCATCCAAGACAAATCCGGTCACGGCAAAGTCCCGGAAATTCACATAGGCTTGCTTATCTAGTTCTTTGATAATATCTTCTCGAATCTCGCCGCTAATTCTGGCCTGATTTTCGATTACTTCCTGCATAGCGTAGCCCGTTACTACCCGTTTTACTGATGAAACTAATACGGGTTGGATCACTACGTTTTTGACTGATTCTTCGCTGCGGCCAATGTTGGCAACGATCGCGGGGGCATTGGGTGGGTTGATGGCATAGGTGGCCGTGGCTGTGACCTTGATTTGCTGGGAGTCACGGGTCTGGACGGTAAATTCTTCCGGGATGGCTTTGGTTTGAATCGAAACTTCTTGGACGGTCTGGGCGATCGGAATCAAGAAATTCAATCCGGGCTGACGAGGCGGCGATTGTATGACTCCAAAGGTGGAGACTACGCCCACGGTGCCAGACGGCACAACTTTGACGCTCAGAGCAATGATGGTGACAACCAGTGCCAACGCGATCAGGATGTTCCGCAGAATTGGTTTCATGCTTTCATTTTTTTGTTACAGGGTGAGTCTTGAAAATTACCATTAGTGTTTATCGAGGATTATATAAGTTTTGTATGTAGTAAAAATGTGATGTCCCGGAAGAACTAAGGCAATTCCATAACGATTATTGATTGCTCCAGGATATCTGTAAGGCTGATCATCTGGCTGCTCACCACCCATTCTAAGAGTAAAAATTCCCAGCCAAATATACAAGCCAGGAATGAGTAAATCTATACTGTAAGCAATCGCCCGCTTTTTTTCAGTGTTTTTTGCATCAGCATTGATATTTTCACTTTCTGCTGGAGTAACTAGACTCATCCTGCTTTACCAAAATTAGAGGACTGTACGATAATTGTACCCGATCAATTTGAGATTCTTTTCCAGACCAAAAAGCCCAGCCTCTAGCTGGGCGATCGATCAAAATCAATTCCAAAAACTACTTAATAAACAGCATTTCTTGGTAGGTAGGCAACGGCCACAAGTCATCAGCTACCTCTGCCTCTAAAGCATCAGCGTATTTACGAACTTCATCCATGGCTGGACGAATAGCTTTAGCCGCGTGCTGCATGTGGTCTTCGATCGAAGCAAAGTCGTGCTTGTGTAAAGCAGTGCTCAACGCTTCCACACTAGTCAACAACGACTTCGTTAAACCAGCAACCTTATCAATTTCGGAGTTACCAAAATCGGCACCAATTTCTTTCATTTTGCCAGCAGTCGTTGCCAAATCGGTGAGGTAGTGAGCCGCCGCTGGATAGATCGAAGTCTTAGCTATATTGATTACCAACTTAGCTTCTACGTCGATCGAGTTAATGTATTGTTCAGCGTAAGTCTCAAAACGGCTAGCCAACTCTGGGGGAGAAAGCACTCCCATCTTAGAGAAAAGCTCCTCGATTTTGCTATCTTTCAGTACCGGCAGCGCATCAGCAGTAGTGCGCAGATTGGCCAAGCCCCGCTGCTCGACCGCCATCTTGTGCCATTCTTCCGAATAACCATTGCCATTGAAAATTACCGCGCTGTGATTTTCCATCACTTCTTTGAGCACAGCCAAAACCGCATCGTTGATGCTAGTACCACCAGCAATAGCAGCTTCTAACTTATCAGCCATCCAAGTCAACGACTCCGCCAAGATCGTATTCATGGCCACCAACGGCCCCGAGACCGCTTGACCAGAACCCACTGCCCGGAACTCAAAGCGGTTGCCCGTAAAAGCAAAAGGAGAAGTCCGGTTCCGATCGCCTGCATCTTGCAACAGCAATGGCAAAGTACCTACACCCATATTCATGGTGCCCTTGCGCTGAGAGCCTTTCAACTCGCCTTTTTTGATTTGCTCAAACACATCAGCAATTTGAGAACCCAAATAGATCGAAATAATCGCTGGTGGTGCTTCATTGGCTCCTAAGCGGTGATCGTTGCTAGCAGAGGCAATCACGGCTCTGAGCAATGGCCCATACTGGTGAACACCGCGAATTACCGCACCACAGAAGGTCAAGAATTGCAGATTGGTGTGTGGATCATCACCTGGGTCGAGGAGGTTGCCCTGGGTTTTGTTACCAACCGACCAGTTAACGTGTTTACCAGAACCATTGATACCTGCAAAAGGCTTCTCATGCAGTAAGCATACAAAACCGTGCTTCTTGGCAGTATTACGCAGCACCGTCATCAACAACTGTTGATGGTCGGCAGCAACGTTGGCCGCTTCATAAATAGGGGCGATTTCAAACTGACCAGGAGCAACTTCATTGTGACGAGTTTTAGCCGGGATGCCTAGACGATAGAGTTTTTCTTCTACCTCCTGCATAAATACCTGTACTCGCTCTGGGATAGCACCAAAGTAGTGATCATCAAACTGTTGACCCTTAGCTGGGGGCCTGCCAAACAAAGTCCGACCAGCCAACATCAGGTCAGGACGACTGTTCACGAAGTTTACATCTACCAAGAAATATTCTTGCTCAGCACCGCAGCTAGAGTTTACCGGGGCAACTTCGGCATGACCCAAAGCCTTGAGCACTCTGGTTGCCGCTTTGTTCATGGCGGCGTTCGATCGCAGCAGCGGAGTCTTTTTGTCTAGAGCTTCCCCAGTCCAAGAAACGAACACGGTAGGAATACAGAAGGTCATGCCGTTATCTGTTTCCATGATGTAAGCAGGGCTGGTTACATCCCAGGCGGTATAACCTCTGGCTTCAAAGGTCGATCGAATACCACCGTTAGGGAAAGAAGAACCATCCGGCTCACCCTGAACCAACAACTTACCTTCAAACTCAGTAATTGCTGTACCATCACTTTTAACTGAGACAAAACCATCGTGCTTTTCAGCAGTGGCATTAGTCAAAGGATAAAAAACGTGGGAATAGTACAATGCTCCTTTGGAGATCGCCCAGTCTTTCATTGCTGTGGCTACTACGTCAGCTAGGGAACCATCTAAAGGTTCACCGGCTTGGATAGTCTTCTTCAAAGATTCAAAAACATTCCCCGGCAGAGATTTCTGCATTTTTTCTAGGTTAAAAACATCCACTGCCCACATTTCTTCTAACTTTTTGGGGGCTTTGGCCGGTTTTGGCTCTCTGCTGGCAATTAGTTGAATTGCCTGAACGCGCGACATATTTCCACTCATGACTTTAAATTCCGCTAGCTAACTCTGTGAGATCCTATAGATAGCAGATAATGGCATTCCGTATCAAATCATACAAAATGCTGTAAGTACAGATTTATTTAGGTTTTTGCAAGTATTTAGAGCCTCTATTTTAGTCTTCTACGCTCTGGACTTTTTCCCACCAACAGTTCAAAGGGTAGTACAGCACAGGCATCCATAAACTGCTGAGGATGGCACTGGCTAGAGCAACCTGCTGGTATCGCAGCCAGATCGGGCTACTAGCAATATCAGCAAAGCTGGTGCGGGTCTGTAAAATATATTGAATCGCTGTAACGGCTTCGGCAATGCCAGTCATAAAAAAAGTAATGATGGCGATCGAGACCACTTCCTCCTGGATGTACCGCTGTTTTTGTAGCAAGGCAGTTAATACCCCTACTACCACCAAGCTGAACACATGAGAGGGCAGGTGGCTGCCGCTCAGGCCATCTTGGATAGCTCCTAAGGCTATTCCGGCGACCATTCCTTCCCAGATCGATCGCTTGATACTCCAGGCTACCACCCACATCATTAGCCAGTTAGGAGCAATGTTAATCAGCTCCATTCCGGGCCAGCGTGTTGGGATCAACAACGCACAGAGCAACACCGAAAGCCCAATGACCAAGACATTGAGTAACGTCAAATTAGTTTTAGAAAGATTGCCAAATTTGATCATTTTTAATTGGACTGGGGAGCAGTTGATGGTTTAGGAGCAGCCTCCGAATTAGCTTGGGGACTAGGATAAATCTGCAACCACTCCAAAGCATTAAGCGGAGCAGTGAGTTTGACAATCGCCTCTGGGGCAGGAACTTTGGCTAGATCGATCTGTACAATTTTGCCCACGACTAGGCCACCGGGATATAACTGGCTGACGTTAGACGTAACCACCGTGTCATTGACTTTCACATCAGGAGTTTTATCAAAAAACTGCATCACCAGCCGATCAGAGCGATCGTTGTTGCCCTGGATATAGCCCATATGCCGACTGCGTGAAATCAATGCTCCGATGCGGCTGCTGGGATCGGTAGAAAGTAAGACTTGACTAGTATGAGGAGTCACCTGAGAAACTCTGCCTACCAAACCTTTGCCATCAAGGGCGATCGAACCGACCTGTACTCCATCGCTAGAACCCTTGCCAATTACAATCTGCTGCCACCAGTTATCGGCACTGCGACCAATGACCTTAGCTACTGTAATCGGTTTGATTTGCGAGCCATCATTGCTAGGCTCTAGTAATTTTTTCATTTTGGCGTTTTGCGCCTGTGCTTCGGCCAATTCTAGCTCTAGCTGCTCAGCCCGGCTATCAGCTACCACTGTAGGGCTATAAGCATTGGGCTGAAAAGGTAAAGAAATTGTGCGATAAATTTCCCAAATCGCGGCAGCTTGAGTGTGCCACAAAATTGCCCCACTAGTAATCGCTACTGCCGAACCCACGAGTTTACCAGCATTTCTACCCCACCAACGTTTTGCCGAAAAATTCATGTAGTATGACTCACTCAACTAAATTCAATATGCCACCGGATCGCCGCTAAAACACATCGCTGATTTGCCGAACTCTAAAAGCACGGTGCCAGCCTTAAAAAACGCGATTTAGCTCTGCCAAACCCAAAGGTGTCCCTGAAGACCCTATTTTCAAAAATATCTTGAAACCGTTAAGCCCGAGCCATGATTCCTAAGCCGTGCGGGATTTCGCCGTAAACACTCGTTCTAGCTGCTTGAAATTTTCTAGGACTAGACCAGTACCTTTAACCACACAAGTTAGGGGATCATCAGCAATGTGAGCAACAATTCCAGTTTCATGGCTGATTAAGGTGTCGATGCCTCTTAGCAAAGCACCACCACCAGCCAGCATAATGCCACGATCGATGATATCAGAAGCCAATTCTGGAGGAGTGCGCTCTAAGGTGCGCTTGACTGCTTCCACAATTACCGACAGCGGCTCCGACATACTTTCTCGAATCTCTGGTGCCTTAATGGTCACTGTCCGGGGTAAGCCCGAGAGCATGTGCAGACCACGTACTTCCATGTTCATGTCGTCGTTAGGCGTGGGGTAAGCTGATCCCACCTGAATTTTGATTTCTTCGGCAGTTCTTTCTCCAATTACCAAGTTATGAACTTTCTTCATGTATTGGATAATCGAGTCGCTGAGTTCATCGCCAGCAACTCGCACGGAGTCGCTAATTACCGAACCCTGCAAACTGAGTACTGCTACTTCGGTAGTACCACCGCCAATATCAATAATCATGTTGCCGGTAGGCTCTGCCACTGGTAAACCAGCACCGATCGCTGCTGCGACTGGTTCATCGATCAAAAATACTTCGCTGGCTCCGGCCTGTTGCGCCGCTTCCATTACCGCCCGTCGCTCTACTTCGGTTACACCACTAGGAATGCCAATGACAATCCGAGGTCGTACCAAGTTATTGCCTTCATTCGCCCGCTGAATGAAGTGTTTCAGCATTACCTCTGCGGTAAAAAAGTCGGCAATTACCCCGTCGCGCAGGGGTCTAATCGCAATTACGTTCCCCGGGGTTCTACCCAACATTCTTTTGGCTTCTTCACCTACGGCCAAAGGAATATTTTTAATTTGATCCATCGCCACCACCGATGGTTCCTGCAATACTATGCCTCTGCCGGCAACATACACTAAGGTATTAGCAGTTCCCAGATCCATGCCCATATCGCGGGACATCGAAAACCGATTAAAAAATTTCATTTGTTTAAAGCACTCCCAAGATAAATTCGACCAACTTTTAATAATTCTTGTTGCCAGCGTTTTTGATGCTGAATGCCGTTGCTCAAAACTAGACCACCACACGAACACATCATAACCTTCGACTACCTGGAATAGGGCAAATTGAGCCAGTTGGCGGTAGTCGATATACTGACTTTAGACTCTACGCGATTTTCGATCTAAAGTCCATCAACTGGTGGCCAAAATCGACGTTTTCAATTACAATTTTATTGCGTACAAAAATACCAAGAATATGAATATTAACTCTGTACACCTCGTCGGTCGGGTGGGTGGTACCCCCGAAATCAAGTATTTTGAAAGCGGCAGTGTCCTCTGCACTCTGACCATGGCCGTTAACCGTCGATCGAAGAACAATGACCAAACCGATTGGTTTAGCCTAAAAATCTGGGGCAACACCGCCAAGATCGCTGCGGACTATGTAAAAAAAGGCTCTTTAATTGGTATTCAAGGCTCCCTAGAAATTGAATCTTGGAACGATCGCAGTACCGGAAATGAGCGCTCTAGCCCAGTTGTAAAGGTAGAACGACTAGACCTACTGGGTTCTAAACGAGACAATGAAGGCGGCGACTACAGCGGCGGCGGCGACATGACGTAGGTATCTAAATCGCCAAAGTAGTTTGGGGATCGAATAAGTGAATCTTATCGGCGGTCAAGGAGAGTGAAACCTCCTGGCCGTTTTTCACGTTTTGTTCTGGTGAAATCCTTGCTTGGATTGAGCTAGGAGCATTTTGTAAACCCGCCAACTGCACAGTAATGAAAGTATCGGTGCCCAAGGCTTCGATTAGTTCTACTCGACCATGGAGATGGGCGGAATCAGGAGCAGCTAGTTCTAGGTGTTCGGGGCGGATGCCCAGTAACAGATTGCGACTGCCGTTCTGTTGGGCTGCTTGAGCGATCGCACCCGACAAGGTTATTCGTAAATCACCATTGGTCAAAGCTGGCAGATCGGCTCTGACCGGCACAAAGTTCATCGGTGGTGAACCAATAAATTGCGCCACAAAAGTATTTACTGGATGATGATAAATTTCTAGCGGCGAAGCCACCTGCTGAATTTGGCCACCATACATCACCGCAATTCGATCGCCCATGGTCATGGCTTCGGTTTGGTCGTGGGTAACATAGATAGTCGTTTTGCCAAGCTGGCGCTGTAATCTGACAATTTGGCTACGGGTTTCGGCTCTGAGTTTGGCATCTAAGTTAGAAAGCGGCTCATCCATCAAAAATACTTGGGCATCACGGGCGATCGCCCTCCCCAAGGCTACCCGCTGTTTTTGGCCACCAGAAAGCTGTTTCGGTAAACGTTGCAATAGACCCTCAATCTGGAGCATTTCGGCAACTTTGTAGACTTGCTGTTTAATTTGACGCTCTCGATCGGTTTCGTATCTCAGAGCTTTAGGCAGGTTCCGGGTGGTTTCTACTAAAAAGTTTTGCCCGATCGCTGCTAAGCCGTCTAATCCGCGCCGCCGTAGACCAAAAGCAATGTTGTCATAAACTCGCAGGTGGGGGTAAAGGGCATAGCTCTGAAAGACCATGGCAATATCTCGGTCTTTGGGTGGCAGATCGTTGACTACTCTATCTCCGATGCTAATCGAGCCAGCCGTGAGTTGTTCGAGTCCGGCGATCGACCTTAACAGAGTGCTTTTGCCGCAGCCCGATGGTCCAACGAGCACCATAAACTCACCATCTTCGATCAATAGATCGATTTGGCGCAGCACTGGGGGCGTATCGGTGCCCGGTGCATAGGTTTTATAAATATTTTCGAGGAGGACGCGCGCCACGATTTTTGAGGATGGGGGGATAAAATACAGAATCTTTAGCCAGCGATAGCCAGTATATACCGCAAACCCACCAATACTCCCGATTGTTTGCTTTACATTGTATCTGGGTCTAATCCTAATTCCCGCAGTTTAGCTGCCATCACAGCAGCTCTTTGTTCAGCGGCATTAGCCCGATCTCGCTCAATCTTTTGCTGTTCTTCGGCAACTGTTGCTCGGGCTCGTTGGCGAACAGCTTCTTGCTGAGCTTCTTGAGCTTTTTGCTGAGCTGCTTCAGCTTTTTGGGCAATCTCTAACGGTGACAGAAACAATTCGCCTGCTGGCGTATAAATTTCTAGCTCTTCCTGGAGTTCAAACCTCACCCCTAAGCGAGGGCTGACCCATCCAGAAATATCAGTGATGCCCTGTAGCCTGCCTTCTTGCCGGAGCCAACCAGTGAAATCTACTCGGTCGGGGTCATAAATATAATATTCTTCGGCACCGTATCGATCATAAAACTCAAACTTAGCGGCCATCTCAGCCAAACGATTCCCTGGCGATAGGATTTCAAACACCACTTGAGGTGCAATATTATCTTCTAACCACTGCTGATACGAACCCCTGTATCCTTTTGGTCTACCGAATACGACCATTGTATCTGGTGCTCGTTTAATATTGTTATAGCCTTCTACCGGATACCAGAGTAAATCACCTGCCAAAAAGACATCTGGGTTTTTGGCGAATAATATTTCTAAGTTTTCTTTGATTTTGACGATCCAGCTAAATTGGAGAGTGTTGTCTGACATCGGCTGACCATCACAATCTGGATAAATAATTTCGCTTTTTTTCAGTTGCTGAACCATGACTTAGACAATGCTCCGGTGGTACGCTTCTATTATTTTAGCTTGGGTTTGTGGTAATTCGATCGCGCTCAATACTTTTCACCCAATTAATTACCGTGTTGTGTGAAACACCGGTTTGGCGTTCGATTTCGCGAAAGCTCGTTCCCTGTTGATGAAGATCGAGACATTTTTGCTTAATCTTGGGGGGATATCCACGGGAGGCATATCGATCGATAAACTGCCGATTACAAGCTCTGCAAATATACCTTTGCTTGTTTTTATGATGACCG
Organism: Synechococcales cyanobacterium GL140_1_metabinner_5_sub; assembly: GCA_025359065.1. Taxonomy (GTDB): domain Bacteria; phylum Cyanobacteriota; class Cyanobacteriia; order Cyanobacteriales; family Chamaesiphonaceae; genus JAAFHZ01. The sequence goes on along the minus strand of JANYHM010000041.1, from coordinate 60,078 downwards.
TTTTTTGCCACCCGATCGCCCTGGCAGTGGGGGCATATCATCATATCGTTGTGCAGATTTAGCAAATGATCGCCAATGTGAGGATTCAGATAGCCGTAAAGTGCGGCTTTTAGCTCCTCATAAATTATTGGACGACGACCAGAGCCACTTCTAACTGCAACCAGAGCCAAGCTTTCATAGATGCGATGCGCCACTTCTGAAAGCAGTTCGCTTTTGCTTTGACTCAGAGCTGGATTGCGTTGGCGATAGACGGCGGCATGTTGAACGATCGATTGTTGCTGCATACTTGCACCAAACTCATTGGTCAACAACAAAAATAAGCCCGTTACTGGTGGCTGTGTTGACTGAAGATAGATACAGTAAATGAGTGGATGCTCGATGTAACCAGCAAAAAGATCAATTAGCTCACCAATCACCGATTCTAAGGGGCGATAAATATCTTGCTGAAAAAATTCTTGATGGAAATCTTGGGTCTGTTGGAGATATTGTGCCTCTAGCGCGTGAAAAATCGCTAACTTATCGGGAAAAAATTGATAGATAGAACCGATCGCTGTTTCGGCTCGCTCAGCGATTTGCTGAGTAGTTGCGGCTGTATAACCCACCTCGGTAAACACTTCCACCGCAGCTAACAAAATTTTTTCCAATCTCTGCTGTCCGCGTTTTTGCTTGGGTTGACGACGTGGGGGCAGATCGCTTGACAAAGATGAGGAATTATTCATAAAATAGCTGTGTTTGTTTTACGATCTTGGAGTAAGCAGCCCAATGAACACTAAACTCAAGTCTGTTGATGCTATTCCTGGCAGCCTGGGCTTGCCGATCATCGGCAACCTGATAGATGCTTTTCGGCACCGAGAACTATTCTACTGGCAACGCTATTGGCAGCATGGGAAAATCTTTAAAATGAGCTTTCTAGGTGAGAACTATGTGATATTGGCCGATCCAGAGGCCAGTCGTTTAGTGCTAAAAGATCGTGCGGACAATTTTTCGTCGCGCTTGGGTTGGAAAACATTAAAGCCAATTTTGAGTGAGGATATGGTGTTGCTCCAAGATGGAGCCGAGCATCGGACCAGTCGGCGGTTGATTTTACCTATTTTTCATCAGCAGGCGATCACCTCCTATTTTGACATAATCAAGTCTCTGGTAGAATCAGCGGTCGCAGATTGGGGGAAACAGGAAACAATTAACCTTGATGCCGAATTACGGAAGTTGACCTTGACTGTGGCCGTGCGAATTTTTTTAGGCAGCGAAAAAATAGAGGAAATCGATCGAGTGCGCGATTTATTTACTACTTTGATGACCAAGGCCAATTCGGCGGTTATCAAATGGGACGTACCATTTATGGCGCATGGCCAGGGACAAACTGCCCGCCGCCAGATTATTGAATATATTCTTAAAGTCATTCAAGAACGACAAAAGCTTGGCGATCTAGACAATGCACAAGATGTCTTGGGATTATTTCTGCACACAGTAGATGAGGATGGACGGAAATTTACCGAAATGCAGGTGGCCAATCAAGCCCTGGGTTTTTTGTTTGCCGCCCATGAAACAACAGCAACACTGATGTCTTGGCTATTGTTTGAATTAGGAAATCGCCCCGAATGGCGCGATAAACTGCGTGATGAATATAGTGGAGTAGTTACCGGCGAGATCGAAATGTCTCATCTGCGCCAACTCTACCAAATGACCAATGTCTTAAAAGAAGGAGAACGACTTTATCCACCAGTGGGCGTGATGATTCGTGGGGTGTTAGAAGATATCGAGATCAACGGTTATCACATTCCAGCAGGTTGGAATGTGATGATTTCGGCAATTTTTACCCATCGATTGCCAGAAATTTATACTGAACCCGACAGCTTTGATCCTGACAGATTCGCACCGCCACGGGAAGAAGATACCAAATATCCATACTCGCTGATCGGCTTTGGTGGTGGCGCACATAGCTGTATAGGCGTGGAGTTTGCCAAGATGGAGATGAAGCTGATTTTGGGGATCTTGTTCGATAACTACGATTTAGTATCTGCTCCACTACCCAGTGGGGTGGAATATCCAATTCGGCGCATGGTAGATAATGTGACAAAGCTCACTGCAAAACTAACACCGCTCCAGACAGATTTACAACTATCTCGATGAAGCGATCACTCTATTGTCACTGAATAAACACGTTAAAGCATCATGCTACATTTGGCGCTAAAAAATGTTCGGAGTATTGATTGAATGACGAGTTTACTGGTAAAGTAAATCAAGTTTGAGGTTTGTAGATATAGTTGTGTCAAGTTACTTGATACAAATGTCGTTGCACGATGCCTTTGATTATTTTTAGGATGGTTTCTGCTTCTAGCTTTTCTACATATTCGCGGGAATATTCTGTTTTTAAAAGCGGTCGATCGCCCGCCATATCAGAAACCTCTGCCCGTAAAAATTTCCAAACATCACCGATCGTATAGCAACCAAAAATCTCTTGACAATCATTGCCGTCTAGCTCCCAGTTGAGATGTGCTGCCGCCAAGAGTTGACCGTAGAGCTGATATACCGGATTTTGAGCTTCAATCCCCTTTTTAGCTTCTACCACCACCAAATACGGCGCTTCAATTCGACCAATTACGCTTTTGCCTAAAACACCATCGGCCACCCCGTCTAGTTCAAAGTTTTTGTATTTTGCTCTGAGCAATACTTCTGCCCAAATCTCGATATTGCCTTACTCAGCTAAAGTCAGTAGCGGAAAGATCGCCTTGCCCCAAACTGTCGCTTCGTTCATTAGCGTCGTGTCACGATTCAGCAGATAATTGCTGACCTCGTTAGCCCGTTGTAGTTCATAAGCAGTCAAAGAAGTGTTGCTGACTTGATTCCAAGCATAGTTGCCAACAGTTCCTTCTCGCAGATCAACACAAGATTGCAGCTCTGCTAGAGAGATTGTAGAAAAGGTCAGCTTGGGCATAAGGATAAACCTGCGATATGTTTAAAGTTTATCTGGGTCTAACCCTAATTCCCGCAGTTTAGCTGCCATCACAGCAGATTTTTGTTCAGCGGCATTAGCCCGATCGCGCTCAATCTTCTGCTGTTCTTCGGCAACTGTTGCTCGGGCTCGTTGGCGAACAGCTTTTTGCTGAGCTGCTTCAGCTTTTTGGGCAATCTCTAACGGTGACAGAAACAATTCGCCTGCTGGCGTATAAATTTCTAGCTCTTCCTGGAGTTCAAATCTCACCCCTAAGCGAGGGCTGACCCATCCAGAAATATCAGTGATGCCCTGTAGCCTGCCTGCTTGCCTGAGCCAACCAGTGAAATCTACTCGGTCGGGATCATAAATGTAATATTCTTCGGCACCGTATCGATCGTAAAACTCAAACTTAGCGGCCATCTCGGCCAAACGATTCCCTGGGGATAAGATTTCAAACACCACTTGAGGTGAAATGTTATCTTCTAACCACTGCTGATACGAACCCCTATATCCTTTTGGTCTACCAAATACGACCATCGTATCTGGTGCTCGTCTAATACTGTTATTACCTTCTACCGGGTACCAGAGTAAATCACCGGCCAAAAAGACATCTGGGTTTTTGGCGAATAATATTTCTAAGTTTTCTTTAATTTTGACGATCCAGCTAAATTGGAGAGTGTTGTCTGACATTGGCTGGCCGTCACAATCTGGATAAATAATTTCGCTTTTTTTCAGTTGCTGAACCATAAGTCTAAAATGCTCCGGTGGTACGCTTCTATTATTTTAGCTTGAGTTAGTGATAATTCGATCGGGCTGCGCGTGCTCCGAAAGAAATCGCCGCAGATGCCATGTGATCGAACTGCTGAGCTATGGGCCGCATGTGCCAGTGACACTGATTACCGGCACACGCAGCTTTAAGGCAGTTTTTGAGTTACGCCTTGCTTCATACATCAGTAGACGCAGTGGAAGCTAGGTTAAAATCGCAATGATAAACAAGGAAGGTCGATCGATTGCTATGATATCCCGAGAATCCCTTTGGTGCTTGACATGACTGCCGATCTTCCGACCCAATACACTGCCCAAGAAACCGAAGCCAAATGGCAGCGTCATTGGGAGAGTCAACAGACCTATCGAGCAGACTCTGCCGCCAGCGGAGATCCTTTCTGTGTGGTAATTCCACCACCGAACGTGACTGGCAGCTTGCACATGGGTCACGCCTTCGAGAGTGCTCTGATTGACTTGTTAGTGCGCTATCGACGGATGACTGGTCGAAACACTCTGTGGGTACCAGGGACAGACCATGCCAGTATTGCAGTCCAAACTATTTTAGAAAAGCAGCTCAAGGCCGAAGGCACAACCAGAGCCGAAGTTGGACGGACCGAATTTTTAAACAAAGCCTGGAAATGGAAAGAAGAATCGGGCAGCACGATCGTTGGTCAACAGCGCCGTTTAGGGATTTCTGTAGACTGGTCACGGGAGCGCTTTACCTTAGATGAAGGCTTAAGTTCTGCTGTCCTCACTGCTTTTACGCAGCTTTACCAAGAAGGCTTGATTTATCGTGGGAATTATTTAGTAAACTGGTGTCCGGCTTCCCAATCAGCAGTTTCTGACCTAGAAGTAGAAAACAAAGAAGTTACTGGCAGCCTCTGGCATTTCCGTTATCCCTTCACTGATGGCTCCGGATTTATAGAAGTTGCCACGACCCGTCCCGAGACAATGCTGGGAGATACGGCGGTGGCCGTGAACCCAGAAGATCCTCGGTATCAGAGTTCGATCGGCAAAACCATTACCTTGCCCCTAGTAGGCCGGGAAATTCCGGTAATTGGTGACGACAGCGTAGAAATGGATTTTGGTACCGGCTGTGTAAAAATCACTCCAGCTCACGATCTGAGTGATTTTGCCATGGGTAAACGCCACAACCTGCCCATGATTAACATTTTGAACAAAGACGGCAGCATCAACGAAAATGGCGGCGACTTTGTAGGTCAAGATCGCTTTGTTGCTCGTAAAAACGTTGTGGCTGCTTTGGATGCCGCTGGTAATTTGGTAAAAATCGAAGAATACAAGCACACAGTGCCCTACAGCGATCGAGGAAAAGTCCCGGTTGAACCATTACTTTCGACTCAATGGTTTGTCAAAATTCGCCCCTTGGCCGATCGCTGCCTAGATTATTTTGATAACCATAATTCACCGCGCTTCGTGCCCGATCGATGGGGCAAGGTTTACCGGGACTGGCTGGTGAAATTAGATGATTGGTGTATTTCTCGTCAACTCTGGTGGGGACATCAAATTCCGGCTTGGTATGCAGTGAGTGAAACTGGCGGCGAGATTTTGGATCACACGCCTTTTGTAGTTGCTGCTAATGAAGCCGATGCCAAAGCGCAGGCTATGCAGAAATTTGGCGACAGCGTAGAAATTCGTCAAGATCCAGATGTGTTAGATACTTGGTTTTCTTCTGGACTCTGGCCGTTTTCCACTCTCGGCTGGCCAGAGCAAACCGCAGACTTGGCTAAATATTATCCCACTTCAACTTTGGTGACAGGCTTTGACATTATTTTCTTCTGGGTGGCCAGAATGACCATGATGGCGGGGCATTTTACTGGCCAAATGCCGTTTCAGGATGTGTATATTCATGGTTTGGTACTGGACGAAAAGGGCAAAAAAATGTCTAAGTCGGCTGGTAACGGCATTGACCCGCTATTGATGATCGAAAAATATGGCACCGATTCTCTGCGCTATGCCCTGATTCGGGAAGTGGTGGGTGCGGGGCAAGATATTCGGTTTCAGTATGATCGCAAGGCCGATGAATCGGAGATTGTGGAAACTAGCCGCAATTTTACCAACAAGATTTGGAATGCGGCGCGGTTTGTGATGATGAATCTAGAGGGTCAAACCCCATCTCACTTGGGGATGCCGGTACAAATGGAAATGGCCGATCGCTGGATGATTTCTCGGTTTGAGCGCTGTGCAATTCAAACTAATGAGTATATTAATAACTATAGTTTTGGTGATGCCGCCAAGTTACTTTACGAGCTATTTTGGGGGGATTTTTGTGATTGGTATATTGAGTTGGTTAAATCTCGCTTATTACCTGAGGCTCCTGCTGATAGCAAACGGGCAGCCCAACGTACTTTAGCCTATGTCCTAGATGGGGTATTAAAGCTACTGCATCCTTTTGTGCCCCATATTACCGCAGAAATTTGGGAAACTTTAACAGCTACAACCGGAGCCGATATTTCATTGGTGGCTTATCCGGTTGGTCGTAAAGATGCGATCAATCTTCAGTTAGAGCAAGAGTTTGATCTGTTATTTACCGTGATTCGTACTATTCGGAACCTGCGGGCTGAGGCTGATATTAAGCCTAGTATCAAGGCTAATATTGTGCTGCAAAGTCATAATCCCTCAGAGCGGGCAGCCTTAGAGCGAGCGGCCAGTTATATTCGTGATGCTGGCAAGGTGGATAACCTAGAAGTTGTGGCTGCGACTGTGGCAGACAATCGATCGATTGCAGGAGTTGCCGCTACAGTGCAGGTCATCTTGCCTTTAACCGGAGTGGTGGATCTGATAGCTTTCCGGGCAAAGTTGGAGAAGAAGCTAGCGAAGTTGGCTAAGGAAGCAGAGTCAGCCCAAGCTAGATTAAAGAATCCTAATTTCGTCGATCGGGCTTTGCCGGAGGTAGTCCAGGCAGCTAGAGATGGTTTGGTGGAAGTAGAAAAACAGATGTCAATTTTAGCCGATCGGATTGACAGTCTATAAGTTAGTCCAGGCATGGGAGTAAGTTATCGCCGAGGGAAGCATGAGCAAAAGATTAAATAAGTACAATATTATTTTACAAATGATTAATTAACCTTTCAAAATATCTAATCGTGAACTCCTATCCAGACCTGCTTGCTTTACCTCAGCCCCCAACTGACACCGTGATTTTTCTAGATGCCGTAGGTACCATTATTGGAGTCAAAGACGGTGTGGGTGAAATTTACAGCGAATTTGCCCACAAATTTGGTGTGGAATGCGATCCAGTTCAAGTGAACGCTGCTTTTTACCAAGAATTCAAAGCCTCCGATCCCTGCGTGTTTCCAGGAGTAGCCAGCGCCGAGATTCCTGAGCAAGAATATCAATGGTGGCGAAGAATTAACCAGCGCACCTTTACTCAAATTGGTAAAATCGCAGATTTTAAGGACTTTGAAGGTTTTTTTCAGGCTCTCTATGCCTACTTCTCTACTACTGCTGCCTGGGAAGTTTACCCCGATACCTTGGTGGCACTCGATCGATGGCAACAGCAAGGCTTTACTTTGGGAATATTATCCAACTTCGATACCCGTCTGTATGCTGTTTTGGATGCTTTGGATCTACGCAAATATTTTAGCAGCGTGACCATTTCCACCGAAGCAGGAGCCGCTAAGCCATCTCACCTAATTTTTCAACAGGCTCTGAGTCAGCATAACTGCTTAGCTAGCAACGCTTGGCATATCGGCGACAGCGAACTAGAAGACTATCAAGGAGCCACCGCAGCAGGTCTACAAGCTTGGCTGTTACAGCGAGGCTAAAATCTGGCAAAATCACCAATCCTAAGATCCCAACATCTGATACCGTTGTAGCATCCTCAGCTCACGACTGACCCTATGCGCATAGCTCTTTTTACCGAGACTTTTTTGCCCAAAGTAGATGGCATTGTCACCCGTTTGCGTCACACGATCGAACATTTGCAGCGAGATGGTCATCAAGTCTGTGTTTTTTGCCCCGATGGTGGCTTGAAATCCCATAAGGGAGCCATTGTTTGTGGAGTACCAGCTTTTCCGCTGCCCTTGTATCCAGAATTAAAGATGGCTTTGCCGCGACCTTCGATCGGCACTGAGCTACACAAATTCCGACCGGATATTATTCATGTGGTGAACCCGGCGGTATTGGGCTTGGCAGGAATTTTTTATGCTAAACAGATGAATTTGCCCTTGCTGGCTTCCTATCATACTCACTTGCCCAAATATCTTCAGCACTATGGCTTGGGAGCTTTAGAAGGACTGTTGTGGGAGTTATTGAAGTTAGGACACAACCAGGCGGCGCTAAATCTCTGTACTTCAACAGTAATGGTACAGGAGCTGTCAGCACATGGCATTGAACGTACTGATTTATGGCAGCGGGGTGTAGATACCGAAACCTATCATCCCAGCTTGGCTACTAGCGAAATGCGCGATCGGCTTAGTCAGGGTCATCCGGAGGCTCCTCTGTTGCTCTATGTGGGTAGATTGGGTGCCGAAAAAGAGATTGAACAAATTAAGCCAGTTTTAGCAGCTATTCCCGGCGCAAGACTAGCGATCGTCGGGGATGGCCCCCATCGAGAGCAGTTGATGGCGGAGTTTGCTGGGACACCGACCCATTTTGTGGGCTACTTAGAAGGCAAGACTCTGGCCAGTGCCTATGCTTCTGCCGATGCCTTTATTTTTCCTTCGCGCACCGAGACTTTGGGCTTGGTGTTACTAGAAGCCATGGCGGCTGGTTGCCCGGTAGTGGCGGCGCGATCGGGGGGAATCCCAGATATTGTGACCGATGGTGAAAATGGTTTTCTGTTTGATCCGGCTCAGCCAGACAGTGCAATTGTGGCGACAAAGAATTTATTGGCTGCTGCCGAACAGCGGAAGACGATTTCTCAGAATGCCCGAACTGAGGCAGAGCAGTGGAGTTGGAGTGCAGCGACCAAGCAGTTAGCTGATTATTATCAACGGGCGATCGATCAACATCGATAAACAAAAACCGCCTTGGATAACCAAAGCGGGTTTTGCTCACTATTTAGCGATTATTCAATACAGGCTTAAAACTACTTCTTAGCAGCAGTTAAACCGTCCATAGCCTTAATGACACCGCTCAAAGCATCGCCAGCTTTAGCTTTGTCAGTACCACCCATAGCAGCAGACAGCTTAGTGACACCAGCATCGATCGCTGCATACTTATCACCAGCTAAAGGCTGAATTTTAGGACCAACAGTCTTCCAAACTTCTTCAAACTTAGCAAAGTTGGCTTTGGCTTTGTCCATTTTGCCTGCTTTAACGTCGGTGTTAGCCAATACTAAAGGGGTCTTAGCCTCTTTTACCAAAGGAGTTAATGCAGCAGTAGCAGCAGCTCCGGTTAAAGCCTTCCCACCAGCGTCTACAGCGCCTTTAGTGACATCTACAGCCTTACCACCAGCATCTTTAGTCGCATCTACAGCACCTTTACCTGCATCAGCTACCTTATCTTTCACATCAGCACCGCCGCCGCAGCTAGCCAAAGTGCCAGTCAAAGCTACCAGTAAAACAGCAGCTACCACATTGTTTTTAATAGACATAAAATTCTTGAACTCACAAACACTACTTCTCAATTATAGAACAAGAATGTTCAAGGTGTGTAAAATTACCTAGGTGGAATATCCGATCAGGTCTTCCACACCTTATCTGTTGCCAGAAGTAGCTGTAAATTTACGATCTACTTGCCTTTAGCAGTAGCCTTAGCTTGTTTGGCGGCTTTTTTGGCAGCCTGCTCATCTGCTAGCCGCTGTTGTTTGGCAGCTTCTTTTTCTTCAGCGATTTTGTCCAAGTAATAATGGTAATCGCCCAAATAGACTCGGAATTCTCCATCGCGGATTTCCACGATTTTGTTGGCTACTTGGGAGATGAAATATCGATCGTGGGATACTACCAAAGCAGTGCCATCATAGTTTTTCAGTGCGTCTTCCAGCATTTCTTTAGCTGGAATATCTAAGTGGTTAGTCGGCTCATCCAAGATCAACAAATTGAAGGGATTCAATAGCATCTTGGCCAAAGCCAATCGGGCTTTTTCGCCACCGCTAAGTGATTCGACTTTTTTATACACGCTGTCACCACTGAATAAGAAGCGACCCAAGAGAGTCCGAACTTCTTCGTTAGTCCATTCGGGGACTTCATCATGAATGGTAAACATCACGGTTTTGTTCAAGTCCAGTGCTTCGGCTTGGTTTTGCTCGAAATAGCTGGGTAGCACTTGGTGTTGACCTAATGCAATCTCGCCTTCAGTAGGAGTCTCGGTACCCATGATCATCTTCAGCAGAGTGGATTTGCCGGAGCCGTTCGGACCTAAGAAAGCAATTCGATCGCCGCGTTCAATTAATAGATCAGCACCCAAAAACAAAATCTTGTCACCGTAGGTATGCACCAAGTTCTTAATTTCTACTACTTCCCGGCCACTGCGAGGAGCAGGGGGAAAGCGGAAGTGCAGAGTTCGCATTCCGCCCACTGGTGCTTCGATCCGCTCAATTTTGTCGAGCTGCTTTTCTCGGCTCTTGGCTTGGGTACTACGAGTGGCGCTGGCACGGAATTTTTCTACGAAAGCCTGCTGCTTTTCTAGCTCTTTTTGCTGGCGTTCAAAGGCGCTGAGCTGCGCCATTTCATTTTCAGCTTTTACGTTTAAGTAGGTGCTGTAATTGCCCAGGTAGCTCTGGGAGACACCGCGCTCGGTTTCGACAATTTGGTTACAGAGCCGATCGAGGAATTCTCGGTCATGAGAAACAATCACCATCGGGGTTTCTAGTTTCCGCAGGTAGTTTTCTAGCCACTCGATGGTTTCTAGATCTAAATGATTGGTAGGTTCATCTAGCAGCAATAAATCTGGGCTTTGCAGCAAGATCTTGGCCAAACTCATGCGCATTTGCCAGCCGCCACTAAAAGCGCTAACTAATCGATCGCCGTCTTCTGATTCAAAGCCCATTTCGGGCAAAATTTTGTCAATTTCGGCTTCCAGGGCATAGCCATTCAACGCTTCGTATTGCCGTTGCAGCTTGTCCATTTTGTTCAAAATCTTGTCTAGCTCTTCGGGAGTGGCGACTTCGAGCTGGCGATGCACTTCGTCGAGGGCAGCATGGGCGATGTTGGCTGCACCAAAGGCTTGCCACAGTTCTTCTTTGACTGTGCGGGAGTTGTCTACCTCAAACTCTTGGCTGAGGTAGGCGATGTGTAAGCTGGCTGGACGAATGATTTCACCGGTAGTGGGTTCGGTCTTGCCTGCAATAATCTTGAGCTGGGTGGATTTACCGGCACCGTTGACTCCTACTAGGCCAATTCGATCGCCTGGTTTAACTTCCCAGTTAATGTCTTTTAGAACTTCGCCAGTGGGATAGATTTTGCTGATGTGTTCTAGTCTGAGCATTAACTGAGATCTCCTAGATTGAAGTTGATGATTTATCGTAACAAAATCTTAACATTCCCATTGTCTTTCACGATATTATCTTTCTACGATCAAATCCGGTCGTTCGCCTTGCAAGCTACTTGACTGGCTTTATCTTTGCCAAAATGACCCTAACGCCCCACTCTTGTTTGCCCCCGCAAAAACAGTGACCGAAAGGTATGCAGTTGATTACTTATAAACCCAATGATGAGGCGATTGATAGATGGATAGAGTGAAAGAATACCCTCAGATCGTGCAAGAATTCCTTGCCGATTTTGCCAAAAATGACCCTAACGCCCAACTCATTTTTGACCCTACCCACGATCGATATCTGGTAATGCACAATGAATGGCGCGGTGAAAATCGCATCTATGGCTGTGCTATACAGCTAGATATCATCGAAGGTCAGATTTGGATTCAACAAAACAACACCGAAATTTATGTCGATCGGGAACTGGTTCAGCGGGGTGTTTTGTCCCAAGACATCGTTCTAGGGTTCCGTTCTCCCAGTATCCGCAAGCTTCTGGCAGCCGCTCATCCGTAAAATGCTAGATATTCAATCTGAAAATACTCGTATTTACAAGGATACCTATGCCAGGAGTAAGCTGGACAAAATTCTTCATCAGCTTGAAGAAAATTATGGGCAATTAACAATAGACCTGGCTCGACAGGTAATTATCATTATGAAAATCCTACTCTGAGATAAGTAAGATTAGGTACTCTGGAAGTCTGATTCTGCCGTCGAGTATTCGGTCTGAGAAAGAATGCAAATAGAACAAATGTTTTAAAATGAGAATTGCTGTATGGCTGTGGGTCGCTGCCAATGAGTGGAGAGACGATGTAAACTAAGTTCATCTAATTCTACTCTAACTCATGCAAACTATCACATACGAGCTTGGAACCTTACTTCGACGTGTCCGCTCCAATCTTTATGCCATACCTCAGTTTCAGAGAGACTTTGTATGGAGTGAAAGCCAAGTTAAGCTTCTCGTTGACTCCATTGCTAGAAATTATCCAGTTGGCTCATTGCTTGTTCTTGCAAAAAGTTTGGAAGTTCAATTACAATCTCGCTCTGTTGAAGCCAGTATAGTCAATGATGATCCTGATTACATAGATAATCCGGATGAATCTGGACAAGAAATTCATTATGTTTTGGATGGCCAGCAAAGACTTACGTCAATAGCTCGCGTTTTTTTAAATGCCAATAAATCTAGAAATTACTATTTTGACCTTAAGAAGATCCATGAAGGTTTTACTGATGAGGAAACTAATTGGGTTGTTGTCAGAACAAAAGGAAAAAATGATCCCGACCGTAAAGATAAAAACCGATTATTAAGAGCAGATATAGTTTTAGATCAGCGAAAAACAGATATTTATGTTACCGAATACATAGAGGATTCTAATGATATAGTTGAACTGGTTGACAATCGACCTGCCCAAAGAGAAGCAGCCGCAAAAATCAAAGGTATTTTTGAAGTCATCAGAAAATATCAAGTTCCAATTGTTATGCTTGATCAAGATGCTCCATTAGAATCAGTATGCCGTGTTTTTGAAACGATTAATTCTACGGGAACTCGCTTGACGACTTTTGATCTTGCAGTAGCCAAGTTTTTCCCAAATCCAGATCTGCGTGAATTGTGGAATGAAACAAAAAAAGAATGTCCTGAGCTTTCTGATTTTGATGTAAACGGTGAACGGGTACTTCAAGTTTTAGCTTTATGGGATGCAAAAGAAAACAATCGCCCTTTAGATCCTACACGTAGTGTACTGTTACAATTAGATCGTCACTTTATCGCTAAGAATTGGAAGACGGCTGCTGAAAGTTTATCAAATGCGTACAAATGGGCTTATAAAAATGGAGCGACACCAACAAATTTACCAAATCATGGAATTTTAGCTGTTATTGCGACATTTAATATTGTATGTTCTGAATTCGCTAAAAGACCAATTTCTAGTTGGCAAGCAGTTTTGAAAAGATGGTATTTTAGCAAGATTCTCGAACCTGGAGCAAAGCAAGCTAGCAACTATAGAATAGGAAAAGATTTCACTATGCTTGTAAAGTTTGCTGAAGAGGATATTCCACTGGATTTCCCAGTAATTCATCTCAACGTAGAGCGATTAATTCAAATTAACAAGTCAACTGATACCAGATACAAGAGTCTCCAATGTATAATGGCTATTACAGCAAATGTTGATCTAGTCGATGGAACTCCTCTAGATAAAGATCTTGAAGACCATCATATTTATCCAAGATCTATGAGGAAAAAAGTTAGTCCGTCCGATCCGATTTTCAAAAATATAGAATCAATAGTTAATAAGCTTATAATATCCAAATCTACGAATCGAAGTTTAAGTGATAAGTATCCAAGTGAATATTTTTATGACCTTCAGAAAACATCTAAAAACAATGGTATTATTCCCGATGTAAGTAAGAGGTTAAAAGATTGTCTAATACCTGGGGAATTAGAATCTCCGACATTTTCCAAACAGTTTGAAATTGAAAATTTCAGTGCATTCCTAGAGAAAAGAGCAGAACTCCTTTTACAAAGAGTGCAAGAAGTGATTGGGGATTCCTTAAGATATTCTGATGAGGATGAAGGAATAGAATGATCTAATCTACGCAATGTCACTAAGATCCTGAATCCTGCAATGATGCCAATAATCCTCCAGGATAATTATCATCTGCGAACTCTTGCAAGATTTTCATTAATCTTTTCAGGATGGCCACAAAATACTGATCTGTAAACTCATCAATGGTTCTAATCTTTCTCATAAGTTTTATCCTCCCGCCAAGTCATAGCGGTTCCAGCTCGAATGTGGTGTGATTAATCGTTGCCTAGCAAGGCTTAAAGCTGCCTAAATTTATTTCATCCGATGCGGAACCGCTATAAAGCCAGAGAATCAGTCTCAAACTCTTTCCGTACTCAAGTTCTGATTGATCCACAACAACCCTTGGTAATAATTCTGAACGTCACTAAGAGCCAGCAAAACGCTGGAGCCATTCCGCCAAATCATTACTACCAGTAAAGTCCATCAGATCTTCACCGAGTTGCTCTATTTGTTCGATCGCCTTGGCGAAGTTTAGTACCTACACTAGATCTAAAGTAATGGTGGCGCAGAAGTGCCACTGAACGTCCAGAGAATTACAGCAATTCTCATTACTCGAATCGGAACCGTTATAATAGCTTGAGCAAGGCAATTATGTACTATGATCGTTGGCGGATCATGGTTTGCCATGCTATAAATTTGGGAGTGTGCCAACTGTGACTGGTGAAGCCAAACCAAAATGGGTCATTGTATACGAAACCCTAAACAAAGAAGAACCATTTACAAATTGGCTGAACAACCTTCGTGATGCGATCGGACGAAAGCGGATACTCGCTCGTGTTGCCCGATTAGAAGATGGCGATTACGGCGACTGCGAACCAGTCGGTGAAGGTATCAGCGAACTACGCATGTTCTTTGGGCCAGGTTACAGGGTTTACTTTGGCGAAAATGGCAACGATATTGTTATCTTGCTCTGCGGCGGAGACAAAGATAGCCAAGATAAAGACATTCAACAAGCAAAAGCCTATTGGCAGGAGTATCTGAATCGTGAAGAAGTACAGAACGATTAGAGAGGTCGAGGAAGAATATCTGCGCAATCATCCTGACGAAATAGACGATTACATCACCGTACTGTTTGATGATTTTGCCGAAAGTGGTGATACGGCTTCTCTCTTATCCTCACTACGTATCGTTAGTCGTGTCAAAGGTTTGACCACCATTGCAGAAGTAGCAGAACTCAGTCATCCAGAAATACAGAAAGCTCTTGCAGAAAATGGCAATCCACAATTTGACAGCATAAACGCAATTATGCACGCAATGGGCTACCGCCTCACCCCAGAAAAACTTCCACAACATGCCTCATATTGATCAGAGACCTGCCCTAGTCTCCAAATTTGCTCGTACTCAAACAACAACCCTTGGTCATAATCTTGGACTTCACTAAGAGCCAGCAAAACGCTGAAACCATTCCGCCAAATCATTGCTACCAGTAAAGTCCATCAGATCTTCGCCAAGCTGTTCTACTTGCTCGATCGGCAACGCCTTAATCCTCAACAAAGTCTCCTCAGAGACCTTGCCAATCCGACGTTCCAAGAGTTTAATAACCAGCTCAACTTTGCCTCTAGCTTCACCTCTAGCTTCGCCTTCCTTTTCAATATTGCTGATATATGGCATGTTTCTTTCATCCTCATAAGCGATTAAATCTTTTTTGAAAGCCTCTTCTAACTCCGGCGGCAGAGTCATCACCCATGCGATAAAACGAAACAGGTCAACGACCTCCTGACGGCTGTATCCCCGTTGGTACATCATCGTCATCAGAGCAAACTTCTGCTTTCTGCGCCGCTGCTGGCTTTCTTTACCCTTAGTAGCCTGAGCTGCTAAATGAGCTTGTACTACCACTGCAAAAGGATTATCACTGGCAGCCAGCTCTTCCTTCCGCCTTTTATAGTCTACCAATTTCACAATCGGAAAAGAAACCTGAAGATTAAAGCCCAACGTCTCCCGGACAAACGAATTGGGTCGCCAACTTGCATCAGTATCCCCCAGAACCGCAAAACTAGCCACTTCTCGCTTGAATTTGTCTCGTAATCGCGCATAGTAAACAAAGACCCGTTCACCAAATTCTGCCTCTTTTTGATTCTGAATCTCAATGTGCGCAACTATCCACCGTTCCTCACCGTTTTGCAGATAGACTTTAACCAGCTTATCGGTAATTCTTTTGCCAGTTTCGGCTTCTAACGTTACTTGCTGAAGCTCCCCATCCAAAAATTCAAAGCCTCGATTCCAATCAATCTGACTGTAGGGTTCCGGGAAGAAAAAAGCCATAAATTGTGGGAAGTAAGATTCTAGAATCTGCTTCCACGGGCTATCTAAGGGCGTTGTCATTAATTATAAACTTCATCTAGTTTTGGTCTGCCTTGAATAGGATAAGCCTTGACGTAGATCTGCGCAAAATTTAAATCTTCATCGGTTAAGTAAGGATAATCTTCACGCAATACATCAAAAGTTTCACCTCGCACCAAACAGCCACCAATTCGCTGCACTGATAATCTCGAACCTAGAAAGACATTTGAATTTGGAGTTGCTGTTTTCATCGGACTTAGATCAAGCGATCGGCGACCAATCGATACCAGCCGTAAACTGCGGTAAAATCTTAGCAGTACTAGAGCTATTCAAACCCCAATGGTTAGTCAAAATTTTAGCGATCGGCTCCCGGAAATCGGTGGTTACATTTAAATCTCGACCTTGATAGAGCTGATCTGGAGCTAGCCCTGGCCATTGACCATAAATTTTGCCGCCCTTGGTTGCTCCACCCAACAGCCACATAGCATTACCATGACCATGATCAGTACCACCATTGCCGTTTTCTTTGGCCGTGCGACCAAACTCCGACATCACCACGATCTGAGTATGACCATAGATGGCACCTAGCTCTTGCTGGAGAGTAGCTAATCCTTGAGATAACTCACCCAAATTGCGCGCCAATAAACCTTTAGAGTTACCCTGATTAACATGGGTATCCCAGCCGCCGAGCTGTAAAAAGGCAATTTGAATCCGGGGATCTTTGACCATTAAGCGGGCAAGCGATCGAGTTTCAGCCGCAAAACCCTTGGGCAACGGCGCACCGTTATCAGCCACATTCATTTCTGCTGCCAGATCTTGCAGCAACTGGGCACGCGCTGCCCGACCACCACGATAATTGCGACCTAAAGCATCGCTGCCGCTGTACAGTCGATCGAAAGCATTCGCCACATCTTGGCGATCGAGAGTCTGGCGATTACCAGCGCGACGAGTAGACCCAATGCTGCTCACCGGCATTTTGCCAGAGAGAATCTGCGGCACATTAGCACTCAGGCTAATAGCTTGCAACGGAGATTTATTGTTAGCCTCTACCAGTAAGCGATTCATCCAGCCATCTTGGCGGCGGCTAGCTCCTGGTACTCCAGTCTCCATATAAAATTGGGCATCGAAATGCGATCGAATTTCTTGGGTCAGTCCGCTGGCATGGACAAAAGCCAGACTGCCTTGCTGCCAAAGCGGCAAAATGGGAGCCATCGCTGGATGCAAACCAAAGCGTCCATCTAGATCCAACGCTCCTTCGGGACTACCCGGTTGAGGGATAGCAATTTTGGGACGATACTGATAATAATTTGGATCACTATATGGTACAACTACATTCAATCCATCTACGGCACCGCGTAGAAAAATGACGATCAGGCGGCGAGGATTGCTGTCTGGAGCAGCATTAACTCCGAGCCAGCTATTTTGGGCAAAGGCACTGAGGGTGCCCAAACCAGCACAGGTAAGAAAGTGACGACGATTCATAGGGTTATGGGGTGGTGAAGAGGTAAGCAAATTAACGATACATAAAGTCGGGGCTGCCCAGCATCAAGGCCGATTGTAGACCCACTTTACTAGCAGCGATCGCGGTTTTGGTATTGGCTGATAAATAAGGCCCAATCGCCCGATCGAGGTTAGTGTTATCGATCGGCTGGGGCTGTTTAGATAAACCCCGACCGCTAGCAAGATGATTAGCAAAATTAATTCTTTGAATAGTTGAGTTTTCGTTCAACCAAGCCTCGCGGGTATTTTTGTAGCCGTCTGGAGTCAGGCAAGCATAGAGGGGCATTCCCAATCCGGTCAGTTGCCCCTGAAGAAATTGGGTTTCTTCGACTTTAGAGCCAGTAGCACGAGCCGCAGAAACCACGTATTCTAATGGCGTTTTAAATTTGCTACGCTGAGCAGCAGGTGCCCAAAACTCTTTGCTATTTAGCATTGTAGTCATCACTGCTTTAATGTCTCCATCGGTCTGGAGCCAGCGGGTTTTCATGCGATCAACCAAAGCCGCAGGCGGATTATCGCTGACAAAACGCTGAGCAATTTTATAACTAACAAATTTGGCGGTGGCCGGATTTTTTGCTAATATATTTAACGCTTGTGCTACTTCTTGTTCGCCAGTGCCGGTGATTGGTTTACCCAATAAAGTCTTAGGACTAGCATCGTGACGGTTGGGGTCAAAGTAAAAAGTAAAGGGGGCACCTTTTTTGGTGTTGGCTGGCAAATAGCCCCAGCCGGTGAAGACTTGCGCCAAGCTGGTGACATCTTTTTGGCTATAGCCACCTTTGACTCCTAAAGTATGTAGTTCCATTAACTCACGGGCATAGTTCTCGTTCAGACCACCGCGATTTTTTGCTTTGGGGTTAGGATTGGGAGTGGTGTTCTGCCAGTTGTCTAAATAGTACAACATTGCTGGATGACGGGCGGTGGCTCCTAACAGATCACGAAACTTGCCAAAAACATGGGGACGAATAGCAGTTTGTTCGTAGTTACCCACCCAAACTCTACTAATGCCTTTACTGATCGAAACATTGAAATGGTTGTACCAAAAATCGGTCATTACTTCTTCGAGCTGCCGAGGGCTGTCGATCGCCCGTAATAATTTCGCGTGATTTCTTTCGTCAGCCACCTTGCGAATATTCATTTCCGGCCTGTCAGCAGGGAGCGCCTTGCGAGTCGCTCCGTAGATAGTTCCAAGTTCAGTGGTGCTCAATTTGAGGCTGCTGAGTTGGGATAGTTGGTTCTCTAAAGCCCCAACAGTGGGAATAGTGTTGGGGTTGAGCTGTTCTTGGATGTATTTTTCTACCCCGATCGATTCTACTCGTTCAATTTCGCCAGGAGTGGGTCCAAAGCTAAGTCGATTAATGGCATGTAGAACTTTGGAGTTGGCGCTGGCTGGTAATACAACGGCAACCCACAGCAGTAACGTAGCGGCAATAATCCGGGTCATGGCTGGGTAAAGAGTTAAGATGTGAGGATTAGCTTTTCGTGACTGCAATCTAAAATCAATAGTTCCGCTGTCATGCCATCTGCCGATCTGCTGTGAGGCTATAAAATAAGTGTTTCTCAATTTTGGAGAGATTATTACCAGATGGTTATTACATGGCAATAACCAAAAGTAGTTACAAAATTTAAACTATTAACCTCTAAAACGCTTTTGGAACTGCTTATCGGTGAGGGTTTCTTGTTTAACTATCACTCCTGCTTGGATATTTATAATTAAATATTTCTCAAAACGTGATTCGTAACCCATGTGAACATATTGCAATAATTTTCCTCTGGGCATCACCAACAAACCCGAATACCATTTGGCTAAAATTGGTTGAGGCTGATCGGGAAAGAGTTTGTCTAGGGGGAATTTTTTGCGGTCTTCCGATGAGCAAGATCCTGTCTCCAGCTTGTTGAGGTATAGCTTGCGCTCTTTAATTTCCCACTCTCCGACGTATGCACGCCAGAGTGCTGTGCAGCCACCAGGTTGAGCATACTGCTTAAATTGCTCAAAGTTTTCGGGCTGATTCAGATAAGGGTTTAGTGGTTCAGCATTCATGTTTTCTGGCTTACCGTCAATGATTATGGTTTCACCAATTTGGGCTGTGGCACCAGCGGGGGATGCCAAAGATAAACAGGCCAGCATCGCAATCAGGATTTTTTTCATGAGATTTTTAAGTTGGGTTCCACAATCAAAATAGTCGATCGAGCCTTTTCTGCCAATCTTATTACAATTTTGGCAACGAACTCAATTGGTTTCCAGCACCTTGCTGCCGATCGATCGGCTCCATTTGCCAGCGGTAACTAAACTATGTTTTTCCCAGTCTAACTGGGTTGCTGGGAAGTCTGAGCGGAAGTGACCACCTCGGCTTTCGGTACGAAACAGAGCACTTTCCACAATCAGATTGCTGATTTGCAATAGGTTGCGAGTTTCTGACCACAATCGTAAATCGGCCAGAGCAATTGGTAATTGTTGAGGTAGCTGAATGTTCCAGGTGCTGAAAGTTTTAGAGATTGGTAATCGATCGAACTGAATTTGCCAGTCTTTGATTTGAGTCAAACCTGCTTCGAGACTAGCTAATGTGCGCACAATTCCGGCTGCCT
Organism: Synechococcales cyanobacterium GL140_1_metabinner_5_sub; assembly: GCA_025359065.1. Classification (GTDB taxonomy): domain Bacteria; phylum Cyanobacteriota; class Cyanobacteriia; order Cyanobacteriales; family Chamaesiphonaceae; genus JAAFHZ01. Next base: position 39,998 of record JANYHM010000041.1, on the reverse strand, counting down.
GCCACATTACTCCTGGTAACTCCTGCCGAATTGTCGTAATTACTTTCTGCTGCGCCAGCCAGTCTCCAGCATCGATTTTAGCGGCTTTGTTGGAATCAACTGTGGTCGTTGTAGTTGATAACGTTGATAAATCGCTATGAGCAAAACCCGCCCCAAACACCAAGCATTCCAACAGCGAGTTACTGGCTAAGCGATTAGCGCCATGGACTCCTGTGCAACTAGCTTCACCTACCGCATAGACTCCCGAAATAGCAGTTTTATTCTGCACATCGGTAGCAATGCCACCCATCCAATAGTGGGCTGCTGGTGATACCGGAATCGGTTGAGTAAACACATCAATGCCCCAACTCTGGCAAAACTGAATAATATTAGGAAACCGGTGACTAACAGTAGCAGTCGGCATCGATCGCAGATCCAAATATACTTTGTCGCCGCCAATTTTGGCTAAGTGAGAAAAAATTGCGCGGCTAACTACATCCCGAGGAGCTAATTCACCATCTGGGTGATAATGAAAACAAAAGCGTTCTCCTTGGTCATCAATCAAATAAGCTCCTTCGCCACGCACTGCTTCACTGATTAAAAAGCGAGGCGCGCCGGTAACATTGAGAGCGGTAGGGTGGAACTGCACAAATTCTAAATCGGCTAAGGTGCCACCAGCTCGATCGACCATCGCCACTCCATCACCAGTGCTAACTTCTGGATTGGTGGTGTGGGCGTAGACCTGTCCGCCGCCGCCGGTAGCCAAAATTACTGCGGGTGAACGCAGCCAGCGAATTTCACCGCCGTAGGCCAAGCTGATGCCCTGGCATTGACTTTCTGCTATCCATAGGTCTAAGGCTAAGGCTGGGGCAAGGGTGCGAATGTTCGATCGCGATCGGACTTGTTCGAGTAGTACTTTCATGACGGTGCGACCAGTAGTATCGGCGGCGTGCAGCACTCTTGGCCGAGAGTGGGCGGCTTCTAGAGTCATGGCTAGGGTAGAGTCACCGCCCAGGGTGGCTACTCGATCGAAGGCTACTCCCATGTTGATTAATTCGCTGACGCACTGGGCAGCATTTTCGACTAAAAACCTGACTGTGACCGGATCACAAAGTCCGACCCCGGCTTTGAGGGTGTCTTGGATGTGCAGTTCTACTGAATCTGCGGCGCTGACTACGGCGGCGATGCCGCCCTGTGCCCATTTACTGGCTACTGGTGGTGATTCGGTGGCGATCGAATCTTTGCTGATGATGGCTATTTTTAAATGGGCGGGCAAACAGAGAGCTGAGTAAAGTCCAGCCGCGCCAGCGCCGACGATAATTACATCGTAGCCCCGGAGGAGTTCATCAGACAAGATTGAGTCGGTCAATGTTTCAAAGTATATATGTGGCTATATATTGTAAAGCCTTAAGTCTCTTCTTTGGTTGACGATGATTGTCTGACCAAATCATTGTCGATTAAGAAATTAAGCATTTAGCGTTATAATTAAGACAAATGCTTAGAATGAGGTGAGTTGTGGCTCCATCAACCCAATTACTAGATATTTTAGGAATTCCAGGTTCGGCAAGTTCAACTTCAGCAATTGATCGTGCTGAAGTTGTACGGCGTGGATTACCGATCGAGTCTTTCAAGCGAGTAGCTGGTTACTACCAACTCTCAGATGTTCAAATGTCTAAGGTTGTAGGTACTTCAGTCCGCACAATCATCAGACTTCAAAAAGAAGATAAGCCTTTGAACCCTACTTGGTCGGACAGGCTGTATCGACTGGCCAGAGTTGCGGCTCAAGCCCAGGATGTATTTGAGAGTGCAGATACTGCGACTAGTTGGCTGAAGCGACCCAATCGAGGGTTGAATGGTTATGCACCGATCGATTTACTCGATACTGATGCCGGAACAGAGCAAGTAGTAGAATTGCTCGATCGTATTGAGTATGGGGTGTACAGTTGACTCCACAAATTAACTCGGGTCTGGTTTTGTGGCGAATTTCTAAGCGTAAGTATGCAGATTCGGCTTTTAGTGGTGAAGGTGCTAGACGAGTCGGCGGACGCTGGAATTCTCGTGGACAGGGAATGGTTTATACTTCGGGAACGTTGTCGTTAGCAGCTTTAGAAGTCTTTGTGCATATGGAGATAGAAGATGTAGCGACAATGTTAGCCTGGATTCAGGTCGATGTTCCTAAAGAGGTTGAGGTCAAGTACCTAGAAGTGGCTCAGTTGCCTCCAGATTGGCGAAATATTTCGGCACCTGCTACTTTGGCGAGTATGGGAGATGATTGGTTTCGATCGGGTGCAACAGCGATTTTAGCAGTGCCTTCAGTGATTATTCCAATGGAATACAACTACTTAGTTAATCCGTCGCACCCTGATTTTGTGAGGTTAAGGATAATCTCACCACAACCTTTTGAGTTAGATCCCAGATTTTGGAAATGCAGTTAATCTATGTGTGTACAAGAATTAACCTGAGTTAAGGTGGAAAAAACTATGACAAATGCGATCGCCTTACCTAAATCACCCACAGTTCTGCAAGGAATTCATTGGGATACTTATCAGAGATTAATCAAAGATCTAGAGTCACAGCCAGGTACCAGGCTAACTTACGATCACGGCACTTTGGAGATCACTATGCCACTACCACCTCACGAACGCTTTAAAAAACTTTTGGGACGGTTTGTGGAAGTGATGACTGAAGAGTTAGAGATTGAAGTGCGTAGTTTAGGCTCTACAACTTGGAGCCGTCGGGATCTACAGAAGGGCTTGGAACCTGATGAATGTTACTACGTTCAAAATGAGTTGGCGGTGCGCGGGAAGGACTCAATTGATTTGGAACTTGATCCACCACCAGATTTAGCGATCGAAATTGACAATACCAGCAGTTCACTAAACCGGCTAGAAATTTATGCAGCGCTGGGTATACCTGAGATCTGGCGATTTGATGGTTTGGCTTACAGCAAAGGCGATCGGCAGACTTTTACAATTTTACGGTTGGTTGATGGCAAATATCAAAGCTGTGAAGCTTCGATCGCGTTACCTCTATTCACTAACGTTGTGCTGATGGATTTTTTGAATTTAAGTTCAACAATGGGTGAAACGAGTTTGATTCGCCAGGTGCGGCAGTGGATCAAAGGACAGTTGGCGAAATAGTTAATAGTCTAAATGTAGCTATAGTTTTTTTACTGTTTTCTTAGCGCTAATGTCTTTCACTACTTTCTTGATGCCTTGGGCGACATTTTTCCAGGCTTCATCGCTCTGCGGGTAATTACTGAGACTATTTTGAAAAATCTATAGATTTGTTAGCAGATTTATAAATTTATTGAGGATAATCACTGAGGTCATTTCGATCGATTTGTAGATCGATATTGATCTGGTCTCTATCGATAAGTAATGCTGTTCAATCGACTCTTCATTCTGTCCGGATGGACTGGGAATTCTGTGGTGTATCATCCCCTTGCTACAGACTGAGATCGATTTTCCAAAGGAAAGGCTATGCCAATGACATGATGGTCGCATTAATGTCTGGTGCTTGGGTATATAGTGAACTACCCAACATGATTGCATCTACTCCCAGCCTTGGTCGAATTGAATCAGCTTTAACGTCGCTGACTGATACTCGCAGTCTCAAAGAACTTTTTTATGATCGATTGCATTACGATCGAGTCAGCGAAACCATTTCCACCCGCAGGTTTGCGAGGTCGGTACAGGATAGCCTGAGAGATAGTGAAGTGCTGCTATTGGCTAACGGCGGAGTTCAGGGACAGTTCAATGTTATTTACACAAGACTGAGTTCTCGGCAGATTCACAAGCAGCAACAGCGTGATGTTATTGAAGAGTTGCTAAAGATAAATAACTATCGTCACTCACTATTTGTTTTCTCTAATCAGGGTCAGGATGACTGGCATTTTATCAATGCTAAGTATGATGAGAAGAATACTCAACGGCGGTTGTTGCGGCGGATTGTGGTTAATCAGCGGGAGCAGCTACGCACGGCGATCGAACAAATTGGCGAGTTGGATTTACAGTCGATCGGGCAACAATGCGGGAAGAGAGCTAATGAGCTGGAGCCGCTAGAGATTCAGATTCAGCATGATGAGGCATTCGATGTTGAGAAGGTAACGGATCGATTCTTTAATGAGTACAAGCTGGTGTTTGAGTCGGTTGAGGGTTCGATCGAGGGCATTAAGGATGCGGAACAGAAGCGGTTATTTACCCAAAAGTTGTTCAACCGTTTGATGTTTATTGCTTTTGTGCAGAAGAAGGGCTGGTTGGAGTTTAATGGCTCTGATGATTATTTTAAGGCTCTTTGGCAAGACTATAAGAAGGAATCCCCCAACCCCCTTGGAAAGGGGGCTAAGAGAGAGGATGAGAATTTTTATCGCGATCGATTGTCGCATTTGTTCTTTGCAGGTTTGAATGATCCTGAGAAGCAGGGTGATGAGAAGCTGATTAAAATAATTGGCAAGGTGCCATACTTGAATGGGGGGTTGTTTGAGGAGGATGCGAGTGAGATGGTGTCTGGGATTGTGGTGCCGGATGGGGCGATCGAGGATATTCTGACAAAGTTATTTGAAAGGTTTAATTTTACGGTGAGTGAGAGTACGCCGCTGGATGTGGATGTGGCGGTAGATCCGGAGATGTTGGGCAAGGTGTTCGAGGAGCTGGTGACAAATCGGCATGGTTCGGGGAGTTACTATACGCCAAAGCCAATCGTGGCTTTTATGTGTCGGGAGACGTTGAAGGGTTATTTGAAGTCGAAGTGTGCGGAGGATGGGGAGAAGATCGATCGGTTTGTGGATGACCATAATAGTAGCGATCTCGCTGATCCTGAAGCTGTTTTGAATGCGTTGAAGTCTGTTACGGCTTGCGATCCGGCTTGTGGCAGTGGGGCGTATTTGTTGGGGATGATGCACGAGTTGCTGGATTTGCGGGCTTGTCTGTTTGCTAGCGATAATCTGGGGGCGGAGAGTGTCTATGCACGGAAGTTGGAGATTATTGAACATAATCTTTATGGGGTGGATAAGGATGTGTTTGCGGTGAATATTGCGCGGTTGCGATTGTGGTTATCGTTGTCGGTGGATGGAGATAAGCCACAGCCGTTGCCAAATCTCAAGTACAAATTGGAGGTCGGGGATAGTTTGATTACGCCTGTTGCTGTTAGTCAGCTATCGTTACGCACAGGTTCGGTGCAGGAGTTTCAGCGGCTCAAATCGGAATATTTGACGGCGCATGGGAAGGAGAAGAAGGCTGGTTTAGAGAAGAAGATCGAGGATATTAAGGAGCAAATTGCAACTTTCACACCTGGGGTTTACAAAGCGGGTGATTTCGATTGGATGGTGGATTTTGCGGAAATCATGGCAGATGGTGGGTTTGATATTCAGGTTGCAAATCCGCCTTATGTGCGGCAAGAAGCGATCGTAGATATGAAGCCGACTTTGAAGAAAGTTTTTCCACAGACGTATAATGGCACGTCAGATTTGTACTGTTATTTTTATGCTCGATCGCTCCAATTGCTGAAACCGGGAGGAATGTTAGCTTTTATTTCTTCAAATAAATGGTTTCGGTCTGGTTATGGAAACAAACTACGTCAGTATATTGCTGACAACTGTGATATTCATAGTATTACTGATTTTGGAGAGTTGCCTGTATTCAAAAGTGCAGCTACATTTCCAATGATATTTGTGAGCCAATTTAAGGATAAAAATAGTAACAGTTTAAATCAACATATTCCAACGAAATTTACTCAAGTAGAGACGTTGGCTGCGCCCTATCCCGATGTAAAAGCCCTGATTCAATCTTGTGGTAATTTTCTACCTCACAATGCGATTAATGGTTCAGATTGGCTGCTGACAGATAGTAATTCTGTTGATAGAATCAAGCAAATGGAGTCCAGGGGAATCCCACTCGGTCAGTATGTCAATGGAGAAATTCACTATGGAGTTAAGACTGGTTTCAATCAGGCTTTTTTTATCGATAGTCAAACTCGCAATCAGTTGATCTCTGAAAATTCAGCCAGCGAGGAGATCATCAAGCCATTGGCTGTAGGTGATGATGTCCGAAAGTGGTACTTAAAGGATAAAGGCAAATGGTTAATTGTCACAAGAATTGGTGTTGACATCACTAGATATCCCTCTGTATTAAAGCATCTTCAAAAATATCAGCCACAACTAGAGAAGCGTTGCGACAAAGGCAACTACTGGTGGGAATTAAGAGCCTGTGCTTATTATGATTTATTCGATCAACCTAAAATTATTTATCCAATTATAGCAAAGGAATCTAGATTCACCTTTGACAGAAGTGGATCATTTATAAATGATGCAACATTTACTATTCCTTCTAACGACTTTTACTTACTGGGAGTATTGAATTCTGTTTCAGCATGGGAATACCTGAAAAATGTTTGTGCTGTTCTTGGTGATGCCGATAGAGGGGGCAGATTAAATATGAAGTCAATTTATCTAAATAAACTTCCAATTCCCCAAGCTAGTGAGATAGAGCGAAAGGCGATATCTAACCTGGTGAAAAAATGTCTAGATGCTAAAGGTGTTGGCTGTGAGGCGTGGGAAAAAGAGATCGATATCAGGGTGGCTAAATTGTATGGATTTAATGATAACTATGACCTCAACTAAATTAATCTCTCAACCTCTTGGAAAAGTGGCTGAGAGCCGAAAGTTCCCCTTCTCAAGAAAATTTAGGAAGATTCACCACTATCACCATAAAGTCTGCGGTGAAGAATGTGCTTCATTTCCTCGAAGTCTTCCTCCGTCTGAGGATATGGGTAGCTCGTGCCACTGCGCTCGACACGCCTAATCAACTCAGTGAAAACTGCTTCATCCTCACGATGGGTAAAAGCATAAGCTCTGAGCTGTTTTCTAGTCATCGTACTAAAATCTGGCTTATTCATCTGCAAACCTCCATTTACCATTGGGATCGACAATCACTTCAATTCCTTCCGTCACACCTGCCAAAACATAAACCGTCTGCGTTTCTGGATTGTACCGAAATAAATGAATCGGTTGAAATCCACTAGACAGCATTTGGCACAGTCGCAGACAAGCCTGCGCTTGCTCATTAGTAGGCATCTACACCCCTCAATTATAGATATCAAAGACATTCTACGCCAACATCACACCACAAAATCATGTCAGACATCATCGACAATCGAGATCGACATCTCGCCGATCAGATCCGCACCAACCTCGATTCCTCCACCGCCGCTCACTTCGCCGTCGGCTACTTCTTCCTTTCCGGCTTCACCGCGATCGCCGACAAACTCCCCCACATCAAACACCTACGGTTACTAATTGGTAACACCACCAACCGCCAAACGATCGAACAAATTGCCCAAGGCTACCAGCAGGTAGAACTAATCAAAGATCGCCTCGAAGCTCAAACATATCCGAAAGAACATGAGAAACAAACCATCTTTGCCAATAACTCCGAACAGGTACGCTCCCAGCTCGAACTGCTAGAGCAAAGCGACGAATCCGAAACACTGGTGAAAAATCTCGCCGAAATGATCGAAGAAAAACGCCTCGAAGTCAAGGTTTACACCAAAGGCGTATTACACGCCAAAGCCTACATCTTCGACTATGGCGACATTTTTGATAACAAGGGTAAAAAACTCGATCGCCCAGAACAGGGCATCGCGATCGTCGGTTCTTCTAATCTCACCTTATCTGGACTCAACAATAATACCGAACTCAACGTCGTTATTCACGGTAACGACAACCATCAACAGCTTACCAACTGGTTCGATGAACTATGGAACGTAGCCGAAGACTTTGATGCCATCTTGATGAAAGAAATGAAACAGTCTTGGGTGATGAATATTGCTACGCCCTACGACGTGTACATGAAAACCCTTTATCATCTCGTCCACGACAGGCTAGAACTCGCACCAGCAGAAATTATCATTGATCCTAACGATATCAGCAAGCAGCTCGCCGATTTCCAGACTAGAGCCGTCCAAAATGCAATTCAAAATATTCAAAAATATGACGGTGCTTTTGTTTCCGATGTTGTGGGCTTAGGTAAAAGCTACATTGGAGCCGCGATCGTCAAATGGATGGAGCAACACGAACGCGCTCGTACCCTGATTATTTGCCCGCCACCATTAATCGAGATGTGGGAAAAATACAACGAAAAGTATCAGCTCAATGCGCGAGTACTTTCAATGGGAATGCTCAAAAGCGATAGCGAGCAAGGCTTACGCACCTTGCTTGAAGATGAAAAATACAAACACCGCGACTTTGTATTAATTGATGAAAGCCATCACCTCCGCAACTATGGCACCCAAAGATATAAAGTCTTGCAAGAATATCTGGCCGCTGGTGACAAGCGGTGCTGCTTCCTGACTGCCACCCCACGGAATAAAAGTGCATGGGATATCTACCACCAAATCAAACTATTTCACCCCACCGATATCACCAACCTCCCGATCGACCCACCCGATCTCAATGAATATTTTAAGATGGTCGAAAAAGGCGAACGAAACCTCCCTGATCTCCTTTCCCACATCCTGATTCGCCGCACCCGAAATCACATTCTTCGCTTCTATGGCTTTGACTCAGAAACCAATTTACCCATAGCTTCCTATCCCAATTTCAACGAGTATCTATCCGGTCAGCGGAAAGCCTACATCCTTGTCGGAGGTAAACACCAATACTTCCCCAAACGCCGACTAGAAACGATCGAATACAGCATTGAAGATACCTACAACGGACTATATCAGCAGCTTCGCCAGTATCTAGGTAAATCTAGCAAGCAAAAATCACTCAAAACTCTTACCGACACCCTCTGCTATGCTCGTTATGGCTTGGGTAACTATGTCTTACCTTCCAAACAGCAACAAGATCCATACAAAGGACTTCAGACCGCCGGAGCCAACCTCAGAGGTCTAATCCGCGTACTGTTATTCAAACGGTTTGAATCTAGCGTTTATGCCTTTCAACAGACAATCGATCGGATGATTCTTGCTCACGAACGATTTTTAATCGGACTCGATAGCGGTCTAATCCCCGCAGGGAAAGAAGCTCAAGATATTCTCAATGACGATGAAGCTGCTGGCGAAGATGAATTGGATATCATCGAAGCACTGCGATCGGTATCGGGTAAGTATGACATTGACGATTTCGATCGCGCTAAACTCACCAAACACATTGCTCACGATCTGAAAATCCTCAAACAGATTCACCAATTAGTTGCCCCCATCACCCCCGCCCAAGATGCCAAGCTGCAAACCCTCAAGCAGTGGCTAGCCAAACCCGACATTCAGGGTAAGAAGCAGATTATCTTTACCCAGTACGCAGACACCGCCCAATATCTATTTGACCAAATTGCTGAAGATCGCCAAGACATCGAAGTTATCCATAGCAACAGTGGCAAAGATAAAGGACGCTTAGTTCAGAGATTTGCACCTAAAGCTAATGATAATTACCAACTTAAGCCCGGAGAAGCCGAACTCAATACCCTCATTGCCACCGACATCCTCGCCGAAGGTCTTAATCTCCAAGATGGCGACATGATTATTAACTATGACCTGCACTGGAATCCAGTCAAACTAATTCAACGCTTCGGGCGGATCGATCGAATTGGGACAGAGAAAGAAACTATCTATGGCTATAACTTTCTTCCCGAATTGGGGATCGAAAGAAATCTTGGCTTAAAAGGAAAGCTCCAGCGCCGCATTCAAGAAATCCATGAAACCATCGGTGAAGATTCAGCAATTCTTGATAATAGCGAACAGCTCAACGAAAATGCGATGTACGCCATCTACGAGCATGGAGATAAACAATTAGACTTATTCGATCTAGAACCACCTCCAATAATTGATCTCACCGATGCTGAAGAAATGCTCAGACAACTGCGACAACATAATCCTGACGAGTTTGATCGCATTGTCAAATTACCCAACGGTATCCGCACTGCCAAACTAGCCCAATCAACGGGTACATTCGTCTTTTGCGAATCGAGCAGTATTAACGATCCCAGCACGAGCAGATATCCACAGCTATTTCTACTCGATCAAGATGGTAAAGAAATCAGCCGTGATATTTCCAAGATTCTCTCGATTATTATCGCCAAAGAAAACACCCCAACAGCACTATTGCCCCAAACTCATAATCAAACAGTTACCCAAACCCTGCACAGATTTAGTAAAGAAGTGAAACATCGCCAATCTGAGCAACGCGATTTCAAACTAACCTCTCCTCAGAAATATGTTTTGAAAGAGTTGGAGAAATTGTTTAAAGATGACGTTGAAGAAAATACACAACTCATCATTTACGAATTCATTAGAGCTGTGGAATCCATTTACAATCCAGTCATTTTACGAGAGCTGAAAAACATCAAGAATAATGGTTCTGCTGGAGAAAAGTTACTAAGCGAATTAACCCGTCTGTATCAGCAATATGATCTCAAAACTCAAATCAATTCTGTATCAGAGCCGAAAAGTGATTTGTCGATTTCAAATATTGTTTGCAGCAGCGCACTCCTGAGTTCTGGCTATAGTAGTAACAAGTGATCAATCTCCGCTGATAACCTCATCCTGACAAATTCCAACGTATTCCCAGCTTCTCAGTACAAAATGCCCCAAAGATCCTACTCATTTACGCGGTAGAGATCAAGGGATATTTTATCCGTTTTGACTAGTACATTTGATTCGCCAGGTGCGGCAGTGGATCAAAGAACAGTTGGCAAAATAATCGATAGTCCAACTATGGCTATAGTTTTCTGCTGCTTCATACTTCTCAATAAAATTCCTTTCTAGGCTCAAACATAATGCCCATAAAAAGCCGATCGATCACCAAAAACTTACCGCAGACACAGCAGAGATACAGCAGGTTTGAAGATAAACATCGAACAGGAGGCAATCGCAGTATGAGTGATAATTTGACTCGATCGAGCATGAACTACCCCTACCAACCAAAGTGAAGGTTGCAAAAACCCAAGCGACAGGTTATATTCAAAAGTAGGGGAGTAAATATGCCAACAATTATCAAACAAGATGGGTTCAGGATTGTAATTTGGCCTAACGACCATCTCCCTCCACACGTACATGTTTTCAAAAGTGACGCAGAAGTAAAGATAGAGTTAGTCGAACCCATAGTGTTCAACGTTGAAGGGAAAATCGGCAACAAAGATCTAGCCAAAGCGTTGAGTTTAGTAATCGAGTATCAAATCGAGCTGTTAGCAAAATGGAAAGAAATTCATGAGTAATATTAGTCCCGAATTAATAGCACAGTTCGACCAAGCCAGAGCTGCTGGCAAAGCTCTAGCCGAAGCCGAACCCAGAGCCGTCAAAGCTTGGTATGCAACCGATAGCGAACGAGTATTCATCGAGCTAACTAACGGAGTGATGATGGGTTTTCCCTATCAACTGTTACAAGGATTAGCAAATGGCACTCCAGAACAACTAGCCGAAGTGGAGATTATGCCAACTGGATCTGCTTTGCACTGGGAAAGTTTAGATGCAGATCTAGGAGTAGCGCAATTAGTATCGGGGTTATTTGGTTCTAAAGCCTGGATGGCCGAATTAGGTCGTCACGGTGGTAAGTCGAAATCTGAAGCTAAAGCTCAAGCCTCCAGAGATAATGGCAAACGTGGTGGTAGACCTCGTAAAACCGAAGCTTCAGTAGATGAGCTATCAGATCTTCATAAACTAATAGGTACAGAGAAGGTAACTCAAACCCACCAGAAAAGACAATCGACTCAAGAAGTTAAAGGATAGGATTACTCCCTTCCCGCTAAAAGAATGGTGATTAATTATCATCCTTAGAGATCAAGAATAGATCTTACGCGCCGTGAATAACACAGACAACCTGAATATAAAAAGGCATAACGACATTCAACTCAAAAAAACTATAATAACTCCCGCACCATGGGAATCACCAGCACAACCTTCACCCCGATCGAACCTATGACTTTGACGATTGCCCTCAAAGATCTAAGGGCACTTGTGAGTTAAGCCACCAATGAAAACCACATTAAGCCTCCTGCTCGAACACAATGCCCTGAAAAAGCCGATCGATCTCCACCGACAACTCCACACTCGTAAATTCCACCGTATCCCCAACTTCATAGGCCAAGATGCTCCACTGGCCTTGGTCATTTTTGCGATAGATTTCAACCGCCATTTCCTCAGTGCTAACCATTACATACTCCTGCAAAGTTTCCGATCTTTGGTACAAACGAAACTTCTTGCCTCGGTCATAAGCTTCGGTACTAGGCGAAAGGACTTCGATGACCAAGCATGGATGAGCAATAAACTGATTAGCACGGCGATCGCGATTATCGCAGGTAACACTAATGTCAGGATAAAGGTAGGCACTAGATTTGTTGTTCACGGAGCGGATGCTTGATAAAATCTCCACCTTGGCATCAGAATTCAAGACCCGGCATCCACCGCCTGCCAAATGATTACTCAGCAGGGTAGTGATGTTGACAGCAATTGCACTATGGTTAATAGTACCACCAGTCATAGCATAGACCTCACCGTCTACGTACTCATAGCGCAGTTCTTGCTTTCCTTCCCAGTCCAAATATTCTTCTGGGGTCATTAAAGGCGATGTATCTCGGAGTGCAACCATTGTCATTCCCCAATTATAGTGAAAACGTATTACCACAATTTGATGATTAACTCTGCGACAAGCGCTTGACCCCTTCACTACCCAACAGCCGATCGACCTCTGCTAAATAAGCAGGAATCTGAGCAGCATGGGGACTATTTTTTAGGCATTCTGTCAGATTATATTGACCAACATCTGTAGCCCGCGCCCCCGGAAACCAGTGGCCGCCGTTTTCTAAGAGGTTATAGCGCAACTGGCCATATTCTTCCATATCATAAGCCAAGGCCAAATTTCGTAGCCATAAAATTGCCGGAATATTGATATTGCCAGGAGTCGCCCCATGTTCTGGCAAACCATCGCGCCAAGTGCGATACCAATTTTCGCCTAGTTTATCGATCGCGGCCTGCTCTAAACGTTGAATAATAGGCGGCAGTATATCCTCTGATTGATCAAGGAATTCCAGCGTTTTAATATGCTCATCAAAATCACTCGGCACCGAGGCACCAACGCTGAGAGTATGCACTTGAGGATGACTCAGACAAAACAAATTATTGAACACCATAGGGCTGAGCGGCTGACAGAGTTCTTGGAGTTTAGCTGAAGGTTTATTGAGTAAGCCGCCTTTATTGGTAGGACTAATAATAAAGACTCCCATATCGTGCTTAGTCGCCGCTGCGATCGCTGCCCAATTTTGTTGGTTAATGTAGTACCAATGCAAATTTACATAGTCAAACTCATTAGTAGCAATGGCCTGACAAATAACATCCGTAGGAGCATGAGTCGAGAAGCCCACATGGCGCACTCGCCCAGATTTTTGTAGTGCTCTGGCTACTTCTAAGCAGCCGCCAGGACGGATGGTTTGCTCTAATAATTCAGCATTATTAATGCCATGAATGCCCAACAGATCTACATAGTCTAGCTGTAGTAGCTCCATGGAGCGATTAAAATTGGCTAAGAATTTTTTAGGATCGGACTCAGGGCCAATTTTAGTCTGGAAAATAAAGCTCGATCGATCGAGCTGCGGTAAAATTTGGCCGAGCTGCACTTCCGAAGAACCATAAAAACGAGCCGTCTCGATATGGTTAATGCCCAACTCTAGCGATCGACGAATGGTGGCTTCCAGGTTTTGCTGATTTTCAGCAGGGATTCCGGGCATCCCAATATCTTGCCATTTGTATTGATAGCGCATTCCACCGCAAGAAAAAACGGGGACGGATAGCTCGGTACGGCCAAAGCGACGGTATTTCATGGCAGATTGTGATCTCTCAGCGACTCTTGCACTAGGATATCGCAAGCTGCTAGCTTTGGGGTTCTGTGGAGGGTGTTTCTATAGGAGTCATTTCGCTGCTGAGGTATTTGCCATCGATCAAGAAAGACCCTCGATCGAACTTTACCGCCCAATACTCTCCGGGTTGGCGCGAAATTACAATGCCGGTTGCACCCACTGCGATCAATTGCCCTGGTCGCAGCATGGGCATAGGATCAGCGGTTTTAATGTAGGGTGGTTGGCTGGCCAGACAAACTGTTGCGCCAATGGTGAATTCTGTAGACATGACTGGGTATGATGTGTGACCCAAAGTATAGATGAATTTTGGCTAAGGTTTGATCAATTACAATGATGGGCAACGAAATTTATTGATCCATCGATTTCTAAAAGTTTTTGCTAGTTACGTAAACTGTCTGGATTATAGCTATTCTAGTTTACTCTGGCATCTGATGCTGGTATAGCTGTGACAAAACAATCCATGGAATCCTAAGAGAAGTCACACTTCTACCTGAGGTCTATGAGGCCATGTCGAACAACAGTACTTCGGTATCTGCGGTGAGAGATTTAATTGCTATTGAAGATTCTTTATCGATTGCCACCCCATCACCGGCCTTCAGCTCATATTCATTGAACTTCACCGCACCCCGAGCTAACTGCAACCAAGCAACTCGTCCCGGCACAAAATCGTAGCTGACATCTTCACCAGCTTGTAAAATGCCCGCATAAAAATTCACATCTTGATGAATAGTAATGGAACCATCCCGACCATCTCTGGAACCCACCAACCGCAGCTTACCCAGCTTTTCAGCATCCGTAAAGTTCTTCTGCTCATAACCAGGATCGATACTATTTTGCCCCGGCAAAATCCAGATTTGCAAAAAATGCACCGGCTCAGTTAAAGAAGCATTAAATTCACTGTGCCGAATTCCTCTCCCCGCCGACATCCGCTGCACATCTCCAGGTAAAATCACCGATCCTGTCCCCAAACTATCTTTATTTTAGACAGAAATCAGATTTTGTAAAGTTATCTAATCCAAACTGGCTCACCCATAGGCTATCTCTCGCATGGCTGCGAGGTGTGTTAGATTTGGATTGGTTTTCTTGGATCCATCTAACTCATGAACAACACTATAAAAACAGCATTCTCTATCATCTGCGGATTAGCGGTGATCAAGCCAGGAACTCTAGTGGTCTCCAGTCAAAAGGGAGCTGCGATTTTCCAACTGATGCTATGACCACCAAAGGCACTTACAAAAAAATAAGCAGTGCCAAACCAACATTTTCAGAGTAATCTCAACTTTGCCCCTCTCGGCGTACCCTAAGAACACTACAGCTCTCCGTTAGATTTCCTGTGGTTACTCTCTTTTTCTCCCCCTTGTCAACTGATATTCCTACCAGTGACTAATTTCAGCAATAATCGGCAGATGATCTGAACCAATATCATTCCCAGTCCGAAAAGAAGTAGCGTAGGTATTGGGAGCACGAATAAAAATATGATCGATCGGCACCGAGAACACCGATTGTAACCAGCTAGGCAACTTCCGGACTACCAACGTTGACCAAGTGGGATGCAGTCCCAAACCCTCCCGCGCATTTACCAACCGGCTGCGATCTACAAATTTTTTGTAGTAAGGCGACCAAGGAGTTGCATTAAAATCACCCACCACAATTAAATCATCTGATGATTTTTCCAAAAGTAGTCCTAAATCTTCTAAATGTCTATTGCGCTTGGCAAATTCGGCAGGGGTTGCCGGAGCAGAGGGGTGGGTGGCAACTAGGGTGAATGTTTTGCCCTGTATTTGCAAATAACGTAAAATTAGTGTGCGGACAAAACTAGAGTCTGGCGGCACAATTGAAGTTTTGGCTAAATCAATTTTGCTGTAGATTACCTCGCCTCTTTTATTATCACGGCTGTAAGGCAAAATGTCTTGGAGACTATCCAACTGCTTTCGCCAGCGTGTATTCACCTCCACAAAAATTGCAATGTCTGGAGCTTCTGATCGAACTAAATTCAAAATCGGCTGATGATTAAGATTGGTTTCCCAGACATTAGAAAACAAAATTTTAACTAATGACCGATGAGGACGACCAGCGGGCAAGTACCAAGTGACCATATTGGTCGAGAGAATCACTACACAAAAGAGTCCAATTAAAACTGTGGATCGCTCTCTCAACAACAACAATACCAAAAATAAGCCGATCGCTAGCAGCCAATATTGAATCTGAAAGTGTGAAAGCCTCTCTGGCCAATAGCTCCAGCCAAAAATCGAACAAAGGATAGCGATCGAAGTAACTAAGACAATCAAAAGAGCTATTATTCCAGCGGTTGTTTGTTTTCCAGACATCTTTTATGACCATAGTTTAGTTTTTAGCTTCAAATGCTATAGAGGCAATTCCTGTCTAGGAAAACTTAAATTTTATGATGAGCAAACAAATTTCTTAGGGCTTACCAATCAGCCAAATAGCTGCTACACAGTCAAAGCTTCTGGGTATCCTAAAAATAGAAGGGTTCTCGATCGATGAGTTAAGAAATTTTCCCACATTTTTCGATAACGGTGATGACCTGTGTGAAGCAAGTCTTGTTCAAATACCTCAAATCCATGAGCAGCAATCGATACCTGTTAAGTCTCCTGCCAATCATTGCCCTGAGCGGCTGTATTCCAGCAAACCAGGCGACACCTACACCCAAACCCACACCTGTTTTGCAAGAAACGACAATTGCTCCTGGCATCAAAATGTGGGCAAATAAGGTGATCAAAGGGAATCCTCATGTAATTGAAATTGATTTGAGCAAAGCCGAACTGCGCAGCCTTAGCGGTAAACCTACTCCCACTGGCAAAGTTGGCCAAATGGCTTTTGAAGAATTTGCTGCTCCAAATAAGAAAAAAGAAGTCCCCAAAGTAATGATCAACGGCACCTTTTTTCAGGAGTACAACAAACCTACTGGGATTGCCTTTGGTCTGAAGCAAAACCGTCAGCTAATTACCTATGGCTACGGACTAAAAGAATTTCCTGATAAAACCCTAACAGTTGCTTGGTCGCAGGGGCGAATCTCGATCGATCCTTATAGCCGACGCACTTTTGATGGAGCAATGCCCAATGTGGTGGGAGCGCTGGCTGCTACCGCTGGAAAAAATGCCAATCAGCCTTTGGCTCGCACTTTTATCGGCACCAAAAATTTGCGTGATGACAGCGCATATAAAACGGTTTTATTCTTCAGTAGTGAAGGTGCTAGTCAAAGCGAAGCTGAGGCAACCTTGAAAAAATTTGGTGCTGAACAGGTAGCCATGTTAGACGGTGGAGCCAGCACTGGTTTGATGGTAAATAGTAAAATTATTATGCAGCCCCATACCCAATTACCCCAGACGATCGGGGTGTTCACCAAATAGCCCATAAGTAGTAAATATGGGGTTGATTGGTTTTAAGCGATCGCCATTACTACTCGATCGCGGCCTTGGGCTTTTGCTTCGTACAATGCCCGATCGGATGCGTCAATTACTTTAGAAATATCTACGCCGGGGGTGGGGATCATGGTGGCTACTCCCAGACTCATGCTCAAAAACTCACCTACAGCCGAAGTGTTGTGATGCACTCGTAAATCTTTGACCGCCGATCGAATGTTTTCGGCCACATAGATTGCGCCCATGGCATCGGTGTTGGGCAATACTACTACGAACTCTTCGCCGCCGTATCTGGCCACCAAATCACTGCTGCGGCGCACGGCGTTGCGCATGGCAGCGCTGACCTTAATTAGGCATCGATCACCTGCGGGGTGGCCATAAGTGTCATTGTAATTTTTGAAAAAATCAATATCACACATGATGATTGAAAGCGGCGCGCAGACTCGCTTCATTCGCTCCCATTCCTGCTGCAAATAGTCTTCAAAGCCCCGTCGATTGTGCAGCTTGGTGAGGCTATCTAGATTGGCTAAAATTTTCAGGTTTTGGTTGTCTTGTTGCAGTTCTTCGGCAATTTTGAACTTGTCTTTGAGCTGCTGGGACTGCTGCACCATGTTCTTGACCCGCTGGCGCAAGATTGCCAGGTTTACTGGCTTAGTAATATAATCATTAGCTCCAGCCGCAAAAGCCTTTTCGACCGAATCGTCATCATCCAGAGACGTAATCATCAAAATCGGGGTGAGTCGGTTAGATTCTAGCTCTTTAAGCTTCTCACAGAATTCAAAACCGTCTAGATCTGGCATCACTCCATCGACCAAGACAATATCTGGGTGATGTTCGAGGTAAGCCTCAATGCCTGCATTGCCATTCTCAGCCAAGATCAGTTCAAAACCGTCTAGAACTAATGCTTCGCCAATTTTAGCGCGCACGACTAGATCGTCATCTACCAATAATATTTTGATGGGGGGCGAATCGAGAACCATACTGGCTAGCAGCTACAAATGCTGAGGGGGTGGCTACTGTTGTTGAATGCGGGCAGGCGGACAAGAAAAATTCTAGATGATGGCAGGCTGACCCAGTGGCTATCCTAGATGATTTTGCACCCAATGTGTGCCTGCAATCTAAAAAATTGTCAAGCCAAATTATGTCTCACATTTCACAGTTTACCCCGATCGAATGTCAGAATTAGCAATACCCTGATCGAATTTCCTCGTTAGTTTTGCATGATCCCAAAATCTTTAGCTATTCTGTTTGCTTCGCACTTATTGCTGACCCATCCGGCATTTGCCCAAGCCCCTAGTAAATCATCTCCCTCGCCGATAGCGCAGAGTGAACCCACAATCTGTCCAGCCAATCTGAGTAATACGGTGAATTCGATCGCCAGTCGCTACAACCTACAGCGCTATCATTGGGGCTATTATGTGCAGCCGTTAGCAGCGAATACTCCTTTGGCCAGCTACCAAGGAAACAGTCTATTTATTCCTGCTTCTAGTAATAAACTTTTGACTACCGCTGCCGTCTTAAACCATCTAGGCAGTCAATACCGCTTACGTACCTCCATTTACCTAGATCCCAACAGCAATCCGCAGCAGCCGTCCCTGAACGTTTTTGGTCGTGGAGATCCCACTATTACCAATCTCCAAATTCAAGATTTGGCAGATCAGCTTCAGCAGCAGGGCATCCGGCAGATTAGTAAACTGACTGCTAACGGCAGCTACTTTCGTGGCTCGCCGATGAATCCTGACTGGGAATGGGGCGATTTGTACACCGATTATGGAGTGCCTACTACCAGCCTGATTTTGCAGCAAAATGCGGTGGATTTAGTCGTTACTCCTCAAAAGATTGGGCAGCCGCCCAGTTACCGCTGGGGAAATTCGTTGGCGGGTATTCCTTGGCAAATAGATAACCGGGCAGTTACGGGAGCTGCCCGCACCGAGAATTCGATCGAAGTTCAGGCCGTACAAGGTAAACCCACTTTGTTGTTAATAGGCAATTTACCGGTAGGCGGTGGCACCACGCTAAATTTGGCGATGCTGAACCCCAGCGCTACCTGGCTCAGCCAATTGCAGTTCAATTTGGCGCAGAAACAGATCAACGCCAGTCAGGTACAGGTGAGTGATGAACCATTTAAGTTGGGGCAAGAAGTAGCATCGATCGAATCACCAACTTTGGGGGAGTTAATTAAGCAAACTAACCGCACTAGTAATAATTTATTTGCAGAAGTGCTGTTGCGCACTTTAGGCCGCAGCAATACCGAAGCTGGTAACAGCACCGCCGATTTAGGCTTGCGGCTGGTCAAGGCGAAGCTGACTGGTTTGGGCGTAAACGCCAATGGCTACCGTCAAGTCGATGGTTCGGGGCTGTCCCGGAAAAATTTGCTGTCACCCCAGACTTTGGTACAGACTTTGGTGGGCATGTCCAAAACTCCCGAGGCGGCTGTTTATCGTGATTCTTTGCCGGTGGGAGGAGTGAATGGTACTTTGGCTAATCGGTTTAAAAACTATCCCAACCAAATTCAGGCCAAGACTGGTACTTTAACTGGAGCGATCGCTTTAGCGGGCTATGCCAATCCAGCACAATATCAGCAGTTGGCTTTTGGGATTGTGGTGAATAATTACGATCGACCGGCCAGTGAAATTCGATCGGCAGTGGATGAAATGGCCACAGCTTTTTTGCGGGTACGCAACTGTCCATAAAAAAACAAAGCCCCTGTCAAATAATCAAATAACAGGGGGTTTTATTTAAAAAAATCGATTTTAAAGCCTTACTTAATCCAGCCAGCGCTTAAAACCACTGTCAAAGACATAAAGGTGACGGCCAATGACCAGGTGATACGGTTGAGGGTATCTTCGGCGCTCTTGTTGCTAGTAAACAACTGGGCTTGACCACCAATACCGCCAATTCCTGCGTCGCCTTTAGGGCTGTGTAGCATGACTAAGGCTGTCAACCCCAAAGCCGAAAGTGCCCAGATTACTTGCAAAATGACTACGGCTGACATTAGAACCTCTAAATCAATGAAACTTAATACTTAATACGCCAATTTTGGCACGGTCGATCGAAAAAAGCAATTAGACCCCTACGCGCATCGGTGTCTGATCGTGGCTTAGCTCTAGTTCTGTAGGCATAATCATAGAAATGCCATTCATCTCTGGGGGCTGAGGTAAAGACAAGATCTGCAAAATGGTGGGAGCGATGTCGGCCAATTTGCCGTTTTCTCGCAGAGTTACTTCTGCGCCATAGCCCGGAATCGTCAGCTTTTCGCCTTCGATTAAAATGAAGGGTACCTGGTTAGTGGTGTGAGCTGTCCAAGGATTGCCTTGTTCATCACTCATATACTCGGCATTGCCGTGATCCGCCGTGATAATTGCGGTGGCTCCGACCCGGCCAATGGTATCTACTAGCCTGCCTAAACAGCGATCGACTGCCTCTACCGCCTTGATGGTTTCTGGCATTTTGCCTGTGTGACCCACCATATCGGGGTTGGCATAGTTCACCACAATCAGAGAATATTCCCGCGAATTTAGAGCATCTATTACTGCTTTAGTAACTTCTTTGGCCGCCATTTCGGGAGCTTTGTCAAAAGTAGCCACCGGAGGACTAGGAATCATTTCGCGCACTTCACCGGGATACTCGGCCTCTTCGCCACCGTTGAAGAAATAGGTCACATGGGCATACTTCTCGGTTTCGGCAGTGCGGAACTGTTTCCAGCCCTGTTTTGAGATTACTTCCCCTAACAGATTGGCGGGGACAGTCGGCTCAAAAGCCACCAAGACTGGTAAGTCGGCTTCATATTGGGTAAAAGTAGCAAAGCTGAGAGCTAACAGAGATCGATCGAACCCAATGAACTTGGGGCTAACAAAAGCCTGAGTGAGCTGTCTGGCTCGATCGGGGCGGAAGTTGCAGAAAATTACCCCGTCACCATCTTCGATCGCGCCAGCCTGTAGACGGGTAGGAGTAATAAATTCGTCGGTGATCCCCTCAGCATAAGAGGCAGTCAACAGGTCGATGGCCGATTGATTAGTGCCAGCATCTTTGCTAGTCATGACTTCGTAGGCTGCTCGCACCCGTTCCCAGCGATTGTCCCGATCCATGGCGTAGTATCTACCGCTCACAGTAACAATCTGGCCAATACCCACCGCATCTAAGTGATCTTGGATTTGCTGGAGAGAACCCAAGCCATCTTTGGGGTTGGTGTCTCGACCATCGGTGATCGCATGAATACAGAGTTGCTTAATACCAGTGGCTTTAGCTAGATCGATGATGCCAATAATATGGCTGAGGTGCGAATGTACGCCGCCTTCCGAACAGAGTCCTAGGATGTGGAGTTTACCACCAGTTTCTAGAACTTTGCTACAGACCTGTTTTAAGGCTTTATTTTCCAACAGGGTGCCATCTTGAACAGCATCGCCAATCCGCACTAATTCTTGGGGGACAATGCGGCCTGCGCCGATATTAATGTGACCTACTTCAGAATTCCCCATTTGGCCATCGGGGAGACCGACTGCGCGGCCAGAGGTGCCAATTAAGGTGTGTGGATAAGCTGCCCACAGGCTATCCATTATGGGCGTATTTGCAGCTTCGATCGCGTTGCCAGACTTCTCGGGGCGATATCCCCAACCATCTAAAATCACCAGTACCACGGGAGCTATCGGCGCTTGTGTCATGTTTTTGACTACCTGAGAGCGGATATTTTGAGCACATCATATCACAGCATAAATACTGTATTGCTGGCTGCTAATTCTTTAAATTGGGGATCGAACCAGTGAAACTTGACCTTTTAGGCCGTCAGTTTTGCTACGAGCTGGTGATCCCGGCTTGAAACAATCAGAAAGCGGTCTAATCACTAATGGTTGAGAATATGGCTAAGAATATCAATGGATTTTTATGGATTTTTTTTGACCGCGTTAATCTCTGTAAAGATTCCGGTAAACTATGAAGGGCAATTTAACTCAATATATAAAAACTCATAATGGAAATCGGGCAAAAGGTAAAGGTATATCGCTTAAGAGACCGAGTCTCGGACAAAATCGTTAGTAAGCTCGGACAAGTGGGCACTATCACAGAATTTAGAATGACTGATGGCAGTGGTGTCGGTGCCGTTGTGGAGTTTGGCGACAAGTCAGCCACATGGTTTTTTGAAGACGAACTTAAGGTAGAAGCTTAAAATGCCCCAAATTATCACCTTCTTAGGTAAAGGCGGCAGTGGACGCACCACCATGTCGATCGCCTCCGCACGGCAGTTAGCCAGTGGCGGTCAGCGAGTGCTGTGGGTTGGCCAAAGCGCTTATTACAGTGCAGATCTGTGGAGTGGAGTCACCCTTAGTACCCAGCCGCAATCGATCGCCGCCAACCTATCGGTGGTAAATTTGTCGGCCACCCAGTTGCTAGAAAAAGCCTGGGATGTGATTAAGCAGGCCGAAACCAAGTATTTGCGCACCCCCTTGCTGCAAAATGTTTATGGCCAAGAGCTGAGCGTAGTGCCCGGGATTGATGGTGCGGTGGCACTATATAGCCTGCAAGAGTATTTTGCCAGCGACAAGTACGACGTGATTATTTACGATAACCCCAGCAGTCTCGATGCTCTGCGGGCTTTTGCGATGCCAGATACTTTGAGCTGGTACATTCGTCGTTTCCGTCAGGTGATTGAAACTTCAGATTTATGGCGCAATGCCATGCCGATTTTGCAGCCGGTGGCCGCCACAGTTTTGAGCATGGCTTGGACTGGGGAAAATTTAAATATGCCGGCGGTGCAAGAAGCAACGGAAATGCTCGATCGCGGCCAAAAAGCTCTAGCAGATCCGACCCAAGTCGCCGCTTATCTGGTAGTCAGCGATAATCCTGCTGAAATTCAAGCAGCCACATGGATGTGGGGCAGTGCCCAGCAAGCCAGCCTGGCGGTGGCCGGAGTATTGGTGAATCGGGCTGGCGTAGTTAGTGCTGATCTCCAAACGGCCTTTGCACCTTTACCAGTGGTTGCTGTGGCTGATCCTCGGAGCGAAATGCCTAGTTTGAAACCTACTCGGGATGTACCAAAGCCGATCGAAGTAGACGTAACTGCTCGTCAGGTCAGACTGTTCTTACCAGGTTTCACCAAACAACAGGTAAAGCTAAGTCAATCGGGACCCGAGATTACGATCGAAGCCGGTGAACAGCGTCGGAACATTTTGTTGCCTCCAGGCTTACGCGGTGCCGATGTGACTGGTGCTAAGTTTCAAGACAACTATTTGATTATTTCTCTATAAAATTTTTCTGTGACTGACATGACTAACCAACCAGCCCCTGAAGAATCAACTAAAGAATCTAAGTCTCCAGA
This sequence comes from Synechococcales cyanobacterium GL140_1_metabinner_5_sub, assembly GCA_025359065.1. GTDB lineage: Bacteria > Cyanobacteriota > Cyanobacteriia > Cyanobacteriales > Chamaesiphonaceae > JAAFHZ01. The sequence goes on along the minus strand of JANYHM010000041.1, from coordinate 16,482 downwards.
ATCTGCCCAAGGCTCTACTGCCAGACAGGCTCTAGGCATGAAAGGCGCTGCTGCCGGCGGCTCAATCTGGGCAATTCGTCGCCAGTTGATGAAGCCGATTACTTGGATTCCATTAATTTGGGGAGTAGTCTGCGGGGCAGCTTCGTCGGGGAATTATACTTGGTCGATCGAAAATGTGTTGAAGGCTGCACTTTGTATGCTGATGTCGGGGCCGTTTTTGACGGGCTATACTCAGACGGTGAATGAGTATTACGATCGAGAGATTGATGCGGTCAATGAACCCTATCGCCCGATTCCCTCGGGAGCTATTTCGCTGCCGCAGGTAATTGTGCAAGTTTGGGTTTTATTTATTGGCGGCATCGGCATTTCCTACTTTTTGGATGTGTGGGCGGGTCACGAGTTTCCGATAATGACCTGTTTGGCCTTGGGCGGTTCGCTGGTGGCCTATATTTATTCGGCACCACCACTAAAGCTGAAGCAGAATGGCTGGTTAGGAAACTATGCTTTGGGGGCTAGTTATATTGCTTTGCCTTGGTGGGCAGGACATGCTTTATTTGGCACTTTGAACTGGACAATTGTGGTGCTTACGTTGTTCTACAGTTTGGCGGGTTTAGGAATTGCAGTAGTCAATGATTTTAAAAGTGTAGAGGGCGATGCCAAGTTTGGCATGAAATCCATTCCAGTAATGTTTGGGATTGATAAAGCGGCTTGGGTCTGTGTGATCATGATCGATACTTTCCAGACTGGCATTGGTTTGTATTTGATGTCGATCGGTCAACATTTATATGGGGCGATCATCCTGCTTTTGGTGGTTCCGCAGATCACTTTCCAAGATATGTATTTCCTCCGCGATCCATTAAAGAACGATGTGAAGTATCAAGCCAGCGCTCAACCATTCTTGGTATTGGGAATGTTAATGGCTGGATTGGCTTTGGGCAGATAAACTCACCTAGAATTTACAGTGAGATTCTGGTTGAACTGGACATTTTTTAGCTGTAATTCTGTTATTGATAAAGTTAATGAAGGCTGTATTGCTAAATCCAATAAGAGCACTGGTATCAGTTATCTTATTATCGTTCAGTTCTAGATAATCCATGTTTCTTAAGCTTGCCAACGGTTTAATGTCACTAATTTGATTTTCGCTAAGATCAAGCCTGTATAATAAATTCAAGCCGCTTAATTGACTGATGTCACTGATCTGATTTTTTTTAAGATACAGCCAATCTAGAAATTCTAACTTTGCTAATGGATTTAGATCCCTGATTTTATTATTATTCAGCTTCAGAGTAATCAAGTTACTTAGGCTAGATAGTGGCGTAATGTCAATAATCTGATTATTGTTGAGTTCTAAACTTCTTAGTTTAGTTAATTTGGCTAGTGGACTTACTTTGGTTACTTGATTACCATTAATCCGGACTTCCTGTAGCTGAGTGAGTTTAGCCAATGGCTGCAAATTACTAATCCTATTCTCATCAATACTAAGCAGCTCCAAGTTAACCAAACTTGATAATGAATTAATGTCATTAATATAGTTTTCCCCCAAAGATAATTTTTTTAACTTCGTTAAGCTAGCTAATGGTTTGATATCTTTAATTTGATTAGACATCAGTTGCAATAACTCTAAATTTTGTAATTTTAGTAAAGGCTGGATATTACTAATTTTATTAGTATTTAGGTATAAATGAGTTATATTCTTAAATCCAGATAAAGGTTGCAAATTACTAATTTTATTGCCATCTAACTCTAAAGAGTCTAGTTTGTCTAGTTCAGCTAGTGGTTTCAGATCCCTGATTTGGTTGAAATTCAGATCGATACGAGTCAAATTATGCAAATTTGCCAGTGGTTGAATATCAGTGATTTGATTGCCTCTGAGATTCAACTCCGATAAGTTTTTAAACGCAGCGAGGACTTGAATATCAACAATATTTCTACTTTCAATATTAATTTCATTAAAACTTTGCAACTTGGTATTAGCTAATACACAATTTTTAGTGTCAGCTTTTTCTAATAGAGCATCTATGGTATTTCTGATGCTCTTAGAGACTGTTTCTTTCTGCTGACACCACTGAGTGAAGCTTTTGATTGGTCTAAGTTTAAATGAAATTTGCTGATGTTTATGATGGATGATCGGATTACACAGACCGATCGATGTTTGCAGGCTGGTTAAAATAATACTGAGGACTGCAATCTCCAAACATTTTGTTGATTTCATATTAGCTATTTTAAGATTTTCTACTAGAGTGATATGTTGGTGTTTCAGAACTTAAAATAATCTGCAACAATTCCTATTCTATTGCATTTGCTGACAATTAATTTATCCTGGTCTACACTAAGCAAGTTTGTTAAAAATGGTCTGAGCATCTGCGGTAGTCAATAATTTCAAAAGTGCAGAAAGCGATGCCAAGTTTGGGATTGATAAGGCAGCTCTCCAATTAATTACTTGCCAGTAATTCTATATTAAAAAACCGCTAGCTTTGCAGCATAGCGGCCTACTCTATTGAAAATCTATTTACAAATCGTCGTCATCTTCAAAATCATCACCGGCTGGATCTTCCCAGTCGTCTTCACTGTCTTCACCAACAACCTCATCATTGGGTAAACCCATCAACTTATTGTCGTCGTCATCTAAGTCATCCTTACCAGGAGCAAAGATCGACAAGCCCACAGTGGCCGGATCTTCAAAGTCATAGCGACGAGCACTATTGTCATCGAGGATCATATCCTCATCAGTGCCAGCCAAATTGCCCTCATAACCGTACATCATCCCCGCACCCAAATCAGTGTCGAAGCTGCTCATCGATTCTTCGTAGGCGTTGTAACCAGTACCTGCCGGAATTAAGCGACCAATAATCACGTTTTCCTTTAGACCGCGCAGCCAATCAGACTTGCCCTCGATCGCCGCTTCGGTCAAGACTCTAGTAGTCTCTTGGAAACTGGCCGCCGAGATAAAGCTGTCCGTATTCAGCGAAGCCTTAGTGATACCCAGCAACATTGGCGTGTACAACGCCGGAGCCGCACCAGTAATCGACATCGCGTCATTTACCTGCTCCACCTGACGCAGCTCAATCAGCTCACCGGGCAGCATTGTGGTGTCACCACCATCATCGATCCGCACCTTAGAGGTCATCTGACGCACAATCACTTCAATGTGTTTGTCCGAAATTTCTACCCCCTGAGATTGGTACACCGACTGTACTTCGTCTACCAAGAAAGCCTGGGTTTTTTGCAGTGCCGACAAGGCCGCATCATAAATGCCATCCTTAACTTCGCGGTAATGCTCAAAATAAGTTTCAAGAATTTCGTGAGGATTAGACTGACCATCGGTCAAAGACTGACCAGCCGTCACAGCTTCACCGTCACCCACCGAGATGTTCTGACCAGGGCCAAGGGGATATTCTGCCACCAAGCCACCAGCTTCAATTACCTTGATTTCGATCGGCTCACCGTCATCACTGTAAACCACTGTAGCCGTGCCATCACGCCGACAGAGAATACAAGCTTCCTTAGGTTTGCGGGCTTCTAGTAGCTCTTCAATCCGAGGTAGACCCTGAATGATATCTCCAGTCTTCGCCCGTTCAAACACGAGCAGTACTAGGTTGTCACCGCGCTGTACCAAGTCACCATTATCGATGTGCAGAATCGCACCGGGAGAAACTCGATAAGGACGTGCCAGTCGGACAATTACGGCATCTTTTTCGATGCTGATTACCTGACCAGAATCGGGAGTATTGCAGCCTTCTGCTACTTCGCTACCCGCCACAATCAAACCACCAGCCTTCACTGTTGCCGCACCAGTAATCGGTATTGAGATGAGATCGGTATCTCGAATCACCAAGACCCGACGCACCAGCTCTTCGCCTTCACGGATGCCACGCACTTCCCCAGGATACTTACAGCGAATCTCTGTGCGAGCAACTACTGCTCCTGGCAAGATTTGTTGACCATCAGTCACCAACGGCTCAGTGTGAGTGCTGCCCCCTAAAGGATCTGCCGCAGTATCACGACGAATGACCAATGATTCTAAAATCACCAGTTGCAGGCGATTAATCTTCGGATTCTTTTCGTCTGGAATCAGCTCAATATCCGCAGCTAGTTGGACAGTAGAAGAAGACTCACCGCCATCCATTTCTAACACCAACTGAGTCCGTACCAGCTCAATGCCATCTACCGATTTCACCCGTTCGCCATCTTTATAAGGAATCCGCTGCACGGCACGCAGTTCGATCGAGCTACCCCGACCAGACTTGTTCACCGAAGACTGGGAGGGCATCGCCGCGCTGTCGTTTACTTGGTACTCCTGTACCGGACGCAGTAGTAGTGCCGATCCATCAGGAGTTTCCACGTATTCGGCATAGCGCAGTTCTTTCACTTCTGCTACTTCGGGCACCGGCTTTTGACCGGGCTGAATTAGCGTGCCAGTGACCGATTGACCCGCTTCAGGGTCATCGAGTAAGAATAGCTCACCGGGCTTAATGGTGATTTCCCGCAGAATGTCGTTCTTCTGCACGACTTCTACCACCCCACTGGTAGCACAGAAGATGTCCTTGACGACTTCTGTGCCAGCTTCTACATACTGACCGTCTTCTACGTTCAGCAAGGTGATGTCTTTATTTACCTCATGGGATTCTTCTGGTACCCACAAGATGGTGCCACCCTTAGTGATTTCAAATCCCTGTTTGGCCTTGCCTTTTTTCTGCACTTCGATATCGGCGTACTTGATGATGCCACCAGTACGAGTGCGATACCGATCGTCGATTAGCTCTGCTACTGCAGCTTGGTTTTGCACCTTGGTTCCCGGCGGAGCCAACAGATGGAAACGCTGGCTGTCTTTGGTGGTGACTACATATCGATCGCGAGTACCGTTACTTTCGATTTCTACCGTAGCTTTATCCAAAGATACCGAAGCAGTGATGATGTCGATTTCTCGTTCACCACGCAGTCGCACAACTCCACCATTCACCGAAGTCAGCTTGGTTTCTGCCAAAACTCCTTCTAGACCAACTGGCTCGCCATTCCGAATCGCAGGCTCTGCTCCTGGCGGCAAGTTATAAACTTCCCCAGACAATACCCACACCAGACCGCCCCGAGAAGCACTGCGAGTAGTGTTGCCCTGTCTGTCGGTTTTTTCTTCCGGTACAATATCAGCGAACAGCACTTCCCCAGACAGGTCGGTAGCCACATCTTTAGTCGCTTTCTCAGTAGAACGATGTCCCTTAGAAAGCGCCACTTCTGCCATCAGTTCGCCAGCTTTCACTAACTGACCATCTTTAATGGGCAACGAAGAACCCACTGTGACCGAGAAGGTCTGTTTTTTACCCTTGCCAGTTGGCTCCAGAGTAAATTCACCGTTAGCTTCTACTTGTTCTCGTTCGTCCCCATGGCGAGTCCGCATCGATCGAGTTCGCAGGGTGCCGTAACGAATGATGCCTTCCACCTTGGCTTTGAGCTGAACTTCTACTTCTCCGGTAAATACTCCCCCGGTGTGGAAGGTACGCATGGTGAGCTGGGTGCCCGGTTCACCGATCGACTGCGCCGCGATAATCCCTACAGCTTCGCCCAGATCCACCATCTTCACATAGGCCAAACTCCAGCCGTAGCAAAACTGACAGATCGATCGAGTGGCTTCGCAAGTCAGCGGCGAACGCACAAAGACTTCTTGCAAACCAGCGTCGCTGATTTTCTTCACCAAGTTCTCATCAAGCTGATCATTCCGTTCACCCAATAACTCTTTGGTTTTGGGGTGATGAACTGGAGCCGCTAAGATCCGACCAAATAAGCGGTTGCCGATCGGAATCAGTACTTTGTCACCGTCTTTCATGGGATGTACATGTACACCCCGAGTGGTGCCACAATCTTTTTCCCGCACAATTACGTCTTGGGCTACATCCACCAAACGGCGGGTTAAGTACCCGGAATCGGCGGTGCGCAAAGCGGTATCTACTAAGCCTTTGCGGGCACCATAAGAAGAAATAATGTATTCAGTTACCGTCAAACCTTCCCGGAAGTTGGTTTTAATTGGTAAATCGATGATTTCCCCTTGGGGGTTAGCCATCAAACCACGCATTCCCACCAATTGCCGCACCTGAGACAAGTTACCCCGAGCACCAGAGAAGGCCATCATATAGACGGAGTTCAAGGGATAGTTTTCGCGGAAGTTGACTACTACTTGGTCTTTTAGTGCTTCGGAGGTGGCGTTCCAGGTATCAATTACTTTTTGGAAACGCTCTACTTCGGTGATTTCGCCCTTGGTATAGCGAGTCTCAGTCTTGCGGATGGTTTCTTCCGCCTCTTCGAGCATCGCTTTCTTTTCAGTCGGCACTTTCAAGTCATCGATACTAATCGAGACTCCGGCACGGGTAGCAGACTTAAAGCCTAAGTCTTTGAGCTGATCGGCTACTTGAGCAGTGCGGGCGCTACCGTAATGACGGTAAGACCAGGAAATAAGTTTTTTGAGCTGTCCCTTATCGACCATCCGGTTGTTGTAGGGCAGTGCTGGTCTCTTTTTTTCTAGTGTCATGATGTTGGGGGAGGACTAAGCCAGTAAAACGTCTTGGATGGTCTTGTTATAAATTAAACGACCAGGGGTAGTGAAAATATACTGAGAAAGTACTTCACCTTCTTCGGTCATCCGACAACGACGGTATTTATAGATCTCGGTACGAGTACCATCGCCATGATTTTGCACTTCTAATGGATCTTTCTCTGGTTCATCTGATTCGATTGTGCCTTCATAGCGCACCCATACAAAATCGTGAACGCTTAAATCGCCTCGATCATATGCGCGAATCGCATCATCCATGTTGCTGAAGTTGCGGTGGGTCTTGGGTTTAAGCTCTGGGTTGCGAGCGGTTAAGTAATAGATACCCAACACCATATCTTGGGAAGGCGCAATAATTGGCGATCCGGTGGCCGGAGACAGAATATTGTTGCTAGCCAACATCAACAGTCGCGCTTCAGCTTGAGCTTCCAAAGACAGAGGAATATGTACCGCCATTTGATCTCCATCAAAGTCGGCGTTAAAGGCTGTACAAACTAAGGGGTGTAGTTTAATTGCCCGACCTTCTACCAACAGCGGCTCAAAAGCTTGAATACCCAAACGGTGAAGCGTTGGAGCACGGTTAAGTAATAGTGGGTGCCCAGCAATCACTTCTTCTAGCACTTCCCAAACTGTGGGGTCACCACGCTGAATGAGTTTCTTTGCAGCCTTGATGTTGTTCACCAAGTTGTTTTTGATTAAGCGCTGAATCACGAAAGGCTGGAATAGCTCGATCGCCATTTCTCTAGGCAGACCGCACTGGTGAATTTTTAGGTTCGGGCCAACTACGATAACCGATCGACCGGAGTAGTCTACCCGTTTACCCAGCAAGTTTTGACGGAAACGACCTTGCTTACCTTCAATAATGTCGGAAAGAGACTTAAGGGCACGGTTATTGGCACCAACCACAGTACGACCACGCCGACCGTTATCAATTAGGGCATCCACCGCTTCTTGCAGCATCCGTTTCTCGTTACGGACGATGATTTCGGGAGCCAAGATTTCTTGCAATCTGGCCAAGCGGTTGTTGCGGTTAATTACCCGACGATACAGGTCATTCAAGTCAGAAGTTGCAAAGCGCCCACCGTCCAACTGCACCATCGGGCGCAAGTCGGGCGGAATGACTGGAATATAGCTGAGGATCATCCAGTCGGGCTGGCTACCAGTGGCCACAAAGTTATCAACGACCCGCAAACGTTTAATTAACTTGGCGCGCTTCTGGCCTTTGGCATCAGCAATCTGTTCCCGCAGGCTTTCCGCTTCGGTTTCCATAGTCAGATCTTGGAGCAAGCGCTGCACAGCTTCGGCTCCAATCCCTACTTCTACGTTTTCGAGGTTGCTGTCTTCGCTGTAGAACTGCTCTTCTACTTCCAGCCACTGTTCTTCAGTCAGCAACTGCTTGTAGGTGAGAGCTTCAGCGTTACCTGGGTTCAACACCACATAGGCATTGAAGTACACAATCTGCTCCACGTCCCGCAAGGGCATGTCTAACAAAATGCTCAGGTAGCTAGGGATTCCTTTTAAGTACCAAACATGGGAAACCGGCGCAGCTAGCTTGATGTAGCCCATACGGTGGCGACGCACCCGCGATTCGGTGACTTCTACGCCGCAACGCTCACAAACAATCCCCCGGTGGCGTACCCGCTTGTACTTCCCACAATGGCATTCCCAGTCTTTGGCTGGACCAAAAATCCGCTCACAAAACAGACCATCCATTTCCGGCTTCAATGTCCGGTAGTTAATGGTTTCTGGCTTGGTAACTTCACCTACCAACTGGCCATTGGGCAGGGAGCGTTCGCCCCACTGCTTGATCCTTTCGGGAGAGGCGATCGCGATTTTTACGTAGTCAAACTTGGTCTCGATTTTTTGGCGCATGGGGAAATATTGACTCCGGTGCAGAGGACTATAAGAAGATGAGCTTTATCTAAAAACTGGTTTCAATTAACCATCATCAGAATCGGTTTCTTCCTTGGCGAAAGACTCATAGGTAGGACGAGAAGGAGCACGTCGAGTGACCACATCGGCCATCAGGTCTACTTCCACATCGCGGCTATCGCCGTCAGCATCTACTTCCACTTTGTGAACAGCGATGTCTAGACCCAAAGATTGCAGCTCGCGCATCAATACCTTGAACGATTCTGGCGTACCAGGACTAGGAATCGCCTTGCCCTTGACAATCGCATTCAACGCATCATTACGTCCCTGCATATCGTCGGACTTGACGGTGAGCAACTCTTGAAGAGTATAGGCAGCACCAAAGGCTTCTAATGCCCACACTTCCATTTCGCCGAAACGCTGACCACCCTGTTGGGCTTTACCACCCAATGGCTGTTGAGTAACCAAAGAGTAAGGGCCAGTAGAACGAGCGTGGATTTTGTCATCTACCAAATGCACCAGCTTCAGCATGTAAGCTTTGCCCACGGTTACTGGTCGATCGAACGCTTCCCCCGTCCGGCCATCGTAGACCTTGGTTTTACCTGGTTCAGCGGGGTCAAACAACCAAGGTTTTTCGTTTTCATCGGCGGCTTCTTTCAGCTTGGCGTTAATTGTTAAGCGAGAAGCTTCTTTGTCATACATTTCATCGAAAGGTGTGACTTTATAGCGCATTCCTAAGTTGTGACCAGCCCAGCCCAAGAGAGTTTCAAATACCTGGCCCACGTTCATCCGGGAAGGTACACCCAAGGGGTTGAGGGCGATGTCGATCGGGGTGCCATCGGGTAAGTAAGGCATGTCTTCGATCGGCAGGATTCTAGAGATAATCCCCTTGTTACCGTGACGACCAGCCATTTTATCACCTACTTGAATCTTGCGCTTTTGAGCGACATAGATTCTGACTACCATGTTGGCACCAGGGGGCAACTCGTCGCCTTGTTCTCTGGTGAACACCCGCACGTCTACCACTCGGCCTTTTTCACCGTTTGGTACCCGCAAGGAGTTGTCTCTGACATCCCGAGCTTTTTCCCCAAAAATGGCGCGCAGCAGTTTTTCTTCTGGAGGCTGATCCGATTCACCTTTCGGTGTAACTTTACCGACCAAAATGTCGCCAGACTCTACCCAGGCACCCTTACGGATAATCCCAGTTTCATCTAGCTGACGGACAGATTCTTCACTGACGTTAGGAATTTCGCGGGTGATTTCTTCTGGGCCAAGCTTGGTTTGACGAGCTTCGATTTCAAACTTCTCGATGTGAATGCTGGTGTAGAAATCTTGGGATACCAGCTTTTCGCTGATCAAGATCGCATCCTCGTAGTTGTAACCTTCCCAGGGCATGTAAGCCACCAGGACGTTTTGACCCAAGGCCAGCTCACCGCCTTCGGTCGCGGAGCCATCGGCCAACACTTGACCAACTTTAACTAGTTCACCATGGTTCACTAAGGGCTTTTGGTGCAGGCAAGTATCTTGGTTCGATCGATGGTAGCGCTGTAGCTCATAGGAGTGTTTTTCGCCTTCTGGATCAGTCACCACAATGTTTTCGGAGTCTACATAGCTCACCTGACCAGCAGTCAATGAGACTACCACCATCCCCGAGTCCCGGGCGGCTTGTACTTCCAAACCAGTTCCCACCAAGGGGCGCTCAGGACGCAGCAAAGGTACTGCCTGCCGCTGCATGTTAGAACCCATCAATGCTCTGTTGGCATCATCGTGTTCCAAGAATGGAATCAAGGATGTTGCTACCGAGATGATTTGTACCGGCGAGATCGCTACATAATCCACCTGATCTGGAGTGGTGGTGGTAAATTCATGGCGGTAGCGCACCGCAATGTTTTCACCTAAAATATAGTTGTTCTCATCGGTAGGAATGTCTCCTGGTGCTACCCGCAGGTCATCTTCCTGATCCGCCGTCATGTACTGGGGTTCTTGATCTCGCTGCACTTGACCGTTAATTACCGGCAAGAAGGGAGTTTCGATAAAGCCATACTGATTTACCCGGGCGTGAGTGGCCAAAGAACCAATTAGACCAGCATTTGGGCCTTCTGGAGTCTCGATCGGGCAGATTCGACCATAGTGAGAGGTGTGAATATCGCGCACCGCAAAACCGGCACGTTCTCTGGTCAAACCACCTGGACCCAAGGCTGAAAGCCGACGTTTGTGAGTCAACTCCGCCAGAGGATTGGTTTGATCCATAAACTGCGAAAGCTGAGAAGAACCAAAGAATTCCTTAATCGCCGCTACCAATGGTTTGGGGTTCACCAAACTGGCCGGGGTCAAAGTACTGGTTTCTGAGACAGTCATCCGTTCCCGGATAATCCGTTCTAGACGGCTCAAGCCCACCCGAATTTGGTTTTGGAGAAGTTCTCCGACCGATCGGATACGTCTGTTGCCTAAGTGGTCAATATCATCAGTGTTGCCTAGGTCAAATTCTAGGTTGATCAAGTAATCGATCACCGCCAAGATATCTTGGGGAGTCAGTACTCTGGTGGCATCTGGAGTATTCAAACGCAGCTTGCGATTTAGCTTATAGCGACCTACTTTACCCAAGTCATAGCGCTTCGGATCAAAAAAGCGAGAGTCCAGCAACTGTTGACCACCGGTCACAGTAGGCGGCTCACCGGGACGCAGCTTGCGATATAGCTCCATCAAAGCTTCGTCTTCACTGGGGTTGCCTTCTTTGGCAATGGTTTTTTGGAAAAATTCTGGATGGCGCAAGGCATCCAAAATCTCGTTGTCACTCAGACCTAGCGCCTTGAGTAACACCTGCGCCGAAAGCTTACGAGTTTTGTCGATTCTCACCCACACAATGTCGTTTTTATCTGTCTCAAACTTCAACCAGGCTCCCCGGTTGGGGATCAAAGAGGCGCTGTAAGTCCGCCGACCATTTTTGTCTAGCTCAGATTTGTAGTAAACACCAGGAGAACGAACGATTTGGTTTACGATTACCCGCTCGGCACCGTTGATAATGAAGGTACCCCGCTCGGTCATAAGGGGCAAATCGCCAATGAATACATCCATTTGGCTGATTTCGCGGGTTTCTTTATTGATCAACTGGGTGGGCACATACATCTGCACCGCATAGCTGGCATCCCGCCGCTTGGCTTCGTCTACATCATACTTAGGGCGCTTGAGCTTGTAATCTTTGCCCAAAAAGCGCAGCTCCAACTTACCGGTGTAGTCGGTAATTGGCGAAAAGCTGTCTAATTCTTCGATTAAGCCTTCTTCTAAAAACCACCGAAAACTAGAACGCTGAATCTCTACTAAGTCAGGCAACATGTAGGTGGATGCCTTGACAATTTGATTACTCATAATTCATCCTCTTTTTTTGGCGTTCTGGTGTTTTGCAACTATTCGGTCGGGAGCGGTCTGGTTCAGTCTAACAGGCTGGGTCAAGCGGGCAAACTGAAAAGCTTGCGGGCATTGGCGGTGGTAGTGGCAGCGATCGATTCAACGGTTTCGCTGCGTAACTCAGCAACTCGATCGGCTACGTGACTAACGTAAGCGGGTTCATTGCGTTTGCCCCGGTGAGGCATAGGTGCTAAAAATGGACAGTCGGTTTCAATCAACAGTCGATTATCGGGCACCATTTGGGCGGAGGCATGAATTTGCTTAGCATTTTTGAAGGTGACAACCCCACTAAAACTAATGTAAAAACCTAAGTCCAAAAACCACTGGGTTTCTGCCGGTGTGCCTGCCCAGCAGTGCATCACACCTTTGACTAATCCTTCAGTTTGCCAAAAGTCGGCCACAATATCCCGCATCTGTTCGGCTGCATCGCGGCAGTGAATGATCACGGGTAAATCCAACTGACGGGCAATGCGCAGTTGGCCAGTAAAAGCATCGATTTGGTTCGATGTGCTCTCCGATTTATAAAAATCTAAGCCCATTTCGCCGATCGCCACTACGCGCTGATCACTTTGGGCATAGGCCAAAATTTCAGCGCTGCTGCTGGTTTGCCAGCGATCTGCTTCCAAAGGGTGCATTCCCACTGCTAAAGATAGCTCTGGGAAACGGTTTGCCAGCTCTACCATGCCGGGAAACTGCTCTGGATGAACGCAGGCATGTACAAGCTGCACAATACCGTGCGATCGCCAGTTCATAGCAACAGCTTCGAGATCTTGCTGAAAGTTCTCGAAGTTGATGTGGACGTGGGTATCGATGAGCTGCATGGCGTGACGGCTTACAGTTGACAGACGGCCACCAAGCGGGCAGCTTGCCCGCTCAAAAACAGTTGCATTAAGCAGCTGCCGGTTTCAGCGCGTGAGCTATGCGAGCCTTTTTATGGGCACCATTGTTTCTGTGTAAGATGCCCTTTTTCACAGCTTTGTCAATTTTGCTGTAAGCATCAGACATTCTTTTCTGTACCTCAGCTAGTGCTTCGGGGGTAGGGTCGGATTTGTATTTTTCCGTCGCCACAAAATAGCTCTTCATCAGCGTCCGCACTGCGGACTTGAAGGACTTGTTGCGTAGCCGATTACGTTCGGCTACTTCGACTCGTTTGATCGCAGACTTGATATTAGCCACAGTTAGCCTTTGGAAAACTTGTGTTGGGACATGGGCATATTGCCAGAGGTTCGATGTTAGCATACATGGCCGCTGCGTGCAAACTTTTCTTGAAATTTGATGAGAATCAGTTCTCTTTTACTACTGCCGAGTAACTTGGTATGCTTTAGCGTGCTATTCATGCGAGAACTCAGAAATGCTGGGCTAATTTTTGTCTAACCACTTTTTCAGATCTTTCAGAGTTTGAAATGCCAACAAATCTTTGGTTAGTCTGGAGAGTTGCTCAAGACTGAGAGCTTCTATGTGCGACCTCAGCTCAGTGGGGATGGCGACAGGTATTTTATATTCCAATAGCTCTAACACTGCTGCTAGGCGGCCTCTAATTTGTCCTTCAGTATTTCCTTCAGCCTTTGCATCTTGGTAAACACGAGTTTCTTGCAAGGTGATGTCTAACATGGTTTCTACGTCCTCCCGGCTGAGTTGAGCAAATCGGTAGACCATTATTTCGGCCACCAGGTCTATTATGGCACTTCCCTCGGCTTGGTTGCGGTGTTGGCTGATTAAGTCTCTGGCACTTTGAACGGCGCGGTCATCCTCTTTGAAAATAGTCAAAAGCATCAGTTCTAGACCGATCGGAGGGTTAGGGATATCTCCTAGTTCGTCAAGGTAAATTGGCAGAAAGCGGCCACTGGCAAAGAGTTCTGAGGGAATGCGAGTCTTTTTTTGTTCAGTGGCACGGTTAGGGTAGATGGCGATTGCGATCCAATTGCTGGAGGAGTCAAGGTTTTGATAAATGTAGGCGCTGATCTCGGCGTGCATCCGTTCGTAGAGGTTGTCATCGAGCTGCATTTGGACTTCGACAAAAAAGATCCAGCCATCACTGGTAAGAGGCAGAAAAACGCCGTCAATGCGAAAGCTGAACTCCTTCAGCTCGACGGAACTGAAGGAGTAGTCTGTGGGATTGGCAGGTTGGTAAAGGTGGAGCTGTTCAGGAGCGAGAGCCGTTAGGAGTTCAAACAGACGGGCGGGGGACTGCTGAAAAATCTTAAAAAAAATGGTATCGCGCTTCATGGGTGCTGGATGGCGGTAACTGGTATCAGGATAGCGAATCCGCAGTTAGAAAAGATGAAAGCAGAGTTAGAAGGGCAGATTGCTGAGGTGCGGCAGCTCAAGCAACAGAACCGGGAAGCCCAGCGGCAAGTTAGGGAGAAGGATGATGAGATTGGGGCGCTGCAACAAAAAAATCAGACTTTAGATGAGAAGTTAGTGGGTCTGAGTGAAGATTTGGAGCGGGTGAATGAGCTGGTTGGTGGTTTGAGAGCTGAAAATGAGAAGCTGCGGCTGTTTCGCAGTGGATCTGGGGAATCTGAGCTGTTGGTGACTGAGATTTTGAGGTTGATTTATGGTGCTTCGTCGAATGCTGTGAAGATGTATGTCAACTCGATTTATGCCCTGTCTGAAGGAAAGCCGATCGAGCGAGTGAGGTTGTGTTTGGCGGTGATGGCTAATCTTAGGGAAAAGAATACGAGGTATAACAATTGCTGTTGTGCGGCGGCGGAGCAGGTATTAGGGGGTGAAATGGGGACACTTCAGGAAATTATGGAGGCTGTGGAGGTGGATTATAACGATCGGCTAGAGCGTGCCCAACAGTTTTGAGCATGAAATGCTGGCCATGTGGAATAGATGGAGGGGCGGCTAACTCTCAGCTCCATCCCATGCCCGTTGCATTTTCACCACATTGCTGGCCTTGCCTCGGCTTCCGTAGTAAGGATTCAACATATGTGTGGCAGTTTGACCCGGCTTTCCTTCTGAGCGAATAACCCCAACTTCCATCAGTACTTTCATGGCTCTGGCGATGCTGGGCTGTTTCATGTCGATGACTTCACCGATATCACGTTGGGAGATTTGCACTGACCCTTCGTAACCCATTCTGGAGAGCAAAAAATGTAGGACGCGGTATTCAGCACCGCCTATTCTTTTGTCTTTGGCTAGATCCTCGGAAGCGAGTTGATACAACATGACCCAATTTTTGAACTTGATACGGGAGCGAATGCCGATCACAGGATATTGCTCGTCGTTACATTCTAATTCTATCTTTAGCCGCTTGATTTTTTGAGCTGGTGCTTTTTTGGGTCATGAGGTAGATGCAGGCTCGAAGCTGTACTAAGTATATGTGTTCGAGGTATACGATAATGGTTTCACCTAATAGCATATACGTTATAGGTACCTATGTTTAAATCTGCTCTAGGCAACGGTTCTGAACTTTTGTTTATGTGTATTAAACACAATTCTAGAATCTTTAACTGGCAAGGGTTTCAGCTCTTTAGGTTGATCTGATATTTGCAAAATAACCTCTAGATACCTTTCTGTGTAAGGTGTCTGGAGGTTTAATAAAAAGGTGTACTATGTTGGTTTCAGCGGTGAGATAAGGAACCTTTTACTATCTCTGGTTTCTAACCTGGTTAATACTCGGTGCCAAGTTGTCGCCAGTCTTGACCGACCTGCGGGTGGCTGGATGAGCCTCGGCTAACTTCCTCACTCAACGATACAGCAGGGTTTTTTTGATTGAGCGGATGAGGCACATGGAAAACGGAGAGGAAAGAAAACCGATGTTTTCTTTCCTCTATATCCTCGACTGATAGTTGCACTTAATCTGGTTCCAAAATTGCGATGATTGCGGTCCCACGCGATTATGATTGCAGGTCGCTACACTTAGTTTAACTTTTCTGTACCTACCCGAATTAGTGCTTTTTTGAGCTGCTTAAAGATTCCACCCTCACCCATCAAATCTTCGGGCTTCTGGTAATCTTTCAATAACTCGCCAATTAATTCTGGTCTAAAATCCATTATTTTGCTCTGGTTATGTACTAGCAACAGTCCGGACAGTTTTTCAGAGAGCATCTGAAACCCGCGATTTCTCGTTGGTCGTTGTATCCTAACTGAAGGCTGAAACCCTCATTCTGTCGTTGGTGTTCAAAAACTGTCCGGAGCATTGGTACTAGCTCATGAGATCTTATTTCAACCTTTGACACAAACTATTTTACAATTCCACAAACCCGGTGACTCTCTAATCTGACCCGACTATCCTCCCTCGACTCTACCAAGGTCACTTGAAATATTAATGTCGAAAAAATATTTTATAAGTTACAAATGCTCCTAATATAATCAATCTCCAATCCCATTCTTTGTTATCTTTAGAATTATTTTGTACGCATCCATTCCAGCCACATCCTGCTTGTGCCATTCGTCTTTGTGTGTTTTGGTAGTCTTCTCTTTTGAGACATTCTGTGTATAGCAAAGAACTATTTCTAGTCGCATCACACATAGAAGCAGATGCTGAGATAGGTTTTTCTATGTACATACTTGATGCAGTTATAGCAAATCAGGATCGGATGAAGTATAATATGCTTATTTACTAGAGGAGAAACTTAGTGAAAGCATATTCAGTAGATCTGAGACAGAAAATCATTGATACTTACAAATCTGAAGTCATGTTAACACAACAGCAATTA
>JANYHM010000023.1 GCA_025359065.1 Synechococcales cyanobacterium GL140_1_metabinner_5_sub | reverse complement strand
CCCGAATGCATTCGGGCAAAACTGTCGCAGGTCGGCACAGGGCTTTACGGCTACTAACGGTAAGCTAAAATACCATTCAATCTCAGCAGGTGAATAATGACTGAACAAGTAGCAAAATCTCCCCGTTTAGCCTCTCTGGATGTCTTTCGTGGCTTGACTGTGGCCATGATGATCTTTGTAAACATGGTGGGCTTGAATGCTCCTAATGATCTAGCACCAGCGCAACTCCAGGGTCTGGGCATCTTTAAAGATTTTTATCTATGGATTGACCATGCCCCTTGGCACAATAGCTGGAACTTGGCCGATTTTGCCTTTCCCTTTTTTCTCTATATTGTGGGGATGGCTATGGCGCTTTCTTTCGCCAAGTACACCGTTGATAATCGACCCAGCAAAGAAATTTATTGGAAGCTGCTAAAGCGGGCAGCCCTGCTGTTTTTAGTTGGACTGTTGATCAACGGCACTATCTATGCTCTGTGTGATATTCCGACCAAGGGGATATTTAATTTTCAGACCTTAAGATTTATGGGTATTTTGCAGCGTATTGCTTTGTCTTACGCGATCGCCGCCGTAATTGTTTTGCGGTTTCCGCCGAAGATGCAGTGGGGAATTGCTGGAGGGATTTTGCTGGTTTATTGGTTGCTATTGGCTTTGGTGGCTGCGCCCGACGCTCCAGTAGGGACTTTTGGGACGGCGGAAGTGATGGGTTATGTGGATTCTAAGAAGTTTAACTTTGCTTCTTTTGTCGATCGAAACATTATTCCCCAGGCACATTTTCACAAAGCTGGCAAAAATGGCTATGAACCAGAGGGTTTATTCAGTACATTGCCAGCGATCGTTAGTGTACTGTTGGGATATTTCAATGGGGTGTGGCTAAAAACTCGCCGAATGGTTCGATCGAACAACAGCAGCTCCATGGCGATGTTTGCATTGGGGGCGATCGTGATTGGCGTGGTTTGGGGTAAGTTCTTTCCCCTAAATAAAGCTCTGTGGACTAGCTCTTATGTGCTGTTTATGGGCGGCTGGGCTTTATTAACTTTTGCCCTGTGCTATGAATTGATTGATGTGCGTGGGATTGGTCGCACGTTGAGTAAGCCTTTAGAGTGGATGGGTCTGAATCCGTTGTTTGCTTTTGTTGGCTCGGTGCTGATGATCAAGATTACCTATTTCAACAATGTGAATGGCTGTGGAGATAAGGCTACCGGTTTTAAAGCTATTACCGCCTATGATTCTTTGGTCAAAACATTATTTGGCTGGGCTGGTGCCGGTCATGACACGGTGCTGTTTGCCTTAGCGACAGTAGTGCTTTGGTCATTTCTTTGCTATTTAATGTATCGAATGCGCTGGTTTATTAAACTCTAAACTACTGATCTGCCAGCTAACAGCAACAATTCCAAATTCAAAAATTCTGTGAGCTGAAATCTTTAGCCTTCACATCGATCGATTTTCTATAGGATTTCTCCGATGGGGGAATGAAAAACCGGTTTTGAATTTGGAATTACTGATTGGCGATATTACTTCAATTCCTATGAGGTATGAGCTGTTTTAAGTTTGTTAATGATGGATGTATTATTAATAATACATCCATCAAAAGTTTCATCTTCGTCACTTTTTACAAAATCAAAGGGGTTGATGCTTTCAATGCCAAGAAAAACATCAATATGATTTTTTTTAATTGCTCCACCCACATCAGATGCAAAGAAATAACCATCATGCTTAGCCTCACTGCCATCAGGCATGGTTAATGTAACTCCCCTAGCAGCAGGAATATAAATTGTTGTACCGATGGGGAACTTGCTTCGATCGACTGCAATACTACGGTAAGGATTCAGGTCTTCAATACAAGCCGCATAACCTTTGGTGGCAAAGCTTTTTAGGCGTTTCTATAAAAATTGACTGATCAGTCGATTCTCAATAAGGTATTCTGAAATCCACTTTTCTCGTTAATTATTGAGAATACACAAATTTTTCTGAAACCTGTAAAATCCTGAAGACCCTGCTTGACAAGGATCTTAGATGACCTGAATCCTTACATACTACGATATGGTACTAGTTTCAATCCATCTACTCCATCACCATACTTTCCTTTAGATATGCCAAAACGACTTTTGTTTGTTTTCTCAATTGTGGATAAATTGGGAAAAAACACGCGACAATTTACTTGAGGGGTATCTCCGGTTCCAGCAAAATTAAAAGTCTGTGTTTTTCCTTGACTGTTTTTGACATTAACAGTACCTTCCAGCGCAGCCTTACACCAGTCTTTATCAGATAAACTAACACCTAACGAGTTACCATTCATATCTAGTAGTTTATTGGCTCCAGGCTTATCATTTAGCTGTGGCACAAAATAAAATGTCGCCCAAAGCTTCATCTTTTGACCTAGTTCAGTGGATGATGGTTCAGGAAAATCAAATTCTGTTGAGATAGCTGATAAAAAAGATTTTTTTACAAATCCAGTCTCAGTTTTTCCATTAATCACTGTCTCCACTTTCCACCAGTCTTCTTCACTAGCGAGACCACTGATAATTTTAGTCACAATTTGGTCTTTTGGCAAAACCAACTTAATTGAACCAGATGGAGCTATCCGCAAATTCAACCCAGATGCTGTTACTTTATAGTTATTCATGTTTTTATTTTTTACCTAGTTTTACGCAATCCTTAGCTATAGCAATCTAATTTCATTCCGTGATTATATTTGGAATGGAGCGAAGTTCGCTTTGATTAAACAATTCTTACCCTAGAAGAATTATCTGCCAATTCATTTCTTCTGTATACACTGCATAAGCATAGGGAATACCTAAAACACTATGGATTTTTGTTGTCAGTGATATTGGGATTGTTATAGCAAATCAGGATCGGATGAAGTATAATATGCTTATTTACTAGAGGAGAAACTTAGTGAAAGCATATTCAGTAGATCTGAGACAGAAAATCATTGATACTTACAAATCTGAAGTCATGTTAACACAACAGCAA
>JANYHM010000022.1 GCA_025359065.1 Synechococcales cyanobacterium GL140_1_metabinner_5_sub | reverse complement strand
AGATCATTTGATACTGGCTGCAATATTGGTCTATTAAATTGATAGTGGGTGATGCTGGTCGTGCCTGTGTCATATACCCTGCTTGCTATCGAGCCTTTTATTTCTATTTTAGCTCACCCAGAGTGACAAATCAGGGATATTATCTGCTAAATTCTGGTCTATTAAATATCTTAACGTCAAATAGCACCCTTCTATTAACTATTTAATACGATTCCTTCATATAGGTGGTGGAGTTCTATTCATGATGCTTGGATTAATCGGCTATAAGGTTGTCTGTCTCAGCTTTTGGAAAAAGTATGGGTATGCTACTTAGCCTTCTATTGTGGCTCGATCCCCGCAGCGCGATCGTCCATCGATACAATTGTTTGCGATGTGATACAAATATTTAGGAGGTGTCGAGAGATCTGATCGACTCCAGCAAACTCCAAATCCAGAAAGCTGGGCTGGAGCAGTCATGAGTGAACCCACTCTTCAAAAAGATTGGCTATTACCAGAAGAAGATGAAGCATGGAAAAATTTGTAGCTGGCGATGTTGTCATCGTTCCATTTCCCTTCTCTGATCCCTTCTCTGATCTCAGTCAATTTGCTCTAAGCTGACTTTAATCCCTGACCTCAGTCTTTCCAGGAGACTGTTAGATTGATCGAGTACCAATGCAACGATCGATACCGCGTTATAATTAATGCACTAGATTTCAAAACCAGCCTATGATCAGTAGCGAAATTAGCTATAGCGAAGCACAAAGTAATTTAGGCACTCTGCTCGATCGCGTAGCAGACAATAAAGACATTATTATCGTCAAACGAGACGGCACCGGTAAAAACGTTGCCCTCATTGCCGAAACTGATCTCAGAAGATTTGCAATGGTGGTATCGGCAAGATGCTCAAAAAGCTAATAAAATCCTAGACCTAGTAGAATCTATTTGCACAGACCCATTCTCCGGTATTGGCAAACCAGAACCGTTAAAATTCATAGAAGCAAATACATAGTCTCGACGAATCGATGCTCTAAATCGATCATTTGCCAGTTAGTGGTTGCCTCGAATGTTAAGTTAAATTACTCAGGTGGTTTGCCAAGAGCTACTGGCATCATGTATGAATAGATCGATGAAATGAAAAGAAGATTGGTCTTCGCTCACATTCCGTGAACGCCAACTAAAAAATCGAGTTCTGCAAATATTATGCGCTTTCTCTTTCTACACAACAACTTTCCGGCTCAGTATCGGCACATTATCCAAGAGTTAGCCAAAGACCCAGCTAACCAAGTTTTCTTTGTGACCAAGGCTGCCGAACCCCAAATGCCGGGAGTAACGAAGTTGATTTACAAACCCAGCCGCGATCCACACAATAATACCCACCATTATTTGTTGCCATTAGAAAACTCGGTACTGCATGGACAGGCTGTGTTTGTTTTGATGGAAAAGCTCAAGAAGCAGGGCTTTGTGCCTGATGTGATGTGTGGTCACTCCGGTTGGGGCCCTACACTATTTTTGAAAGATGCTTTCCCTCAAACGCCTTTGCTATGCTACTTTGAGTGGTTTTACAACATGTATGGCAGCGACATGGACTTCGATAAACAGGCTGTTCAGAACATCGATGACATGGCGCGGATTCGGGTTAAAAACGCTTCAATTTTAGTGGAGCTGTATTCCTGCGATCGAGGACTTTCTCCCACTAATTGGCAAAAAAATCAGTTTCCCAAAGAGTTCCACGACAAAATTTCGGTGATGCACGACGGCGTAGACACCGATTATTTTGTGCCAGATCCGGGAGCCAAACTAGTAATTCCCAACCTGGATCTGAGCGGTGTAGATGAGATTGTGACCTATGTGGCCAGAGGCATGGAGCCGTACCGGGGCTTTCCACAGTTTATGGAGTCGTTGGTTTACCTGCAAGAACAACGTCCTAACTGTCATGCGGTAATTGTGGGTTCTGAGCGGGTTTGCTATGGTCGGGCGCTCCCCAACAATCAAACCTTTAAGCAGTTGATGTTAGATAAGCTGCCCAATCTAGATCTATCTCGCATTCACTTCACAGGTTCGCTGCCTTACAATCAATATTTAAAGGTAATTCAGGCTTCTTCGGTACATGTCTACCTCACTTATCCCTTTGTGCTTTCTTGGTCGGCGATCGAGTCCATGTCTGCCGGCTGCTTGGTACTGGGTTCTGATACTCAGCCTGTCCATGAGGTGATCACTGACGGTGAAAATGGTCTATTGGTAGATTTCTTTAACCCCAAAGCTGTAGCTGAACGCATCAGTGAGGTCTTAGACCATCCCACAAAAATGGCCGAGCTGCGGGTGAAAGCACGGCAGACCGTACTCGACCGCTATGCCCTGAAGGATTTACTACCCAAGCAACTGGAAATGATCAAGGGGCTGGCTTAGCAAAACTTTATTGCTGAGGGCAGAGAAAACAAAAATCCTGATATGCTGGTGGCGGTTTGTATCAGTTCGTATCGATGATTTATCGGGTGCCTCTGCCATGCTTCAAAATTTTCTCTCTCCTGAACAGTTACAGTCAATTGCTAGTCAATTCAGCGGCACCGGTACTGTTACCAGCGTCAGCCCCTTCGGCAGCGGCAACATCAACGATACTTTCTTAGTAAATGTCGCAGGTGGTCAGTTCCAGCGTTTTGTTTTGCAGCGAATTAATACCCAGGTATTTCGGCAGCCCCATTTAGTAATGCAAAACATGCGGGCTTTTAGTGAACATGTACAGTCCAATAATGGACT
This sequence comes from Synechococcales cyanobacterium GL140_1_metabinner_5_sub, assembly GCA_025359065.1. Lineage (GTDB taxonomy): Bacteria > Cyanobacteriota > Cyanobacteriia > Cyanobacteriales > Chamaesiphonaceae > JAAFHZ01. Next base: position 28,277 of record JANYHM010000022.1, on the reverse strand, counting down.
GCATCCTACGCGGCGCTGGGAAGTGCCTCATGTACTAAGTGCCCGAGATGGTAGCGATAGCTATATTAAGGATGAATTATTTTGGCGATCGATTAGCTTCATTGAAGGTTCCCAGACTTTTGACACAGTCCAAAGCTTAGAACATGCCCGAGAAGCTGGCTTTGGCTTGGGGCTATTCCATCGATCGGTAGCGGATCTCAACACTGATAAAATGGCAGACACTTTGCAGGGATTCCATATTACTCCCAATTACTTACAGGAGTTTTTGGTTGCGCAAGAAACCAAGATTATTCCCAAATCTCCTGAAGTTACTCACGGCCTGAAATTTATTGCCGATCGCCAAGAGTGGGTGACAGTGTTAGAAGATGCGAAGGCCGCTGGAAAGTTACCGCTACGCACGATTCACGGTGATCCAAAAATCAATAACTTTTTAATTGACAACACTACAAATCACTGTATTAGCCTGATTGATTTAGATACAGTAAAGCCGGGACTGGTTCATTATGATATTGGTGACTGTCTGCGATCGGGCTGCAACCCTTTGGGTGAAGAGACTCCTGATTGGCAAGCGGTGCATTTTGAGCCAGAGCTGGGGCAGGCGATGCTTCAAGGGTATTTGGAGTCAGCCAGTGCTTTTTTGGTCGATCAAGATTATGACTATATTTATGATTGTATGAGGCTAATTGCTTTGGAACTAGGGATCCGCTTTTTTACAGATTATTTGAATGGTAGCGTATATTTTAAGACACAGTATCCAGAACACAATTTATCGCGGGCATTGGTACAGTTCAGACTAGCTGAAAGCATTGAATCTCAGGAAAACACTATTAATAAAATTATCCAGGATGTGCGATGAAGCAATCATTTACCCTTCAACCCTTTGAACCCGATGATTTATTGTTGTCAATTTATGGATTTGTAGAATATCAGCAGGGTTTACTGGAAGTGCATTATGCACTGCAAGGAGATTTATCTCAGGTCTTATTACCGCCAGCCGTAGATATTCCTGGGCGAAAATTCGCATTATGGGAGGCCACTTGCTTAGAGTTCTTTTTGGCGACCACCTCCGGTGCCAGCGAAGCTATCGTTAGTCAGACTGATTACTGGGAGTTCAATTTAGCCCCAAATGGTAATTGGCAGGTCTTTCATTTGAATGATTATCGTGAAGGGCTTAAAGACGAAGCCGCCATTAATTATTTGCCGTTTGCAGTAAAGCAAGATGCTCAGGGATTACAGTTAGATTTATTGATCGATCTCACCTGCCTATTTCCTCCTGATACTAAGTTGGAGATGGCGATTACTGCCGTGATTCAATCTGCTGCTAATGAATACAGCTATTGGTCTTTACAACACAGTGGAGAAGAGGCAGATTTCCATCGTCGAGATGATTTTGCAATTAAATTAGGCTAGTTCAGCCCCATCCTACAACTAGGATTTACTACGAATCATCGAATCAACCAATTTTGCATTTACCACTAGCGCTTCATTTTCAATTACAGATCGCCAAATCCACCATTCAAAGCAAGTAAAGCAGCACCATAAGCAGCTTCTTGATGAATAGCTGGGATAATCGTCACCCCCATCAAATTTTGGCGAATAGTTTGCCAAGTAGAATTTTGGGCACCGCCGCCTGCCGTATAAACCTGGGTAAGCCGATCGGCTCCTAGCTCCTGTAAAATTTGATAGCCCTGAGCTTCAATGCGAGCCATACCCGTCAACATCCCTAGCAAAAAATCTTGATCCCGACCGGGTCGAGGTTCCAGTCGAGGTAACAAATGAGAATCATTGATCGGAAAACGTTCACCGGGCTTCAGCAGCGGATAATAATCTAATTCTGAGATGATCTGCGGATCGATCTGCTGACTGAGATCATGCAGCTCGGCATCACTAAAAAACTGTCGCAACACAGCGCCGCCAGTATTTGAGGCACCACCCGCCAACCAGAGATTACCCCAGCGGTGGCTATATACCCCCTGGCTGGCATTTTGGACTGGCTGATTGCTCAGTAGCTTGAGCACCAAAGTAGAACCCAGCGAAGTCACCGCTTGACCGGGCTGATTGGCTCCCGCAGCAGCAAAAGCCGCAATGCTATCCGTAGTACCGACACAGATCAAGCATTCGGGGTTAATTTGGTATTGGGCAGCGATCGCCGGAAGTATCTGACCCACTACCTCACCAGGAGCCAGCACCTGGGGCAATAAACCAACCTCCGGAATAGCCCGCAGCCACTGGGGATACTCTAAATTCACCGGGTCATAGCCCAGCTTCAGAGCATTATGGTAATCGCTATAACCCAACCGGCCATGGAGCAACCAGGCCAGCCAATCTGCCTGATGGAGTAAATAACGGCCAGCAGCAAAATAGGGCTGCTGAGCATACCAATAGAGTTTCGCCAAACTAGAAGTAGCGCTAATGGTGGCATCTCCTACCGGAGCGATCGACTTCACCGTCTCCAGCACAGACTGCGCCTGATCGTCGTTGTACATCAAAGGCTCGGCCAGCGGCTGCCCCCGATCATCACAGAGCAACACCGTACCAGAAGTTCCATCCAAGGCAATGCGTGTTGCCCGGTTTTTGAGATCGATCGGCATTTCCCCCAGTAGTTTAAATAGAGCCATCGACCACTGAACAGCTTTTGGCGAGGCAGTTTGGGCGCTATAGCTAGTGCTACCAGACCAGCAGATATTACGATCATTGTCGATCGCTATTAATCTTGCACCAGATGTGCCAAAATCTATTCCCAGGAATAACTTCATGCGTTTTGTGCTTTTAGTTACAAAAATACTATTGATAGGAGTGATACAAGACTTCTAACCCCTAACCACGAATTTTAAGACCTTGTAGGCAATCAGGAATATTTATGAAAAAGATCGAGGCAATCATTCGCCCTTTTAAACTAGACGAAGTAAAAATCGCATTAGTTAACGCCGGAATTATCGGCATGACCGTCTCGGAAGTCCGAGGCTTCGGTAGACAAAAGGGGCAGACCGAAAGATATCGCGGATCAGAGTATACCGTTGAGTTTCTCCAAAAACTAAAGGTAGAAATTGTCATTGAAGATGCCCAAGTAGATATGGTAATTGACAAGATCATTGCTGCTGCCCGCACCGGTGAAATTGGCGATGGCAAGATTTTTGTCAGCCCCGTCGAACAAGTTGTGCGTATTCGTACTGGCGAAAAGAACACTGATGCCGTATAGATAGCCGCTCGTCATGACCGTCCTCTACTTTATGGGGACGGTTTTAGTTTTCAGAGTCTTTTTTGTTTTTACGAGCCATCTGTTGCAGCTTTTTATTAGTGCCCGAAGTTTTTGCCTGACCCCACAAACCCGTAACCAGAGCACTCAGACCAGTTCTCAGTCTAGTCGGCATACTTTCTTGAAAATCATATTGGGGATTTGGATTAGCCGAAATATCCGTTTTCTCAGCAACTTTCGGCTGGTTTTGCTGCTGAAATTTTTTCCTTCTGGCACGTTGCTTCATCTCAATCTTGGCACGGCGCTGCCGGTTTTTGTTGGGAGAAAATAATCCAGTCAACATAGTAGTGACTCGTACACCAAGCTGATTGACCGGGTTTTCCTCGAAATCATAGATGCTAGACAAATCGTGCTGAGTACGGTACATCTGAGTACGCATTAGGCACAGTAGAAAAATCACCCACATTGATTTGTTATGCCAGTAGGTAGCTGCCCCGATCGCAATGTACAGATAAGACATGTCTAACACTGCATTTTCACGAGAGGTCAGGTTTTTGCCATAATATTTCATGGCAAAAATGAAAGCCGCAAAAGCCCCAAAACCTGCCACTCCGCTGGAATGCAGGTGTGTCAAATAAATATTGTGAGGGTCAACATCCAAAATGATTTCGATCCCATAGCCCCGCCCAATTACAATATTTTTCAGATCCGACAGCCAAATACTCACTGCTGACTCTAAGCGAAATAGTCGATCGTCATTAGAAATTTCGCGTCCTTCGGTCAGGTTAGTGTAAATTTCGGACTTGCCTACAAATTCATTGATTTCTGGGGAACTCACAATCAAGAAGAAGACTAAGACGGCAATTACTATCCAAAATCGATAGTCACGAAAATAGCGGCGAATTAAATAGAATAAGAGAGTAAAACTGAGGGCGATCGCTGTGGTGCGAGAAAACATTAATCCTAATAACCCAATCATCAAAAGTCCGATGCCAAAAATCCCCATTTTGAGCGGTACAGCAGTTGGTAATTTTTCACTGCTATAGAGACTAAAAATGGTAATTAACCCATACATAAAGCCAAATAGCATGATATTAGGATCGAAATTCAATCCCCACTCTGCTGGGAGACCAAAAGCTCTACCCATATCATTGTAATCGTAACGGTTGAAAGAAAAGTTGTTCAGCAAGGCGATCGAACAATAAATCCCCGCCAAGAAAACCGAAGCCGCAATTATCGCCCCATTTAAAAATTTCAAATATTTATCTTTGGCGAAAATAATATGTGGCCAAAAAGCATTATTCAAAAAACAAAAAAGAGTAAATACTCTAGAAAGACAATGTTCTAAATGCTTCTCAGCGAAAAGTGCGCTGCCCAAGCAAATTATAAAATACATTACGGCAGCTATTACTAGATACGGCTCTGTTTTCAGAGCTTGCTGATTATTTTTTTGATCTTGCTGCCACTGAAAAAAAACGCAGGCTAAAATCAGCAAGGTGGTCAAGACAGTCAAAATATTGATGCCTTTTTGAAATAGCGGATCTTCACCGACTGCTGCTGCACTACTCGAAACTGGTACAGTGACAACATAAAGAGTTAGCACTGCAAAAGTAAATCGCTTAAAGTTTTCAATAAATTTTAGCATGTCAACTAGTATCGATTTGAGAAGTTACTGATCAGACTTAATGGAAGAAATAAGGGTAGAGGAAATAGGAGTAGAGAGAATCGGGTTAGTAGATTTACTAATATACAATTGATGGCGAATTTTTTCCCAGACTTGCCAAATTTGTAACTTTTCTAAGAGCAAGTGGAGAAATATTCTGACGATTTTTCCGCCCGTTGCCACCCGCGATAGTGTGGGAGAATAACTGTTGGCCAAACGAGCACGGTGAGCTTCCAGAGTGGCCGCATAATAATCTCCAGATACCCCAGCCGGAGAAGTCTGGGTGATGGTCTTACCCAAAAAGATGATTTTAATTGAGGAATATATTCGCAAGATAAAATCATAGTCTCCAGCAATCAGATAAGAGGTATCGAACAAGCCATAATGCTCATATATTGTTTTAGTCACAAATAAGCCCGGCTGATGTACCGAAAAATAGAGCTTAGATCGTCCAGGTGCCGATCGGTCTAAATGCAGCAAACCACTTTTTGTCATCATTTGTAAGTCGCCAGCGATCGCTAGCTCAGTTTGTGGTGATTCTTCATAAGCAGCCGCCACTAGTTCTAAAGTTTGGGGTAAGTAGAAATCCCCCGCATTCAAAGTGCCAATTATTTTACCAGTTGATCGAGCAATGCCTTTGTTCATAGCATCATAAATTCCTTGATCGGCCTCGCTTGTCCAGGTGATCCGAGGATCAGGATAACGCTTTACCACCTCCAGAAAATCATCGGTAGATTCGCCGTCAATAATGATATATTCAAAATCTTGGTAGGTTTGACCAAGCAAGCTTTGAATTGTTTGTTCTAGCTGCACCGCATTGTTCCGCACTACAGTCACAATGCCAAACAACGGAGATTTGGCGCTATCTGGAGGAGCTGGGTAATCACTAAGGAGAGGAAAAGGCATAGTCGTAAGTACATCAAAAGAGCGGTCAACTGAAACCCCGCACCTCATTGTAGTAGCGGTTTCGTAGATATCTGTGAGCTATTTTGCGGACTTCTCTCAGTACGAAATCACCTAAACGGCAATCTTGGGCACAGCAGCCAAGAGCTTACGGGTATAATCTTTCGTTGGCACAGCGTAGATCTGTTCAGCAGAACCGATTTCTTCGATTTTTCCTTGGTTCATCACCATAATTCGATCGCTCATAAACTTCACCACGCTCAAATCGTGAGAAATAAAGATATAGGTAAGATTCAGCTCAGCCTGTAATTCTTTGAGCAGGTTGAGCACCTGTGCCTGGACAGATACATCTAGAGCTGACACTGATTCATCGCAAATGATCAGGCGCGGGTTTAGGGTCAGAGCACGGGCAATACAGATCCGCTGACGCTGACCACCAGAAAATTCGTGGGGGTAGCGATTCATGCCGTCAGGTTTAATGCCGACTCTGGTGAGCAGATCAGCAGCAATTTCCCGGCGTGCGCTTTTTTTCTTGGCTTTTTCGTGGATGAGTAACGGTTCCATCACCGCATCTCCGATCGACATGCGTGGATTTAGTGAACTCAAAGGGTTTTGAAACACAATCTGCATATCCCGCCGCAGCTTTTGCAGCACGTTGTTTTTCATTTGCCGGATGTTTTGATTTTCAAACAGTAATTCTCCGGCCATCGGCTTAATCAACCCCAACAGGGTCTTAGCCAGAGTGCTTTTGCCACAGCCCGATTCGCCTACTACGCCCAAGGTTTCGCCAGCAAATACCTCAAACGAAACGTCATTGACTGCCCAGTTATAGGCCAGCGCCGAACCTAATAAATTTTTGGTCGGGAAGCCCACTCGTAAATTATTGACGGTCAGTAAGTTTTTAGCCTGCTGGTCTACCTGATGGACTTGGCGGCGATCGATTTCGCGGCCAATTTCTCGATCGTCTAAGGTATCCAGATTTTGAGATTTAATGGTCACGCCACCCACCGATCGACTGACATTACCAGTGAATTCTTGGACAGTGGGTAGGTAAGATGGGGTGCTGTCGATCGACGGGCGACAGGCCAGCAGACCAATGGTGTAAGGATGCTGAGGGTTATGAAAGATTTCTTTGACGGACTGGAGTTCCAATATTTCACCGTTTTTCATCACGGCCACATGATCGGCCACTCCTGAGACCACAGCCAAATCATGAGATACAAAAATCATCGACATCTGCCGCGTTTCTTTGAGCTGGCGCAGCAGAGCCAGTATTTCGGCTTGGACTGTAACATCTAAGGCAGTAGTCGGTTCATCGGCAATTAGTAATACGGGGTCACAGCTAATGGCCATGGCGATCGAGACCCGTTGCAGTTGACCACCAGATAACTGGTGTGGGTAGCGGCCAAGGTAGTCGTTGTGGACTTTTTGAATATAGCTGCGGATGGCGGTGGCGCTGGTGTCGCTGGGTTCTGTGTCTAAGTATCGCCGCCGCAGGATGTCATCGTTGGCAATGAGCTGTACTTCTTGTAAACGGGCGATGACTTCGGCGTTGGCAGCTTCGGGCGAGATTTTTTTGTGCTGGAGGATTGCTTCGTTGAGCTGAAAGCCGATCGGGAATACCGGATTGAGGGCGCTCATGGGTTCCTGAAAAATCTGGGCAATCTGGCTGCCGCGATAAGTCTGCATGGCTCGTTCACCTACGGCACGCAGATCGACTGGGTAAGCGTTGTTGGCACCAGTAAACCAAATTTCGCCGCTAACTTGGCAGTTGGCAGTTTTGGGCAGTAAGCCCATGATGGCGAGAGCTGTGACCGATTTACCAGAGCCAGATTCTCCTACTAAGCCGAGGGTTTCGCCCCGCTGAATTTCAAAGGAGATGTCGCGTACTGCGGGCATGGCGAGGTCATCTTGGCCAAATTTCACCAGCAGGTTTTGCACGCTGAGTAGGGTCGATCGATCCGCAGATTCTGCCATGTCTAAGGTAAGTTAACGGTTATCGGTAAATTATACGCAAAGTTAAACCTCACTCGCTGCGGGGGCAAAAACAATATCTATATAAACTTGCTCAATTGCCGCCGTGAAATTGATGCTTTGCAGTTCTACTAAATCTCCTGCTAGATAGGTTTCTACTTCCCATTTACCCCGCTCATTTCTGCGATACACATCCAAGCATATATCAGTAGTACTCACTAGTACGTACTCCTGTAAAGTGGTCGATCGGCGATACTTTCTAAACTTTTTACCTCGGTCATAGGCTTCTGTAGAAGGAGATAGTACTTCAATAATTAAGCAGGGGTGACTAATGAACTGATCGGCCTGAAGATCTCGTTCGTCACAGGTAACACTGATATCGGGGTAACAATAAGAAGTGGAGTTAGATTCCGATACTTGTACTTTGACATCGGAATTTAGCACCATGCAGGCACTACCGCGCAAATGATTGGTCAGAATGCTTCCAATGTTTAGAGCAATGCGCCCGTGGTTGATAGTACCGCCGGTCAGGGCGTAGATTTTACCGTCAATGTATTCATGACGAAATTCTTGGAACTCTTCCCAAGCTAGATATTCAGCAGGGGTGAACCGTGGAAAATGCTCTGGTAAGGCAATCACGGAATTAAAGCCTCCTGTCTTGACAGATTAAGGTCAAGTGTACCATTCTCACAAGAACAGCACAACTTCAAGCAGATTCAAAGGTCATTGCCACAGTTTGATTGAAAGATCGCACGATCGCCACGATCGAATCTGCATCGTCATTGTCAAACACCCCATCCAGTCCGTCTCGATGGAAATCGGTAAATGGTGGCTCATAGAGCAAATGTGGGTTCATTACCCCTTGCTGGGTGAGAAGATCAATAATTTGCTCGACAAAGCGGATCTGGTTAGCACTGAACTGTCGATCTTCTAGATACATACTAAATGCGGCTTTGGCTGCGGCGCGATCGAGTCCTACCAAACCACGAATAAAACTTTGCAGATTTTGGGCGCTGTTGGCGTAGACAGTTAAGAATTTTTCGCGACTCTCTAAGCCCTCGGTGGTGAACAATATTTCTTCTAGATCGGTGAGATCGGTCTCGGTGAGAGGAATGTTGCGGCGGAGTTTGGCGATCGATACATGATTTTGATGAGCACGAATATATGCCTCTACTTTTTTGCGGTATTGATAGGGACTAAAACCAGTGGTGTTGTAGGGAACAGTCTGTTCGGCCATGGCCCCGAGTTTGTCTTGAAAGTCGGTGTAAATGATACTGGCGGCTTGTCGATCGACAAACTGCATTAAATCTCTCAAGTTCACTCTCAAAGACTCGATTTCGATGGGGGTGACATCAAGCCACCATTCTGCTGTTTGGGCAGAGGTGATTAGGGGAAGTTGAGCCTTGACCGTGGGAATCGTGCGTTTTTCTTCTAGATTGCCGAGTAAGTCGCGCACTTGATCCTGTAGCGCTACCAAACCCGATCGCGTAGCATCTCCTTCGGAGAATCGATCATCTAAAATGGCAAGCTGAATGTTGAGGCAAATCAAATCGAAGCGCTTAATTCGCGGGTTTTCAGTTGGTAGCCCGTGGGGGAGCGGAGCAAGAGTTGTCGCGGTTTTTAGATCTTGGGGATTGAGTTTGTCCCAGCGTTCCCGCACGGAAAATTCTTCGACAGCAGCCCGGTGTCGGCGCACCATGAAGTTTTGGGATTCCATGCTGGCAATCTGCTGATGGAGCTTATCGCCTAAATCTTGTTGTAATTGGCTCAGGCTGGCATTATTGCTGCTGGCAACGCTTTGATATAGTTTGAGCCGTGCCTTAAATAGTTTTTCGCCCAGACTGTCGGCAAGCTTTGGGTCTTTTTCCTTAATTTGCTGTTGGAAATAGGCCAAGTTAGCGCAGAGATCGAAAATCAAAAATTCTTGCTTATCCATACCTAAACCGAATAGATCGGCACACAGACGGGTGCCTCTGCCGAGCATTTGATTGAACTTAACACGAGAATAAACGGGTTTAAAAAACATCAAATTGACGATTTCAGGGACATCTATCCCGGTATCGAGCATATCGACAGAGATGGCAATCGTCGGCTGTTTATCTAGCTCTGAGAAGTCATCGAGGGTACTTTGAGCGTATTGATCGTAGTTGTCGATAATTCTGGCAAACTCGCCCTTGTAGCTAGGATAGTTTTGGTTAAACTGTTTTTCGATGGCGATCGCGTGGTCGTGACGACGGGCAAAAATAATAGTTTTACCCAATCTATCGCCGCCGTCTACTTTGATGCCGTGTTCCATTAAGACTTCGAGCGCTTGATCGATCGTATCGACGTTAAACAGCCAGTTATTAAGGGCGGCAGCGTTAATTTCGTTAGGAATTTCACCTGTTTCAGGATGAGCAAATTTTTCCTCATATTCTGTTTGTTCGTCAGGGGATAGTTCACTATATTTAATCCCAGAGCGGAGGAATTTAAACGGCACATCGATACCTATGGGCGGCACTAGATATCCGTCTTGAATTGCGTCATCTAGCTCGTAGGCAAAGGTGGGGTTGCCCTGTTCTAGGTCAAAAATTTGATAGGTGTCGCGGTTTACTTCGTCTCTGGGGGTGGCGGTTAATCCTAGCAGGAGGGCATCAAAATGATCGAATAAGTAGCGATATTTTTTGTAAACGCTGCGGTGAGCCTCATCAATGATGATTAAATCGAAATAGCCAGAGCCAAATTTCCTACTCTGCCCGTCGATTTTATCGATGGCATTCATAATAGTGGGATAAGTAGAAAAAACGATATTTGCCCCGTCGATGTCTTTTTCTTTGGTCAAATCTACTATTGTTGCATTGGGCAGATGGCGGGCAAAGGCGCGCTTAGCTTGGGTAACGAGGTTATTACGATCGGCTAAAAACAACACTCGTTTAATCCAGTTGGCATTGATTAATAAGTCGGTAATAGCGATCGCCGTGCGAGTTTTTCCGGTGCCGGTGGCCATGACTAACAAGGCTTTGCGGCTTTTGTTCGCAAAGTTATCGCTAATCCGGCGGATGGCTTCGGTTTGGTAACTACGTCCGGCAATGTTGGCGTTTGGGATGGCTAAATGGAGTGGTTTGGTATTGGTGCGTCGCCAGATCAGGCGTTGGAGTTCGTCTTTTTTCAGAAAGCCTTGAATCTGGCGAGGTGGGTAGCTGCGATCGTCCCAGATATAGGTTTCATGGCCATTGCTATAAAAAATAATCGGGCGCTGGTTAAATTGCTGCTCCAAACAGTCGGCGTAGAGCTTGGCTTGTTGCTTGCCTGCTTCGGGACTGCGGCGGGTACGTTTGGCTTCGACTACTGCTAGGGGTAAACCGTTGTCGTCCCACAGGACATAATCAACAGATCCTTTGCCGGAGGGATTGACAGATGTAGGCATTCCGGTGACTGGATACTCAATCGTGTCGGGATGTGTTAGATCCCAGCCCATTTCGCGCAGCAGGACATCGATCAGATATTTGCGGGTGTTGGCTTCGTTGTAGTTATGGGGGTCGGGGACTTTGGTATTGGTTTGTTTGAGGGCGGTAAGTTCGGCTTTGAGTAGCGCTATTTCGGTGTTGGTTTGACGTTCTCGCTCTAGGGCGATCGCTTTCATTTCCTCGGCTTGAGCAAGCTGGGTAGCAAGGGTTTGAAGCTGAATCAGGGTAAGTTCATTTTCACTCTGTGCTGCGGGTATGAGTTGGGGGTTGAAATCAATTTTTCCTAATGTTTTACCATTGGGGCTGTAGAAGCGACAGAGCCAATAAAGGAAGTGAAACAGTTCTTCGATCAGGTGGAGGGAATCGCTAGTGCTAATTGGTGCGGAGCGATGGACGGCGATATTCCCCATTTTTTGGATGGTGCGGAGTTTGGGAAAAAGGCTGGGGCTAAGGTTGTCTTGAAAGGTCTGTTCGTGGATTAGTGCGCCGAGGTTGTTATCGTAGGGAAGTTGGAGGTAGGGGTCGTTGGCATAGAGCCAGTGAACGGCTTGTTCTAAGGTGTAGCGAATGTAGAAGCAACTGGCGCGGGGCGCGCTATACACTAAGTTTTCGGCATGGGTAGCATGGTCGAAAATTTGGGGAAAGTCGGGTTTGAGAAGGTCGAAGTTGCTGGACATCGGGGTACGGGGTTGGTTTTTTATTTTTCCTTTACGCTTATCAAGCCTAGATGTTCGACAAAAGGGGCGAAATCTTTGTCAGAAAATAGTAGCTCGTGACCGTGTTCCATGCAAAAAGTGGCGATCGCTACGTCGATGGTTTTCCTTACTGTAATTCCCTTTTTGCGTAAAGTCCTAAAGTTATCCGCGCTCTTGATCGCCATTTCAGCACCTAACATCTCAAACACCGTCAAAGAAGTTAGTAAGCGTTTGGCTGTCTGATAATCTTTATCCTGACGAAAGCCTTGTAATACCTCTACCAAAATCAGATCCCCTACTGCTAGCAGTTCAGTTTCTAATAATCGATCGAGTGTGGCAACTTCAGGAATGTCTTGACCGTTAAAGTAGTCAATCCAAACACTAGAATCTACGATAATCATCGATCAGTTCTCATTTCATTCAAGTCTCCATCCCACTGGAGCTTACCTTTGAAATCTTTAATATTTTGCTGTTGATATAGGCGCACCAAAGTTTGCAGCCCTAATTCTACTGTCTCTTTTTTGGATTTAACTCCAGTAGCCTGCATCGCTGCTGCCATCAAATCATCGTCGATCGTGATGTTAGTTCTCATGTGATGTGTATCAATAATGCTATCTATACACATCATAACCGCAAAATACGCGATTGTTTCTTGTCGATCGAGTCTATATCACCGACCAATCTTCTGTGGTTAATTCGGTAATTTGCCCAAAATCTGAATAATTGCGAGTTAGTAAAGTCGCATTATTCACGAGAGCGATTGCGGCAATTTTGAGATCCATATTGCCCAAGCGAGGATAGGCTTTGCGTAGGCGTTCGTGTTCTAGCGCGGCTGCACTACCGAAAGCAATTACGGTGATAAGGCGATAATCTGTGGATATTTGCTGTAAACCTACATATGCTCGAATGCGTTCGTCGAGTGTTTTTGCTTTGGAAACAAGGTTTAACCGACCTCTTACTTGTTCTTCATAAGTGATTACGGTTACTGAGATCGCGGGATTTTCTAAGGCGGAGAGTCTAGCTAAAATTCTTTTTCCTTCTTGCCCGTTACGTTGAATGAGGCTGAGATGGTCGGTATCCAATATGTACATGTCTACTCAGCGGCTTTTCGCCATTCTTGTCCGAGGCGAACGGCTTCATCAAAATCGGGATCGTTTTCAAAACTACCTGCTATTTGCTGCCACCAAGGAGATGATGGTTCGGGTTGAATGAAGTTAGCCAGCAGTTTTTTCATTTGGGCTAGTTCTGTTTCTAGAGTGGCAACACGGTTTTCGAGTTGCGGTTGTTTTTGGAGTTGTTGGGGTGTCATTGGGTTTTGGCATGGGGTCACATACGGATAATTTTAACATTGAGATCGAGTCTACTCTCCAGTCCAATCCCAGATCTGTTAAAATCATGTACACAACGGTACACAATTTTCGTCGGGTGAATATGCTGCAAAAAATTGGGATCAGAGATTTTAGAGATAATTTAGCCAAATACCTCAGCTCTTCTGCTCCTGTGGCGATCCTGCGGCATGGGCAAACCGTGGGCTACTTTGTTCCGACTCAGCTCCAACCCGCCCAATCAGAACAGGAATCTCTTAAACGTGCCGCAGCAGCTTTGGATGCTCTTTTGCTAGAGCATGGGATTGATGAAGACACGTTGCTGGCTGAGTTTCGCCAACTGCGATCGTCGCAACTCTAGAATTCATCATGGTTATGTTCTTTAGCCTGTAACTGAGATTATTCCAAAGAATTAGCGATTGCCTAATTATTTTGAGATCGATTTCTGTGCCAGTATCTGCCGAGATCGAACATTGTGGTAATCGTGCTACGATCTGGCTGTTGGTAAAGTTGATGGAGCTGAATTAGCATGAGTAATCATCCTCTTCTCAAAGTTGAAATATCTCAACTGAGTGTTGCCGAGCGTATCCAATTGGCTGAAGATCTATGGGATAGTATTTTGGATAAAACGGATGAAATTCAATTAAGTACGCAGCAGCAACAAGAACTTGATCGCAGATTAGAACAACATCGGCAAAATCCTAATGTTGGTTCTACTTGGGAAGCTGTCAAGCAAAGGTTGGGCAACCCTCGATGAATTACGGTTTGATTATTAGTCCAGAGACAGAACTAGATTTGGAAGATGCTTTTGTCTGGTATGAGTCCCAAGATAATGGTTTGGGTTCTGAATTTGTGCGATCGATCGATAACTGTATGTCTTCGATCGGTCGTAATCCAATGTCTTACGCGATCGTTTACCAAGAAGCTCGGAGGGCTTTAGTTAGACGATTCCCTTACAGTATTTTTTATCTTGTTGAGAATGACACTGTATTTGTAATTGGTTGTTTCCACAGCAAACGAAACCCTGATGATTGGCAAGAACGACTGAAAAAGTAGTTTGTTTTAATCGTGATGGGAAGCGATCAAACTTCCACCATCTCCACCAAGATCGCGTTTAGAGTTCCCCTCGAAAAGCTCTTTGCAACAGAGAGTCAAATAGATTTTCTGATTGTTTTGTGTGTTCTTTTAAAACTTCTTGATTTTCCCAGAACTTACCTGAAATTTCACTGTATTTACTTTGCAAATCTAAATGAGGTAAAGGAATTTTCAATGTGCGCAATCTAGCTTTTGAAATATTTGGCATGGAGCCAGATGAACCACTTGCAAGACAACTAATCTCTTTTCTCATAGATGATTGACTCAATGCTTGCCAAAGGTATATAGGATTGATTTTATTATTTACTTTCAATCTAAATATCAGATCTGGTAGTAATAATTTTGGACGAGTTTGATGTACATAGACAGAAGCTCCCACCAATTCATATGTGTTTTTCCTAGCAAACAAGAGGTCTCCAGATATTACTTCTAATTCTGTCTTTGGTGCTGTATCTGGTAATAGTGCTTTGTTTTCTTTTTCATTAAATGTGCCCCAAGTAATCGCACCCAACTTTAATACGCCCCATTCATCAGCTTCAGCAATACGTGAATCACATTTTGGACTCCAGCCTGATTCAATTGCATCAACAATTTGGTCTATCTCTATAATTTCCCAGCCTTTGGGATTTGTGACTGGATCGCCGAACATATCGAGGAAGATCGATCGACCTAATTCTTCAGTTAATCGGATAGCCTCTTGCCGTTTGCGTCGCACTCGATCGGCCTTATCCAAAATCGCCGCAATCCGCTTCTGTTCTTCTAGGGATGGCAGAGGGATTTCATTATTTTTGATAATTGAATCTGATACGGCTGGGTAACTTGCTCCAGTGCTTTCTCGCACCATATCATCAATAAAATAAATTGTACGCACCCAATAATATAAATATCGTGAATCAAGCTTATTAGATTTAGCTCTGAGGACACAGAAACCTGTTGATGCTGTTGCACCATCAAATTTATCCTCTAAATATGCGACTGCATTAAGATTTGGACGTACTGTTGAGACTAAAACATCATTTTTTAAAACTAACTGTCTGGCACGGCTTGGAGCTTCATGAGATTCAATTTCTGTTGATTCTTCAACTCTCTTTGATTCTCTACTAACAGAAGCTATATCTAGATATGTGATGATCTGATTATTTTTGTCTGTTTGAGGATTCCATTTCTTGACTTGTTCAACTAAATTTCCAATTGGGATTCTAGAATATTTAGTTTTCATCCTAACAACCCCTCTAACTCATTCAAATCAACCCGAATCTCATCCTCCAGTACCTTCAACTTGTTTAAAATCACCTTCGGCGACTCATACACCACCTCCGCATATTCCAACTCCTTATAGCGATTAATCGAGAGATCATAACTATTCTCCACGATCAATTCCTTCGGTACAAAAAACGCCTGCTCACCCCGATCCACATCCTTCAACAGATCCCTAGAATGCCATCGCCGCAACAGATCAGGAAGATCATTCTGCTCCACCGGCTGCCGCTTATCATCCAGCGACAACCCGTCCGCCTGCATATCATAAAACCACACCGCATCCGTGCCCCCCACCCCCGTCTTAGTAAACATCAAAATCGCCGTCGAAACCCCCGCATAAGGCTTAAACACCCCCGACGGCATCGAAATCACCCCATCCAGCTTATGAGTCTCCACCAAAATTTCTCGCAGCTTCCGGTGAGCATTCGACGAACCAAACAGCACCCCATCCGGTACAATAATCGCCGCCCTTCCGCCTTTTTTGAGCAACCGCAAAAACAACGCCCCAAACAGCAACTCCGTCTTGGCCGTATCAATCACCTTACTCAGATTCGTCGCAATCCCCTCCTTATCTACCGAACCCTTAAACGGCGGATTCGCCAAAATCAGCGTAAACTGCTCATTCACCCCCGCATGATCTTCCGAAAGCGAATCCCGCGCCTCGATCTTTGGGTCTTCAATTCCGTGCAGCATCATATTCATGCTGCCAATTCTGAGCATCGTCGGGTCAAAATCAAACCCATGAAACATCTCACTATTAAAATGCTCCCGATTGCCCTGCCCATTTAAAACCAAATTACCCTCGCTATCCTGCTGCTGTTGCAGATATTCTGCCACCGCCACCAAAAAGCCCCCAGTGCCACAAGCCGGATCGCAAACCACCTCTCGCGCCGTCGGAGCCATCAACTCCACCATTAGCTTAATAATGTGCCGAGGCGTGCGAAACTGCCCATTTGTCCCCGCCGTTGTCAGCTTCGAGAGCATATATTCATACAGATCCCCCTTAGTATCTCGATCCTCCATTGGCATTCGATCGATCTGCTCCACCACATTCGCCAGTAGCGAAGCATTGGCAATCAAAAACGTCGCATCTTTCATATGCACCGCATAAGTCCCCCCCGTCGTTCCTAGCTCCTTGATCAGCGGAAATGCCTGGTCTCTGACAATTTTCAGCATCGCCTCTGGGTTCTGGTTCTTAAACTGCGACCACCGACAATTTTGTTGCTCTGGGGCAAAAGTTGAATTTTTAATCTTGCCGCCTAAGCGTTGAGCCTGTTTTTCCTTCGCCAGCTCCAGATCGTCTAACCGCTTAATAAACAACAAATACGAAATCTGCTCGATTACCGAGAGCGGATTACTCACGCCGTTACTCCAAAAGGTCGTCCACAGCTTATCTACCTGCGATTTCAACTCACCCGTAATCATGTCTAGCGATGCCTAACGATGTCTCTTATCCATTATGGGAGATGACCACACCTTTCAAAAATCTTTATTCGCAAAGGCTTTGTTGGTCTCGATCGGCTATGCTTCTGGTTCATCAAAAATTGTATTTATATCCCTGCGTCCGTAAAGAACTCTGACGATTTCCACGGTTCCCTCTTGAAAGCGATAAAAGATGAGGTAATCTTCGGCTGGATAGCTTCTGAGATTTGGTAATAATTCATCTCGCACACGACCGGAGTTTGGAAACTGGGACAATAGCCGCAACTTAGACTTGATTTTTTCTAAAGTGCGATCAGCGAGAGATAGCTCACTATATTCTGCTAACCCCCGCCAAATATCCCGCAAATCTTGTTTGGCAAGATCTGAAAAACGAATGCCAAAGCTCATTTGGGTGTCCCCAATTTAGTGCGTTCTTGAATTCTAATCTCATCAATTAACTCATTGAGACTTTCCTCTGTGTATATTTCTCCATCACTCTGTTCTAGTGACTCTATTCCTCTACTTACTAGTTCACGGGTGCGCAATAGCCAAGCTTGATGAGATTCTCGCTCTGTTTCTAGTAGTGTCAGTGCTGCTTGCAAAACTTCATCGGCAGTTTGAAAACCACCGGTCGCAATCAGATTAGTAACTATCGATTCTTGTTCAGCAGTTAGGTTAATACTCATGGCTATTGATTGCCCTCTATGCTCGCTTTACTAAAGTTTAACTCAGCCTGAAATTGCTGCCGAAAGGATCTTTGCAGATCTAAAACAGCAGTTGAATAATACCAGAGATCGTAGGTTAAGGAGATCGCTTTGTTTTCTCCAACGTTGACAGTTGATGATAGATAGATCACAGTAAAAGATGAGTACAGGTTATCCATTGTCAATTTTCCACCAGATCTCTCTTGAATCCTTCCTATTCGATCGCTTCTGAAACTCTCACCCTCCTAGAATGGGCGCGGATTGGTCAACACTTGGCCACATTTACCGCCACCAAACTCGGGCTAGCTGCTGCTCGGCAGTTATTGATCCCTACCAACATTCAACAGAGCCAAGAACTGCTCAACCAGACCAAAGAAATCGACATTTTGGAGCAGCAGCTTGGTGCCAGTCTCAGCTTTGAAGGAATTTGTGATGTCACCAAACCCTTACAGCGCGCCAGTGTGCAAGGGATACTCAATGGCCGCGAACTTTACGACGTGGCTACTACTCTCGCAGGAATGCGTCGGATTCGTCGATCGATCGACAGCAGTGAAGATATCCCCACCCTGCAAGAACTAGTCATCAATATCCGCACCTACCCCGAGCTAGAACAAGAAATTTATCACTGCATCGATGACCACGGGGACGTGACCGATCGAGCCAGCGAAAAACTGCGCCTGATCAGAATCGAACTCAAAACCACCCGCGATCGCATTCAAAAGCTTTTACAAAACATTCTGCAACGGCATAGCAACGCCATTCACCAGCCCGTAATTACCCAACGCAGCGATCGGTTTGTAATTCAGGTCAAAGTCACCCACAAAGAAACTATCCCCGGCGTGGTTCATGATGTTTCGGCTAGCGGCTCTACTTTGTATATAGAACCCCATGCGATCGTCAGCCTGGGCAACCAGCTTCGTCAGTTTCAGCGCCAAGAACAGCGCGAAGTCGAAATTATCTGTCGAGAACTCAGCGCCAAAGTCGCCGCCGTTGGCGAAGATCTAGAAATTCTCTTGGTCGTGGCTACCGCGATCGATTTAGCCACTGCCCGCTACCGTTACAGCAACTGGCTAGGAGCCAATCCCCCCCGCTTAATCACCGAAAAACAGCAAATCACCCTGCGCCAACTCCGTCATCCTTTGCTGGTCTGGCAACAGCAGCATGAGCAGGGTGGCGACGTGGTGCCCACCGACCTGGTGATTCAGCCCCATACCCAAGTTGTGACCATCACTGGCCCTAATACTGGGGGAAAAACAGTGACGTTAAAAACTCTGGCGATCGCCGCCCTCATGGCCAAAGTTGGGCTATATGTGGCCGCCAAAGAACCAGTAGAAATACCCTGGTTTGACCAAGTACTCGCCGATATTGGCGATGAACAATCTTTACAGCAAAGTCTCTCGACTTTTTCTAGCCACATCCGGCGCATTGGCCATATCTTAGCTGAAATTTCACCAAACTCCCTAGTTCTACTTGATGAAGTTGGTGCCGGGACTGATCCAGCCGAAGGCAGCGCCCTTGCCCGTGCCCTGCTGCAATATTTAGCCGATCGAGCATACCTTACCATCGCCACTACTCACTACGGCGAACTAAAAGCCCTCAAATACGAAGACGATCGGTTTGAAAACGCCTCGGTAGAGTTTGATGATGTGAGCTTGTCACCTACCTATCGGTTGCTATGGGGCATTCCTGGTCGTTCCAATGCCTTGTCGATCGCCCGTCGCTTGGGCTTAAACGAAGAGGTAATAGTAGCCGCCGAAAACCAAGTGGGCTTAGCAGGCAGCGAAGTCAACGAAATTATTGCCGGCTTAGAAGCCCAGCGCCGCCTCCAAGAAGAAAAAGCCCAGGCTGCCGCCGAATTATTGCAGCAAGCCGAAGCCTTTTACCTAGAAGTCAGCCAAAAAGCCGCCGAATTACAAGCCCGAGAGCAACAGCTCAAAATCGCCCAAGACCAATCAATTCAGGCCGAAATTGATGCTGCCAAGGCCGAAATTGCCAAAACTATCCGTCAGCTCCAAAAAGGCACTGCCACTGGCCAAGATGCTCAACAAGCCACCGTTGAACTGAATCGAATCATCCAAGAGCGCGCCACACCTTCTGTGACTGGGGCACCGCTCCCTGTCGGCTACCAACCCAAAGTCGGCGAAAGAATTCGCGTTCCCCGGCTCGGTCAAACTGCTGAGGTACTAACTGTCGCTGATGATCGAGGCAATCTCCAAGTGCGACTGGGCTTAATGAGTGTCTCTGTCGCCTTAAAAGATGTGGAATCTTTAACCGGCGAAAAACCCAAAGTCTCTCCCAAGCCAGCCAAAACTTTTCAGCCTCCCGCTGCTAAGAAAGAAACCATTCTGATCCGCACTGCCAGTAACACGATCGATGTACGTGGTCAAAGAGTCGATGCGGCGGTAATTGCTGTCGATCGAGCCATGAATGCTGCTTACGCCAGCGGTATCTTGTGGGTGATTCATGGCAAAGGCACTGGCAAACTCCGAGAAGGGATTCACGATTTTCTTAAGACTCATGCCCAAGTGAGCAAGGTAGAACTAGCCAGTAATCCTGATGGCGGAGCCGGAGTAAGCGTTGTCTACCTCAAATAAATCCATCTCAAGTAAATCTATTTCGGGTCAATCCACCTGCGATAATTGGCTGAACTAATTATGCCTATTTGATCGGCTAATTTACCGCACCTAGTCGGGAACCTTGTCAGATATAATCGAACTGTTGCAATACTGGTAACAACGCTTTGTTGGCTAGCTATTTCAACTAACTTAATCATTATGTATTCCAGCACCAAGATGCCTGCATCCAATATCAAGTTAGAAGAGCTAGCTTTGCAGCAATCTCTTGAACTCCCGCAGCTAGACAACATTAAAACTCAATTAGACTTGGTGCTCCTCGGATTGGAAGCCATTACTCGATTGGGTTCAGAGTCTATGCTACAAGCAGCTAAAGAGTTAGGTCTAGAAGCTATTGTTGCCGATCGGGTTAGTCTCTGGCGCTTGCGTCAATCGAACCCCCAACGAAAAAGCTCTGGTGGCCGCAAAAAGCTCGATATTGAAGAAGGTCGCGCTCTGGTTTTGATTGCTTGCCATTTAGCAAAGCAAGAGCAAGCCAAAATCCGCGAAGCAGTTGGCGTGTTGGAAGACACCTGGCGGCGTGATCGACTGCCTCAACAAGAGCCTGTATTGGCAGACTACACCGATCGATTCGTCGAACTCTATCAAGATCGGATGGAAGATGTGCCGACTATTCCTCCGGAGCAGCTCAGCAAAGCTGCTTGTAAACTATTGACCGATTTATTATTTTACAGCGGCCCCAACGGTCATCAATACTTGTGGTCGTCTCTACTCCACCGCTCTCTCTCCAACTAAGCTTATGAACTCCCCCAACCTGCAACCCCGTCAATTTGTACATAACACCTGCGAACTGTCGATCGACGATAAAAAGTCGCCGTTTCCGGCCTGGATGAAATTTAATAAGCCCAACCCCCTGCGGTTTTCTTTGACCGTTAATGATCCAGACCGGCCAGAGTTGGAGCCAATGCAAGTAGAAGGCGATCGCACCAAATTAGAGTCACTGCATCGCACCGTCGAAGACTACGTAAAAAACCTAGTATCCCGCGCTCCTCTCCCCCAAATAAACGGTGAGGACATAGGCAAGCTCCCCAAATCGACTGCGTTTGATGACACCATCAACAGCAGCGACTTACAACATAGACCGATCGATGCGCTGAAGGTAAACGACGAAAAACCCCGCATTGAAGCCGATGGACTATCTCGACATCTGTTTTACTTGGGCAGTGGTGCCGATGCCAATACCACCACCATGTCCTTGAGCACTCTCCAGCTATTTGATTTATCCAGTGCTCTAAATGAAGGAATGACTCCAGTAGTAGAAGCAGAGCCAGAACAATTAGCAGCCGTAGCATCGGTATCTGAAACACTTGTCCAACCAGTTGTATTACCCCCAGAAGCCATGACTAACAATAACAAGACCACTTCCCTCAAATCTGAAAAATCCGAGGTAGAAGAGCCCAGAGTGGTCTTACCTTCAGCTAATACTCCAGAATCAGGATCATCGGAA
The DNA here is from genome assembly GCA_025359065.1 of Synechococcales cyanobacterium GL140_1_metabinner_5_sub. Lineage (GTDB taxonomy): Bacteria > Cyanobacteriota > Cyanobacteriia > Cyanobacteriales > Chamaesiphonaceae > JAAFHZ01. The sequence goes on along the minus strand of JANYHM010000022.1, from coordinate 6,514 downwards.
GATTTATATGGACTGGAAACAGAATCATCACTTTTAGAGCGTTCCAATCCCAGCAAAGATCGCTTTAAAATGCCCAAACCTAGCCTGGGCAGCCTCAACTTACCAGAGTTACCAGATTTCTCTCGTTCACCTCTCACTTCTATTCCTCTCTGGTTGGGTCTAGGCGGTATGGCAGCACTAATCATAGCTTTCCCTTTCTTGAGTAGTCAATTTAAAGGTGGTAGTTCGGTCGCCAAAAAACCCGCCACTCCTACTACCCAAGTGGCCACAGCCCCCACCGATATCCCTACCCCATACCAACCAAACGATCCAATTATCTCTAGTGGTGTGGGCACGCCTTCTGCCGTTTTGCCAACTCCTAGCACAACTCTGGGTGGCATAGGCGCTGGTGGTTTAAATTCCCAACTGGGTACTCCAATTGGTCAAAACCCCAACCAGGGAGGAACAGGTAATGCTATTCCTAGAAACGGCAGTGGCAATCCAATACCCACCAACCCCAATACCCGCTATCCCTTCAATAGTGGCACTAACCAACAAACAGGCTTACCAAATCAACCCGATAGCAGCGCTCAAGCCAAAGCTATTGCCGCCGCCAGACAGGCTCAGGCCGCCGCAGGTGCCAGTAAACCTAAAAAAGGCCCATCAGATGGCGGCTCGGCCTTGCCTCCACGCAACATACCTCAAAGCAACGTGGGTAATATCGCTGATGGTTATGACCCACGTCTCAAACCACCCACTGATGATATTCCTGAGAAAAAAGTTTCCCGGCCTCGATCGCGTCAAAAGCCCCTGGCAGAAAACCCTGAACCAAATAACGATTTCCCTAGTACAGCGATAGGTCAAGGCATTGATTTAGGTAGTGGTGGTTCTGGTCTGTTCAATACCCCAGTTGCAATACCTAAAGTTGATAGTGCCAAAAATTTAGACCTACCCCCTACTACTCCATCAGAATCGGTACAAGCCAAAGGCTTGCAAAGCTATTTTCAAGGATTTTGGCGTGCTGACCCCAACTTTGATGGCAGCTTACAGTACAAAGTAAATGTCGGTAGAAATGGCAAAGTTGTCTCTCTAGAAGGTGTCGATGAAAGATCGCGGATTTACCTTAATAAAACTGGCTTCCTGAAACCGGGCGAAGCAGTGTCTAAAAACGGTCAACAAGATCAAAAAGTTTGGTTGATTCTCAATTCGACTGGTGATGTGCAAACCTTGGCTGATGGCGAATAACCAAGATAGCTAAAATGGTCACTATCACTTAACAGCAACCTTACGCGAACCGATCGTCGTTTAAGAGACTTACGGCTCAGTGACCCTTGGCTTTCATCAGTCTACAAAAATTGCCCCTTTGGTCAACAACCCCTGTTGCTGCCACAGGGGTATTCCTTTGCTGTTGCGTAAAATACAGTCAAGGACGATCGAGTCTTGCCAGCAGGTTTCATTCAAAGTACAGCCCTGCAAATTAGCCTGGGTCAAATTAGTGCGGGTAAAGTTGCCAAAAATAATATCAGCTCCCTGCAAATTACAGTTTTGCAAATTAGCATCGGTAAAGTTGGCTCGGATCATATTAGTTTGGCTCAAATCCAACCCAACCAGATCAGTGCCTTGGAGCTGTGGAAACTTCATTCGATCGGGCTGAGTGAAAAATTTTCCTAAGCAGCGCAAATTTCCGGGGCTTGGTATCAACTGGCACAATAGCTGACGATAGCGCTCTAAGCCATATTGACGTAAAATCAAGATTTTTTGAGAGGGCAACAGGTCACAAAAATCTTGGCAAAAAGTTTGCACATCGGTAGCCAAAAATGTTGAAGGCAGCAAGGGTCTTGGGGTAGTCGCAGATTGAACATTAGTAATTTAACTTATCACAGCGAAAGTCAGCCAGTCCAGTGCTATCGGGTAAAATAAACCCACATGTCTACTCGGGTATTGTTTATGGCTAAGCTCTACGAAATTCACCCCAGCAATCCACAAGCTAGAAGCATCGAAGAAATTGTTAAAAAGCTGCGGGGTGGCGCAGTGGCGGTGTATCCCACCGATACCTCCTATGCGATCGGCTGTGACCTGCAATCAAAAAGCGCGATCGATCGAGTCCGGCAGATCAAGCAGTTTACCAATAACAAGCCGCTGACTTTTTTGTGCTCTTCTTTATCTGACATTGCTACCTATGCGATCGTTCGGGATGAAGCCTATCGGTTAATGAAGCATTTTGTGCCAGGACCTTACACCTTTATTTTGCCCGCCACTAAGCTGGTGCCCAAAATTATTCAAGACCCCAAACGCAAAAGCACCGGTATTAGAGTTCCCGACCACTCGGTCTGTCAGGCGCTCATGGCCGAGTTAGGTAATCCTCTAATTTCTACCTCTGCCCACCTGAACATAGAAGATGAAGACGGCGACGAGAATCTGCTCATTGAGCTAGACAAAGCCAAACTGTTTGATTCTTTAGACAAACTAGTAGATATTTTGATTGATGATGGCTCTGCTGCAACCAATAGTATTTCGACAGTGTTAGATGTAAGTGAGCAATCACCCGTAGTATTACGACAGGGAAAGGGTTGGGCAGAAATTTCAGGCTGGGTTGAATAGCTAAAAATACTTATTGAACTGGTAGCTAAATGTACCAGTTTACGAACTGTCTGTGGACAATGATTAGAAACGTCGGTTGTATCATAGCAGCTTATATCTTGACGAAACCCTTGTTCTACAAGAACTTAGACACACAAAAACTACTGCTTTACTATCTTCAGTCTAGCTGTGACGGTGGACACGTTGTTTTAGTGACACATTTCGCCCAGGGATCTGGCATTGAAAAGTTAGATTCAGTTATGTAAGCACATCATTTGTTTACAAAACTTTATCAGGGACAGAAAAATGAACGTGGTGGTCACGGCATCGGACAATCTACTGCTCAAAAATTCGAGCAAAAGCAAAAAACAACAGCTCGACAATGTTGCCCTCAGCAGCAAAGAGCCGTTACGGGTCGCACTTTACCAATCTTTAAGTGAAAACACTAAGGGCAAGCCAGCTCATATTGAAGTTATTGCTAATCGCATTGCCAACGAAGTAGAACGGATTTGCAGCAAAAGCGATCGAATTCAAAGCTCTGGCGAAAGTGATTCTTGGCTACTGGGCTTAGCCAAACACCGCCTCACAAAATGCGTATCCTATTATGAATTGGGTTCGAGAAGGGGCAGAATAGAACTACATAGTCATTTAAGTGCCATTGTCTATCGCTATATCAGTCCACCCCATGCTCAACTAAGCTTTCAAGGCCGCTACTCGTTAATTGAAGATTTTTTGCAAGATTTCTATGTAGAATCGATTAAAGCTTTCCGTCGTGAAAATGAACTGCCTAATGACTATCAGCCCCGCAGCCTGCTGCAATTAGCAGAATATATGGTGTTCACCGAATGCTATGCCAAGCGCCGCATTCATTTGCATTTCGGCAACAGTCAACAGCTTATTATCTTGCGTGCGCAGACTTTCAGTAAGCGCCAGCCTGCCGATGCCACGGTAGATATTGAACAGGCGTTTGATACGGCTAAAGAAGACGATGGTGAAGGCGGTGGCAACAGTCGTTTGCTACAACAGTTGCGATCGAAGATGGTGGCCGATAGCAGCGATATGAGCGAAAGTGCTCTGCGCGATCGGGTAATTGGTCAGCTCATTGAGCATCTGCGCGGTCAAGGACAAGAGCAGTGCATAGATTATTTGTTGTTGAAGCTCGAAGATCTATCGGCTCCCGAAATCGAAGAGATTCTGGGCATTGATGCTAGACAGCGAGATTATTTACAGCAGCGCTTTAAATACCACATCGAAAAGTTTGCTAGAGTATCGAGCTGGGAACTGGTGTTGCAATGGCTAGGTGCTGAAATCGATCAGAAGCTGGGCCTAACCAAGGTGCAGTGGGAAGTATTTACTTCTAAGCTGAATCCAGATCAACTGATTATTTTAGAGCTGAAGCAAAGCAAGATCGCCGATCGAGAGATCATGAAGGCGGTAAAACTCACCGAGAAAAAACTAGAAATGCGCTGGTCAGAGATTTTGGCAGTGGCATCTGAGCTACGCAACCAGAATTAATCTTTGATTTTTGAGAAAGAGCCTTGACATGTAATGTGTTGAGGCTCTTTTATATCGACGGCGGATTAACAGACGCGGCGATTCTCCTACGGAAATGCTATGCGAACGAACCCCAGCCCCCTTCAACATTACTGATGGTTTCCAAAGCAACAACCCACCGGTATCGCTGTTCACGCAGTGTCCGCGAAGCAGAATCGATCGCAGCAGCCCGAAAAACGATGATCCCTTGCTCACTGCCAATTCGATAGCTTCTCTTAGAAAGCATGGGCAGCCCATGAGCCAGAGCTTCAATGTCTTCAAAACTAGCCCATCGCAGAACGTTGGAGCTGCATAGCATTATAAACAGCCTCCTTACTCAATCTCAAAGCCGCATCATACTCATACAGAGTATAGCTTCCATCCTCTCTCAATACCTTACTTGGCTCACCGCCAGCATTCCGAGTATAGGTTTCCGAAACCAACACAGTCCCGTTGGCCTTGGTATAAGTGAGGTTGATGATTCGATCGAGGTCATCATAAGAATAAACCGTTTTCACGCCGTTGGGCAAAGTCTTAGTAGCCATACGATTTACCACATCATAGGTCATAGTAGTAACTCGATTCCGAGAATCGGTCACAGTTAACAGATTGCCCAAAACATCGAAAGAATACTTCGTTATTAAGCCGATCAAACCAACATTCGCCTTCTCAGTCTGCTGAATAATTCTACCCTGACTGTCATGCTCATAGCTAATAATGCTGCCATTAGCCGAAGTAATCTGACTGACATAACCATTGGCATTATACAGATAGCCAGTAGTTCCTACACTATTTGTCTGTGAAGCCACCTGACCACTAGCATCGTAAACAATGTTGCTAGTAGAGGTTCCAGTGCTATTAGTCACGGTCTGACCAGTGACATAACCAGGCAATAAATTGCATAAATCGTCGCTATACCCGTTTTCGATTTGCTTTATTCTAAACTCATATTATTTAGCACCATACAACCCAAGAAATGCTATTATCTTATCTAGTTTTTTAGCTCTAGCTTTCATCAATACAGTAAATCCGTCAACGTCTTTAACATTTACTTCGGCACCATTAAAAAGTAATAATTTAATAGCTTCATATTGCTCATCTGGAGAATCATTCCAATCTAAAAAAAGCATTAATGCTGTTCTACCACAGGAGTCGCTTAGGTTTATATTTGCACCATAATTAATCAATTCTTGTATGATCTCCATTCTTTTTGTGTTCCAGCGTGCCATAGGCAACTCCATTAAGGCAGTTGCTTTAAATACGCCGTCTTTACCTAAAAAAAACACATCAGGATTTGCATTTGCTTGTAGTAGTGCTTTAACTACATTAACATGACCAATTATGGCTGCATTGATTAATGCGGATTCCCCTTCACTGTTAATTGCATTAACATTGACTCCGCTAGTGATGTATTCTTTTACCTTTTTTAATTTACCTTCATCTGCCGCACTCACAAAAGATTCAACTAATTTGTTCCTTTTTTCTTTTTTTTCTAATGCCGATGGAAAATACGTAAGAAAATGCTCATCAGCCATTCTTTTTATTTCATCATTTATAACTTTTGAATAAAGAAATTCATAAATTTCTAAATCCCCCTCTTCTACCGCAACTAAAAGAGGCGTTCCTGACTCCCCCCACACATTGGGATCGGCACCGGATTCAACTAGGAGCTTTACAATCTCAAAATTACCAACCGAAACCGCTTCTAGAAGAACCGTATTATCATCCTTATCAATTGGTTGATTGAGTTCTACACCCACTTCTACTAATAATTTAACCACAGCAACATTTTCATTGGATACTGCTTCATAAATTGGGGAAAACTCTTCACCATTATTTATATTTGCTCCTGCTGTAATAAGGATACGCACAATCTCAACATGACCTTCTCTAATAGCTATCTGTAGTGGATACAACTTAATATGGGTTGTATTTGGTGATTCGCCATTATCCAAGAGATTTTTAACAAAGGCAAGATCATTATCTAGAATCGCCTTGAATAATATATTTTACATCATTCTCACTCCATTTATTTCAATCATTTTTATCTCCATGTATTATGTAGAAGTTTAGGGGTCTAGGGAATGAGAGATGGAGAAACTTGAGCAGAACATCTGGCCGCAACAGACTTAGACAAAAATTCTAGAATATTCCGCTCCTGAAGGATCAAAGAAGAGACTACCGTAAGCAATCGAGACACAAATTCGCTTCCAGCAGCAGAGTCTGAGCCAAAACTGGTGCGCCACCAGATTACCGCAAGACGAATTGCTTTTTCTGCGGCATTGTTATAGCAAATCAGGATCGGATGAAGTATAATATGCTTATTTACTAGAGGAGAAACTTAGTGAAAGCATATTCAGTAGATCTGAGACAGAAAATCATTGATACTTACAAATCTGAAGTCATGTTAACACAACAGCAA
>JANYHM010000012.1 GCA_025359065.1 Synechococcales cyanobacterium GL140_1_metabinner_5_sub | reverse complement strand
AATTGCTGTTGTGTTAACATGACTTCAGATTTGTAAGTATCAATGATTTTCTGTCTCAGATCTACTGAATATGCTTTCACTAAGTTTCTCCTCTAGTAAATAAGCATATTATACTTCATCCGATCCTGATTTGCTATAAGCAAGCACCCAATTCACCAAGGTACGCACGGGATGACCAGTAGCTCCGGCATTATTTACTCCATTGTCTTTATCTGCCCATACCGGCCCCGCTACATCGAGGTGCGCCCATGGCACCTCGTTGATAAACTGTTTTAAAAACAGTGCTGCAGTAATAGAACCACCGCCCCGAGGCCCCGTGTTTTTCATATCGGCGATCGGAGACTTTAAGCCCTCAAAGTACTTTTCTTCCATGGGCATCTGCCAAAACTTTTCGCCCGCTATATCTGCTGCGGCCAAAATACTGTCGGCCAAATCCTGTTGAGGACTCCACAAACCAGAAATATCATCGCCCAAGGCAATAATGCAAGCCCCGGTCAAAGTCGCCAAGTCTACAATGGCATCTACGCCCAGCTTCTCGGCATAAACCAAGGCATCTGCCAAGGTCAAGCGTCCTTCGGCATCGGTGTTGTTTACTTCGATCGTTTTGCCATTAGAGGCCGTCAACACATCCCCCGGATGGATTGCTGTCCCGGAGATCATGTTTTCAGCAGCGGCGCTAATAAAATGGACTTCTACATCTGGTTTAAGTTGCCCAATGGCCTTAGCTGCGCCCAAAGTAGCCGCTGCTCCGCCCATATCCATTTTCATGGTTTCGATGCCACTGCCAGCACCTTTAATATTCAGACCACCGGAATCGAAAGTGACCCCTTTACCGACGATCGCCAATTTCTTGCGCGGAGTCCCCGCTGGCTTATATATCAGATGAATGAACTTCGGCGGTAATTCGGATGCCTGAGAAACTCCCAAGTAAGCTCCCATGCCCAAGGCTTCGCAGTCGGCTCGTTCCAAGATCTTTAATTCCATACCATAAGCAGTGGCAATTTCTTGGGCGGTGGCAGCCAAAGCTGCTGGAGTAACCACGTTGGCCGGAGCCGCCACCAATTCACGGGCGAGGTTGACCCCCGAGACGATCGATTGAGCTTTTGCCACTGCTGGATCGTTGCCAGCCAAACCTAGCAAATGAACCTCTTTCAGATTTTTCTTGCTTTCTTCAGGCTTCGATTTAAAGCGTTTATCTTCGTGCAGTGCTAACCACAGACCTTCGCTGATGGCCTGTGTAAGCAGCGCAGCAGAGATATCGCCACTGGTGGGCAGACTGACGGCGAGGGTTTCACATTTCTCTTTTTTGGCTGCCCGAGCAATGTTGGCGGCTGCCCGCCGATACCGATCGACCTTGACATTTTCGTTTTTGCCCAAACCTACTAAAACTAGTTTTTTAAAGTTGCCCCCCATTCCTACTCGGGTCGTAACGGTGCTGGCCACGGCACCCTTAAATTCGGCATCTTCGATCGCCGCCTGTAGAATGCCTTGAAGGGCTTGATTTAATGAGGCCAAGTCACCACTGAGGGCAACGTCATCTTCCCAAAAACCGATCGCCAAGCCATCGCCGCGCCATTCTAATATAGAGTTCTCAGTCGTCTTAATATCCATGGAGTCTTTTGTTCGTAGTGCTCTGCTGCCAATTATTACCGATTTTGGCAGGATCGATCCCATAGCCATTCTCAGCTATCTAACGATCAGCAGGCAGGGACAGCTAAAATGGCAAGGTTACTCGGAACCCATGACTCATGAATACTTCCAACATCTTATTAATCGAAGACGATGGTGCTTTAGCCGAACGGATTTACGTGGATCTATTCAAAGCTGGCTACCAAGTGGCTACCGCGATCAATCTAGCCCAAGGTCGTGAATTTTTGGCAAACTCTCTGCCTCAGGCATTAGTAATTGATCGAGAGCTGGCCAGCAACACTGCCCTGACCTTCGTGCGGGAACTGCGTGATCGGGGTCAGACCCTGCCAATTATTTTGCTGCTATCCGGCGACCATCTGCTCGATCGACTTTCTTGTCTGGAATCAGGAGCTGATGACTATGTGGCAAAGCCTTACCAAGCCAGCGAACTGTTAAAGCTCTTAGGCTTTTACCTGCAAGCCATACCAGCCAGCCACCAAAAGCTAGTATTTGCTGATTTGATGCTAGATCTAGATACTCGACATGCTGTGCGCGGACAAAGATCGATCGAACTCACCGCCAAAGAATTCGAGCTGTTGCGCTATCTGATGGAACATCCAGCAGAAATTCTAACCCGTGAACAGATCCTAGAAAATGTCTGGGGCTACGAATCTGGCGGTGAATCCAATGTGATTGAGGTTTATGTGCGCTATTTGCGTATTAAGCTGCAAGAAGCAGGTGAAAAACGTTTGATTCAAACTGTACGGGGCTTAGGATATGTATTGCGAGAAAATTAATTAAGGATTTTGGCTTTCTTTATAAGCGGCGTAAACCCCTTGAACGTTGTACCAATTTAGGAAAATACGCGCAACCTGTTCAGCCAATTGAGATTGATTGCGATCGATCAACCATTGAATCAAAGGTTTCAAGGTATTCTCATTTAACCTGCCACCCACCGACAGCACACCCCAAAGAATGCGGTGCAGCATTGTCATCTGAATCATCATTTTCACTTCGGTAGTGGGGTGTTTTTGATAAAAAACCACGCCCATCCGACCACGCTGAATTTCTTTTTCGACCAAGTTTGGCAGTTCTTCAGCAGAGAATTTCTTGTGGTAATGATAACCAAGTGCCTCGGGACATTTGATTAGTTTTAAGCCCATCTTCTTGAGTCTTACTCCCATCTCTAGGTCTTCCCAGCCATATTGAGTAAACCGGGGATCAAACAAACCAGCATCAATCAACCAATGGCGGGGAATGGCCACGTTGTTGGTTTCAAAATAAGCTGCTGAGAAATCAGTGATTTTGGCTTGCTCGGCAGTGGGATCTTCGAAATTACAGGTGGCAATCAGGCGACCGTAGGTAAAAAGTTGGTCAGAGCCAGCATCGATCGCCCCCTTCAAAGCCGCTGCATGGGTTTCCAAAAAGGATGGCGTGACTACCACATCGCTATCTACAAACACAATCACGTCACCCTGTGCCGAGTTCACCCCCAAATTGCGAGCAGCGGTAATCCCGGCATGATCTTGGCTGACTACCCGCACATGGGGAAATCGATCGGGGTTGGCAGCTAGCCACTCTACGGTGCCATCGGTAGAGCCATCATCGACTACTAGTAGTTCATATCGATCGGCGCTGGTAAGCTGCTGATTTTCGAGGGCTGTTAGGCACTTTTCTAAAATCGGCTGGCGGTTGTAGGTGGGGGTGATGACCGTGAGAAACATTGATAAGCCTCGAAAGTTATCGGAGGTTGATCGGGCGCTTGCATTTTAGCTTGGATTTTGCCAAAGCTGCTTATAATCGATTACCCCGTATTTCTCATGCCAGCCGCAATACCATTGATAGTCAATAGTGCTCCATCTAACAGATCGCTCTTCTTGTCGCGATAGGCCGTAGGAAGCTGGGAATCGTATTTACGCAGACGACTGAGCAGCGAAACTTGCAAGAAGCCCAGAGGTACAATGCTGCCATTCCGCAGTTGCACCGATCGCTGTAACTCTGGGTTGTCATCCAAGAAATTATCATGACCAGCGATCGCCAGCACCAATTTAGCAGTCCGATCGAACTCCGCCTCAATTTCATCAAACAACGCCATGAACTTTTCTTTGTCTTCTGGCAAAGTTAGCTCCTGCACATAGTGACGAGCAATCTGCATATCTACTTTCGCCAGAGTCATTTCTACTTTAGAAATAGTCATTTTAAAGAAGCGCCAATCTCGATAAAACGATCGCAGTAACCGGAAATGCTCTTCTGGATTCTCTGCAATAAATTCCTCTAAAGCTGCGCCAACTCCATACCAAGCAGGCAGCAAAAAGCGGCTCTGTGTCCAACTAAACACCCAAGGAATTGCTCTGAGACTAGCTAAATCTTTTTTGCCCTTGCGCCGTGCAGGACGAGAAGAAATTTGGAGTTTACTAATTTCTTCGATCGGCGTTACCTGATGGAAAAAATCAATAAATTCTGGGCGTTCATAAATTAGCTTGCGGTAATAGTAACGAGACTTGGCCGACAGATTTTCGATAATCTGATTCCATTCCTCAATGCCATCGTAACTACCAGGTAATAGGCTCACCCCGATCGTCGCTGTAACTACTTTTTCTAAGTTATACAGCGCTAGCTCTGGTAAAGAATACTTAGAAGCTAAGACCTCTCCCTGCTCAGTGATTTTAATCCGACCATTTACACTATTGCTGGGCTGAGCACGAATCGCATCATAAGAAGGGCCACCACCCCGACCAACCGAGCCACCGCGACCATGAAAAATTCGTAGCTTTACATTATATTGGTCAGCGATCGCCTGTAAGGCCAACTGGGCTTTGTGGATCTCCCAGTTACTGCTCATAAAGCCAGAGTCTTTGTTGCTGTCAGAATAGCCCAGCATTACTTCCTGTAAATCTGGGGTCAACAATGGCTCAGTAACTTCATAACCGCCCGCTAGTGCCGCCCGATATAAAGGCAGCGTAAACAGCTCAGTCATTACTCTGGGCGCTTTTTGCAGATCTTCTACTGTCTCAAACAACGGCACAATTCGCAGAGTGCTAACGCCAGTTGACGGATCAAACAATCCAGATTCTTTGGCCAACAGCATCACTTCTAGCACATCGCTAGCCTCGTGGCTCATGCTGATGACGTAAGTGTGGCAAATATCCAGGCCAAACTCCTGCTGCATCAAGCGCAACACCCGAAAAGTCTCGATTGCCTCTCTCGCTTCTTTGCCTTCTTTAGCTTCTTTTTCTCTAGCCTCTTTGGCTTCCTTTGTTTCCCTAAGTTCTATGTTCTCTTTGGTTTCTTTGCCAAACGGGATCTCACCAGGAATCAGTGGCCGTCTAGTCTGTAGCTCTGTGGCCAGCCAGCGAATTTTTTCGTCTTCGCTCATTTCCAAATAAGGCTTGGGCAGTATTTGCAAATAATCAGTGATTTTAGCGATCGTATTGGCGTGGACAGTGCTTTCTTGACGAATATCTAGATGAGTAAGATTGAAGCCAAATATTTCTACCTGACAAATTAAGTTTTCAATCGCCCCCACCAGCAAACCATTGGCTTCGAGGCTACGCCGAATAGTTTGTAGCTCCGCCAAAAACTCCGAGCTGTGATTGTAATAGGTATGGACGGCTTCTGTCTCTCGACCATCAGATTGTAAAACTTCTCGCTCTGCTACCTTCTCATTGTGGGCAATAGTATTTTTCAGCCTCTCGGCAATATAACAGAGCTTCATCCGATAAGGTTCACGAATATACCGGTGTGAAATACTGCTATACAGCTTGGGCAAATAGGTAGCATCGCGCCCCAGGGTATTGAGCAGCTCTGCTGAAACTTGGCTGCGATTGGCCGACAGGCTCAGCAAATTGCTCACTTCTTTAATCGCTGCTTGATATTTGCCTAAAACCATTCCCCGCTGATAACAAGCCGTGCGCCAAGTAACATGAGAAGTCACCGAGGGGTTGCCATCTCGATCGGAGCCGACCCAAGAACCAAAACGACAAAAATCGTGGGCGGGCGGAACTACCTCTGGAAAAATTTGCTTCAAGGAATATTGCAATCGCTGAAAAAGCTGAGGAGCCGCATCAAACAACACTTCATCAAAATAATGGAGAGTGTAATCGACTTCATCCAACACCGAGGGTTTGAACTGATGAATTTCGTCAGTAAACCACCACAGCCGAATCTCTTCGCGCAAAGCCTCGGTCAAGCGAATCACTTCCCAAGCATCGCTGTTCATCAGCTCGCTCGGATCATTGGTTTGCCGATCGAGGTCTTCTAACAGTCCGGCAATTCGCCGCTGCTTGTTGCGAATAGTGTGGCGCACAATTTCAGTGGGGTGTGCGGTAAATACCAAGTTAATATCTAGATCTGCTAACAGATTTTCGATCATATTTGGCGGTACATTCACTTGCTTCAGATGCGTAAATAATGCCTGAAAAGTATCAGGGTCAGGACTTAATGCACTCAAAGAGCGCTCTAGCCGATTGACCTTTTGACCATTGCGTAAAAAAGACTGCCGATCTTTTTGCTCACAGTGCTGCTCCACAATATTAATGAGCTGAAAATACAGCGCAAAGGCTCGCACGGCTTTTACCGCATCTTCTAGCTTTAGCTCAGCGATGATAGTATGAACACTGCATTCTGTTGCCTGTCCTTCGGGAGAAGAAAGATCGCGCAATTGTTCTAACAGCTCGATAAGCTGAGAACCGTAGGCTTCAGCCAAAATCGATTTCCACAGATCTTCAACGAACTGAATATATTGTTGCAAGGAGGTGTGAGGAGAAGTTGTCGCCATTGATTTGATCGGGAACGGTTGAAGTTGCTGACCCATGATAATTATCTCTAGCTGGGAGTTTGAGAGCTAGCCTGTTGCAATGATTCCAGGTGTGATGGTTCTGGGAAAGGCAACAAAGGCAGTCGATCGCCTCGAAAAATTTCTTCACTGCTATTTGCTAGGGTTTGAACCTGCTGCAATATGGCTTGCAAGCCGACGATCGCCGCCAAGGTGGGCACAGTGGCAATGCTGACCAGCAATTTCACTGGAGCTTGGCCGATCGGTTTGTCAGCTTTACTAGCGTGGTTGGAGTCATCTAAAAACAATGGATAGACCTCAAATTTCAGTGAACTTAGCCAGACATTCGTTTAGGGAGTCATTTGGGAAGTCAATAATGCAGCACCCTTGACCCATGGGAGTAACCATTGGCGAACGGTAGCTGGTAATATTTGTTATTGAGTACTGACAGTTTCCACGATACCGTAGGACTGAATGCCAGGACTCATCATACAGTATCGACGCGGCGTTGAACAGTTCACGTGGCACTGTCTTGGTAGCCCCTAATTTTAGATCTTGATCCGGGTGTGATGATGTTAATTGAGAATAACGATTATGAGTTTGTCAGCACAAGTCAGTCTTGAGGTGAGAGTTGAGCAACTTTATTGAACCTGAGCTGACGAAACTAGTCGAAAATTTAGTTGACCCAGATGAGCACCTCCGCCGAGAACTATCTGAGGCGCTGGGTAAAGTCTTGCGCCCTGCTGGCGCGCGATTTAAGTTTTCGATTCAAACAGTAGAAGCATCGTCAGCACCAGATCAAGTCAAACCTTGGAGCATTCCTTTAACTAAGCGTCTATGGGTGCGCTGTGAATCACACCGTAGCCTAGATTATTCGCTACTAGCCGATGACTTGGCATATCAGCTCCGATCGCTAGATCTCCCGGATTTTACCGATGCGGTATTTCGCTGTGTAGCAGCGGGCATGACTAATTTAGACTGGCGGCTGCGGGTTGACCTGACTCCACCACTGGTGTTGCTCCATCACTGGGCAGCTTGGGGTGATATTCAGGCCATTACCCGCCTGATTAATGCAGTACTTTGGCACAATGGCTTGCAGGTCTCGGGCATCCTGAAAAATTGGCGGCTGCATTTGTTTTGCTGCGTGCGGGGCAACACTGTACAGTTTCCTAACAAGCAACAGGCGATCGACTGCGTTGTGCCCTTACTGAGTCAGCTTTCCCCCCAAGGAATTCAAGGAGCCACTATCTATGGCGTACAGGCCATGTCTGATGGCCTGCCCAAAGAAGAAGAATCACCCTTTTGGACTCACTGGCTAGATTTACCGGGCGCAAATGATGTCCGCTATACCATGCCACCTTTGGTCTTGGCACAGCAGGGTGATGAGCAGGCTCTGAAATTTATTTTGCAAAGACTGTTGAATCCTGACATCGATCAAACTTTTATCAACGGCGGCATTGGAATTTCGTTACTAAAGCGCAAGGGCCTGCTGCACATTATGAGCGAATCCCCGGTATGTCCTTTAGAAAGCCAAATTGTAGACCCTATCTCTAAAGTACTTGGTCAAATCGCCTTGCCAGATATTTTGGGGGTCAGAATCCACGGGCGGATCTCCGGTCAACATGCTACCCAGTGGAATCATGGGATTGACTTTGGGGTCGAAATTCTCCAATTACCCAGCAATACCACCGGTCTGCCGATTCAGCCCGCGACCCCCAACTGGCAAGAATGGTTGTTTAACAAGGGCTGGCTGCGACCAGCAGCTAGTCCACCAAATGTACTCTCTCGCAAAGTGCTATGGTCTTGGTTAGGAGCCGGGTTAGTGTTAATGATGGGTTTGGATATCGGTGGAAGTTTGTTGTCTCGCCAAGTGAAAGCATCGATCGCCCACACGCCCGCTAGTCAGTCACCGCTAAGCTATGGCAATACTTTGTTCGATGAAAAAATGGCGGCCTACCAAGAACTCTGCGCTACCAAAGGCGCTCCAGATGTATTAATTGTAGGTAGCTCTAGAGCCATGCGCGGCATTGATCCGCAGATCTTAGAGCGAGAGCTGGGCGATCGAGGTTTTGCTAACGCGCGGGTCTATAACTTTGGTATTAATGGTGCTACGGCACAGGTGGTAGATCTTTTAGTTCGACGACTACTGCAACCAAATCAGTTACCCAAGCTAGTAATTTGGGCCGATGGTGCCAGAGCATTTAATGATGGTCGATCGGATCGCACCTATGCCACTATCGCTGATTCTCGCGGCTTCCAACAGTTACCGGGCAGTGAGGGAGCCGCGATCGCCAAATCTCAGCCGTTTATTATCAATGGCTATGCGGCAGTAGATAGTTTTTTGAATAAGACTTTATCCAAAGCTTCTCTGGCTTACGGCCAGCGCGATCGACTACATCAAGCGTTACAGTCTTTGCCGCCACATCTGTTAGGAGAGCGATCGGCGGCAGAATTAGTAGAGGCCGAGGCAATTAATCGATCGGGATTTTTGTCATTGGGAGCTGAGTTTGAGCCAGGTACTTACTATCAAAAATATCTGAAAGTCTCTGGTGACAGTGACAACGACTATGCCAATTTCAATCTTGCAGGCACCCAAGATGCGGCCACCCGGCAAACGGTGGAGTTCTTGCAGCGCCAGCAGATTCCTTTGGTGTTTGTAAATGCACCCTTGTCCGATCGGTATTTAGATAACACTCGCCAAAAATATGAGCTGGCCTTTAAGCAGCACATGCAGACCTTTGCTAGTGCTGGTAAATTGCAATTTGTAGACTTGGTGGGGCTGTGGATGCAGGATTACAGCTTATACTCTGACCCTAGCCACTTAAACCGCAGTGGTGCCCAACAGGTTTCGACTTATTTAGCCCGCACTGCCCCGATCGATTGGCAAGTAATCGCTGCTACCCCCAAAAAAGCTAGCAAATGAACTTTATTTCGCTGCTCTACGCCCTATTTTTAGCGGGCACCTTGTTTTTTTACTGGCGTACCGATGGCCAGCAGAGTAAGCTATGGACGATCGTAATCTCTAGCTTGCTGTTCTATGCCCTGTTTTATAAAGATCGCCCGCCTTTACTGTTGCTGCTCAATCTGAGCTTGTTAGGAACGATTATTTTTGTGAATTTTTGGATTGGTAAGCTGCTGCTAGAAAGCCAGATTATTGAATATCGATCGGCGCGCAACAATTTGCGGGAGCCTGGTGAGCTGCCTTTTTTACCCCGAAACAAGGCCGAGCGCAAGCGGGTGGTGATTTTAGGAATTGCCTTTAATGTGCTGCTGTTGCTGGGTTCTAAGTACATTCCATTTTTACTGACCACCTTTGCAGGTCTGGGTTTTCCGGCATTGGAGGGCGCGGCTCTTTGGTATCGCAGTAATATTTTGCCGCCGTTGGGCATTTCTTTTCTGACTTTTGAATCGATCGCCTACCTGGTAGATGTTTACAAAGGCAGTCCAGCTACCGGAAATCTGCTGAAATATGCGGCTTATAAGGCTTTCTTTCCTAAATTGATCTCTGGGCCAATCACCCACTATCACGAGTTTTCACCCCAGCTCAATGCCCTGAAATTTCCCACGATCGAAATCATTGCAGAAGGAGTGTGGTCGATCGCCTGTGGGGCAGTAAAAAAAACTTGGATTGCCGATGGTTTAGGAACTTATGTTAACCTGGTCTGGGATCCTAGCAACTTAGAACGAGCGGGCAGCATCGATTTATGGCTGGCGCTGTTTGCCTATGGCTGGCAGCTCTATTTTGATTTCAGCGGCTATGTAGATATTGCCCGAGGCACTTCGCTGTTTTTTGGCATTAAGCTGCCCGAGAACTTTAATTTCCCTTATTTCAGCACTAACATTGCCGATTTTTGGCGGCGCTGGCATATTACCTTGGGTGATTGGTTGCGTCACTATATCTATTTCCCCTTGGGTGGTTCTCATGAGGGGCTAAAGCGCACTTGTTTAAACCTGCTGGCCATTATGGTAATCGCTGGCATTTGGCACGGTGCCGACTGGGGCTTTTTGGTGTGGGGAATTGTGCATGGCTTAGCCTTGGTGATCCATCGATTGACAGCCCATTTCTCCGCTAAAAATCTGGCGGCGCAGGCTTTCTGGGCAAGTCGATCGGGCCAGTTCTTGGGTTGGTTGCTAACTCAGCCCTTTGTGTTTATGGCTTGGCTATTCTTCCGGCTACCCAAACTGGCGAACTCAACGTTGGTATTGCAAAATCTGTGGGGCAAGCCTGCTGATGCTCAGTTTGCCAGTAAGTTGATCGAGGCGGGCGTAAAGCTAGATAATGGCCAAATTTTGGCTTGTTTGCTGGCTGTGAGTTTGGTAACAGGCGGTATCTATTATTGGCGGCGAGTGCTTAAACTAGAGCTGGGTTGGGGTGTAAAGTTATTTTTGATTCCGGTGGCGTTTTATTTGGTATGGATGTTAGTGTTGCCCGGTCAGGGTTCTCCTTACATTTATTTTGATTTCTAATCTAGGTCAATAAATTCAGTGGAATTGGCAAAATTTCGCCGGTACTAGAAGATGGCCTGAATCACCGTAGGAAGTTAAGATGGGAACAGTTGCTGACATTTGCTCGTCTATGCCGAAAATTCTTGTCATTTTTTTACTTCCCTTGTTGTTGTCAGGCTGTAATCTGTCTGGCATTGCAGTGAAAATTAACAGCAATCACCCACCAGAAGGCCAGCCCGGTGGGCTGGTAGGAAGCCTCACCAATGCTACGAGTGTAGAGATTGAAAATGATTGGAATGGCTATTCCGATATCACCCCGATCGTTCGTCATTATCGCTTTAAGCTAGAAAATACCGCTTTAGCTGGCGATGGTCATTTTGCGATCGGCGGCTATGGCGGCTACAACATTCATCAGCAGTACAGCAAAAAGATTGTGGTGCCAGCAGATCTGACTCAGAGTTTTTTAGATAAGTTGGCCACAGCACCATTGGTGGTGTCTAAAAAATACAAGCCCAAGATGGTGCGCCGGGATGATTTTCCTCGGGTGATAATTCGCATCAAAGCGCCCGATCGGGAAGTAGTATTTAGTTCTCGCTCTCAAGGAGAGAAAAACTCCCCTTGGCAGGTGCGGGTGAAGAAAAACAAGATAACAGAATACTATGTGAGCGACTCACAAGTTCCTGGGATAGCCATGGACTTGCTCAGACCCCAAATCGATCATCCAGGTTTGCAAGAAGCAATTGATAAAACCCGAGTGGTTTCACCGGTCAAAACAGCCACTGTTTCAACTAGTCCTATGCCGATCGTAGCCAGACCCAATATGCCAAAATAGCCCGCTTCTCCGATCACCTGCGGTGCAAGCGAAGCAGGCCAGAAACCAAGGCATTGCTGCCAATGGTTATTCTTCGTCTTCTTTGTCTGTTTTAGCGATATAGATGAAGCTAGTGGACTTGCCACTCAATACTGCTTTGCCTAAAGACAGGGCGCGTTCTGCTTGCACAGCAGCTTTGCGTACCCAGGTGGCCTTACGACTGTCACGCTTTGATTTAGAGGTTTTCTTCTTAGGAGCTGCCATAATTTCTACTAGGGTGTTTGAGCACAGTCCTTCATTCTACCTGTTGGTTGTGCTGGATGCAAGCCAATGGAAATATCAATTTGGCTCTTCGAGGTTTCTGATTCTGGTGCGATCGGCTCGGCTATCGTCGATCACAATTCCTACAATTTGTTTTAGCTCAGTGATGTCTTGCTCCAGTCGATCGAGGTTTCGGGAGGTATTAGCAGATAGCTTCATTGCCGCCGCTGCGGTTCGATTAGCTGCTGCGGCTAACTCTAGACCATCGGCAACAAGTTGAGTGTAGTAGGTCTTATTTTCTCGAATATCTTCAAACCTTCTGGCCAAGATATCGACGATTTGGTTATTGCAAAGGTAAAAGGTTTAACACATATCAGCCCGGATGTAGATAGTCATAATGGTGGTGCATGGAAAGGTGCAAGTTCAGTGGCTAACCTTGCAAATAAGACCACAAGGTTGGGGACTTACAATGAAGATTTAACAGTACGTGTAGGAGACTAAATAAAATGAAAGAAGAATCTGATAATCAATGGGGTGCTAACAGTAAAAGCATTAGTCAGGTAATCAAAGAACTTCAAACTTTTGAAGATCAAGAACTCACTGTAATGGTTTCTTCTGATGGTGGTGAAACCTTTAAACCAGTCAAGCTGATTGGCAAAGGATTTGCTAACAACGAGACTTATTGCACCTTATTTATTTCTTAAAGCCGTTTTCGAGAGGGTAGGCAAGTCACGCCTGCCCCTTATTTTTACAGAAATACTAGTTTTATTTACAAGCTAGGAGCATTGGTAAGCTAAGGAATTGGTGACTCAAGCTCACAGATCGTGAAATTCACCCTTGCGTTACTATAGGGAGTGCCGCTGTGGAGGATGAATTCTCATGATTGCGATCGACTCTTTGTTGACCCCCGAAATAAACAAGCCTGCTCGTTATCTTGGCAACGAGCGTGGAGCCGTGCATAAAAATTGGGATAGCACCACTATTCGCTGGGCTTTGACCTATCCAGAAGTCTACGAAGTGGGGTCTTCTAACCTTGGTCATATCATTCTCTACAGCATCATCAACGTCCAGCCTCGTCAATTGTGCGATCGAGCATATCTCCCTGCCCCAGAATTCTCGGCCAAGCTGCGAGCAACCAATACTCCTCTGTTTGCTCTAGAATCTCGTCGTCCTCTCACAGACTTTGATATTTTGGGCTTCAGTCTCAGCTATGAGCTGGGCGCAACCAATATTTTAGAAATGCTGGACTTGGCCAAAATCCCCTTGACCTGGGCAGAACGTCAGTCTGGCGAATATCCGTTGATTTTTGCTGGTGGCCAGACGGCGACATCTAACCCCGAACCCTACGCCGACTTTTTTGACTTGATGGTGATGGGCGATGGTGAGGAGCTTTTGCCAGAAATGGGTTTGGTACTAGAAGAAGGTAAGTTGGCTGGTTTGAGTCGAGAAGAGCTACTGCTAGACCTCGCCCAAATTCCGGGAGTCTACGTGCCGCAGTTTTATCACCAGCAGCCTGATGGCTTGGTGGTGCCGAGTCGTTCTGATGTGCCCAAGCTAATTTTGCGGCGGGTAGCCACACCAATTCCGGCTTACTCGATCGGCATTGTGCCTTTTATCGAAACTGTCCACGATCGATTAGTAGTCGAAATTCGCCGAGGCTGCACTCGGGGCTGTCGGTTTTGTCAGCCGGGGATGCTTACCAGACCAGCGCGAGATGTAGAGCCAGAAGCAGTGGTGGAGGCGATCGAAAAAGGGATGAGATCTACTGGTTATGATGAATTCTCGCTGTTATCTTTGAGCTGTTCCGATTATTTGGCACTGCCAGCGGTGGGCGTAGAAATCAAGAATCGCTTGAAAGATGAAAATATTACCTTGTCATTGCCTAGTCAGAGGGTCGATCGATTTGATGAAAACATTGCTCATATTGTGGGCGGTATGCGCCAGGGCAGCTTGACCTTTGCACCAGAAGCCGGGACTCAGCGACTCAGAGACATTATCAATAAGGGTTTGACTAACGAAGAGCTGCTGCGAGGGATTAAAACCGCTTGGGAACAGGGCTGGAACAAAGTCAAGCTCTATTTTATGATTGGTTTACCTGGTGAAACCGACGAGGACGTGATTGGCATTGCCGATACCGTGCGCTGGTTGCAACGAGAATGTCAGGGACAAAAGCGCAAGGGGATGAATTTCAATTTAACCATCTCGAACTTTACGCCCAAGCCCCATACCCCGTTTCAGTGGCACTCGGTTTCCACTACAGAATTCAAGCGCAAGCAGGCTTTATTGCGCAATGAGCTAAATCAATGCCGAGGTTTAAAAGTCAATTACACCGACGTGCGCATTTCGGCGATGGAAGACTTTGTGGGACGAGGCGATCGATCTTTAGCTGCCGTAATTCGCCAAGCCTGGGAACTGGGTGCAGGCATGGATTCTTGGTGGGAAAGCTTAGATCGAGCTTTTAGCGCTTGGCAACAGTCTATTAAGGCGGCGGGTCTGAGCGGTAAATACCGCCAGGTGGATAGCGGTGAGTGGGGTGTGGAAAATCCTGATATCTTGAATGCACCGCTGCCTTGGGATCATTTGGATTCTGGGGTATCTAAACAGTGGCTGCAAGAAGATCTGAAACGGGCCTTGGAAGAGGCGATCGTTCCTGATTGTTCCTTTGAAGGCTGTAGTCATTGTGGAGTTTGCGGCACCGATTTTGGTCACAATGTAGTGGTATCAGCGCCGCCGATTCCAGATTTTTTGGGACATTTTCAGGTGGATACTACCAAAGTCCAGCGGTTACGTCTGACTTTTGGCAAGCTGGGAGATATGCGTTTGGTGGGACATTTGGACTTGATGCGGCTGTTCGATCGGGCGGTGCGTCGTGCAGCGTTGCCGATCGCTTTTTCGGGTGGCTTTCATCCGGCTCCTCGGATCATGGCTGCCAATGCTCTGTCGCTGGGTTACACCAGCTATGGTGAGATCATTGAGTTTGAGCTGCGTGAAAAAATGGAGCTTAATGAGTTTCAGCAGCGGTTAACGGCGCAGTTGAATGCTGATTTGCCGATTTACTCGATCGTGGAAATGCCTCTCTCTCAGCCGGTGGCGACTCAGGTGCTAGAGCAAGCTGAGTATCGCCTCAAAATTCAAGCCGAAGCTGAGGTTGAGTGGTTAAGGTCGATCGGCGCAGTTTTGACCGCCACCGAAATCATGCAGACCCAAACTACTAAGTCTGGCAAGGAGCGCGAAGTAAATCTGCGAGAGCGGCTGTTTGAGTTGGAGCTGTTGAATGCTGAAGCCCAAGCTGCTGAGATTCGGTACATTGGAAGCTGTCGCAATGACGGTACGATGCTGCGCCCTGACCAGATGATGTTTATGCTGTCACAGATGGCCGAGACATCACTGGAATTAAGTAGTGTGGTGCGTCTGCGGTTAATTTGTGAAGCTTAGGCAATATTAACCAGAAGTGCGACCTTTGAAAAGTTGCACTTTGACATGGAATCAACGATGACTCGAATTTGAAAAAGTGTTAAATTTGGATTGGGTACATTAGAACAAGCTATCACTTCAGGTCGCTACGACTCTCTGTTTTAGACCAATAGCGCCTAGATCGAAGCCGTGAGGCTTGCTGTCGCTGCATCTTCAGTCCCCTGTCATCATTAACGCCTTACAGTGGTTTTCGCTGTTGGCTATATAATTGATCCAACTCATAAAAAACTAATCACTTCATGTTCACCAAGCAGGTTACTGGCAGTAAAACCTACCAATGGTTTAATGAACGCTTGGAAGTGCAAGCCATCTCTGATGACATTGCTAGCAAGTACGTTCCGCCACACGTCAACATTTTCTACTGCTTAGGCGGTATCACCCTGGTATGCTTCGTCATCCAGTTTGCCACCGGCTTCGCCATGACTTTTTATTACAGTCCTACTGTCGCAGAAGCATTCAGCTCGGTACAATACATCATGACCCAGGTCAACTTCGGTTGGTTACTGCGTTCTATCCACCGCTGGAGTGCCAGCATGATGGTCTTGATGATGATATTGCACACATTCCGGGTGTACTTAACTGGTGGCTTTAAAAAGCCCCGTGAGTTGACTTGGATTACCGGCGTAATCTTGGCTGTGATCACTGTCAGCTTTGGTGTTACTGGTTACTCACTACCTTGGGACCAGATTGGTTACTGGGCGGTGAAAATTGTATCTGGTGTTCCTGAAGCTATTCCAGTTGTAGGCGTGGCCATGGCCGACTTACTTCGTGGTGGTTCTAGCGTAGGCCAAGCAACTCTGACTCGCTACTACAGCCTGCATACTTTTGTATTGCCTTGGTTCATTGCTGTATTCATGCTGTTGCACTTCCTCATGATTCGCAAGCAAGGCATCAGTGGTCCTTTGTAAGCACTGCTTAATTTAAAAAAATCAAGAGCAAATAAACCTTATGTCTAATCTCAAAAAACCGGATCTAGCCGATCCTAGTTTGCGGGCAAAGCTAGCCCAAGGTATGGGTCACAACTATTATGGTGAGCCAGCTTGGCCTAACGACCTGCTGTACGTGTTCCCGATCGTGATTTTTGGAGCGATCGGCTGCTGTGTAGCTTTAGCTGTTTTGGATCCTGCGGTGCAAGGCGAACCAGCAAACCCCTTTGCTACTCCTTTGGAAATTTTGCCTGAGTGGTATCTGTGGCCTGCCTTCCAAATGCTGCGGGTGTTGCCTAACAAACTGTTAGGAATCGCTGCAATGGCTGGTATTCCTTTGGGTCTGTTGATTGTGCCTTTCGTAGAAAACGTCAACAAGTTTCAAAACCCCTTCCGTCGTCCTTTGGCGATGGCTGTCTTCTTGTTTGGTACCGTGTTCACTATTTATTTAGGAATCGGTGCTGCTATGCCGATCGATAAGTCCCTAACTTTAGGCCTGTTCTAAATAGAACCTAATCTAATTAACTGAGTCAGCTAAAAATAGCTGGCTTTTTTTTGGATTTCTCCCAAATTTTATCTGGGTCTTGACCAACGAACATGCTATTCTCCATGGTGGCGCTGCGATTGCCGGTGCTGCAAGCCACTTCAAAAACTCAGTCATGACCTACATTACGCCTCTACCCGCCACTGCTCTGTTTGGTACCGATGGTATTCGCAGTAAAGTCGGTGAACTGCTCACTGCTGATTTAGCCTTACAGATTGGATATTGGGCAGCAATAATTCTCACCGCCCAGCAGCCTATTCCGGCTCCGATTATTATTGGTCAAGATTCGCGTAACTCCAGCGATATGCTGGCCAGTGCGCTGGCAGCAGGGATTACGGCGGCTGGAGTGGAAGTGTGGAATTTAGGGCTTTGCCCTACTCCAGGAGTGGCGCATATTACGGCTACTAGCGATGCGATCGGTGGCATTATGATTTCGGCTAGCCACAATCCTCCGGCAGATAATGGCATCAAGTTCTTTGGTAGCGACGGCAAAAAGTTGTCTAAAGATCTCCAAGCAGAGATCGAAGCTGGTCTGCGTAGTCAGAAGCCCCGTCCGGGTCAGCCTAAGAATTGGGGCAAAAACTATTTCTTGCCAGAGCTGGTGCAGCAGTATATCGAAGCGGTGGTGGAGTCGGTGGGCGAGGGCGCTAGCTTAAAAGGCATGAAGGTGGTTTTGGATTTGGCCTATGGAGCGGCGACCCAAACTGGCGAGGAGATTTTTAAGGCGCTGGATGCCGAGGTGATTGCGATTCACCGGGAACCCGATGGCGATCGAATTAATGTAGGCTGTGGTTCGACTCACATGGAAGAGCTACAGGCTCAAGTGGTTAAGAATCAGGCACAGATTGGCTTTGCTTTTGATGGAGATGCCGATCGAATGTTGGCGGTAGATAACCAGGGGCGACGAATTGATGGGGACTATATTATGTTTCTGTGGGGTAAGAACCTGATGGAGCTGAAACAGTTGCCCGATAATCATATTGTGACCACAGTGATGTCTAATTTGGGGTTTGAGCGGGCTTGGGAGAAGGTGGGTGGTAAATTTACTCGCACGGCGGTAGGCGATCAGTATGTACAGGCTGAGATGGATAATACGGGGGCACAGATGGGTGGTGAGCAGTCTGGGCATATTTTGTCACCGCAGCATAGTATCAGTGGCGATGGGGTGTTGACTGCTTTGCATGTGGCGGCGATCGTGCAGAAATCGGGTAAGTCTTTGGCGGAGCTGGTAGATGACAGCTTCAACACCTATCCGCAGATTTTGCAAAATGTACGGGTAGACGATCGAGATAAGCGGGTGCATTGGCAGAGCTGTGTGCCTTTGTGTACGGCGATCGACGAGGCTGAAGCGGCGATGGGCGATCGGGGTAGAATTTTGGTGCGGGCTTCGGGAACTGAGCCGCTAATTCGGGTGATGGTGGAAGCCAGCGATCAAGAGTTGGTGACTCATTGGACTAATTATTTAGTGGATGTGGTGAAGGCTAATTTCCCTAATTGATAGAGCAGAAGTGCGACTTCGGCTATTGAGCGAATCGAGCACCTCCATCAAGAAAGTGCTTTACGTTGCGTATCTACAGAAAATGCTTTACACTGAAGAGCCTGTATATACAGTATGTACTGTAAAACAAATGAAAAGAATAGCCGTCAACTTCCGACTAGAAGCCGAACTTCTAGAGCTGCTCAAAACCACCGCCAAGCAAAAAGCCATCTCTAAAACTGCGATGCTAGAAGAGTGCTTAAAAGCCACACTCCACAGTTCTGCTAATAGCAATGGTGGCAAAAAAGTTCAATCCGATATCATCGGCGATGTAGATAACGAGTTTCAAAAAGGAGTCCATCAGCGTTTTCAGGCATTAGAGAGCACTGTTGCGCAGCTTCAGAATGAGCTTGCCAACTTACGCCAAGCGGTTCATTAAACTTGGTTAGGTTTTAAGCACGGACAGGTGGTCAAGCTGCTGCAAATATTGTGATCACCTGTATACAAACATCCCAACTTTTGCTAGTGACGATTAATATCTATTCGATTTTATTGGCTTTAATAGTGGTCAGCTTGAAGTTCTATATGTTATTATTTCTTCATAATTTAACATTGTGAGTTTGAGTTGCCGACAGAAAACTAGGTCTAAAAGAAGACTCAAGATTTAAGTCAAATCATCAGGGGTGGTCAAGTCACCAAGTCCTGAAAGTCTTCTGCCAGCTCTCGGCAACCTATTATGTGGATTCAATACGCTTTATTTAGTTCCTTTTTGTGGGCGATCGTTCATATATTAGATGAGCACTGTGTAGACAAGATTTTTAGTAAGCCGTGGTTAGGAGTAATTACAAGTTCTGGTATTTCTGCTGGTATCTTTACGCTTTTGCCTATTTTCCATCCCACAGCCATTATTCCCAACTGGGATCTTTTGCTCATTTGCTTAGTCAGTGGAGCAATCATCCAGCTAAGTCAGTTATTCTACTTTCGAGCCTTAGACAGCAGCGATTCTGGAACTGTTGCTGCCTACTGGAATCTCACTCCTGTTTTCCTACCAATTGTTAGCTACTGTCTATTTGGCTCCCTGATCACTGGCGGAAATTATATTGGTATTACATTATTAGTGATTGCTTCGATCGGGCTGTGTTCGATCGACAAGTTCAGCGGTCGCTGGCATACGCTGTATTTGATGTCAATTGCCGCTGCTCTTCAGACTTTAGTGGTATTGCTAGAGAAGTATGTCTTTGATCGCACCGATTTTTTTGGAGCCTTTTTGGCTATTGCCCTAGGTATTATGATTAGCGGCTTAGCCAGTTTGGCCAGCCGAGAAATCAGAGTAACTTTCCTGAAAGATTTACCCAAAATCAAACAGGCTTTACCAATATTTATCGCGATCGAGCTGATCAATTGGGGCGCACTTTACTGTGGACAAACAGCAGTGAAGTTAGGAATCCCGACTTTAGTTGCTGCGATCGAAGCTTCTACTCCGGCCTATGCTTTTGGTATAGCTCTACTTATTGCTAAATGGCAAAGAAATAGAGTCGATCAAGATACCCAAAGAAAGCTGCCCATAAAATGGGGCTTAGTCGGACTAATGATGACCGGCGTGTGGTTAATTAGTGCAAGTGCTTGATAGCAGGGCAGCGAAATCATTGATATCGTCGAACAACCTAGATGGTGAGCAGCCTACAAGACATATCTTGAATCCCCAGATCTCAAGCTAGAAGTCGCACTTCTAACCGCTGAACTACAAAGTACCAAAGCCTTTCTTTTTCTTCTTAGGCTTTTTTATACCACTGCCGCCGCCCATGCCCCCCATTCCGGGCATTCCCGAGAAATTCCCCGAGGTCATTTGCTGCATCATTGTTCGCATCCGAGTAAAGTCAGCAATTAATTTGTTGACTTCCGATTCTGTGCGACCACAGCCCTTGGCAATCCGTTTGCGCCGACTAGGAGTTTTGGCTAGCAAATCTGGATCGCTGCGCTCCGTCTTAGTCATAGAACTAATGATCACCTCGGCTTTCTTTAGTTCATCCTCGCCCTGCTTAAGCTGGTCACCAGAGATTTTGCCTATCCCCGGAATCATTTTTAGCAGACCGCCCAAAGAACCCATGTTCTTAATCATCCGCATCTGCTTCAGAAAATCATCAAAATCGAAGCGCGCCTCCATGATTTTCTCGGTCATCTTTTCGGCATCGGCAATGTCGAATTCTTCTTGTGCCCGCTCTACCAAAGAGAGCACATCGCCCATCCCCAAAATCCGCGAAGCCATCCGATCAGGATAAAAAGGCTGCAACGCCTCAACTTTTTCCCCCACACCCACAAACTTAATGGGCTGACCAGAAACCGCCCGCACCGATAGCGCCGCCCCACCTCGGGTGTCGCCATCCATCTTGGTCAAAATTGCCCCGGTGATCCCAATTTTTTCATGGAAAGCCAGAGTCACATTGGCTGCTTCCTGTCCAGTCATTGAGTCGATTACCAGCAGCACTTCATCTGGATTAATCGCTGTTTTCACATTGGCCAGCTCATCCATCATGCTTTGGTCAATTTGCAGACGACCAGCGGTATCCACAATGACGGTATCGACTCCTAACTCCCGCGCCTTGGCGATCCCCTGGCGAGCAATCTCTACCGGGTTAGCATCGATTCCCAGTTCAAACACCGGCACATTAATTTGTTTACCGAGAGTTACAAGCTGATCGATCGCCGCTGGTCTATATACATCGGTAGCCACCAACAAGGTACTACGGTTTTCTTTTTGCAAATGCAGCGCCAGTTTAGCAGTAGCCGTAGTCTTCCCTGCCCCCTGCAAACCAGCCATCAAAATTACAGTAGGAGCTTCTTTGGCACGAGCCAGAGGCACATTGGTTTGCCCCATGGTTTTCACCAGCTCGTCGTAGACCACTTTAATAAACTGTTGGTCAGGGCGCACACCAGAGATTACCCCAGCCCCCTGAGCCGTTTTTTCTACTTCGCGCACGAAGTTGGTCACAACTTGGACATTCACATCAGCAGATATCAGTGCCCGCCGCACTTCTTTTAGGGCATCTTGAATATTGCTAGATTTAATCTTGTCTTGACCCCGGAGCTTTTTCCAGGCAGATTCTAGGTTTTCAGCTAAAGAGTCAAACATAGGTCGATCGATGAAAGGTACGTCAATACCCCATCATAAACTGTTGCTGGTGCCGGATGCTAGCAGAGAATCGGCTCTCGACATTCCAACTGCTTGCAAAGGCGCAGTTCGGTGCCCTGACGATTCCAGACTACTCGATCAAAGATTTGATGTAACAGAGACAGCCCCCGGCCATTTTCGGACTCTTGCTCGGGCAGTTGATCAATCATTTCTTGGTGACAGCCACAGGGATTCTCGAATCCAGCACCCTCATCTGAGATAATCCACCAATAATTTCCTTCCACTAAACAAAAACGGACAACAACTCGCTTCAAAGGATCGAGGTTGTTGCCGTGTTTTGCTGCATTTACTAATGCTTCTTGAAGACCTAATCTAATTTCTGGGTGCCACTGACGAGGCACGGTTGATAGCATTTCGTCAATTATCGGACATAAAAAGAGCGTGGAGGCAAAAGATATTTTGTCCCAGTCGTACCCGGTTGCAATTGCCATGATCGGATCAGTTGAATCTGCTTTTGGGAATATTATCAGTGCCGTAACCGCCATACAGCAGCCAAACCTAAGCCGTGCAAAGCTTGCAGGCTGGTTATTACTATTGTAACCGAATCCTAATCAATAGTCCACCTCAGCTAAAACACTGAAGCAATAATTTCCCCAAGAGCACTGAATACTTAGCAAAAGAACTAGCTTACATCGTACATTTTGGGTAAAGTTTCGCTCTTCTGAAATCAACTAGATGTAGTTTAGCAATCAAGTTAGCTTCCCAGCATCTGCAACTGATGCAGACTGGCATAGAGTCCACCGGCAGTCATAAGTTCATCGTGGTTGCCAGATTCTACTAAGGAGCCTTGTTTGAGGACAAAGATGCGATCGACATACCGAATCGTAGACAATCTATGGGCAATAATAATCGCCGTGCGCCCCACCAACAAATGATTCAATGCTTCCTGAATCAGCGCCTCTGTGCCCACATCTAAATTCGCTGTAGCCTCATCTAACACCAGCACCTTCGGATTCCGAATTGCTGCCCGCGCAAACGCCAACAACTGCTTTTGACCACCGGAAAGATTCGTACCCCGCTCTCGCAACTGCGTATCATATCCCTGAGGTAACTCCGAGAGCAGACCATCGATGTTGGTTGCCGCTGCCGCTGCCTGCACCTGCGCCATCGAATACTCCTCACCCAGAGTAATATTGCTCTTGACATCTCCCACAAACAGAAAGCCATCCTGCAAAATCACCCCCAAGTAGCGGCGCAGCTCTCGCTGAGGTAAATTGCGAATATCTATGCCATCAATCAAAATCCTGCCCTTTGTTGGCTCATACAGCCGACAGAGCAACCGGATAATGGTACTTTTTCCGGCTCCTGTTGGCCCCACCAAGGCAATCTTTTCGCCCGGTTGAATTGTAAAATCCAGATCTTGAATTACATAATCATCATCTTTGTAGGCAAACCACACATGCTCAAAGCAAATCTCGCCGCCTCCGGCCAAATCTAAATCTGCCAGTTTAGAAGTAGTGCCGAGAGTATCTTTAATTTCGATCGGCTCCTGCAAAATATCACTGACTCGCTCTACCGCTGTAAACCCCGACTGAATCGCCGTAAACTTTTCACCAAACTGGCGCAGTGGCTCAAACAACCGCTGGGCAAAAATCACAAACGCCGAAAGCGTCCCCAGCTCGATTTGTTTACCCACAATCATCGCTGCCCCAAACCACAGCACTACCGCGATCGCCACCAAAGAAATCCACTCAAGAGTCGCTGAGATTGCCGAGTCATGAAAATTGGTCTTGTCGATTTCGGCTACATACCTTTGGTTGATCGATCGAAACTGCTCGGCATTAAACTTTTGGCGACGAAAAAGCTGCACCACGTTAATTCCAGTAATATTTTCTTGCAGGCTAGCATTCATAGTCGAAAGCTCTTCTCGCGCCTTGTAGTTGGCCTTGCGGTACTCAAACTGAAAATAGACAATCAGCGCCGTTACTGGCACCAACATCAGAGTCAGCACTGTTGCTAGCTGCCACTGAGACCAAAACATTGCCGCTGCCAAAATAAACAGTGAAAACAAGTCACTAACAATCCCGATCGCCCCAGTGGTAAACACATCTCCTAATGCTTCCACATCATTAGTGAGCCGAGTAATTAATTTACCCACCGGCGTATTATCAAAAAACCGCACGCCCAAAGAAGTCACATGATTAAACAAATCTTGGCGAATATCCGCCGTCATCTGCTGACCAATACGCTGTACCGTATAGCCTTGCACCGCCACTAACACTAACCGCAAGGCTACTGTTACTAACAACAACAGGGTGAGGACATTGAGGGCATCATTGACCTGCATCTGAGCAATAAATGGCCAAGTA
Source organism: Synechococcales cyanobacterium GL140_1_metabinner_5_sub (assembly GCA_025359065.1). GTDB lineage: Bacteria > Cyanobacteriota > Cyanobacteriia > Cyanobacteriales > Chamaesiphonaceae > JAAFHZ01. The sequence goes on along the minus strand of JANYHM010000012.1, from coordinate 77,859 downwards.
GTCTCAGAGCGAATCCGGGAAATGGCTTGGCCAATCAGTAAAGGCTGCACCGCATTGGCTACCCCCAACGGAAATAGCATCAGCAGCGACAGCAGCAACAGCCTCCCACTTTTAAGAGCGTAGGGAATCAACCGGGCAAACAATCGCCAGTCGGTTTCTTTCAACCGATCGGCTTTCAGAGAAGATGGATTTTCAGATGTCAGCATAAATACGTAAAAGAAGCCCGCTTGTTATTTATCTAGAGTAAAACGGGCAAAATGTAGAGATAGCCTAAGATTTCCACCAATGTCTTCACCACTGGGATAAATCATGGGAGAATCCCTTTAAGTTCAAGTCAAATGGCGGATACCAATCACCAGTGGATCTCAGTAGAGTCAGCAGATTTGAGCATTGATTCTCAAGTCTCGGCCATGAATGGTGCCTCTACGCAAGAATTGAGCCAGGAACTAACTGGTGCAAAATCTTCCTACCAATGGCCAGCAGCAGTAATGATTCGCATTCTCATAGTAGACGATCAGAAAAGCATTCGGGAACGGCTCAAGTTTATCTTAGAGCCAGAACTAGATTTTGAGATCGTGGGAATGGTCGATAATGGCTATGATGCGATCGAGCAAGTCAAGCTGCTAGAACCAGATGTGGTGTTGATGGACATGGAAATGCCCGATATCGACGGCGTGTTGGCTACCAAAATTATTGTCAGCAGCGAGTTGGGCAAAAAAGTACGAGTGTTGGTGCTAAGCAGCCACAACAGCAACGAATATGTGGCTCGATCGATCCATGCTGGAGCCAAAGGCTACTTACTCAAAGGCGCGACCTCCGAAGAAATTCAAGATGCCGTGCGCTTTGTGCATCGCGGCTACACCCAAATTGCCCCTGGCCTCTTTGAGCAATTTATCCCCGAACTTCCCCCTAAATCTAGCGGCGCACCCCTCAGCCAGCCCCGCCCGATTCCGACCGAACTGGATGTAACCGGTCTGAGTGGCCTGACCATTACCGGCTTCAAAATTCAACGTAGAGCGACCGACTCGGCCATGCTAGCCACCGACGCAGCCTCAGATATGTTGGTAGAAGTGATACCTACTCGCATTGGCAGCAAGTCTACTAGCTGGGTGCAAGTAGCTGCTGGTATTGCTTTGGCGGTGGGATCGATCGGCTCAATTTACTTGGTGCGCCAAGGCTTACAGCAGCCCCAAGCAGCGATTAGCGCTCAAGAACAAGCGAATAAACTGCAAGAGACTCCTTTTACTGGTAAAATAAAAGTCCAGCAGAGTAACAAAATTAATGCAACTGTTCCCGGCTTTGTTCAAGATGTGAAAGTAAAAGTGGGTCAAGCGGTTCAACCAGGCGAAGTCCTGATGACTATCCGCAACGTAGAAGCTGAACGCAGCAACCAAGAAAAAATCCAGCAGCAGCAACAGCAGGCTACCCAGCAACAGCAGGCTCAGATGCAACAGCAGCAATCGCAGCAGCAAAATTCATTGCAGCAGCAGCAGGCATTAATTCAGCAACAGCAGGCATCTCAACAGCGATCGAGCATTTTAGAAGAGAAAATTGCTACTGAAAATCAGACAATAATTCCGCTGCGCAACAAATTAAGTAACGCCAACCTGCAAATTTCTCAAAGTCAACAGCAATCTAGTCAAGCAGCTCTTTTACAACAGCGCCGCGAAGCAGTGCAAAAAGCTCAGTCTAATTATGAATTGCAGCGGATTGACTACGAGAAAAAGCAGCGGACATATCTTTCTAACCAACGGCTCCTCGAAGATGGCGTGATTGCCCAAGACAGTGTATTTCGAGCCAGAGCTGAGGCGGATAGCGCCAAAGTATCGGTGGATTCGGCGCGTGCCGAATACAACAATGCTCGGCAGTCTTTGGTGCTAGCCCAAAAAACTCGTGCAGATAGCCAGCCAGTGGAGTCACAAAAACTGCGTTTGCAACAGCAGATTGAACTGAAAGAGCAAGAAGAAAAGATTCGTAAATTACAGGAGCAGCTCCAGCAAGAAAAGCTTGGTTATCAGCAGTTGGGTACCAACTTACAAGCTTTGCGTAAACGAGCTTTGGTGACACCCAGTCCCATTGCCTCCGCCACAGTTCCTAGTAACCAACCAGTGCTGATCGATATCACTGCTGCCGCCAGTGGCAACGTGGTAGAATTACACATTAACGCTGGTGATCAGGTGTTTTCTGGCAATAAGTTAGTAAGTATTGCCAACCCACAGCGACTCAAAACCATCGTAGATGTAGATGAGAAGTTGGCAGCTACTCTGCAAGTCGGTCGGCGCACTTTGATTAAAATAAAAAGCGGAAATGATGTAAGAGACTATACCGGTAAGGTTGCAAATATTTCTCCTACAGGAGAAAATCGTAAGCAAAAAGTAGAAGTTGAGTTCCAAGTTGGGAATGATTTCTTTGTGGGTCAACCCGCCACCATCTATTTTCCATTGAAATAGCAACTCTCTTAGGCAGACCTAATGAATCGACCGCGCGTATTGCTTACTACCGAAGGCACTTATCCTTTCCAAAGAGGAGGGGTAAGCACTTGGTGTCATGAACTCACCGAGTCTCTAAGCAATGTAGATTTCAAAATATTTGCGGTCATTGCCAATCCCTACTTATTGCAACAATATAAATGTGCTCCTAATGTTACTGAGGTAATCAAAATCCCGTTATGGGGCGTAGAAGACCCACTAGAATTTAGCTGGCGGACTCCTTTTGTGCGGGCAGTGCGCAGTAAAAGTGCTACCACCAAGGCCGTAATTGCTAACAAATTTCTACCCATTTTCCAAGAATTTTTGCATGGTGTGGTACACGATAGCCATAATACTCGCCGGATGGGTCGGTTGTTAGTAGACCTGCATGATTACTTTTTGCAATACGATTACAACACCACCCTGAATTCGTCTTTGGTGTGGGAAAGTTTTCAAGATATTGTCTTACAGCCCTGGCAAGATCGCTGTCGGATTTCTGATATTACTGTAGGGGAAATGACCGATGCCCTGAGGTTTTTTCAGCGCTTTATGTTGACTATTCATGTGCCAGTGCCAGAGGTGGATTTAATTCACTCCTCCGCAGCTTCTTTCTGCGGCTTGCCTGGAGTAATCGGCAAGGTCAAGTATGGATTGCCTTATATGCTGACGGAGCATGGCATTATTGTGCGCGAGAACTATTTGCGTTTGGTACAAACGATCGATTCTCTCTATGTAAGATTGTTTTTAAACAAGCTAGTTGGCGCAGTGGTGCGACTTAACTACTTTTTTGCCGACATTATTGCTCCGGTGTGCGCCTACAACGCCCGTTGGGAAAAATGGTGGGGCGTGCCCGCTAACAAAATCAAAGTTATTTATAACGGTGCTGACCCGGATATCTTTAAACCAGTAGCTCGTCCAGAGGCATCTCATCCGATCGTGATGAATATGGGGTTGATTTTTCCGCTCAAGGGACAGCTAGAATTAATTAAAGCAGCGGCGATCGTTCGTGACCAAGTACCCACTGTAGAGTTTCAGTTTTATGGTAAACCTTCGGATGCCAATTATTTCCGCGACTGTCAAGCAGCGGTGACTAATTTTGGCTTAGAGCAAAACATTAACTTTGCCGGATACACCAGTGAGCCATGGCGAGTCTATAGCACCTCAGATGTAGTGGCAATGTCGAGTATTTCCGAAGGGTTTCCTTATGCGGTAGTGGAAGCGATGCTTTCGGGTGGAACGATCGTGGCTACTGATGTGGGGGGTGTGGGTGAGGCTTTGGGTGAAACAGGGATGTTGGTGCCAGCAAAGCAGCCACCGGCTTTGGCTGAAGGGATTTTACACATGTTGAATCTGCCGATCGAAGAGCGGGACAAGTATGGCACGCAGGCAAGGGAGCGAGCGATGAGACTGTTTACTAAAAGATTGTTTTCTCAGGCTCACATTGATACTTACTACCAGTTGATCCGCCAAGTAAAAATTGATATGCTCACCAGTCAACCGGCCAATCAACCAAAAGGACTACTGGCTGCTGGCGATAGAAATTAAGAGGCTTAGATATTGTGAACAGCGCCAGACTTGCTAACCCCAAACTCCAAGAAGCGATCGCCGAGGTACAAGCCATTAGCCCGCAACCAGCCGATCGCTGGGAGATTGCGGCAATTTTAGAATCTTTGGGCTACACCGATCGGCAAATTGCCAGTGAGTTTGGCTATTCTGATTCTTTGGCGCTGGGTTCAGAAATTTATAATTATCTGCGAGAAAATGGTTACTTGGCCACCAGAGAACCAACGCCAGCCGTAATTATTCGGCGCTCTTATGTTGAAGAATTGGCTTTTTTTTGTGGGGAATTTTCGCGCAGTTTTTTGTATGCGATTCCTTTTGTGGTGTCGATGATTTTGGATAATTTTTTTTCTTGGGCTGACCAAGAAGTAGTACCGATACAATTTAGTGCTTTGCTGTCACCGGCTTTAATGGGTAGCTTAATTGCCAGCGGCGGCTTTGTGCAAATGATTCAGCGGCGCGGTTCGTTTTATAAAAATATGAACGAACCAATACATGCCCAGCGCTCTTGTCGGCCAATTTTTTTGATGGGTGTGATCAGCAGTATTTTCTTAGGAATTATTTGGGTGGGTTTTGGGTTTTATCGCAGTTACGCTGGCGATAAGTATTTAATGATCACCGGGGCGTATTTCACTATTTTGAGCATCATGTGGCAGGTGTTTGCCATGGTGTCCCTGCGTTACAAGTGGTCTACGCCCAGTGCTCTGGTGATGATTGCGGTGATTTTTTTGACTTGTCGGTTGGGTTTGCGTTTAGATGCGGTAAGTTGTCAAATTGCGACCATGGGTTCGGCGTTGGTAGCGATGTTTGTGATGCTGGTGTGGGTGTATTTGCAGGCACGCCGAGATGAACGCAGTCAAGAACAGCTACCAGATTTGCCTAAGCCTGCGGCGATCGCTTATCTTCTTAGTCCGTATTTTTTCTATGGGCTGTTATACTTCGGCTTTTTGTTTGCCGATCGGTTTGCGGCGGGTTTGATTCTCGATCGATATAGCAATGTGCCTTTTGCGATCAGTAGTAACTATCAACGACCGATGGATTTGGCGCTGTTGAATTTTTTGATTGTGATGCCGTTTGTAGAGTATTTGGCGGCGAAGTTTAGTATTTGGTGGTATCAGGTGGCCAAGCCTGCTACGCCCCAAAATGTCCATCGGCTGGTTGACCAACTGAAGCGCCGCTATTGGGTGGTGGGAACTTTGGTGGTATTTATTGCTTTGGGGGTGGGGCTAATTACGATGACTTTGATGTCGATTGCTCGTCAGCAGGCGGCAGATATGAGTTTGACGGGGCTGGGAATTTTGGGATATTTGACGTTGGCTTTTGGTTTGTGGAATACGATTATTTTGCTGACTTTGAATCAGATGCCTGCGATTTTGAAGATGCTGTGGCCTGCTACTGTAATTAATTTGGTTTGTGGCTACGTGTTGGGTCAGATCTGGGGGGTAAGTTTTACGCCATTTGGTTTGTTGTTGGGTGGGGTTGTTTTTGGGTGGTTGGCTAGTCGGCAGGTGAAGAAGGCAATCGAGCAGTTAGACTACTGCTATTTTTACAGTGGTTATTGAATTTTCTTAGAAGATTTCCAGCTTGCCAATATCGATCGTACTGCCGATCGAGCTAGTATTTTTATGGCCAGTTACCCGCAACTTGATGGTGTGGAAGCCGTTGCCTAGACTACCGCTTTGGTATAATAAGGCATCGTTAAGAGGACTGTTGCTGTAAAGATCAGTGGTTGTCTCTGTACCACCATCAACGCTAATGGCTGCGATGCCGTTGTCGTTATCTTTATTGCCAAAAAGTCGGAACCGATCGCCTCTGAAAGTTACTTCATAAGTGGCATTGTTATCGCTAGAAAGATAGCTATAGCGAGCAGGGTTTCCTAGTAGCGGCTCATTGCGCCATAGGCCAGTGTATTTCACCGTGTTCAAACCAGTCGCTGAAGCAGTACTAGTATCTTCGATAATCGTGGAAGATACGCCAATGATTGGTTTGATTTGGTCATAGAGCAAGCCAGCAAGCTGTTGGTGGCGGCTCGCTGTAGGGTGTACACTATCCACCGCAAACTCGGCAATGTATTGCCCCACTAGACCTCTGGCACCTTCTGTGCCCAGATTCAGAGCATGAATTTTGGTATCACCGGGGTTTTCATTGAGATACCGAACGATGCCCTGTCTTAGCTCAGCATTCTTGGTTTGGTTAAACGGATAAATTACAAAAATCTCGGCACCAGGAATTCGCTGGCGAGCATCTTTCAGCCAGGTATAAGCAGTATCGGCAACATTGAAATTTATGTTGTTTTCGCCCGGATTAAAGGGAATATCATTGGTGCCCAAATTCATGAACACATAGTCTGGCTGAGGGCTAAAGTTGCGCTGGGCAGCACTTTGACCGTTGTAGCGCAACCAGCTATCGAGGATGGGTGGATTACCAGTTGGCGTAGAGGGACGTACCCAGCCAGAGCCGCTCCAGCCCACTTGGCCGTATTCCACATTCAGCAGGTCGCCCAAGCGGGCGGCGTAGGTCTTATAAGAAAAATTATTGACAATATCGGTAAATGGGAAATTGGCAGGCCGATCGGGAGCATTGGGTTCAAAAGTTTGAACACCGCCTTCAGTAATGCTATCGCCGAAGAATACTGCGGTTTTGCTGCGGGCAAAATTATTATTTAAAAAGCCGCTGCCGCCACTCACCTCCACCCCAGTGACTCGTAAATGTTCGGCATCGGTAAGCCAATCTTGCTGTTTTATCGCAGTCACCGATGAATTGGTGCCATCAAACAACTCCCGGCGACGGAAATAAACCACTACATCGTGATCGCCAGTGCCGCCACCGAAGAGTTGAATTTGGCCATTAGCGGCATTTTTTAACCACAGCTGATCGCCAGTCTGCTTGCCATCTACATACACATCTAATAGTGGGAAAGAGGTTTGGTTGCTGGTATCGACATTTAATGTGGCTTGAGAGCCATTGAACCTAAATTTGAGATAAGCCCCAGCATTACTGGTTTGGGCACCATTATTGACGGTACCCCAACCATAGGGAGAAAATAGCAGTGATTGGTTGTTAACACTGGCTATTGCGGTTAAGGCAACGCCTCCTATCAAAGGGTTTGGGATAGTTGATAATGTAGTAGAGCCATTAATATTACTAGTGTTACTAGCCAAACTTGGAGCTAATACCTCCAGCCGATCGAGCGCAATCATGTGGTCGCCAGAAGCTGCATTTTTTTGACCAGTTACCCGCACTTTAATTGTGTGCTCACCGGTTGCTAGCACATCGCTTTTGAAGAATGCTTGGTTTTTCCAATCAGTGCCATAGGTGTCAGCTAGTTTTTCAACACCACCATCAATACTAATTCCGGCGATCCCACCCCAGGGATTGTGAACGCTAAACAACTGCGCCTGGGAGCCATAAAACTTCACCTCATAGCTGGCATTTTTATCATTAGTCCAGTGAGAGTCGCCCTCATAGGCGTTAGATTCATTGGCTATATTCCAGTTGCCAGTGTATTTGAACTTGTTCAGCTCTTGGCCAGTAATGATGGCATTGTCGTTAACTTTATAGGAATATTGGAGAGGATTTTCTAGGGTGAACTGCACACCTTTTGTGTTCACATTGCCAGCTTTATCTACGGCTTGGACTTCAAATTGATAGGAGCCTGGGATGAGAGATTGGCCTTTTATTTCGTTGAGCCTTTGTTGATCGATCGTGAATTTGCCATCAGCCTGTAAAGAGTTTTTGATATCGACAAACTTAAACTGACCGGTAAACTTACCAAGCAGCTTATCCACCCCAAAATTGTCTGAAACCATCCCAGTGATATCAGATTTGCTAGTAACTTTATCATTCCCCGCAAAACCATCATCGGCTACCAAATACACATCTAACTTCGGTGGTAGTAGATCTGGCGTAGTACCCACCGCATTTTGGGCAGAAGCATTCAAGGGTATGATGCCACCATTTTCTACTTGGACAGCCCCAATCACCTGTTGCAGACTGATGGGGGCAACGCTGTTGGCAGAAAGCGGATCTGAATTGTTTAACCAGGCCAGAGGGGTTGCCAGAGTGTTTTCAGATGTAACCGGGAAGATAAAGTCAGCCATGATTGTTGTCTAAAATAAAACAGTTAAGAAAAGCAGTTTCTACCAACGAAAAAGCAGTCTAAAAATTAACTCATTAACACCGTAGTTAAGTTCCATAGGTTTATCAATACCTCTCAGTAAAATAGCTTACTTACTCTAGGTAGATTATTTGCTCAGCCGATTGTGTCCTCCGCCACTAATGGCTAATGTCCAATGTCGCTCGGAAGTCTGAGAGAGCTGATAATCAGTCATTCCAGTCTCTGACATCAAATCTTGAATTTCAGCTAAGGTAAAAGCCGCCGCGAGGGAATCCCTAAAAAGCTGGTTTTGTCGAGAGCCATAGTCTCCAGCTTCAGCCACCAATCGATCGATCTCCGCTAAACTAGCGGGACGCAGTAGATCTCGAATCAAAACAGCACCATTGGGTTTGACTAATCTGGCGACTTCCTGGAAAAAACTCTGGGGGTCGGGCAAGTGATGCACCAAGCTATTAGAAATCACCATGTCAAACTCCCAGTTGGGATAGGGTAGATTTTTGCCATCGGCTAGCTCTAGCCGAATTTGTTGTAGCAGCCCAGCCGCTTCGATATTGCGACGACCCAAGATCAGCATAGACTGCGCCATATCTACACCCAACACCTGATAACAAGATTTTTCTTGGCAGAGGATAATTGGAATTTGGGCGGTGCCAGTGCCAATATCTAATACCCGCACAGCCTGGGGGTGAAGACTGATCGCCGTCAGGGCAAAATCACGGTTGACTGCGCTAAAATCCATAGCATCGTATGCCGTGGCTTCTTGCCAATCGTCCATTATTTCTGGTTCGAGCACTCGATCGAGCATAATTATTTTTCAGCAACAACTTCTATTTTAAGGCATCCAAAATCTATGTCAGCAGAACTCCGTACCCAGTTAACCGAACTCCTCGATGAAGCTGAACTAGACTGGCTCAAACCCCAACTGCAAAAAGATGCTGTAGTAATTGTGCATGAGGGTTTGGACTTGGTAGATGTGGGGGTGGCGATCGCTCAAGATGATACTTTGAAGGTCGATCGCTGGATTGGTGAACAGCTTATTATCAAACCCAATAATGACCATTTAGCGAAGTGGCATCAAAACCCTCAACAGAAGTTTCGGGCAATTATTGTCCAGCCCTATGTGCTAGTACAAGAATTACCCTAGAGCAAACCACTAACTCCGCCAGGAGGCAGAACATCAGGGGGCACCAAGATATCACCAGCACTGCTAACCAGTAAAAAGTCTCCCGCTGTCAGTACTGGTAAGCTGCTGAGTGAGCTATTGATAGTGGCAAACTGCGCACCTACACCTAAACCAGCAGTAGCTCCATTGGCGTTGTAGAACAGATTGCCACTACCTCGGCTGTAGACCAAAATTCCGGCATTGGTATCAACGGCTAGGTCGTTGGCAACAGTGGTGAACTGGGTAGCCAAGTTAGTGATGTTTGTAAAAGTATTACTACTGAGCACAATTTTGTCGCTGACCGTTGTAAAGCCAGTGATAGTATCAACGCCCAAGTCAGCCGCAGCGAAAGCTCTACCAGTCTCGAATACAAAATAATCCGTGCTGCCGCCACCCGTAAGAGTATCGTTACCACTCAAACCATTTAATTTATTGATGCCGTCGCCGCCATTCAGCAAATCATTACCGGCATCGCCAAAAATCAGGTCATTACCGTTGGCACCATAGAGCTGATCGTTGCCATCACCACCAATGATCGTGTCATTGCCATTTTCGCCATCAACAACATCGTTGCCGTTGCCACCATTGATAAAATCATCGCCTTCACCAGCAAAGACAGTATCATTACCGTTGGCACCGTAAATAAAATCATTACCAGCATTACCCTCTAAGAAGTCATTGCCATTTTCACCATCTAAGGTATCCAGGCCGTCTCCACCACGCAGAGTGTCATCATCAGATCCTCCAAAGATGCGATCGGCACCATCGGCTCCTTCGATTAGATCATTGCCAGCACCGCCAACTAAGGTGTCATTGCCAATACCACCAAAGTTATCACCAAAAATTTGGTCGTTACCATCACCACCAAAAATACTGTCGTTGCCGCTATTTCCTTCAATTACATCAGCATCAGCACCGCCATCGATTTGGTCATTGCCATCACCGCCTCGAATAGTATCGTCGCCGTTGCCGCCATATAGTGAATCTAGCCCCGAGCCGCCTTCGATCAAGTCATTACCATCTTGGCCATCAATCACGTCATTGCCAGGATTCACAAAGTTGCCTTCAAAATCTACCGAATCACCAAATATCCGATCGTCTCCCGCTCCAGCAAACAAGAAGTCATTGCCCCCATCGCCACGCAAGATATCTAGCCCAGCCCCGGTACGGATGAAGTCATTACCTTCGTTGCCCAAAATAGTGTGGTTGCGATTTTCTAGACCTGTGATGGTGTCGCTGCCAGTGCCCGATCGAAAAGATTCAATGCCCTCAACGCCACTGATAGAAACTATCGTGGGAAAAGTGAGAGTAGAAGAGAGATTATCGAGATTGATCGTAATCGGAGTGTTTTGACTGCCAAAGTTAACGTTCAGTAAAACATCAAAACCGGCACCACCAATAACGGTATTCAGACCATCTCGGATATCGAATTTATCATCACCATTGCCGCCATCTAGAGTATTATCGCCAGCACTGCCATCGAGCTGATCATTGCCATCACCACCCAACAGCGAATCATCGCCTTGCAGGCCAATCAAAATATCATTACCATCAAAACCTTTGATCGTATCAGCGTCGATTGTTCCACTTAAAAAATCGGCAGCAGCAGTTCCACTAATAGTAGCCATAGCAATTTCAAAAATTATCGTTGTTATTTGGTGATCTAAAGTTGAATTAATTGTGATAAAAATCACACTAATTGCTAGTAAAAAACATAGCAAACCACCCAGGGTCATTTTGCAATAATTACCCATCAGAATACATCAGCCAAATGGATTGACTGTTTGCAAAGATATGTATTATTTACTGCTAATTTTGTTTTTTAGGGAGCACGCTTATAATCTTTAATCCAATGGGCACCAGTTTTGCCAGTGAAGATCCAGAAAATTGATCGACCACCATCCCTTATCACTTTTTGCCAAGACTCATCCGGTCTGTTGCTCACAAAACTCACGGGTTTAACCGCAATGCCACGACTACCAAAAATAATTTCACCAATTAACCGCGATCGGGACATGTGATCATCGGAGGTCACTAAATAAACGCTTTTTACCCCGGCTTGTTTTAGGGTTTCGACCATGGTGGTGAAGTTGGTTACAGTATCTACAGCGTTGCGATCGACATGTAAACGCCGCAGATCAACATTCTCTTTGGCAAATACTTTTTTGGCGTAGCCTACTGGTGCCCCACCCGATACCCACACTGGTAATTTGGGATGATTGACTGCTAAACGGGCGGCAAATTTCTCTCGCTCGGTTTCACCACCCAACACAAAAATTGCATCTGGCTGTATCCAAGAGTTTTCTAATTCCCGCCAGCCAAACCATAATAATGGAATAGAAATGATACCGGCTAATATTAAGCTTGCCCATAACCAAACCGACAATCTGCGCGGCTGAGATCGTCTTTTGCCAAGGGTTTGATGGTTGTAATCTTGGTCGGAATGATGAATGGTCATTGAAAAATAATAACGCGCTGAGATACTGCTTAACCCTAAGCTAAGCGTATCACAGGCATTATTTTGAATGGGACTGGCGCGAGTCGAACGCGCGGCCTATCGCTTAGGAGGCAATCGCTCTATCCATCTGAGCTACAGCCCCACTGTCTGCTAATGTCTGCCATTATAGCAAATTGTTTTGTCGTCTAGATTCGTATAAAATCAGCGCGGCAGTTATCGAAACATTTAAGGATTCCACGGTAGACTGCATGGGAATTTTTACGATGAGATCGGCTGCACCCATTAGCTCTGAAGATAAGCCTTGGCCTTCGTTGCCCAATAAAATCAGGGTAGGTTTGGTAAAGTCGATTTGCCAATAATCTACTGCGGCGGTCATGCCGGTGGCGATAATTTGACTGCCGTTCGATCGATAGGTGTGGGCGAGTTCTAATAAATCACCGGTTGTGGCCATGGGTAGCCGAAACCATTGACCAGCCGAAGCCCGCAAAACTTTGGGATGATCTAAATCTACGCTGTCGGTGCTAGTCCAGATCCCGTCGGCTCCGGCTGCGGCAGCGGTACGAATTGCGGTGCCTAAGTTGCCGGGATCTTGGAGTCGATCGAGTGCTAAGACTAGTTTGCCCGTGAGGCTGGGCTGGGAGGTGGTAGTACGATCGGCGACTGCGATAACTCCGTCTGGAGTAACAGTGGTAGCCATGGCAGCGAGGACTTTTTCGGTGACTAGTTCGGTGCGGGTGTGATCGATCGCTTGTTGCCAGAGTGTGGGGTGCTGCTCTTGCCAAGCCTCGGTAGCGCAGACTAGTTGGAGGGAGTGCTGAACTGCGAAGGCTTCTTGTAAGAGATGGGTGCCTTCGATTAAAAATGCTTGGGCTTGTTGCCGCTCTTTAGCTTGATGCAGGCGGCGAACTTGTTTGACTAGAGGGTTTTGGGTGCTGGTGAGAATCAATTTTGGCCGGGGATTGCAGTATTCTAATTCTACACTGCAAGTTCTTTAGACGAATTATCAGAGCAGTTTGTCATATTCGGCATGTGAGCCAATCCAAACCCAGGAAATGCCTTTTTTTGTTTCTACTCCCAAAGCTCTATACCCTCTCCCTACGCGAACTGACCAATATTCTCCAACTTTTTTGAAGTGCAGTGATGGGTGAGAGGGATCGGCTTTCAGTAATTCATAGTTTTGATCTGCGACTTGCTGCATTTCGGCAGGCAAAGCCTCATAGCATTTCCAGAATCTCTTGGTTGTATAGTGCATTAGAGCATCCGACTTTTACCGCTTTCCAATTCTGCAAATGCTTCTTGAGCCAGAAAGTCGAGTTTTCCGGCGGAAATATCTTGCTCAATTTGTTTATCCCAATTCTGCTCATCTAGGTCTAGAACCCATTTGGCAAGATGGCTCAACTCTCTAGGCGAGAGTTTTAGGATTGCAGATTCAATTTCTTCAACTGCTGTCAGCATTTTTCTGATAAAGGTATTTTTTGTATTTTATAGCAATTCTACAAAATGAAAAATCATCCTTGGTCAATCTGATCAAGAATGATTTTAGGGCTCTTTAGGCGTGTTGAAATTTGCGTGAAAAGTTGGCGGAGTGAATAACATGAGATTTAATTTTTTGACGGGCTTGTTCAAAGGCGCTCCAGATAGCTACTTGCAGATCTTCTTGATAAAAGTCGGTGAGGGGCTGCCGATCGATCACCACCGATCCATCGGGGATTTGGCAGTCGATGTGGATTTGGTACATGCCGGTCGTAAAGGGGGCAGGAACTTTGGCGGTAACTTGGCAGTGAGAGATCCAGCTATGTTCTTGGTTCAGTCGATCGATTTGGTGACGAATTAGGTCTTCGGCGCTGGCTGGAATATTATGGAGAGTAACAGAGTGAGATGCTTGCATGGTGCGACTCCGCTATGCTAAGTGATGGTTATGGCTTCATAATTCCTTTCTAGCTTGGAAGAAACGAAATCCAGTATCGAAACTTTACAATAATTGCATTCCCTAAGCGAGGACTCCTCAACATGACAGAATCAGCAGCTTCTTTGTATCAAAGATTAGGTGGAGTATACGCCATCGCTACCGTTGTAGATGACTTCATCGATCGCATCATGATCGATCCACGCTTGAATGCTAACCCATTAGTAGACGAAGCCCATCACCGAGTCACCCCTGCCGGATTTAAGTACCTAGTAACCGAGATGGCCTGTGCCGCTTGTGGCGGCCCTCAACAATATAGCGGTAAATCAATGCACGATTCCCATGCCCACCTAAAAATCACCGCAGCAGAATGGGTCGCTTTCATGGAAGATTTGGACGATACTTTTGACAAATTCAAAGTCCCAGCCCCTGAACGCCAAGAATTCATCGCTATCATCGAAAGCACTAAGCCAGATATCGTTTTGATTTAACCCATATTCCGCTCTCTTTTGTGCTCAATTGAAGCTTTCTTGGAGATATTTAAAGACTCAAAGCGACTGCTTCCGCAACCTTAATACCATCGATGCCTGCGGATAAAATGCCACCAGCATAACCAGCACCTTCACCTGCTGGATAGAGACCAATTGTGTTTAAGCTCTGATACTGTGCATTGCGCTTGATACAAATCGGTGAAGATGTACGAGTTTCGATGCCAGTCAAAATAGCATCATTCATCGCGAATCCGGGGATTTGTCGATCGAAAGCTAACAGCGCCTCCCGAATAGCGACGATCGCATACTCAGGCAAACTAGTACTCAAATCACCCAGCTTCACTCCGGGCTTATAAGAAGGAGTAACTGCCCCTAAAGCTGTGGAAGGTCGATCGGCCAAAAAGTCGCCTACCAATTGCCCTGGAGCCTCATAAGTCCCACCACCCAAAGCAAATGCTCGTTCTTCTAAGCTACGCTGCAAAGCAATACCAGCTAAAGCTCCATCAGGATAATCAGCAGGTGTGATACCTACCACGATCGCACTGTTGGCGTTGGATTCATTGCGGGCGTATTCGCTCATTCCATTGGTGACTAATCGCCCTGGCTCAGAGGCAGCAGCAACTACTTTGCCGCCGGGACACATACAAAAGCTATAGACCGATCGACCATTGTTACAGTGATGGACTAGTTTATAATCGGCGGCTCCCAGACGTTCGTGACCAGCATGTTCCCCGAAGCGGCATTGGTCAATAAGCGATTGGGGGTGTTCGATGCGAAAGCCGATCGAGAAAGGCTTGGGTTCTATGTATACTCCGCGATCGAACAGCATCTGAAAGGTGTCACGGGCACTGTGACCAATGGCTAATACTACATGACTGCTGGCAATAAATTCGCCGTTTTCTAGCCGCACTCCGCGCACTTGGCCTGCTGCGATTTCGATGTCTTGGACTTTGGTTTGAAAGCGAATTTCGCCGCCCAGGGCTTCGATCTTCGATCGCATGTTTTGGACGATTTTAACCAGGCGATAGGTGCCGATGTGGGGTTTGTTGATATATAAAATTTCTGGGGCGGCACCGGCAGCGACAAGTTCGTTTAATACTTTGCGCCCATAGTGTTTGGGGTCGCTGACTTGGCTGTAGAGTTTGCCGTCAGAGAAGGTACCTGCACCGCCTTCGCCAAATTGGGCGTTGGATTCGGGGTTCAGGCGTTTTTTCAGCCAAAAACCAAATGTGTCAGCGCTGCGATCGCGCACTGATTTACCTCGTTCTAATAAGATTGGTCGAAAGCCCATTTGGGCGAGGAGTAACCCGGCGAACATGCCACAAGGACCAGTACCAATGACGATTGGGCGTTTCTGCTGGTTAGTGGGGGCTTGGGCTACGGGGGTGTAGGCGATATTGGGGGCGAGAACAACGTGGGGGTCTTTCTTGAAGCGTTGCAGCAGGGCTTTTTGTTTGGGGGTTTCGATGTCTACGATGTATACCAGAATAATCTGGCTTTTTTTGCGGGCATCATAGCTGCGTTTGAAGATGGTGTAGCGGGTTAGGTCAGCAGCAGTGATTTGCAGCTTTTTGAGAATGGCTTCTCGCAGAGCTGTTTCGGGATGGTCTAAAGGAAGTTTGATTTCGTTGAGGCGCAGCATGTTTTTGCGGTTTGAAAAGCGATGCAAACAAGAAGTTGCTTTTCGCAAATCATATCAGGCTCAGACTATCGACTGAAATGAACATCTGTAATCCGTCCATCGATCCGCGATATTTTGGCTTCTGATTCTATTGATATTTTTTGAATACCAAAGTTACGTTGTGGCCACCAAACCCAAAAGAATTCGACATTGCCACATCGATCGGCATCGATCGAGCAACATTCGCCACATAGTCCAAATCGCATTCTGGATCAGGGGTTTTGAGGTTAATGGTAGGTGGGGCAATGCTGTGTTTGATTGCCAAAGCAGTTGCGACACCTTCGATGCCACCGGCACCGCCCAGTAAGTGACCAGTCATAGACTTAGTGGAACTGACGGCTACTTTGTAAGCTCGATCGCCTAAGGTTTTCTTAATCGCCGCTGTTTCGGTGGGGTCATTGATTGGTGTACTAGTGCCATGGGCATTGATATAGTCCACAGTATCTGGTGAAACATTGCCATCTTGCAGCGCCAAAGCCATGGCTCTGGCAGCTTCTACGCCACCAGGAATTTGGCCGGTCATATGATAGGCATCGCAGGTTGTACCGTAGCCCACAACTTCGGCGTAAATTTTGGCACCCCGATCTAGAGCATGTTCTAACTCTTCCAAAATCAAAATCCCGGAGCCTTCGCCCATTACAAAGCCATCGCGCTTCACATCAAAAGGCCGACAGGCATGGCTAGGGTCATCATTACATGTGGAAACCGCTTTACAGGCGGCAAAACCCGCAATGCCCAAAGGTGTAATTGCCGATTCGGTGCCGCCGCAGACCATGGCTTTGGCGTAACCGCCCTGAATAATCCGAAAAGCCTCTCCGATCGCGTTGCTACCCGCAGCGCAAGCCGTTACCGTACACATATTTGGTCCCCTGGCTCCCAACTGAATCGCCACCAAACCGGCGGCCATATTGGAGATCATCATCGGAATCATAAAAGGGCTACAGCGATCGGGTCCTTTGGTTAAATAAATTTCTTGTTGGTCTTCCAACACTTTCAATCCACCAACTCCGGTGCCAATGATTACACCGACTTGGGAGGCATTAAGATCCGTAATTTTCAAGTCAGCATCTGCTAATGCCTGTTTGCTGGCACAGACCGCAAACTGAGCAAAGCGATCCATCCGCTTAGCTTCCTTTTTCTCTACGTACTGCAATGGGTCGAAGCCTTTGACTTCGGCCGCAATGCGGCAGTCATGACGAACCGGGTCAAAATGCGTGATTACACCGACCCCATTTTTACCGGCAGTTAAGCCTGCCCAATATTCATCTAGGGTGTTGCCGATCGGGGTGATTGCACCGAGACCGGTGATGACAACTCGCTTGCGGTCTGAATTCGCCATGTTACGAGAGAGATAGAGTAAAGTGAATAAAAATATGCAAATGGCAGGGTCAAAGGCCGCTGGCCTGCAATGACCTTGCCGCGACTAACTACTTCTTGATTTTGGTGTTTACGTAGTCTACTACCGACTGCACGGTTTGCAGTTTTTCGGCTTCTTCGTCAGGAATCTCTACGTCAAATTCTTCTTCGAGTGCCATTACTAGCTCAACTACGTCTAGAGAATCTGCGCCAAGATCGTTGGTAAAACTGGCTTCAGGGGTGATTTTAGCGGCATCTACGTCTAGTTTGTCTGCTACTACTGCCTGAACTTTTGCAAAAATATCTGCGCTCATGTTTTATTGTTCCTTAATGATTTTGATAATTATTCGACAGCACAGACTTGCCAGTAAAGGTTCCGCCTAGAAAATTGCCGCGTTGAAATAATTGAACGTTGTGAACTGCTACAGGCTGTACTTATAGTACGCTGTGAGCTTCTTCTTTCGACGGCAATGGCCTCTAGAGCAAGCTCTATTGGTCTTAATTATTGCCTCTAAAAGCAAAAGCTTTGGTTCCCAAGGCTCAAAATTCTGCCTGTATACTTACCAATCAACTTGGTTGGCGCTGATGGCATTGATATACACTGCTTTCACACTTTATCAAAAATCTTGCACTTTTATTCGTCTCTTTTCTTTAGTTGAATGTTGCTTACACAACTCAGTCGGTGTTGGATGCTTCCCTAATAAAAAGAGTATGGCGATCGAGATGGCAACTCAATCAATAACTTAATGTGGATCACAAAGAGGCCGTCTTTTTTAGTTTCTGGTAGACTGAGGTTAAGCGATAGTGGAGGTCAAGTGCTGTGCAGTTGCTGGATAGACAGGCTTTATTGCTAGATGTAGCCGATGTAACCCTGCGGGTGACGCGGGTGGAGTTTCATCGGCTGTGTGAAAATAACCCAGAGCATCGATTAGAACTGACGGCTCAAGGAGAATTAATGGCTATGCCCCCAGTTGCTTTGGAGAGTTCGGCTAAGAATGGAGATTTGTTTGGTGCTGTGTGGCAATGGAACAGGCAAACCAAGTTAGGCAGGGTCTTTGACTCTTCTGGGGGGTTCACCTTACCAAATGGGGCTATTCGATCGGCGGATGTGATGTGGATTTCGCAGGCTAAGGCTGATATTTTGCCGGTAGATGTGGCTTTTCCAGAGTTGGTGCCAGATTTTGTGATTGAGCTGAGGTCATCGAAGACGGACAGTTTGGCTAAGCTGCAAAAAAAGATGGTGGAGTATCGGGATAATGGGGTGCGGCTGGGGTGGTTAATCAATCCTCAGCAGAAACAGGTGGAATGCTATCGTCTCGGGCAAGCGGTGGAGATCCTGGAAGCACCAAAGACCCTAATGGGAGAAGATGTCTTACCAGGGTTTGTCCTTGATTTAACAGATATTTTATAGGCTCTGTAATTGTTTGGATGCCCACAGGAACGGTGGATTTAGGGGCACTGCATATCAGAGAATATGTTGAAAACATCATGTCCTGATAAGCATATGGTGATGAGAGGTATAATTGTCCTTAGCCCTCCAGCTCTCGCACCATGTTAGAAACTCAACGGCTCAATCCTTTTGCAACCGAGAATCAACAACACCTACCATCTAGTTCTGAGTTACTAGACTCCGATGATATTCCTGTGGATAACGAAGATCAAAACTGGATTCCCAATGTCTTGCTAATGCTTTTAAAGAACATTTGGGTCGATAGCGCTAGGCCGCGCTCCGAAGGGAATCGCACCGATTGGTTTTTTGGTGTAGGCATGGGAATTTATCACACCACAGGCAAAAATGTGCGAGTTCCCGTAGTACCTGATGGCTTCTTGAGTCTAGGTGTGGCTCGGCGTAAAAACAATAAATCACGGCGCAGTTACATTCTCTGGGAAGAAAATGATATTTCGCCCGCCCTTGCTCTAGAAGTAGTTTCTTGGACACCGGGTGGTGAATATGATGACAAAAAACTCATCTATGCCAACTTAGGTGTTTTGTACTACATCATCTACAATCCAGAATTTTGGCAGCGGGATGGTCATCAGCCCCTAGAAATTCACAAGTTAATCGGTAGCGCTTATCAATTACAAAGTGGTGAACCTTTCTGGATGCCAGAAATTGGCTTAGGTATTGGCCGTTCTCCAGAAATTTTTCCTGACTCTCAAGAAGAAGTCCTGTCTTGGTTTGATGAAAGTGGCGATCGATATCTGCGCCCAGAAGAACAAGCAGCCCAAGCTAAAGATGAAGTCGCCAAAGCCAAAGCTGAAGCAGCCCAATCCGAGAGATGGTCTGCGGCGCTAGCTGACAAGTTAAAAGATCTCGGGATAGACCCCAATTCTTTAAAATGACGGATCACCCAACTTTCGGTCGATCGACCGATCTCCATCTATCAATACAGTAGCTAACCTGAATTGATGGCCAAAGATGATTTAGGAGTACAGCGGTGTTAGCAAGAGTTTGGAGCGCAGCGATTCAAGGCATTGATGCCATCAAAGTTGGCGTAGAAGTAGATGTTTCTAACGGGATGCCAGGAATCAGCCTAGTGGGCTTACCAGATACCGCCGTTCAAGAATCCCGCGATCGAGTCAAAACTGCCCTCAAAAACTCCGGCGCAAACTATCCCACCAAGCGCATTGTCATTAACCTCGCTCCCGCCGATCTGCGCAAAGAAGGCCCTGTCTTTGATCTGCCGATCGGCATTGGCATCTTAGCCGCCTCTGGACAAATCCCCACCGAACTCTTAGACGACTACCTATTTTTAGGCGAACTCTCTCTTGATGGTAGCCTTCGCCCAGTAGCCGGAGTACTGCCGATCGCCGCCGCTGCCAAAAGGCTAGGGATTATGGGCTTAGTGCTACCCGCCGACAACGCCCAAGAAGCAGCCGTAGTCCAAGGGCTAAGAGTCTATGGCCTAGAAGATTTGCGGCAGGTAATGAGCTTTCTGCAAAACCCCGATCGATTTGTCCCCACTGCACCAGAGATTAAGAAGGCTGATCGAGCCGCTCATCTCAGCGACCTGCGAGATGTTAAAGGTCAAGCTCACGGGCGGCGTGCTCTAGAAATTGCCGCTGCCGGTGGACATAATCTTGTCTTTGTTGGTCCACCGGGTAGTGGAAAAACCATGTTGGCAAGGCGTTTACCTGGAATATTGCCAGATCTGAGCTTCAGCGAAGCCCTGGAAGTCACCCAAATTCATTCAGTGGCCGGATTATTAAAGAACCGGGGAATGCTTATTGCCGATCGACCCTTTCGCGCCCCTCACCACTCCGCCTCCGGTCCTGCTTTAGTTGGCGGCGGCAGCTTCCCGCGACCGGGCGAAATCTCCCTCGCTCATCGCGGCGTAATGTTTCTAGATGAACTAACCGAATTCAAACGCGATGTATTGGAATTCCTCCGTCAGCCTCTAGAAGATGGCTTCGTTACCATCTCCCGCACTCGTCAATCTGTCACTTTTCCTGCCCAGTTCACCCTGATCGCCAGCACCAACCCCTGTCCCTGCGGCTACTATGGCGATTCTATTCAAGCCTGTACCTGCTCACCTCGCCAACGAGAGCAGTACTGGGCAAAGCTTTCTGGACCGTTGATGGATCGCATTGATTTACAAGTGGCTGTGAATCGACTGCGCCCTGAAGAAATTACTGGCAACGCTCAAGGCGAAGAAACCGCAGCAGTCAGGCAAAGAGTACAGGCAGCTCGCCAAATTTCTTTGACTCGGTTTGCTGATCGGCAGACTGATAGTTTCGCTTGTGCCCAAGGCGAGCGACCAGTGATGTGCAATGCCCAAATGCAGTCTGCCGATCTCCAGCGCTGGTGCCAGTTAGATGAAGCCAGTCGGCTGCTGTTAGAAAAAGCGATCGAGCGTCTAGGATTATCGGCCAGGGCAAGCGATCGGATCATTAAGGTGGCCAGAACTATTGCCGACTTGGCTGGAGAAGGAAATCTGCGATCTAGTCATATCGCTGAAGCGGTGCAATATCGGACTATCGATCGCATGCAGTAAGGGCAGCGCTAGCTAAAAGCAAAAACTCCAGAGCAGATCGCTGATATAATGCCCTTCTCACAAAGAAAAATTTATAGTGGTCGAAGCAATGGGAAAAATTTGGGAAATCGACTTCTATTCCCGCCCGATTCTAGACGAACAGCAAAAAAAAGTCTGGGAACTTTTGATCTGTGAAAGCCCCAGTAACACCCGTCAAGACCCAGCCACCTTCTTTCGCTTTGCCCAAAACTGCCCCGCAGACAAAGTCAACTCCACCTGGCTAGCCGCCGCCTTACAACAAGCCATTGGCGATCAAGAGCCACCCCAAAGAATTCGCTTCTTTCGGCGGCAGATGAACAACATGATTCTGAAAGCCTGCAAAGACATCGGCATTCCTGCTTCCCCTAGCCGTCGCACGATTTCCATTCGCCATTGGCTTGACCAGCGCGATCGAGAAGTTTACAGCCAAGACCCCAGCTACCAAGGCAAAACCACCGCAGCAGTGCAAATGATGACTGACCCTCCCCAGCCCTTACCCGATGCGATCATGGGCAACAAATGGGCATTCGTCAATCTGGCTGCCAAAGATTTAGAAGAAATGCCAGAATGGTCGATTGGTTTTTCTGAAGCTTTTCCGCTAGAGTTGGCCGCTATTGATCTAGAATCACAGCAGGTGCCGGGGTTATTGATCTTCAGCGATCGATCAGTGCCAGTCGCCGCCTGGATTTCGGGTTTAGAGCTAGCATCCGTGCGCTACTCCCCCGCACCTCAAGCCCAAATTTTGCTAGAAACTGGTGCCAGTGATAGCTGGGTTTTGGCTGGTTCCAACATGGTTGGCCAATCTTCGATCGCCGCCGAAGCAGCAGGTTTTGAGAAACTAAAACAGCAGGCCAATGGCCTACACTTTTTGGCAGTGCAAAGTTCACCTACTTCCGAAGATTTTGCCGGATTTTGGCTATTACAAGAGCGAGGAACTGCCTAGTGGATATTGCCGAGCAACTATTGGATTTGTCCCGCCGAGCCGGGGCAGAACTGGCCGAAGTATACCAGTCCAAATCATTGTCTCGGCCAATATTCTTTGAGGCCAACCGTCTTAAGCAGCTAGAAAGCGCCCAAGGCGAAGGAATCGCCCTGCGGCTGTGGAAGAATGGCAAACCGGGCTTAGCCGTAGCTTATGGCCCCGTAGACCCACAAGTTTTGGTCGAAAAAACCCTGGCTATTTCAGAACTAAACGATCCTGAAACCCCCCAGGTCAACAGTGGCAATCAGCAACAATACCCCGATTTAGGTACACCCATTGCTATCGAACAGCTATTGGAAATGGGTCGCCATTCTATCCAAATGCTCCGATCGGACTTTCCAGATATTGTTTGCAGCAGCCAGTGGGACTGCGAATCCGAAAGCTTGCGCCTAGTAAACAGTCTGGGTTTGGATTGGAGCTACACCGATACCACCATGAGTGCCTACTTAGGTGCTGAGTGGATTCGCGGCGATGATTTTTTAAGTGTGGCCGATGGCCAGACTGATCGGGAAAAACTCCAGCCGGAACAGATGGTCAGCCATATTTTCCAGCGGTTAAACTGGGCGAGAAGTAACGTGTCTTCCCCGATCGGAAAAGTACCGGTGCTGTTTACAGCCAAAGCCGCAGATTTACTATGGGAAACCGTGCAGGCGGCCATGAACGGCAAACAGGTCATCGAAAGAGCCTCCCCTTGGAACGATCGACTAGGACAGCAGGTAATTTCTAAGCAGCTCACGCTCTCTCAGCTACCCCAAGATGGGCCTTTTAGTTGTCCTTTTGATGATGAGGGGACTCCCACCAGACAGTTAAAATTCATTGATCGGGGAGTGCTGCAACTTTTTTATGCAGATAAAACCGTGGGTGAGTTATTGGGCTGTGGTTCTACAGGTAATGGTGTGCGATCGAGCTTAGGCAGTTATCCTAGCCCCGGTTTAATGAATTTGTCGATCGCTCCCGGCAAGCAAAGCCTGCTAGAAATGATCAGCCAAGTAGACGAAGGATTAATCATTGATCAAGTGTTGGGCAGCGGTGCGGGAATTGCCGGAGATTTTTCGGTCAATGTCGATTTAGGCTATCGAATCCGCCGAGGTGAGGTAGTGGGACGAGTAAAGGATACGATGGTAAGCGGCAATGCCTACTTAGCCCTAAAAAACATTATTGCCCTAGGCAATGATGCCGACTGGAGCGAGCCTTGCTCTACTCCTTCGATTTTGGTGGATGGCCTTTCTGTTACCAGTCGCTGACATTAACAACCTTAGTAAATTTCTTAACCATCGTGCAAGTCTCTGTTTATCACACCCCCGAACTAGCCCCCGCTGATAATTTGCCAGATTGCGCGATCGCGATCGATGTGCTGAGAGCTACTACTACCATGGTAGCTGCCCTAGCTGCTGGAGCGGAAGGCATCCAGGCTTTTATTGATATGCCGACTTTGATGACCAACAGTGAGAGCTGGCCTGCTGCTAAAAGATTACGAGCTGGGGAACGGGGTGGCTCGAAGGTAGAAGGCTGTGACCTAGGAAATTCACCATTAGACTGTACCCCAGAGATGATGGGTGGCAAGCGGTTATTTATGAGTACCACTAATGGCACTCGCACTCTAGAAAAAATTGCTGGAGCGAAAACAGTGTTGGCAGGAGCTTTAACTAATCGATCGAGCATCGTCAATTACCTTCTAGAACTAAATCCCAAAACTGTCTGGATTGTAGGCTCTGGCTGGGAAGGCACCTATGCGTTAGAAGATACGGTATGTGCCGGGGCAATTATCCACAGTCTAGGCAAACAGCTTGGCCAAGTCTACGGCAACGACGAAGCCGTGGCAGCCGAGAGCTTATATGAACGGTGGCAGGGCAAAATGGTGGACTTAATGCACTTAGCAAGTCATGGTCAGCGACTCTTGCGCCTAAATTGCCATACCGATATTGAATACTGCGCCACCCTAGATTTTGTACCTGTGGTGCCAATCCGCACCGAAGGCGGCGTTTTCAGAAAATTGTAGTTAGGTTAAAACCTAAATTCAGTAGGTTGTTTTTGGCATTTCGCCGAAACATGTGGGGCTTAATTCGTTTCAGCGCTGATCCTTGGAATCGCTCCTGATATTCGGCATCAGTCATTGAGGCCAACTCTGCCAATGAGCTATTTAGCCGTCGTGGATCCACTGCAAATTCTTCCACATCAGTAGCCTTAGCAAAACGCAGATTCCAAGGGCAGACATCCTGGCAAATATCGCAACCCGCCACCCAACCTTGCAGATTTTGCCCGATCGATTGCGGTAACTCCTCAGCCCGGTTTTCAATGGTGTGATAAGCAATACACTTGCCAGCATCTACCACAAACGGTGAGACGATCGCCTTTGTCGGACAAGCAGTCAGACAACGAGTACATGTACCACAATGTTCTTGATGAGGCTGATCGGGAGCAATTTCTAAATCGGTAATGATTTCCCCCAGAAACACCCAAGAACCATATTCTCGAGTAATCAAATTGCCATTTTTGCCGATCCAACCTAAGCCAGCAGCCTCTGCCCACACCTTGTCGCCAATCGGTCCAGTATCGGTATAGTACCGAAAGTGATTGTTAGGATAAATTGCTTGCAGCCACTGGTGTAGAGCCTTGAGCTTTTTGGTGCAAACCCTATGATAATCCTTACCCCAAGCATACCGAGAAATTTTTGCGGCCTCGGCGGGTCTGTTGTCTGGTTGGTAGTAATTGAGCGCCACAGCAATTATTGATTTTGCTGTGGGCAATATCTCGCGGGGGTCACGGCGACGAGGGTTGGTCATCCACTGCATTTCAGCGTGGTAGCCTTGGCTTAACCATTGCTCTAATCGATCGGCTGTCTGCTGCACTAGCTGTGGCTCGATCACTGCAACACCCACCAAATGAAAACCAATTTCTTTGGCCTGTTTTTTGATATCTGCGGAATCTAATGAATCCAATTTAGGAAACCTTATTTTTTCACTAATTTACTGGAGTCAACTTTTAAAGGCTTGCCAACCTGACAAATAGTGACAATATCTGTAGGCAACGTGCCGATCGCGCTAATTTTCACGCCGTCTTGATGAGGAAAGTTGCCCAACAATTCATACTGAGTGCCGTTGGCAGTGACTAACTGATAGCAAACCCCTGAGACTTCGATTTTTTTGACGGTGCCGATGATGTTGACCTGGGGCAGGTTGACAAATCCAGGGGTTTCGCTAGCGAAGGCTGGGTTGGTTAAAAATAAGCTCAGACAAAGAACGCAGAGATAGATCAATCGCATGAGTTGAGGTTAATGAGTATTGATATTCAGGGTAGCATTTCGATCGCCCACTATGGCATTCAGCGAAGTTTTTGGAGGTTGATACAGGATAATAGAACCAATGAGTAGGAGCATTGTGTGCGCCCACTCATTGGTTTTTCAGAGATCAAGTTCCAGACAATATTGAGTCCCCAATTTTAATTCTTAGTGCAAGTCACATATTCGCGCAATATCCAGCCAGTAGAGCCAGCATTACCTCGAACTTTAGCCCAATCTCGACCTTTTTTGTCTGTGGAGATGCCCAAAATTGTGACAACTTTGTTATTTTTAATGGAGCCAATCACCTTACCATCTGGACTTTTTCGTACATTCAGCGGTGTACCAGTAGGATCGGTGACATAGCAGACTTCACCTTTAGCTAGAGCTGGGGACAAAAAAGCAGGAATATTCAAGACAAAGGAAAATCCCAGGCACAGTCCGATTAGATTTTTGCTCACTTACATTTTCCTCTAAAATCAATGGATAACTTGCCTATCATTATCTTCCGTACTTGGGGGAATTGACAACCAACAAAATCAGCACAGGAAAATGTAGTGATTAAATCTACTTTATACATACAGTTAGATATTTAGCATCTTTATTTATCTTTCTCCGGTGGATGCCAACCAACAGAAACCCAGGCTTGTCTCATCTTTAACCATCTTCTGATTTTGATGTTTTTCATATCACCAGAGCTATTTGAGAGCAGGGGAGTCATTTTGCAATACTCGTTCGACAATATCCGCAGCATATTTTACCCCTCCGGCTTGTTTGATCGCTGTGCTTAATTTCTGAGCATGATCGCGATAACTACGCTGCGTGAGTACTCGATCGATTGCCTGTCTCAATTTTGGTGCAGTCAGCTTGGCTAGGGAAACCACTTCACCTGCGCCTACTCTTGCCACTCTAGCAGCCATCCCTGGCTGATCGGTGGTAATTGGAATAGCCACCATCGGCACACCACTACTCAAGCAACTAACTGCCGTACTACCCGCATGAGTAATTACCAACTCAGCTCGAACGATGAGCTGTTGATGAGGTGGAAAAGCCACTACCAATGGGTTGCCAGGAAAATTAGTCTGTGCCGGATCTGCATTAGGATTGCCCAGCGAAATAACTAACTGTGCGTCAATATCTTGACAGGCTGTAGCAATACAGTGAAAAACATCCCAATTATGGCTTTGCAAAGTGCCTAAATTCGCATAGATTAACGGCTTACCATTGAGTTTCTCCCAAGGAAAATCCTGCCGATCTAATGAAACAGGCTCTAGATCTGCGGGGTTTTTCAGCAAGCCTACATAGTGAAACCAGGGTACGAGTCGTTCACGCGGAAAATCGAGTTCCTGTGGTAGCTGAGCAATTTGCGCGAGTTGCGAATAGCCATCTTCTCGGCTGCGGTGTAGTGGTAATTGCCACTGTTGCCGCTGCTGTACCATTACATTCCAAATCAATCGAGTGAAATAATCTAACAAAGAATAACCGAATTGATTTCTGAGTCTAGCCCGCCAGCTATTTTCGGCTTGCCAGTCAGTAAAACTAGGTGGAACTCCCAGCTCACGATTTATTGGTAATGCGTTGCACACTGTAATAAACGGTAAGTTGAGATAATCAGCAATTGTCCCCCCAGCATTTGTGAGTTGATCTACCAGCAGCAGGTTAATACCAGCTTTGCGAATTGCTTCAGGAGCGTCACGGAACAACATCTTAGCTTCTTGCTCGAAAAACTTAATAGCAAATTTCAATCCGGCCAATCCATTTAAGCGTCCCAGTTCTGCATACATTGTTGCGATGCTACCTGATGGGAAATCACTCGCCCCGATTTCACAAAACCCCAAATTAGATCGCTCTATTTTCTCGGCGACTTCTGGCACTCCAAACAATGTAACCTTGTGGCCACGGTTCATTAGCTCCATCCCCAAGTTACACATGGGATTTAAATGACCGATCGCTCCAGGGCACAAGATACCAATATGAGACATGGTTAATTAGGGTAGAAAATAATGTCTCTCAGTATAGACCCGATCAAACAGCCAAATTCAATGAGTCACGCTGAATTCGCCACGACTAGCTGCCACCAACAATACCAACCCAATACAAAGCGCAAAACAGCCCATTAACAATAGCAGCATAAAAATCTCACCTGCGGACAAAGGCCGATCGATCGGGTCTAAATAAGCCGACTTCGATTCCCATTTGCCATTAACTTGAGGGGGCGGAGCCTGCATTACTCGCACTCTTGAATAGCCGATCGACTGATCATGCAGCAATCTCCGGGTGGGGTTACTCAAGATCGCATAGGCTTGATTCAGCTCCTGAAACTTGGTGTGTGCAACTGCTGCCGGTAGCTCCGTCGTGTCTGGGTGATACTCCTTACTCAAATGCCGATAAGCGCGCCTAATCTCGATCGGGGTCGCCGAAGGATGCAGCCCCAACATGCTGTAATAATTGATGCGATTCAGCCCATGACCATTATTGTCATAGGCATTGTAAGAATTTTGGTTAAAGTCCTGCATAATTAAGCGTTGTGCCTTTGCCACCTAATTCTAGGATCTTTCCATCGAAATTGCCGTCACTAAAAACCAGTGAGCAGTTAATCCCCCGCTCTATGGGGTACAGTTTTACAGAGGATGTGGGCACAAAATTTTATGATCGGTCAAATATTAGCCGGACGCTATCGCATAGTCCAAGTTTTAGGTGCTGGTGGTTTTGGAGAAACCTACATCACCGCCGATCTGCATTTGCCGGGGGAGCCAGAGTGCGTTTTGAAGCATCTTAAGCCCGCCACCGACGACCCAGCGGTGCTGGATATTGCCCGTAAACTGTTTCAGAAAGAAGCCGAAACTCTGCAACAGTTGGGATCTTTTGACAAAATTCCTCGGCTTTTGGCTTACTTTGAAGAACAAAAAGAGTTTTACCTGGTACAAGAACTGGTGCGCGGCCACACCCTCAGCCGCGAGCTAACCTCCAGTCAAAGATGGCCAGAAGCAGCAGTTCGCAAAATGTTGGGCGAAGTGCTCAGCATTTTAGAATTTGTCCACAGCCAAGGCGTAATTCACCGCGATATTAAGCCCGACAACATTATGCGCCGTGATGCTGATGGCTGTTTGGTGCTAATTGATTTTGGGGCAATTAAGCAAGTGCGCAACCAGCCCACCATGGGGACTGCACCCCAAACCGTGGCGATCGGCACTCCCGGTTACATGTCTCCAGAGCAAGCCCGAGGAAATCCCCGACCCAGCAGTGATCTCTATGCTCTAGGTGTGATTGGCATTCAGGCGCTTTCTGGCAAATATCCCAGCGAGTTAATCGAAGACGATGCCACTGGAGAGCTGCAATGGCAGCATTTTGTCCAGGCCAGCCCCCTGATGATCGCCCATCTCAGCGAAATGACCCGCTATCACTTCCGCGATCGATTCACCACCGCCAGCGCTGCCCTTCAAGCCTTAAAAAATATCGATAGCGATGAACTCACGTTGCCACCACCTCAGTCATCTCTCCAGCCAGCGGTTCAGAAAACGGCGGCGACTTACGTGGTATCACCAGCTCAGCCAGTACCACAACCCCAAAGACCACAGCAGTTACCCCAAAGCAAAGCAACTCGACCAGCCTCTACTAGCCCCATTGGGAAAATAATTGGAGCGTTAGCATTGATTGGAGTCAGCAGCTTTGCTGGTTTCTCTGGTTGGTCGATGTTCAAAAAATCTCAGTATGAGCAGGCTCTTATTAGCAATCAATGCCGGATGGCCACACCAAATAAAGGTGGCAATGTGACCAAAGTTCGCTTTGAACCCGATCGAAATTCTGGAATAATAGGCAATCTCCAACGGGGCGAAAAGTTTGTAGCCTTACAAGTAAAAGAAGCATTCGTAGAAATTCAGCAGCCCAATGGCAAAAGGGGTTGGGTATTTAGTGACCAAATTGATCTCTGCTTTAAACCAATAGCTATACCCGCTTCAACTGCTCCAACCAAATCTCCCCCAAGCAATAAACCATCGCCATCACCTCCTGTAAATAGCTCCAGCCCACTGCCTTTGCCACCATCAATCTCACCTACTCCTAGTGCTCCTTTACCAAGTCCAACACCAACCAATAGTCCTAGTGATAAACCGTTAATAACGACACCTTCACCTACCTCGATCGATCTAACACCACCACCAATTGCTTTACCCACTCAAAATCCATCTCCCACATCACCTTCAGCCAGCCCTAGTCAACCATCAAAGCCCCAAAATCCCAATGGATAGACCCGCCCCCAGGGATTTCGGGTTCTTCAGCATGGATGGCTGGGATCACTGCTTGGCCCACATTACTAACCATGGGGTGGGAAATGCCCGCCATTCGCAGAGCGCCAACAACTGATCTAAGCTGCCCCAGTCTTGTAACAATGGCGGTAGTGTGATGCCGCGTAGAGCATGAGAGACGATCGAAATCTCATGGGACTTCTCGAACCGTTGAATTAAGGTTTCTTGAATGTTGGGAGCGAAGCCATCATGGAGTTCCACAATAATATCCATTTTGCTCAGAGCCGGAGCCAAACTCGGATCTAATAGACTTTCTTCGCTGCCTTCGATGTCACAGAGCACTAAGGTTTGCCGATCGGCAAATTCCTGAAAATCTGCTGGCGTAAAAGTACCGCCAACGTGAATGCGATCGATCACCCCATTTTGACTAGCTAACTGTTTGCAGTCCGCCCAAGCCGCCTCATTAGTATCATGGGCATATACCTGAACTTGAGGCATCAGCTTGGCCAAACCTACCGCATAAAAGCCTTCAGAACAGCCGATATTGATCATACATTGGTATGGCTTGGCGATTGCTTGGCGGAAATATGGTTCTAGCTCGGTCTCGTAGCAGCCCAGCAGTTTAGGAATATAGCAGCCCTCTGCACAGTTTGGGAGATATTCCATCCCGGCAAACAGGCCGGCTTGTACTTTGAGACCATACTTAGCAACGAATTGGGCTTGTAAGAACTTGGCACGCTCTAGGCTGAGTAAACGCAGGGCATCTTGAATATTTTCGATCGATGGGTTATCCAACAATACTCTGGCCTGATCAACAAAAGAATCTGAAACGAACACCATGTAAACTACCATTAAGCCTGAAGAGCATCAAAGATTCTAACAGAAAAGCGGAAGTTCGTATTCTTGCCAAAGTAATCTAAATATCTCATTTAATAAGATAAATCGTATATCACTGATACTATGGTATGATACGCTGTACAATTTCTCTAGTGAAAACGGTCGTGAAGCTCGTATTACCCATAACGCTGGTAACAACTGCTCTGCTGATTATTTGCGTGCTAAATCTCCGAGCCTTGTCAGCAGTTTGTATTGATCGTCAGCCAGGAGATACTCCCAGCTTTGGTGATGCCTTAGTTGCTAACGAGCAGTATTTGGCGATCGGCGATACTCAAGCTAACCGGGTCATAGTTTATCGCCATACGACGCAACGCCAATGGGTTAGATTTCGCACCATTCCACTGCCTCCCAATCCCCCAATTGCCGATCCTAGCTCTAACTTTGGCTACAGCGTGACCCACAAACTAGCAATATCTGGGGACAAACTGGTAATTGGTAAAGTCGTATCTAAAATGCGTCCTCAACCAAAAGAAGCAGCACTATATCCATATAAGCCCCCTGCCGAACAAGGTATGGCTTACGCTGGAGCTGTGTATCGTACTTCAGTTACCTCAAATTCTCTACTGGAGAGAATCGATCAGCCTCAAGAAAAAGAATTAGCTGGTTTCTCTGTAGCTGCCGATCAGGGGAAAATTGCTTTTTCAGTTGCTACATACAATGGTAAAGCGCCCGGATATGTGACCGTTGTTGACCGAGATCGACGCTATTCCTTAGATGCCAGTGGCGAGATTGCCATGAAAAATAATTTACTTGTTGCAGGCAGCACTACTGATAGTCAACATGGAAAACTTGCCGTCTTTAATTTGGCAGAGAGCACTCCATCTCCTCGAACAATATCCATTTCAATGCCAGTGAAAGAGATCGATATTGCCGATAAATTTATTGTTGTTGCTGAGCAAATTCAGGCTAACCAATTTCCTCAGGTGAATCCGAGTTTACCGATGACTCCCAAAACATTGCTGGTGAATATTGCTGATTTTTCTATCGCTGCTTTAGATGGATTCGGCAAGATTTCCGCCTATGGAAATAAACTTGTTCGCAGTTCTCCAGCTACCCCTGACGGAGAAGTAGCTGGCAAGATAGAGTTATTTAATATCAGCTCCATACCACCAAAATCACTGAGCTTACGTAATGCTAATATCCGTCGTAGCTTTCTTTCAAAAAACTATTTATTTACTGTTGAAAGTCAAAGCTCTAATGTTAAGATTTGTATAGCATCATCTTCTAAGTAAATTTTGCTACCTAGTTCACGAGTCTGAAAATACTTTATTCACTAAAAATTCAAGATCATGACCATCACCCCTCCAGATAGTAGAGCAGTAACAACTAGTTTTAATACCTTCCCACTAAATGCTGTCGTAGCCGTAGATTCTCAGTTTCCTGCTGGCAATTTTATTGGTAGTGGCATTGTTATTGCACCTAACCACGTTTTGACTGCTGGTCACAACGCCTTCAATACGAGTACTGGTGCCACAGTTTCCAGTCTGCGGACGACCATTAGCGCTAATCAGCCTAGTCTCAACTCACGAAGTATTGGTGCTACTGGTGACCCTGCCGCCAACGTTACCAATTTTTATTTCCCTAAAAATTACAATACTTCTAGCGTTATAGAAGATGATATTTCGCTGTTTAGAACCAGTGATGCCCCAATTACTGCGGCTAATACTGTCGGGTTACTGGCTTTTGTTGATCCTAATACAGCCCAAAATTTAACTATTACCACTGCTGGGTATCCGGGTTCTAATCCCAGGCAGTTGGTACTTTCTCCAGGTACTGGAACTGGTACTATTATCTCTAATAATAGCGGTGGTAGATTTTATTACAGCGATAATGTAGACACAGAAGGAGGACAGAGTGGTAGTGGCGTTTGGCATGTTTTAGACGGAGATACTGCTCCTCGCGTTTTGGGAGTGCATACTCAAGGTTATGATTCAAGCTTTCCCGCTTCTTTTACTACCACTCAAAGTAATAGTGGAATATTACTTACTACTGGTGTGTACACTAAAATAATCGATCAAATTCAGGCTGATTCTGGGGTGGCTGATGCCGCGACATTACCTGAAAATGCTTTAGTCGGATCTGATACAAACTTTTTTTCATTCCTCACCGGTAGTGGTAATGACAATATTACTGGATCCTATCGTAAAGAAAGAATCTTAGGCAGGAGTGGAGATGATCGACTGTTTGGTGGTGGTGGTGATGACCGGCTAGAAGGCGGTGATGGTGTCGATCAAGCTCTTTTCTCCGATGTCTTCACCAATTATACTTACAACATTACTGATCCTACTAATAAACTCTTTACTTTCGATCATACTAAAGGCACTAAAGCTGATGCTAAAGACAGTCTCAAAGAAATTGAGTTTGGGGTTTTTGAGTATGTAGACAGTAATAAAGACGGTAAAGATGATGATGGCAATTTGTTTTACGTGCCGCTGCAAGTAGATGCTAAAGACAATACAAAATTGAAGGATGGTCCAGAAATCAATCCGGAAAAAGATATTGTAAGTAGCAGTGGCAAAAAAATTGGGACTATTACAGTCAAGTCTCCAGCTTGGACTTTTGATGGGGATGTAAACTACAGCCTTACATTAGGAGCCAGACAAGGTACTCTATTTAATTTCGCCTATATTATTGATACCTCTGGCAGCATGGATACGGTAGACACCTTTGGTGGTTCTACCCGTTTACAGCAAGCCCAAAATGCCTATCAAACCTTGACCCAGTCTCTGATTGACAAAGGCATTGCCGCCAAGAGTGAATTTGCTGTCATCGAATTCAACAGCTTTGCTTCTCTTACTGGGCCAATCGATGCAGCTACAGCAATTTCTAACATTAATAGTTTGTCGGCAGGTGGTGGTACAGAATTTGGTGATGCTTTAAGCAAAGCGCAGCAATTTTTCCAGTCTCGAAACAATAATGCTACCAATATTGCCTATTTCCTTTCTGATGGATTTGGTAGTGGCGCTAGTGAAAGCTTGCAAGCATTTGCTGAAGTGCGAGCTTTTGGGATTGGAGGAGCTGACTTAACCTCTTTGAACATCATTGACTCTGATGATGCGGTGTTATTGACTAATTCAGCAGACTTAGTAACACAGTTCAATGCGTCTACCTTAGATAAAAACACTATTGATCGCATTGATGTCAAATTAGGTGGCGCGGTAGTAGCTACTATTGCTCCTAACCAGTTGACAGTAGATGCATTGGGTCGCCTGAGTTATGATGGCGTTCTGAGTAACCTCGTGGTTAGTCGTACCGCAGAAAACCAAGTTACTTTTGATGTGGTTTTTAAAGATGGCACACCTACTACTAGCCTCAATTACAAAATTACTAGTGGTCAAGAACAAGTTAGTACTCAATCGAACAATGGCACTAAAGAAGTTATTACTTTTAGTGTTAATCAAGCAGATTTTACCGAATCGGCATCTGCTCAAATTACCGATCGAGAAGTAAATGGTAATGACTTAGCCAATACCTTTACGGTTACTACTGGTAATAATGTATTGCGTGGTAATGGTGGTAATGACCGATTTATCCTAAACGGCGGCACTAACTTGATTGACGGTGGTGATGGGATAGATACTGTCAAAATCAATAAAACACGGGCTACGGTGGGTGCAATCACCAAAAATGGCAATGTTTTGAATATTGGTACCGATACTACTCTGTTAAATACAGAGTTTATTGAGTTAAATGATGCTCGCTTGGCTGTTGCTACTTTGGCAGTAGCCCCGATTATTACTCTCCAAGATCGCATTATTTTGGTTGTAGAAGGTAACAGTGGTAGTAAAACAGCGGCTTTTACCGTAAATCTTTCTAGTGCTAGTACCCAAAATTTGGTGATCGATTATGCAACTCGGTCTAACAATGCCACTGCGGGAACAGATTTTACAACTAGTACCGGTCAGCTTACTATTGCGGCTGGTCAGACATCTGGCACTCTCAATATTGAGATTTTGGGTGACACCTTAGTAGAAGGTGATGAACAGGTTTTCGTAGACCTGGCAGTGATCAACGGAGCTACCTTCGCTGACAACTCCAATAAAACCACCGTAGGGGTGAATATTCAAGATGATGATAGTGCTATTGGCATTTCGATCACTGCTGATGATCCTTCTGTAATTGAGGGCAATCCCAATCAGCCTTCTAAACTAATCTTAACTTTAGATCGATTTGGTAGCCTTCTGAGTACTGATACTGTTGGCTATCAAATCAGCTCAATTGGTGCTAAACCTGCTCAAGCCAGTGACTTTGTAAATGGTTTTACACCAGATCAAGTTACGTTTGCTCCTGGTGAAAGCTCTAAACGGCTGGAAATCTTGATTACTCCTGACCAAAACGTTGAAGGTGATGAAACTTTTGGCTTGAATCTTACTAGCTTGGCAGGAACTGCCACTGTATCTAATCAGCAGTTAGCTCTGACTATTCGCGATGATGATGGTGGTGTCGTCGTTAATCCCACGTTCAGTCTCCAGAAAGCAACTGAAGATATTTGGACAGCCAACGGCAGTGGCAAAGTCAAGATCTCTCTTGCAGGGAAAAAGAGTAGCCAGCTCAACGAGATTGGCGTTTTTAAACTCGCTGCTGACAATACTATTAACGGCATAGCTCCAGGTGCAGCAGGATTCTCCCAAGCGGCGTTAGCTAGCAGTACTACCCTATTTACAGCTCTTCCAGATGTCACGACGGATGGACTTGATTTGAGCCGTGTTCTTCAGGTTGCTGACAAAGAACGATTGGGCTTTTTCTTGGTGAATAACAGTAGCATCCAAGACAAACTGAAAGAGAACAATTTTAATAACGTGGTCTTTTCGATCGACTCTGCTAACCTTAGCAGCAAAGATTACCTAAAAGTCACTAATAACGCTGGTGCATTCACCCTAGATTGGGAGCAAGGCAATGACGAGTCTTTTCAAGACTTGACAGCTAGCTTGGCGATCGACAACAGTCCAAGCTCTTCACTCAGCTCAATTTCTAACCTTCAGGGAAAAAATTCAGGAGAAATTTTAGACCTCCGTGCCTTTGCTGGTCAAACTCTCGAAGCCACTTTTAACGTTAAGCGAGAAGCCGCATTCAATAATATTGTTGGCTTCTATAAAATCGAGGATGCAGAAGGCACCGTTAGATCTATCACTGGTGCTACACTCAGACCCCAAGATCGAGGATACCGACAAGCTGCACTAGCTAACAAAATTACTGGCATAGATTTGGTAGGTGAAAACCTAAAGACAGTTACAATCACTAAAAATGTTGTTGGTGGCGCTATGTATGCTCCCTTCCTAATTATTAATGGTAACGCCGGATCGGATAACGCTTTTGTGGTAACTCCATTTGCTCTAGGTAACTATGGCCAAGTAGATAAGGTGCGACTACTAGGTGATAATGTCTTTGGCTTTGAAGACTTACTAGTGAACAGTGATAATGATTTTAATGACTTCATTGTTCAGGCCAGCTTTAAAACTATCTAAATCAATCTCAGGGCTATGCACTACAAAAATAAATTCATTGCGTAGTGCATAACCTCTCAAAAAGAACATCCGATGAGTCAAAAAAGTAGAGAAGCACTAGAGAAATGGTTGACTAAATTTCCGTTGGCAGTACAGAAAGAATTTATGGCTCAGTCGATCGAACTAGCCACCATAGCGGGCAATGCCCAAGAAGTGCCGGTAGGAGCGATCGTCGTCGATGGCCAAGGACAGATTATTGGACGCGGTGAAAATCGGCGAGAGCGAGATGCCGATCCCACCGCTCATGCCGAAATTATTGCTCTCCGACAGGCAGGGCAACATTTGGGTAACTGGCATTTAAATGACTGCACCTTGTATGTCACCTTAGAGCCTTGTCCCATGTGTGCCGGAGCTATTGTTGCAGCCCGCTTGGGCTTACTGGTTTATGGAGCAGATGATCCCAAGGCCGGGGCGGTGCGCACAGTGTTGAATATCCCAGATGGGAAGGCCAGCAATCATTTTTTGTCAGTAATAGCCGGGGTGGAGGCCGATCGATGTCAGCAGCAGCTTAAAGATTGGTTTGTTCAACGCCGGCAGAACTCAAAGATTTCGGGACGCGATAAACCACCAACAGAATCACCGAGCTAATTATTAACAGCGGAGTTAACCAATCACCCCACCGCACATACCAGGTTTGATTGCGACGGCGATAGATTTGGTGACTGTGAGTGGCAAATTCATGGAGCTTAGATTTCCACAGAGTATGGCCATGAGCATCCACAATCGCCGAGTAGCCAGTATTGGTAGCACGCACTGCCCAGCGACTAGTTTCGATCGATCTCATTACATCCATGGCATGGTGCTGAGCTGGCATACTATCAGCATAGTGAGCATTATTAGATGCCGTGATGATAAATTCTCCTTGCTGAGCCTGCTGATGAAAATGATTGCCAAAGGCCGACTCGTAGCAGATGCCCACGGCAGCGCGCAGACCGGGAAACGCAAAAAATTCTTGTTTTTCAGCACCTCTTTTTAGAGTGGCATCGAGGGGTGATAGGCGTTTGACCCATTGGCCAATGATTTCTTTAAAAGGGACATACTCACCAAACGGTACCAGTTTGTACTTGTCGTACTGACTAATGAAGTTACCGGTTTGATCGATCGAGTGTAGGCTATTAGTATAGTCATTACCCGCTTCGCCAAAAGCTCCCAGCCAAATTGGTACACCTTTATCTAAGATGGCCTGATACAGCGAGCTTTGTTTGATTTCGGCGGGCATGTAAGGCAGAGCACCTTCGGGGGTTAAAACTGCATCTACGCCGGCAGCAGCCAGCTCTAAATAACCGCTGGTGTAACCTTCGATCGCCTGGCGTTTGCCGCTAGCATAGAGTTTGATTTCGTTGGGAATGTTGCCTTGAATGATCCCGATTTTGAGAGCATCAGCAGGTTTGGTTTCTAGTGGTGCCACAGAGAGCAGGTAGCCGCCTAGATGGCTAGTACAGAAAAGAGTGATGGCGGCGATCGCCAGAGTTTTTTGATTAACGGCACCTATTTTCTGATCCACGACCAGCGGGTTAGGACGAGTGATGATTGCTTCGGCGATTAATCCATTGACGGCCAAGAGGATGGCAGTAACGGTCATGCCGCCGCTGAGCTGTCCGAGGTGCAAAATGGGCAGATTGTGGGGAGTTTGAGTAAAAGCAAAAGTTGACCACCAGAGGTCGGTTTGACTCCATAAATATTCTAAGCCACACCAAATTGCGGTGCCGACAATAACTCTGACCAAAGTTGGGGGCTGGTAACGTTGACAAATCCAGCCAAATATTACGCTCCATAAAACTACGACGCTAGCCCCCCAAAGAGCAAAGAAGAGGATCGCGACGGTGGCGATCGAGAAGCTAGCCAGCCAAGGTACACCCATCCAAGTCATGGGATGAATACCGGTAATCCAAAACAGCGCAACTCCGTGATAGCCCATGCCCCATAACAAACTTGGCAGAACAGGACGACGTTCTCTAACCACCATCATCCACAGTGGCACTAGAGCAATCCAGGCTAAATACCAGGCTCCGATCGGCTCTACTGCTAATCCTGCTAGTAAACCGCTACCGGCGGCGATTAGGCTTCGCCGACAGTTCGTGAACGAAAGTTGTAACAAGCGCGAATTTAAAGCTGAGATCTTCACTGGCATAGCATCAACAAGTTCAAGAGCTACAATTATAGACCGTTGCCGAATTTGTCCTCTTCATCTCCATTTATAAATCATGAGTAAAGTTGCTTATTTTGAGTGCCCCACTGGTATTGCTGGTGATATGTGTTTGGCAGCGCTGATTGATGCTGGGGTGCCAGTAGATTATTTGCTGGATAAACTGCAACTTTTAGGAATTTCTGATGAATATCGTTTTACTACTAGCACTGTTAAACACCACGGCCAAGCGGCGATTCATGTAAACGTGGAGTTACTAGCAGAGCAGCATGATCATCCCCACGAACATGAGCATCAACATAATCATTCAGGACATAGGAATCACGACCATCAACACGATCCCGGACACCAGCATGATCATTCGGCACATAGAAACCATGATCATAGGCAGGATCCTGGACATCAACATCATTCGGCGGTAATTGATAAAGAGCAGCATTACCACAGTCCCCAGCGAAATTTGCCGGTAATTAGTGAGTTGATCGATCGAGCAAACCTGCCAACCCGCGTCACCCAATGGAGCAAAGAAGTCTTTCGTCAGCTAGCGATCGCCGAGGGTCTGGTTCACGGTATTGCCCCCGAACTTGTCCATTTCCATGAAGTCGGAGCCGTCGATGCCATTGTAGATATTGTAGGCACCTGTCTGGGTCTAGATTATTTGGGCATCGAAGAAATTTATTGTTCGCCTTTGCCTACCGGTGGCGGTACAGTCAAAGCCGCTCATGGTGTCATGCCAGTCCCAGTACCCGCTGTTTTGCAGCTTTGGCAAGCTCGATCGGTTCCGGTTTATCACAACGGCATCGATTTGGAATTAGTGACTCCCACCGGAGCCGCTTTAGTTGTCGCCCTCGCCAAACAATTTGGAGCAGCCCCAGCGATGCAGCTCCAAAAAATCGGACTAGGAGCAGGCACCAAGCAGATGGCGTTGCCCAATATTTTGCGGTTGTGGATTGGGGAAACTGCCGACAATCAGGCCCTCGAAGAAATCTGGCTGCTAGAAACCCAAATAGATGATGTAAATCCCCAGGCGATCGGTTATTTATTCGATCGGTTACTAACTGCTGGAGCAGTGGATGTTTTTACTCAACCAGTAGGCATGAAGAAGTCTCGGCCAGGAATTTTAGTGACTGCCATCTGTCATTTGGCTCAAATCAACATTTGCGAAACAATTCTTTTTAAAGAAACTCCTACCTTGGGTATTCGTCGATCGAAGCAGCAGCGCAGCATCTTACCCCGCAGCATTCAAACCGTAGATACCACCTATGGGCAGGTGCGAGTCAAAGTGGCCACTAGTAACCTTCCTGGCAATAATGAAGTTTGGAATATCCAGCCGGAATTTGCCGACTGTGCCCAGCTTGCCCAACAGCATCAGGTACCTTGGCAAAGCGTCCACGATGCCGCAAAAATTGCTGCAAATCAAGCACAATCAACATAGTTAATGAAAAAATCGTAAATAGCTGGGCAAAAGAAAACTTAACGGCTAAACTATATTGGTTGGCGCAGGCAATGTATTTAAGCATTTTCCCTCAACCGACTGGCAGTAGGTTAACTGCTTTAGAATCTGACCTTAACGGTCGATAAACTAACGCCAAAAACCTTCTGACACGAAAAATTCTAGACCATAGTTTTAACGAACTTGATAACACACCACTCACAAACACCAAAATTTGGAGCAGTCCGCGCTAAGACCGGGCATTTCAGTGAAGTAATCAGTTGTCATAGCTCTTAAAAATAAATAGTTTACTGCCGATTTTTTATAACTCGTCGGTGATTTTCGGTCTTTTGGACTAAAAACGGGTCTTTTGGCCTGGTTTTAAGCCGCAACTACATCACTCTATTCACTATTCTCATTGATTTTTAAGGAGCACGAGAACGCATGACTCAGGCTAACGACGTATTTGCCACCTTAATTGAACCAGATGTTGATCTGGAATCCTTAGCCGAAGACGGGGATTCGGATGACGCAGTTGATGCCGGGGCAGAAGAAGAAGAAAAGCCTGGGAAGGGCAAAGTAGCAACTCGCCGCCGTGCTCAAACAAAGAAAAAACAGTACACCGAAGACTCTATTCGCTTGTATTTACAAGAAATTGGGCGAATTCGGTTGCTGCGGGCAGATGAAGAAATTGAGCTAGCCCGAAAAATCGCCGATTTATTAGAGCTAGAACGCATTCGTGAAAAGCTATTAGCTGAATTGGAGCGGGAACCCCAACAAAAAGAATGGGCAAGTGCGGTAGAAATGGAGCCAGTTCAGTTCCGCAGTCGTTTATATCAAGGACGTAGAGCCAAAGATAAAATGGTGCAGTCCAATCTGCGCTTGGTGGTATCGATCGCCAAGAAGTACATGAATCGTGGTTTGTCGTTCCAAGATTTAATTCAAGAAGGCAGTTTGGGCTTGATTCGCGCCGCCGAAAAGTTCGACCACGAAAAAGGCTACAAGTTCTCGACTTATGCTACCTGGTGGATTCGTCAGGCCATTACCCGAGCGATCGCCGATCAGTCGCGCACTATTCGCCTGCCGGTTCACTTGTATGAAACAATCTCACGGATTAAGAAAACGACTAAGCTGTTGTCACAGAAGATGGGTCGCAAGCCCACCGAAGAAGAAATTGCCACCAAAATGGAAATGACGATCGAGAAGCTGCGGTTTATTGCCAAGTCTGCTCAGTTGCCAATTTCGTTGGAAACACCGATTGGCAAAGAAGAAGATTCTCGTTTGGGTGATTTTATTGAAGCCGACGGCGAAATGCCCGAAGATCAGGTTTCTAAGAACTTGTTAAGAGAAGATCTAGAGAGCGTTTTAGATACTCTCAGCCCCCGAGAAAGAGATGTGTTGCGCCTGCGCTATGGCTTAGACGATGGCCGCATGAAGACTCTGGAAGAAATTGGTCAGATCTTTAACGTAACTCGCGAACGAATACGTCAAATAGAAGCCAAGGCTTTACGCAAACTGCGTCACCCGAATCGTAATAGTATTCTAAAAGAATATATTCGCTAGAAAAATGCCCAGGCTGAATTCAGTCTGGGCTATGTTGATATGGAATGTTCTCAACCTAAAATTCATGAACTCCGAATATGATCCCAGTGGTGTGGGCTGTGCCAACGGCAATTTGTTTGGCCTACCCCACAGTTATGAAACCGCCAAACTAATTGTGATTGCCGTACCTTGGGAAGTCACAGTCTCTTATGGAGCCGGGACAGGCAATGCTCCCCAGCGGATTTTGGCGGCTTCGCCCCAGTTAGATTTATTTGACTTCGATCATCCTACTGGCTGGCAGCAAGGGATTTTTATGGAGCCAATTTCTGCGGAGATATTAGCCAAG
Organism: Synechococcales cyanobacterium GL140_1_metabinner_5_sub; assembly: GCA_025359065.1. Lineage (GTDB taxonomy): Bacteria > Cyanobacteriota > Cyanobacteriia > Cyanobacteriales > Chamaesiphonaceae > JAAFHZ01. Next base: position 36,277 of record JANYHM010000012.1, on the reverse strand, counting down.
AATCATCATTATCGTCAGCAGGCGGCTTTGGTGATCGATCGACTAGAACAAGGCAAATCTTTAGAGCCAGATTTAACAGCGGTATTGGCTGGGGTGGATGCGGCTGGAGAAGAAGTAAATCAATGGTTATTCGATCTCTGTCAGCAAGCCATGAATCAGGGTAAGCGAGTGGCAGTGATTGGTGGCGATCATAGCTCCCCTTTGGGATACTTCCGTGCGTTGGCCACCAAGTATCCCAGCTTTGGCATTTTGCACATTGACGCTCATGCTGATTTACGAAATGCTTACGAAGGTTTTACCTATTCTCATGCCTCGATTATGTTTAACGCTCTCCAGATTCCGCAAATTACCAAGTTAGTGCAGGTGGGGCTAAGAGATATTTGTCAAGATGAGGTGAATTTAATTAATGGTTCTGCACAGCGAGTGGTAGCCTATTACGATACTGCGGTGCAGCAAAGGATCTACGGTGGTCAAAATTGGTTAGAAATTTGCCGTGAGATTGTGGCACATTTGCCTGCACAGGTACATATCAGCTTTGATGTAGATGGCTTAGATCCCAAACTATGCCCTCATACCGGTACACCGGTACCGGGAGGACTAGAGTTAGAGCAGGCTTATTGCTTGTTTCGAGAGGTTGTTAAGAGTGGTAGACAAATTATTGGCTTTGATTTAGCCGAAGTTGGCGATGCTGATTGGGATGGCAATGTGGGGGCAAGAATCGTCTATAAGTTAGCAAATTTGCTAGATTTATCCCAAAAAGATTGATGCGTAGGTAGACTTACTATTAGTTCTCTAAGTCTTTTGATGATACTATAGCTGTTTCGTCTTGAGTGAAGTACGCAAAAATCTTTATCTGAAGCTACTTTCAGCCCTATTAAATGTATTTCATTCGAAGTGATTTGCTATATTTAGTCCATTTATCCAGTTTTTGTTAACTCATTTAATTTTATAATTATTAAGCTGAACTCACCAAATATGGTCGCTAAAAAACTGAAATTGTATTTATCAAGTACTCAATCACTATTGAAGCTCGACGAGTTTTTATTTGTGTTTTGCATGTGGCTACTAAGTCGTTTGATTATCACGATCGGTATGCAGTTGATTGCTCCTGCCGTAAATTTACCGCCAATTAGCTTTGATCTTTTAGGAGATACGCAGCAAGTCAAGAATTTTGTTCCTCATCTCGGCTGGGAACTATTTACACATTGGGATGGAGAGCATTATCGAAACATAGTAACCAAAGGATATAATTACACTTCTGATTTGTTTTATGGTGGATATAGATACAGTGATAACAGACAATATAACATCGCTTTTTTCCCCTTGTATCCGCTACTTGTGAAATTATTAATGTTAATCGGTTTACCCTTTGACATTGCCGGGATTTTGATCAGTAACGTGTGCTTTTTGGGGACTCTTTTAATTTTTTACGCGTGGATTAATAGAATGTATGGCCGTTCTATTGCTAGATGGACAACAGCAGTAATGGCCTGGTTTCCACTGTCTTTATTTTGCAGCCTTACGTATACTGAATCATGCTTTTTATTGCTGACTATTGCTACCTTGTTTTGCTTTGAAAATCGTCAGTACATAGCAGCCTCATTTTTGGGAATGTTGGCAACATCAACACGCCCACCAGGGCTGGTTCTAATTCCGGCTTTATTGCTATTTGCTTGGGTTGAACGTCGCCCTTTGATTGCTTATTTAAGTGCTATTGTGATGGCTGGTGGATTAATTGCTTTTAGCGTATTTTGTTGGTATAAATTTGATCAGCCTTTTGCTTTTGTTTTGGCTCAATCGGGCTGGCAACAGCCCAGTTGGTTTGATATATTAAAAGATATTGTTAATCTTGTATTAGATCTTAAATTACCAATGTATTTGCATGTTGTTATGGTGATAATTATCGTAACAAACCTCATTCTTTTGTTTCTTCGACCAGCTTGGGGAAGTTCAATGGCTGGTATTATCTTATTACCTGTATTGGCATACCATATAATATTTTTACAGATTTTAATGCCGATGATGGCTATTTGGCTAATGTGGTATTTTCGCCAAAAGCTTAGCCCTATACTTTTGATTTATGGTTGTTTTTTTCTGGTGTTTCTGTTTTTGACAGGTACTAAAATGTCAATACACCGACATCTCTATACAATTGCTCCTATGTCTGTAGCACTTGGCATCTTGTTTTCTGCTCATCCTCGTGCTGGATATATTAGTATTAGTTTGTTTGGATTTTTACTATTGTTTTACTCAGTTCGATTTGCTTGGTGGGATTGGATTGGGTAAATATTTGCAATATTTTGGTAACTTTTGGATAATTTGTCCATTCGATCGATATGATGGTTAGCGGCGTGCATCCAAAGGTGAGATATGGGATTAATAATTGCCACAATTAATATGAAAGGGGGTGTGGGTAAAACCACGCTCAGCGTCAATTTGGCAACCTGTCTGGCCAAGTTTCATCAGAAGCGAGTGCTAGTGGTCGATTTAGACACCCAAATCAGTGCTACGCTCAGCTTGGTTTCCCCTCAAGATTTTGCGCGGATTCGGCGGGAAAAAATGACCATCAGCTATTTGGTGGCCAAGTCTCTGAAGCCCCATCACCGTTATAAGTTCACCATTCCAGATACCATTACCAAAAGTGTGGCCGGGGTCAATGGTTTAGATTTACTCTCGGGAGACATTGATATTTATGATGAATACTGGGTCTCAGAAAAGCTCCACCAAGAAGCCCTGCTGGGGAGCAAATCTGACTTCATGGATATTTGGAATGGCTTTGAAGGGGGGCTAATGCGCGATATCTTGGCTCCGATCGTCGATGATTATGATTTCATTATTTTAGACTGTGCTCCTAGCTATAATCTACTGACACGCAGCGGCATTATGGCCAGCAACTATTACATTATGCCCGCCCGACCGGAACCGCTGTCTCTGGTAGGAATGCAGCTTTTGGAGCGGCGGATTGCAACTATGCGCGAAGCCCATGAGCATGATGAGCACAAAATGCTTAGTCAATTACTGGGGGTGGTCTTTGTGCTATCTGGCAATACGATGTTTAACCGTTACTACGATCAGGTGATTCAACGGGTGGCACAAGATTTTAAACCAGAGAAGATTTTCCAAACCCGTATTCCGATGGATGTGAATGTGGCAAGGTCGATCGACACTTTTACTCCAGTGGTAATCGATAATCCTGGTACGGCTGGCTCCAAAGCTTTCATTAAGCTAGCCCAGGAGTTTTTGCAGAAAGTCTAGTCTTCGTTAGCTGTGGTTCGGATATCAAACCTGGTTTAAGTGCTAAATGTTTGGGGCTAAAAGACTTAATCTATTTTTTAGCCGCATCTTTGAAAACAGCCTGAGACAATTGCCTAATTAATAGCTCTGCTCGTTGATTATCACTGGGGCGTTGTATCATAGCCACCAATAGATAGCTTTGACCGTTAGCTAACTCGATCAGACCAGCATCAGCCACCATCGTTGATATTTCGCCGGTTTTATGAGCAATCTTGGCTTGATCATCATCAATGCCTGCGGGCAGCATGGTATTTCGCTTGGTCTGGCGCAGAATTTCTAACACCGCCTGTTTAGAAGATGGTGATAGAATACCTTTCTCAGACTTTAGCCCAGCCAAAAGCTTCACCAACTCTTGGGAACTGGTGACGTTAGTACCTTCAAAATCGGGCAATGGCGATCGCAAATTAGTATTCGACAATCCCCAGCTCCGAAATTGCAAATTGAGCTTATCTTTGCCTCCTAGCCGATCGATCAACAGGTTAGTCGCAGTATTATCGCTAATCGTAATCATTTTGGTAGCTACTTCCTGCACCGAAAACTTACTGCCCTCGGGACTCTTGGCCAAACTGCCAGAACCAGCAGCCAGCATGGGTTTTTGCAGAGTTAGCTGCTCATCAAGCTTAATTTCACCCCGGTCGATTTGCTGAAACAGAGCAATGAGGATTGGGACTTTGATAGTGCTGGCCGCTGGCACTGCTACGGCACCCGCAATGTCTACCACACCGCCATCGACATCGACAACTGCTACGTGGGGCTGAAAGCCGGGATAGCGATCAATCACGGTTTGCAAACTTTGCTTGAGAGCAAGATTTTCTGGTTTGACCACGGGTGAGGGCGTTACTTTGCTCGTTGCCGAAATTTGGGTCGCTGGGGGTTGAATTACCGATATCACTGTACCGCTGATGGCCGCCGCCCCAAACAGGATGATCGAACAGCGGGAAACATGTACATATAAGGGCACTGGCTGACTTGGCACTGTCCGACTTGACACTGGCTTTTTTGCCCGAGAATTTTGGGCGCGAACAGTTTGTTGGGCTGAGACCCGCATTTTTCTGGGTTTGCGCCGCTGCTTTTTAGACATGATCTGCGCCTGTTTCCACCGCTGCAACACCTGTGCTGGTGCCGCATGTACTCGACGACGGCGACGAAATAGCTTGCGCCACAAAGAATGACGAATTTTGCGAGTGGGGGTACGAGCAACCATAAAATGCAGTGTAGACGCGCTTAATTGAATTCAGAGTCTACCATTACTCAGCTTAGCAAATAGTGCAGCAGACTTTTTCTACCAAACTTTTTTCGTCCAGTGACGAGCTTGTTCATAACAGGCCAAAGCTTCTGGGATGCGATTTAGTTTACTGAGCACTCTGCCCCGGCTAAACCAAGCTTCTTGCTGCTCAGGATCAATCTCGATCGATCTTTCGTAGCAAAAAAGCGCATTATCCAGACGATCTAGTTCTAGCAAGCAGTTCCCACGACCATTCCAAGCTGCCGGAATATCGGATTTGAGTTGCAGTACTCGATCGTAGTTTTCTAGGGCTTTGTCGTAGTCCTCGGCTTTCACCAGCAGATTGCCTAGTTCCAGCATTGCCGGACAAAAATCTGGCTGAATTGTGAGGGTTTGCTCTAAGCTGGCGATCGCCTCTGGGAATTTTTCGATTTTTTGGAGTACCAAAGCCTGTTGATACCAAATTTGCCAATCTTGGTCAAAGATCTTTAAGCTGCGCTGATAGCAAGAAACCGATTGGGGATAGCGCCCTAGCTGAGTAAATAGTTCGCCTAGGCTATTCCAAGACAAAGGACTGCGGGGGGCAATTTTAGTGGCCTGTCGATAGCTGGCCAGAGCATGAGAAACTTCTCCTAACTGGGCTTGGATAGTGCCTTTTTGGATCCAAGCCTGATGAAAAGTCGGATCATAGAACAAGGCGCGCTCAAAAGCATTGATGGCTTCTGACCACTTGGACATATCCTGATAAATTTTTCCCTGCTGGAAATAAGCTGGACTAAAACTGGGCTGGATCGCCAAACAGTTTTCGATACAAACTAAAGCGTCTTCGTAGCGCTGTAGTTCACCCAGGGCAATACCGCGATTCATCCAAACTACTTTGTCTTGAGGATTTAGGTCAGTGCTCTTGGTGTAGCAATCCATCGCTTCTTGCCACTGATGCATTTGTTGCAAAGCTAAGCCGCGATAGCTCCAAGCTGCGGCATCGTTGGGGTTAATATTGACACAGTGCCCATGAGCTGTTGCCGACTCGGCAAAACGCTGGAGATGGAACAGGGCTTTACCTCGGTTATTCCAGCCCTGGTAAAAACTGGGCTGAATAGCTAAAGCTCGATCGTAGCTATCAATCGCCTCGTGATAACGGCCCAAACAACCCAAGACATTACCATGATTATTCCAGGCATAGTAATCTTGGGGAACGACACTCAGTACCCGTTGATAGCTAGAGAGTGCTAGTTCTAAACGCTGTAGCCTAAACAACACATTGCCCTGTTGATACCAGGCGGGGTGGTAGTTAGGGGCTAACTGTAAACAGCGTTTGTAGCTAACCAAGGCATCTTCAAACCGCTCTTGCTGAAACAAGATATTGCCTCTTTGATGCCAAGCCATATAAAAATCTGGCTGACAGCGCAAGGCTCGATCGTAGCTGACTAAAGCTTCTTCATGTCGATCTAGCACCGCCAACAAATCACCGCGATAGTACCAAGCCTCGGTATTAAAGGGATCTAGATCGATCGCCTGTCGGTAGGCTCCGGTGGCTTCTACTAAGCGCCCTAATTCAAAATAGGCGCGACCCAAATATTTATAGCAGTTCGCATCTCTGAGGGCGAGCTGATTAGCGGTATTGAGGCTGGTAACGGCCTCTTCAAACCGACCCAAATGATAGTAGACCACTCCTTGTTGATGGAGATAGCTACCAGTGGGCTGTTCATCACTCATAGCCTCTTGAACGGCAGTTAAAGCATCTGGCCAGCGATCGGCACAACCTAAAGCGATACTGTATTCGTACCAAGTCTCACGGTTACCCCGGTTACAGCAGAGTGCGGTGCGATACGCATCGGCAGCTTCTGTCCATTGATTGAGCTTAGAAAGCACATTAGCCTGTCGCTGCCAAGCCAAAAAGCACTTAGATGGCTCTAGCTTTTGACTAATTGTAGTGGCTTTTTGGTAACAAGATAAAGCCTCTGGCCAGCGCTCCATTTGGGAGCAGGCTGCGCCATAGTCTAAAAACAAATCATAGTTATCTGGCAGTAGGCGAGCGGCGCGGTCATAGCATTTGCTCGCTGGCAACCACTGTTGCATTCCGGCTAAGGCCAAGCCCTGGCCATACCAAGCTAAGCTAAAATCTGGTTCGAGCTGAGTAGCACGCTGATAGGATGTCACCGCATCCGACCAGCGTTTGTTTTTCAGGAGTAATTCACCCACCCCGTACCAGCTTTTAGCATCTTGGGGTTTGTGGGCGATCGCCTCACGGTAACAATCTAAAGATTCTTCTACCTCATCGTTATCGGCTAAAGCTGCGGCTAGATTTTGCCAAGCTTCTGGGTACTCTGGCTGAAGATTGGTGGCGCGTCGGTAGCTGTCGATCGCCTCTGGCAATTGTCCTTTGCCTAACAAGGCCAAACCGCGCTCATTCCAACAGCGGGCATCGGTAGGAGCAATGTTTAAGGCACGATTGTAGCTGGTCAAAGCCAAATCAAATTCTTGCAAATAGCGCAGGGCACTAGCTTCGGAGTACCAACCAATCTGCTGGTCGCCATCGATTTCGATCGCTGCCCGGTAGCTATGGAGAGCATCTTCATGGCGATTGAGTTGCCAGAGAGCGTTGCCCCGCTGACACCAAGTAATGTAGCTTTTGGAATCGATCGCTAAAGAGAGATCGAAACTATTAACGGCCTTCAGATAATGTCCTTGTTGCAACAAGGCAAAGCCACGGCCTTGATGTGCTGGAGCAAAATTTGGGTTGGTAGTTAGAGCTTTTTCGTAGTTAGAAACTGCATACTCGTAACGAGAGAGGGCACAGAGCGAATTTCCGCGTTCATACCAGGCTGTGTATAGACTAGGGTTGAGTTTGATGGCTCGATCGAAACTGGCCAAAGATTCGTTGTAATTACCGACTGCCGAGAGCGCCGAGCCGCGTCCGTGCCAAAATTCTGCCCGTTCGGGAGCCAAATTAATGGCTTTTTGATAACCATTCAAAGCCTCGGCATGGTCATCTAATTTGGCGAGTGCCTGACTGCGCCAGTACCAAAAATCGGCTTCGCGGTCTTGAATTAATATTGCTTTGTCGAAGCTTTCTAAAGCACCATCCCAAGAATCCAAATCTAGCAGCAGGCGGCCATAGGAATACCATAAGTGGGCATCGTTAGCTTCTAGGTCTAGAGCACACTCAAAGCTAGAGAGAGCTTCGCTGTTGTCACCAACTTCAGCTAATGACTTACCGCGACTGTACCAGGCCGGGTAAAAATCGGGCTGGATTTTTAATGCCTTATTGTAGCTGTTGATCGCTTCTTTGTGGTTGCCCATGTGCGCCAACACATAGCCCAAATTGTTCCAAGCCTGATGGTACTCTGATCGCAGCTTCAGACATTGCTCATAGCTAAACCGCGCCTGGTCAAAGTTTTCGGTGCGAAACATCGCCATGCCTCGGTTGTACCAAGCTCGATAAAACTGGGGTTCGATTTTTAGGGCTTCTTCGTAATGGTTAATGGCATCGCGATATTTGCCAAGCTGAAAATAGGCTACGCCTAGGTTATTCCAAGCAGCGGGCATATCTGGTCGGTCTTCGATCGCCTGTTGATAACTTTCGACTGCCTCAGGGCATTTACCCAGTTGAAACAGTGCCTTGCCTTGGTCGTTCCAGACTTCGGCATGGTGGGGGTTGACCCGCAGGATTTTTTGATAGCATTCGATCGCTTCTTCGTATTTGCCAAGCTGGAAGAAAGATTTGCCTTCGCCATGCAGGTTTTCTAGATTGGCATTTTGGCCCTGATTACCACGCTGAAAACAGCTTAGAGCATCTTGTTGCTGACCCGTGCGGGAGAGGATCTCGCCCTGTGCCCGCCAAGCTTCCACAAAATGAGGAGCTAATGCTGTAGCTTTAGCATAGCGATCGAGGGCTTCTTGGCTCCGATCCATCTGGACCAAGATGTTGCCGCTGTAATGCCAACCCTGATAGAAATCTGGTTGATGACTCAGGGCACAATCGTAGGCTTCGAGGGCTTGCTCGTGACGATTGAGGTGAAAATAGGTCTTGCCTAAATTTGCCCAGGCTTGGTAAAAGCTGGGCTGAATAGAAACAGCTTGTTCGTAGGACTCGATTGCTAACGGAAACTTGCGCTGCTCAAATAGCACCACGCCTAAATTATTCCAAGCTTGACAGAACTCTTTGTCACAGTCGATCGCCTGCCGATAGCAGTCTTCAGCTTTTTCTAGTTCACCGGCCTGACAGAGTACTTGGCCAAAGTTGTTCCAAGCATAGGGATCCATGCCATCAATTTCTAAACAGCGTTCGTAGCAGTGCTTGGCTTCGGTCAAGCGACCCAGGTTAAACAATACCCAGCCCCGGTTGCTCCAGGCTCTGTGGTCGGTGGGGCGCAGTTCTAAGACTTGATCGTAGGCTATTAAAGCATCTGGAAATAAGCCGATCGCCACCAAGCCATCGCCACGCTGTTCCCAAGCAAAGTCATCTTGAGGGGAAATATGTAAGCACTTGTCAATGCTCACTAACGCTTCATGATACTGGCCAAGCTGGTTTTGCACCCAACCCAAATTTGCCCAGCCCTCTGGGCCACGGGGATCCATTTCCACAATGCGACAATATACTTCTTGGGCTTCGGGTAATTGTTGGAGGGCTACCAATGTCCAAGCAATGCTCTGCCACACCTCTTGCCGTTCCGGCTGCATTTCTACGGTGCGGTAGTAGCAAGACAGAGCTGCCTCCATTTTTTGGGAGTCACGGTAGAGGTTGCCTTGGTGATACCAAGCTGCCGGATCGTTGGTGTCGATTGGGGCGGTAAATTCTTCGTTGGTTTCTGCCATGTGATCTGCTGCCGCTTCATTATCTGGGTAGACGATATGTTTCTCCCTGCCGACTGCTTCCAGGGTAGCAGTGGTGGAATTATCGCTTCTTGCAATGCGCCGGAGCTTTTCTAACATGTTAGCTTCCTAGATGTCTTGTGAGGTAGATGGAATGATGCTGATGCGGATTTGAGATTTAATTGTACTGGTAGAGGATCTGACTTGGTCGCTTTTCTCAACTTGGTTTTGATGAACTCTGACGACAGCACAACTGAAAGAGATTAATACGCTTAAAATAACCTCAATTAATACTTTTGCCATAAGATACTTTACACAACACAAGGTGGCCAGTCAAAACTTAACCCTGATTTAATATTCAACCATAGACCACTAAATATCGATAGTCATATCTGTCCCAATTACCGACCTTGTTAATTTTAGTTGAGTTTTTTTAAGAATAGCCACAGAAGCCCTTCTTCCCAAGAGTTTTGTAACATTTAACACTGTTTTAACGTTTAGCAAAACAACAATCCGAAAATTGTTTATTTTGTCTAGGAGGCATCCTAACGGTAAAGAATAGGAAAGCGATATCACAGATATATAGAGTAGTATGAATATTACAATACAAGTTAGAAAATGGCATTTAGTATTTGCCATAGACTGTTGTATTAAGCTGGTTCGACATATTAACGATGTTTTAGTGAATTATTATTCTCTCACACTCTATTGAGGTCTAACTGGAGATGATTGCTTATTTGCTGGTTGCCCATGGTAGCCGTGACCCATACTTTGCCCAGTCGGTCAATCGAGTGGCAGCAGCCTGTTCCCGATCGATCTCTGCCACAGTAGGAGCAGCTTATCTAGAGTTGGCCGCAACTTCCTTGACCAACCAAATCACGGTGTTTGCCCGTCAGATTGGCTGCTCGGAGCTACGGATTTTGCCCCTGTTTTTGGCACCGGGAGTACATTCTTCGATCGATCTACCCGCTGCTATCCAAGAAGCCCAAATAGAACTGGAGTCCAGTTGTCAGTTGGTGCTGTTAGAACCCTTGGGCAACTCGATGGCCAGCATCCTCCAACCGATCCGCGCTGCGTTGCCTATAAATACAGTTTTTTTGGCGCATGGTAGCCGTCATGCTGGTGATTTTTTGCTGGATTTGGCAGGGGCACTGCGATCGACCCCGGCATTTTGGGCAATTTTTCCACCCACGGCACCAGAGGCGACCCTGGTTAATCGAGTGAGTGACTTGGTAGAATCTGGTGCAGAACCTGGTGAAATTGGTGTTTTGCTCTATTTTCTTTTTCCTGGTAAGACATCCACAGCAATTGAGGCGGTCATTAGTGAGCTAAAATTGCGATTCCCCCACAGCCATATTCGATCAACTGCTTTATTGGGCGAAGACCCTACGGTGATTCAGAAAATCGGCCAACTGCTGCTTGGTACAAAGTTTGGTCAAGATTTGGGCGGGGTGTGTCTATCTTAAAGTTTCAATAATGGGCAAAGTTTATTTGGTAGGTGCCGGGCCTGGTGATCCAGGGCTGTTGACAATGAGGGCTTATGAGCTTTTGGCCATGGCTGATGTGGTGATTTATGATGCCCTAGTCAGTCCAGAGATCTTGGCGTTAATTCCTGAACACACCGAAAAAATTAATGCGGGCAAACGCATGGGTCGGCATTCGCTGCTGCAAACCGATACCACCAAACTATTGATTGCTAAGGCTCAAGAATTAGAAATGGTAGTGCGACTGAAGGGCGGTGATCCGTTTATGTTTGGTCGCGGTGGTGAAGAGCTAGCTGACTTGCTAACAGCGGGCATTGAGACTACGGTGGTGCCAGGAGTAACTGCGGGTATTGCGGCTCCAGCATACGCGGGGATTCCGTTAACTCATCGAGATTACAGTTCTTCGGTGATTTTTGTGACTGGTCACGAGTCGGCGGGGAAGTATCGTCCGGCAGTAAATTGGGAGGCGATCGCCAAAAGCGCGGAGACGATCGTGGTTTATATGGGCATCCACAACCTGCCCTATATCGTTGATCGGCTGTTGAAGGCGGGGTTAACTGGCACTACCCCGATCGCCCTGATTCGTTGGGGTACTACTACTGCCCAGGAAGAATTGATCGGGACTTTAGCCTCGATTAATGAGCAGGTGCAAAAGACTGGTTTTAGTGCTCCAGCCATTATTGTAATTGGGGAGTCGATCGGGTTTCGGGAGAAATATCAGCTAGCCGGATCGGTGCTCTAGGGTTTAGGGAATTTACAGTATCAAAAAAATTTGCCCGGATTGAAAATAGACTCTCGATCGAACTGTTCCCTCAGTTTTTTCATCACGGCTACGGCTGCTCCCTGATAGCCCCAAACTTCCATTTGTTGCTTGGTTTGCTTGGGAGCCGTGAGCACCGATAAATAGCCGCCAGCCGCCTCACATTGCTGACGCAGTGCCAGCAGCTCTGTGGATCTGGTGTTAGCTGCTAGACCAATTAGGCCAATGCCGCTGCCGATATGAATTAGACCCAGGCGAGCTGGATCTGCTGTGCTGAAAGATTGCAGAAAATCCACTGTTGCTGTGGGTCGTAGACCAACCTTGGCTGTTACTGGACAATCCATAACCAGCGATCGCAGACTTTGCCAAACTTGTGATTCTTTGTCTGCTGCCAACAGCTCGGCATCTAAGCCTAGCTCCTGTGCAGTTTGGATTAATTGATTACTTTGGACAGTAATGCTTGCGGGAATCGTTTGAAAACGGGCTAATAAACCCATTCGATCGCCCAAATGAGATTTAGCTGCCAAACTTGCTGTCAGCAAATCTAAAGAAGTCGGGGTTAAGCTCATGGCTCCAAGTTTGGTCACCAACTGCGCTAAATTAGACCCCGCAATCCATACCGAACCAGAAGCGGGCGGCAGGGGATACACCCGCAAACTTACCTGTTGAATAATGCCCAGGGTGCCATAGGCTCCGGTGAATAACTTCATCAAATCGTAGCCCGCTACATTTTTCACCACCCGGCCGCCGGCCTTGGCTACTTCCCCGTCTGGACGTACCCAGCTAAAACCCAATAATAGATCTCGCACGCCTCCATAACGCTGGCGTAAAGAACCAGTATCGCCAGTAGAAATAATGCCACCGATCGAAGCTTGATTTGGGAATAATGGATCCAAAGGTAAAAATTGGTTGGCGCTGGCCAATTGGGTTTGCAGTTGCTGAAAGCTGATTCCAGCTTCTACTGTGATCGTGAGATCACCTACTGCATGGTCAATTAGTCGATCGAGCTGAGTAGTGCGCACCACCAAATCGGGCTGCTGCACCAAGCCCCCCCAGGCTAACTTGCTGCCGCTGCCAGCGATCAACAATTTTTTACCAGACCGGACTAAATCAGGGATTTCTGTCAAAGTAGGAGTGACTGTATCGAGACCAGCAGAAAAGTCAGGGCTGTGAGCTGCTGCTGCGCACAAGCCTTGCCAGGTAGAGTCTAAAGATTCAATAGAAATAGGCATAGCGGAGACTGCATATAAAGACCAGATTGTTGCAAATGGTCATGATGATTTAATATTATCTTTATTATGTTTAAGCAATAAAGCTGAATTTTGTTGACCAGCACCGGCCAATTGTGTCAAGCCGACAACTTAACACTATATCAAAAGGCTGACTCCCACTCACTTATTCCAGCAAGCACCTATGGTTAGCGATTACGGAATTACCTGGATTCAACCGGCTATCGACAGCGAGCAACTCCTCAACCAGCTCGTTGGTCAGATTCGTGACGCGCGACAAGTTTCTGAGCTATTAACTGGGGTGGTAGAACCCATCCGTCGGCTACTAGACGTTGATCGCACCAATTTTTATCAGCTTGATAACAGCGACCAGTGGGACGTAATTGCGGAAGCAATTCGGGACGATCGACTGCCCGCTCTCAGCGCCACTGGTCTGCCTGCTCGCCATATTCCCCCCGAACAGCGAGAGTTATTGCGCCAGCAGCAATGGTTAGTGGTAGATACCCAAGCTGGCAAAACTGCTTTTTATCATCAGCCCGCCATTACCCGCGAATATTTGTACCATCAACCCAACCACCTCAGCTATGAGGCCGAATTCAAGACCATGGGGGTGGTGAGCTGTTTACTAGTGCCGATCGTCCAGCAAAATCATTTATGGGGAGTAATGGCTTGCCACCATCGGCAATCCAAGCGCTTCAGTCATCGCCAGCTCCAAACTATCCAGATACTAATCGACCAAATCTCGATCGGCATTGCCCAAGCCCAGTTAGTTGCTCGTGCCCGCCTACAAAATCACCAAGACAATCTGATTCAGGGCATCAGTACGCTGTTAGGAGAACTCGACCCCACCAATACCGAGAGCTTGTTAGCCGAACTTGCTACCGCCTTCCAAGCCGATGGAGCCAGACTTTATACTGTCCCGGCTGTCTGCGGTGAGCTGCTACCAGTTTGTACCCATGGCCAGCAGCCTAATACTTCGATCGACGTTGAGCAAAATGCCCTGTGGCAAAAGGTGATGTATGAGCGCCAGCCCGGAGAAGAACAGCATCGAGCGATGGTACATGCCGTATCTGATGTATATCAGCAATCTAGTCTAGAACCGCTATATTTTGCCTTGAATCAGGCCAAAATTCGATCGATGCTGCTGGTGCCTTTGGCCTACAACCATCAGTGTGTTGGTTGTCTGACGCTGTTTCGCCAAGAAAACAGCAGTTACCACTGGACGGATGCCGAAGTGCAAACCGCCCAGGCTCTAACGATTCACCTCTATACAGCAGTGATGCAGCAGCGGGTGGAGAACATGTTTCGCCATCAGTCTTACTATGATGCTCTCACGGCTTTACCGAATCGCTGGCTATTTCAGCAGCGTTTGACCCTGGCTTTAGCTAAGAGCCAAGAAACTGGTAAGACCTTGGCAGTAATTTTCTTTGACATCGATCGATTTAAAACCATTAACGATAGTCTTGGCCACACCATTGGTGATCAGCTCTTACAAATGGTGGCGAACCGACTGCAACGAACTTTAAGACCGGGTGATATTTTGGCTCGTTGGAGTGGCGACGAGTTTGCCTTTTTGATTACCTCTTGTTCTCAACCCGCTGAGCTGGCCATGGTTTGTGACACCATTTTTCATGGTTTGGCTGCACCTTTTGAATTTGCCGAAAGCTTTACTCATCTGCAAAGTAATTACTTATATTTGCAGGGCACCATGGGGATCGCTGTCTCACCCTACGATGGCGAAGATACCGAAATATTATTGCAGCATGCCAACGCTGCTCTGTGTTTAGCTCAACAGCAGGGGGTGCGCTACGAAGCCTACAGTTCCCAAATCTGTACCCAGGCCGTGCAACGGCTACGCATCGAAAATATTTTGTATCAGGCGATCGACTCAATTGGCACCCTCAATCAAGAACGGTTCTTTTTGCATTACCAGCCGCAAATTTCGCTGCTCAATCATCAAGTTATTGGTGTTGAAGCCCTATTGCGCTGCTATGACAGCGAAGGGAAGTTTGTTAGCCCCCTAGATTTTATTCCAGTGGCCGAAGAAAACGGTTCGATCGAGCAGATTGGCGAATGGGTGCTGATCAATGCTTGCAAGCAAAATAAGCGTTGGCAAGATGAAGGCTTGGGCTATTTCCCCATAGCAGTTAATTTATCGGTGAAACAAATTCAGCAGCCCGGATTAATCAAAGCCGTGCAGCGGGCTTTATCGGACAGTGGCCTAGCGGCTCAGTACTTGGAAGTGGAAATCACCGAAAGCATTGCTATTAGCAATTTGGAGCTGGCTGTACAAGTATTGCAAGAGATTCGATCGCTTGGGGTACAGGTGTCTTTAGATGATTTTGGCACTGGTCATTCTTCTTTGGCTGCTTTGAAACATCTGCCTTTAGATCGCTTAAAAATTGATCGCTCTTTTATCAAAGAACTGACCATTGGTTCGATCGATGCAGGCATTGTGCGGATGGTGATTAATTTGGGTCGGGAGCTGAAACTGGACGTAATTGCCGAGGGAGTGGAAACCCTCGAACAGTTGCAGTTTCTAGAATCTGTGCAGTGCGATGCGGTACAGGGCTACTTTTTTAGCAAGCCCTTGCCAGCCCACGAATTGGCTGGCTTGATTAATAATGGCCGATGGGTAAATTAATCTATACAGAAAAATGGCTACAACTGCGATACGCATCATTCAGGGTATAATTTGGGATGTGAGTGGAAATATCTGTTAGCCGTGTGGACGATCGCGCGAGTTCATCAATCGATCGACAGCTATAGAGAGCAAAGCCCCACCCCCAACAAATTTTTTCACTTTTGCTAATTCAACTGCAGGTGGTCTTTGGTATAGACTGCTCGATTATTTTGGGCGAGTTCGGCCCAGACCGCCACAGTTCCGATTAGCAGGCGAAGCGAAACTTGTTAGCGCATATATTTTTTATTCAGCAGTAGGCAGCGCAATGCTTCATGCCTAAGTTTGCTGTAAATTTTTGAGGAAATTTAATGTCAAAGCAAATCATCATCGCAGAGCAGCACCGGATTGGTGCCGTATTTGCCGAAGATCAAATTCAAGAAATTATTGTTTCTACTGGTCAGCATCAGGTTTGTGACATTTACTTGGGTTTGGTAGACAACATCGTTCAGGGCATTGATGCTGCTTTTGTCAATATTGGCGACCCTTCACGCAATGGCTTTATCCATGTCACAGATTTAGGCCCTCTGAGATTGCGACGCAGCGCCGGAGCGATTACTGAGTTGCTGGTGCCACAGCAGAAAGTGCTAGTACAGATCATGAAGGAGCCAACCGGTAACAAAGGCCCGCGCTTAACTGGTAACATCAGTCTTCCGGGGCGCTACGTAGTATTAATGCCCTTCGGTAAAGGAGTAAATTTGTCGCGGCGCGTGCGCAGTGAAGCCGAACGTAATCGGCTAAGGGCTTTAGCAGTATTGATCAAACCGACCGGTATGGGGCTATTAGTCCGCACCGAGGCCGAAGGCAAAAGTGAAGACGATATTATCGAAGATTTAGAGCGGTTGCAGCGCCAGTGGGAGAAAGTAGAGCAAGATGCTGAATCGGCTATTCGCGCTCCTGCCTTACTAAACCGTGATGATGACTTTGTACAGCGAGTGCTGCGAGATACTTATACCAGCGATGTGAACCGGGTAGTCGTAGATTCGCCCAATGCCGTCAAACGGGTCAAGCAATATCTAGGTGGCAACGGTCGTCCCCCTGAAGGACTGTTTATTGATCATCATCGAGAACGCCAGTCGATCTTGGAGTATTTCCGGATCAGTGCGGGTATTCGTGAATCCTTAAAGCCTAGAGTAGACCTGCCTTCTGGTGGCTACATTATTATTGAACCCACCGAGGCACTCACCGTAATTGATGTGAACTCTGGTTCTTTCACCCGATCGAGCAATTCTCGGGAAACGGTGCTGTGGACAAACTGCGAAGCCGCTACCGAAATTGCCCGCCAACTGCGTCTGCGCAACTTGGCCGGGGTGATTGTGGTGGATTTCATTGATATGGATTACCGCAAAGACAAGCTGCAAGTACTAGAGCACTTTGATCGGCAGCTTCGGGCAGACAAGGCTCGTCCACAGATTTCGCAGCTTTCGGAGCTAGGCTTAGTAGAACTGACCCGCAAGCGCCAAGGCCAAAATATTTACGAACTATTTGGTCATACCTGTACTCAATGTGGTGGTTTAGGTCACTTGGCGCATTTGCCGGGAGAGCAAGGCACTATTTCGTTGAACGTTGATCGGTTTGGAGGAGCTGATCGGTATAGTCCACCGCCAATTGATATTGCCCCACCGGTAATTCAGCGCACTTGGGATCACGGCAATGATCCATTTGAGCCAGCCGGTGAAGAAGAGCTAGAGGCACGGGGTGATAAAAGACGACGGCGTCGGGGCGAAAAGCCCGAAATCACGGCGCGGGAAGAAAACCCTCGGGTGGTGCCTCGTTTGGGCACGATCTTGGTGCAGACTCCCGAATCAAACAGCATAGCTATTGCCAATAATTTGGCCAATCAGCTCGACAGCGAGGAAGAAGATGCTGTCCTCAAGCCTCAGCGGGCAAAACCCATGCGGATGCCGGTCGAGCCACCAGAAAGAATCTCGGTAGAAATGACCAATGAAGAAAAAGAAGTCTATGCCTGGATTGGGGTTTCACCATTGATTAAAATCGAACGGGAAATTCGCAACCCCCGCACGGCGATCGTTACGGTAGTTGAACCGGGTAGTTTGCCGCCAGAGCCAGCAGCCGCTAGCTATGCAGCAGAACCACAAGAGCTAGAGGATGAAGCTGCTGATCACCAAGAAAATGGCTATCAACAGGAATTTGAGCCAGAGATAGCTTATCCGATGCAACAGCTATCTCTCACTCCGCTGCCGGTTGTGCCCCAAACGGCAGAAATCCTGCCGGAAGTAGAAGTTATCAGTAGCGAAAATAGCGCCGAAGCTAATCGACGCAGACGGCGGCGGTCTTCGGCAATTATTGGGCTAAATGACGATGAGCCGGAGTAGGCTGGCATGAGCTAGAGCCATAGCCCGACCGCGATGACTGACTTGTTTTTTCGTGGCGGCGGGCATTTCGGCAAAAGACATGCTCACGGTAGGCACATAAAAAATTGGGTCGTAACCAAAGCCCCCGCTACCAGTGGGAGCCAATAAAATTTCGCCCTCACAAATTCCCTCAAACTGATCGGCAATTTGGCCATCGGGGCGGGCGATCGCTACTGCACAGACAAATCTGGCCTTTCGATTTGGTTGATTTGCCATTTCGACCAAAATTCTAGCAATGCGATCGGCATCAGTACTGGCATAGCGGGCAGAATAAATTCCGGGTGCGCCATTTAAGGCCGCCACTTCTAACCCAGAGTCATCCGCGATCGACCATTTGCCGGTGGCTAAGGCAGTTTGCTGGGCTTTGAGGCTGGCGTTGGCAGCAAAGGTGTCACCAGTTTCTTCGATGTCTAGCTCAGGTGGTTTCAGGATCAGTGACCAGCCAGTATCGGCTAAATAAGCCTGCATTTCTGTGAGTTTGCCCGGATTGCCAGTAGATACAACTAGTTCTTGCATAAGATTTTTAGGAGATTTTTAGAAAATAACTGCTTACAATTTTACTGCTCTCATCTGCATCCCCGTTTCTTATGCGCAATTTTGAAGATTGCTGGAACTTATTTGTTCTAATAACCTTCAAGCAAAATATCGGTTGACTTTATTGTTTTGCTAGTTGTTTTTAGTCATGAAACTCCCTCATTTGTTACAAGTTTCTTTGTTAGTTTGTGTAGTATCGGTTGCTGCTGGAACCCAGCGATCAATGGCCGCTACCAGTATCGAAAAAATTGATTCGACGCTTAGTTTTGCGCCAGTCATTCAGGTCTCGGAACTCTTCCCCCAGCCACCATCTCGGATTGCTTTATATCAAGCAGTTAGTGATGGCGAATTGCGGAAATATGCCATGGCAGTTATTGCAATTGAACCACTACGTCTAGAAGCACTACAAGCAATTAAAAGCAAAGTGGGCAGTGTACCTAGCTTGATGTGTCACCAGCCCGGTAATTTGGATGCTTTACCTGCTGATGCTCGGCGGATTTTTGTCAAACACTGCGATCGAGCTAGCGATATTGCTGCTAAAAATGGTTTGTCGATGGACAGTTTCAATCGCATCACTGCCGCAGTTTCGGCTGACGCTGGGTTACGCAGCAAGCTACAGACTATGGTGAACCGGCTTCAAGGCGGCTAAAGCCTCAGTTTTATTACTGCTCACATGGGCATCATAAATAGCTAAATCGAACCAAAAAGTAGTGCCTACACCATCTTCACTAATCAGATGAATCTGGCTGTGGTGCTTGTCGATAATGTTCCGGACGATCGATAGCCCCAGTCCGGTGCCCTCTAGGGTATGTACCCGGTTTTCGACCCGGAAGAAGCGATCAAAGATGGCGCTTTGATCTTCGGGGGCAATGCCGATGCCGGTATCGGAGATTTCGATTCGCACAATGCCGGGGTTATCGGGTGCCACATAGGTACGAATGGCCACTGCATCGCCACTGTTGGCAAACTTTAAGGAGTTACCCACCAAGTTACCAAAGACCTGCAATAGCAGATCGTAATTGCCCACCACTGCTGGTAACTCTGGCTCAATATCTTGCAGCAGCTCAATGCCTTTATCTTTGGCGTTGAGCTGATAAGTTCTCAGGGTTTGTTCGATCGCCTGGGACAGTTCTACGGCATCGAAGTTATACACCTTAGAAGATTCTAGCTTGGAGAGATCCAGTACGTCATTGACTAGTCTGGTTAATCGATCGGTTTCCCGGTTGGCGGTATCTAAAAATTCTTTGCGCTCTTCGATACTCAGTTCTTCGCCGTATTCATGGAGAGTTTCGATAAAAGACTTGATATTGAATAACGGTGTGCGCAGTTCGTGGGAGACATTGCTAATAAATTGGCTTTTTGCTTCGTTTAGCTCTACTTCTCGGGTGATATCTTGCACTGTCATCACCACTCGCTGACCCATCACTGCATTCAGCAAAATTCGTAAGGTGCGATTGGATGGTTTATCCGCAAAGATCCGAAACTCGCCGTTCTCGATTTCGCCCTTGATAATTTGGCTCAAAGGTCGCCCTAGTTCGGCTGCGATCCGATTGGGTAATACCTGCAGAATTTCTAAACCCACTACTTCTTGCTCCCAACCAAAGAACCTACAAGCGGTAAGGTTAGCTAAGACGATCAAGAGTTCTTTATCTATCAACACTGCGCCATCGGCAATGGTAGAAACCAGGGTATCTAGTTTGGCTTTTTCGGCAGTTAATTCTTCAATGTTTTGTTCTTCGTAAATCTCCAGTTTTTCGGCCATTTCGTTAAAACTGTAAATCAACTCGCCTAGCTCACCGCCTAACGGCAGATTAATCCGCTGCTTAAAGTTGCCGGTGGCAATATTTTGTACTCCCGAAAGCAGCTCTTTAATGGGTTTGGTAATTTGCAAGGCATTGAACACTGCTCCCAAAATCACCATTACCCAAATCGACACAAATACGGCGATCGTCACATCGCGGGTCAAACCTGAAGAAGCTACTACGGTCGGGTTTGGTTCGATGCCCAAAGCTAAGACCCCAAGGGGTTTGCCTTCGTGTACCACCGGCACAAAAACATCCGTGACAACTCCGCTGGGGGTGCGGTGTTGACGGGTCAAAATATTGTTGCTGTCCTGCCAATTATCGGGGAGCTGAATCCGCCGCTCAATCATCAAAGAGTTTTGAACTTCTGATTCAGAAAAAGGTATACCCAGCCGAATGGTGCCAGTGGCATCGGCATAAAGAATGTAGCGCAGGCTAGTAGTGCTTTGATAAAAGCGGTTGGCAAAGCGGGCAAATTCGGTCAGGTTATTATCGGCTAATTGAGGAGTAACATTGGCAGCCAATAATAGTCCTAGATCTCGGCCAAAGCGAGTATCACTGACGCGAGCATCTACTTGAATGGTATTTACTGCCCAAAAAGTCACGCCACTAACTACCAGTGACACTACTAAGGTGGCCGCTGCCATCAGTTTGGTTTGTAGGGTGAATTCTGTCCACCAGTTAGCAATTACTTCCCAAAAACGTTGAATTGCTGCAAACATGATCGATCGAGCACTTTAAGAGCATCTGTAAAAAACGTTCTTTTAAGTATAACTGCTTCGGAAAAACTAGATTGTAAATACTTATGGCTACTTGAGTGCCCGCTGGCCAATATCGCGGCGGAAATACATGCCATCAAAATGCACGCTATCGATCGCCTGGTAAGCCAAGCTAATTGATTCGGAAAAGGTACTAGCAAAGGCAGTCACACCCAATACACGACCGCCATCTGTCACTAACTGCCCCTGGGCAAACTGAGTGCCCGCCTGAAAAATAATTGTGTTGTTGACCGGTGCTGCCACGCTGGTAATTGGCTGGCCTTTGCTGTAATTATTTGGATAACCCTGAGCTGAGACAACAACGCAAGTAGCCACGGCTGGATGCCAGACCAAGGGCATGATATTGGCTAACTTGCGCTCAATGCAGGCCGTAAACAAGTCTACTAAAGGTGTTTCTAGCAAAGGCAAAATCGCTTGGGTTTCGGGGTCACCAAATCGACAGTTAAATTCCAATACGCCAAAATTTCCGTCGGGATAAACCATCAACCCGGCGTAAAGAATACCCCGGTAGTCAATGCCTTGGCCTTGGAAAGCTTTGATCATTGGTTCTAAGACCTCTTTTTGCACCCGTGCCATCAGCTCGGGAGTGCCGATTGGTGCTGGAGCATAAGCGCCCATGCCACCAGTATTGGCACCGGTATCGCCATCCCCAATCCGTTTATGGTCTTGAGCTGGTAACAAAGGAGTAATCGTAATGCCATCGGTAATGGCTAATACCGAGAGCTCTTCACCCGTTAAAAATTCCTCGATTAGCAATAGATTAAAGCCCTGAGCAAAAAGCTGATCGATCGCGGTTTCGGCTTCCAAAATAGTCTCGGCTACTACTACTCCTTTGCCAGAAGCTAAGCCATCGGCTTTGACCACGATCGGCGCACTCTGTGATCGCACATATTTTTTAGCGGCTTCGCTGTCTTTAAAAACCTCTGATTTGGCTGTGGGCACTCCGGCCTTCAGCATCATTTCTTTTGCCCAAGACTTGCTAGATTCGATTCTGGCTCCGGCTTGCACTGGTCCAAAAACTGGAATGCGTTTTTCTTGTAGATGGTCTACAAGCCCTTTGTCCAAGGGCATTTCTGGCCCCACCACCACCATCCGCACGCCGTTGGTTTCGATCAGTCGGGTGATACCCGCAAAGTCATCGATCCGAAAAGAGAGATTTTGGCACCGATCGAGTTTGGCAGTACCGCCGTTGCCCGGAACGCACAAAACTTGAGTGACTTTGGGGGATTGCAGCAGCTTCCATGCAATTGCATGTTCTCTACCGCCGCTACCTACAACTAAAATTTTCACGCGCCGCTATGACCTTGAGTGCCGAAGGAATTTTTAACATTATCGCCCAGAATAATATCACAAAGTATGTCAAAGGAATGATTTCTTCGGAGAAAATGCGGGTTTTGGCATAGATTCTGACGTGTGAAAACAATGTCTTGACTGAACTTATAACTTGAACTACGTCAACTAAAAAACATAGTATAGCCACTGGCCATACTATGTTTTTTAGTTGTTTAATAATTTTGCTGCCTTACGCCAGCGCAGCAATTGCCAGGTCAATTACCAAAAGCCACCGCGTTTACCATTGGGGAAAATGGTCAGAAAATTTGTTTTCGCCATCGATAGCTGTTCATCACTAATCTTGGCACCTTTCAAATTAGCACCACAGAGATTGGCACCTTTTAAATTGGTATTACTAAACTGGCAGTTACTCAAGTTGGCACCACGTAAGTCGGCTGCCTGCAAATTGGCCGAAGCAAATTGACTTTGACTCAAATCAGCACCGCGTAAAGTAGTTTCGGTAAAGTTAGTTTTAGTAAACTTGCCGCCGCCCAAAGTAGCATTTTGGAAATTGCAACCACTACAGTCTGAATTATCCCACGTGCATTTAACCAGTTGTACTTTTGGTAAATTCAATCCGCTGATGGTGAGATCATTAAAAGATCGTTGGCCGCGCTGATAAGACTTCACCAAAGTACTAGCATCCATGTGAGTAGGAGCAGATGGCCTTTGAGCCACAGGATTTCCGCCAATTTCGCTGGTAGCATTTAGATCGATCGCGCTATTGCCCGCTTTTTCCCGGTTTTTGCGGATTGTATCAGCCAGCTTCTGAGCCGGAGGATTCGATGATCTGGGATCGTGACTAATTGGTGGTGGTGGGGGAGCCGATCGACTAGCCGCTGGGGTTGCACCTACTTGCACCAAAGGTTTAGCCGCTAGCTCCAAGGAGCGCAACACTTGCTCAGCCGACTGGAAACGATGCTTAACCGAAGGCTCCAGCATTTTTACCAAAATCGACAACAGTGACGGAGACAACTGCACGTATTGCTGCCATAACATTTCACCAGTTTTTTCGTGATGCTCAATATCTTTAGGTGACTTGCCAGTCATCAGGTAAATACAGGTAACACCTAAAGCATAAATATCGCTGGCAAAAGTTGGACGCATTGCCAACTGCTCGGGGGGCGCGTAGCCCGAGGTGCCTACCGCAAACTGGGTATTGGCTCCATTTCCAGGATCGGCATCACCGATTTGGCTCACTTCATTTTTAACTGCACCAAAGTCGATCAGCACCAACTTTTCATCTTGGTCACGACGAATAATATTGGCGGGCTTGATATCGCGGTGAATTACTTCTTTACTGTGAACATAATGAATCACTGGCAAAATCTCTACCAGGAATCTTTCAATTTTTTGTTCATCAAACAAGCCCTGCTTGCGTACCTCTTGATGCAGAGTGTGACCACTGACGAAATCTTGCACCAAGTAAAAACTTTGGCGTTCTTCAAAATAGTCTAGTAGACGAGGCACTTGGGGGTGATTACCAATTTTGCCTAGGGTACGAGCTTCTCTTTCAAACAACTCGCGCGCCATTTTCAAGAATTTTTCGTGGTTGTTGCTGGGGCGCAGTTGCTTTAGCACACAAACCGGTTCTCCGGGCAAAGACATATCAATGGCAGCAAAGGTGGCACCAAAGCCGCCTTGGCCGAGAGATTTGGTGGCGCGATAGCGATTGCGCACCAGCAGCCGAGCACCACAGGCTTGGCACAAGAACGCATCGGGCAGATTTTTAGGTTTAGTACAGTCGGGGGTTACGCAATAGCTCATCGAGCATCACCAAATCAGGTTGGGGGTTGAAGGAGCAGTCAAAATCGGTCAATGAAACGGTCAAAACTTATTTTCTGACAATCAGAATTTGATTTTAAGTTATTGTGTTGGCTGGCGCGGGCGATCTTTATCATATCTTACTAACCAGTAGTACTACAGTAAGCTACAAACACCAAAGAACCAGCTAGGAAATCATAAATTCAGACAGATCTGAACTCTGAGGCGAGTTTAGCTATAATTACACCAGCCGCTGGAGAACAGTTGGCGCATTAGAATATCTACGGTTGCTTTTAGATCCATTTTTTCCTCATATGCATATTTCCCTGAATTGGTTAAACGAGTTAGTCGAGATTGCTCTTTCTCCAGCGGCATTGGCAGAAGTTCTGACCATGGCCGGGTTTGAAGTAGAGTCGATCGAAGACCGCCGCCAGTGGGCTGAGGGGGTGGTAGTCGGGCAGGTGCTCGATCGAGCGCCCCATCCGAATGCCGACAAGCTCAGCATTTGCTCTGTAGAACTGGGCGATGGAAATCCACCAGTACAGATTGTGTGCGGTGCGGCTAATGTCCGAGCAGGAATCTATGTGCCAGTGGCCAAGATTGGTGCTTATTTGCCAGTGATTGATCTAAAGATCAAACCAGCAAAGCTGCGCGGCGAAGACTCGTCTGGAATGATTTGTTCCTTAGCGGAGGTCGGCCTAGCCAAAGAATCAGCAGGAATCCACATCTTTGCAGAGGTGGGAGCTGCCAATGCACCCCAAGTGGGTGAACCAGTTGGGCCATTACTCGGTTTGGATGACGTGATCTTAGATCTATCTTCCACTGCGAACCGTGCCGATGCTTTAAGCATGGTGGGCATCGCCCGAGAAGTAGCTGCGTTAACTACCGCTGTACTTAACTTACCCACAGTTAACCCTGTTTCTCTCGTTTCTGGGGATAAAAATTTAACCAGTAATCTTACGGATAGCCTCAAAGTGCAGGTTACAGGAGGTGACATTTGCCCAGCTTACTTTGCTACGTTAGTCAAAAACGTGCGGGTTGCTCCCTCTCCAGATTGGCTACAGCG
This sequence comes from Synechococcales cyanobacterium GL140_1_metabinner_5_sub, assembly GCA_025359065.1. GTDB lineage: Bacteria > Cyanobacteriota > Cyanobacteriia > Cyanobacteriales > Chamaesiphonaceae > JAAFHZ01. The sequence continues at coordinate 11,138 of JANYHM010000012.1, read as the reverse complement.
CAAGCTGCAAGCAGCCGGAATTCGATCGATCAACAATATTGTAGACATCACCAACTATGTATTACTGGAATGGGGGCAGCCCTTACACGCCTTTGATGCCGATCGATTAGGCAGTTATCAAATTGGGGTGGAGCTAGCTCAAGCTGGCCAGAAATTCCGCACTTTAGATGATCAGGAGCGGACGCTCTATGCGCAGAATTTGATAATTACTGCTGGTGGCCAACCGGTGGCATTGGCCGGGGTGATGGGTGGCGGCGATAGTGAAGTGCATAAAGGCACCACCAACATTTTGTTAGAGGCCGCGATTTTTGACTCGGTGGCAGTGCGTAAGTCGGCTCGTGCTCAAAATCTGCGATCGGAGGCTTCTACTCGTTACGAGCGCGGTGTAAATATGGCTGAGCTGGATACCGCCAATCAGCGGGCGCTGAACCTGCTGGTAGAAATCTGTGGCGGCACAGTTACGGCTCAGGCTCAAGTTGATCGCCGTCCTGATTGGGTGGGACAACCAAGGTCGATCGAGTTACGCCTAGAACGGATACAGCAAATATTGGGTCAAACCGTCGGCGCTGCCGAAGAAGATGAAGATGGCGAAGTAACAGCGGTAGATGTAGAGCGCACTCTCACCGCTTTGGGTTGTAAGCTTACCCAAACTAGTCCTGATTCTACTGAGGAACCCGTTGTGTGGGCTGTGATCGTGCCCACGTACCGCTACCGTGATTTGGAGCGAGAAATTGATCTAATTGAAGAAGTCGCTCGTCTATATGGCTACGACAAATTCCAGGACACCTTACCCAGCGAATCGGTGGCTGGCTATCTGTCTTTAGATACCGAGTTAATTAGAAGTATTCGCGGACATTTTCGAGCGTTGGGCTTCAATGAGCTAATGCACTACTCCTATGCTCTAGATAAATCGGCTGCTAGCCAGCTAGTAGATATTGCCAACCCGATGTTTACTGAATATGCCAGCCTGCGATCGGAGCTGCTTTCGCACCTCATCCAAAGCTTTCAGTACAACAATGAGCAAGGGAACGGCGCTCTTTGGGGCTTTGAAATTGGTAAAGCCTTCGGTAAAGACTCTGGCGGCCTGTTTGAAAACGAAGTTTTGGCGGGGATTTGTGGTGGCGATGCCCGCGCAGAGCGCTGGACAACCAGTGATAAACCAGAAACTCTTACTTGGTACGAAGCCAAGGGCTTGCTAGATAACATTTGGCGACGTTTAGGAATGACGGTGGAATACCAGGCAGACCCCGGCAATAATTTACTGCATCCTGGGCGCACCGCATCCCTCTGGCTACAGGGTGAACGTTTAGGGGTGTTTGGCCAAATTCATCCCCAGTTACAGCAAGAGATGGATTTGCCCAGCCAGATTTATATTTTCCAAATTAACCTAGAAGTGATGCTAAATTACTTGGCCGCCGATGAACGGTTGATTCCTAAGTATCAAAACTTCTCGGTGTATCCGGCCTCCGATCGAGATTTGGCTTTTTTTGCTCCGCTCACGGTTTCTTTTGCGGACTTAGAAAAATCGGTGCGCCAAGTGGGTGGCGACTTGTTATCGGAGGTGCGGTTATTTGATGAATATCGTGGCCAAAATGTCCCGGAAGGTCAGCGCAGCTTAGCAATGCGGATGGTCTATCGTGCCGATCGCACCCTTAAAGACAGTGACATTGACCCGGTTCATCAAAAAGTGCGAGATGTGTTGGTCGAAAAATTCCAAGTAGCCCTGCGGAGTTAGTTATGCAGGATGAAGATCTGGAGCGATCGGTTCAACAGTTTGTGCAGTCGTCTCATGCTAGCGCCTGGTCTTATCTAGATAAAACCGACATCTTAGCCGGGGCGATCGCTCGTTTGAGTGACCCGATTCAGGTCAAACAAGGCGGCCAACCTTTTTGTGGCCCAGCAGCGGTGGTATTTGAGTTGATTCGCAAACATCCTGCCCGCTACATCAATCTATGTCGTAGTTTGTACGAAACTGGCCGGTTCGAGGGTTTTAAACAGCCGATCGTAGTCAGTCAGCGATTGCGATCGGCTGGTGGCAACTTGCGGATGCCGCCAGTAGACTGGATGGTGCTGGCGGCTCTGCGCGATCAGACAGCTCTATCGGTGCCAGTAGATCCACGGGCACCCAGAATTTTGCGAGAAATGTCTGGTATCACTGCCCCTTGGGACATTACGAGCTGGATCAAGAATTTACTAGATTATCAACAGGTCAAGCATTATTACACGCCCTTAGGTAATGAGTTCGCGGTGTTGCAGGCTGCTCAAAAGGCGATCAATGGGGGCGGTGTCGCTCTAGCTTTGATCGATCAGGGTTTGTTGGATTATAAGGTGCCTTGTTTTTCTTACCCCAACCACTGGGTTTCGATCTTAGGCAACGTAGATACTCACATCAAACCAGGATTTGATTGTTATTGCTGGGGCAGAGAAATTACTATGAGCAGCGCTCCCCAGGAAGTAAAAAGGCACCTCTGGGGAGTGTCGATCGCCTATTAAGCTAGCTTTACCATTACTTTATCGCCTTCAATTTTGGCGGTGTAAGTAGCCAACGGCTTAGTTGCTGGACTTTTGAGTACTTTGCCATCCGGTGCAAAATCAGAATCATGACAAGGACATTCAAAATGATTTTCGGTAGCTTTCCATTTAACAGCACAGCCCTTGTGAGTGCAGGTAGGATTCACCGCCAAAACATTAGATTTGTTGGTTGGATCGCGGACTACCAAGACTTGTTTATTTCCCACAGACCCAGCTTTATCTAGATCTACAACGGTACCAACCACTGTAAAACCAGTTGCAGCAGCAATTTCATTGCCGGCACCCGAAGTCGCGGGTTTGCTATCAGTAGAGGTGTTAGCAGCTACTTTAGGATCGTATTCATTCTTTTTTGCTCCCGTATCACAAGCTGATAAAACCAGCGGAAAACAGCTAGCAGCCCAGCCGACTCCTAAATAAGTCAAAAATGATCGACGTTGCATATTCATATAAGACCTCTGAAAATACCTAGTGGTTATTGGATTAGAGCCAAAATTTGAATTATTTCCATTAGCATAGCGAAAAAAGTTCTTCGATCGAAAGTCTGGGCATAAAACTGCAATGAAACCTAACGAAACAACAGGCTCATTCCTCCGATCGCCACCACTGCCCAGAGAATTGATCGCCAGCTAATTTTCGCGCCCTGCCACCAGTCATAGGCCAATACAAACAAGGGACTAGTGGAACCAACCGTTTGGACTATCCCAGCAGCAGTGTACTTCAGGGCAGCCTGCTGAAGATTAATTCCCAAGTAGGTGCTAAAGAACGCGACCACAGCTAGCTTTAACCACATTTTGCGATCTAGAAATAGAAAAGAACTCTTTGTTGGCTGCTTAGACCCCGATTTACTCCAAAGCATCAACAGTAAAATCCCCACAGTTCCTGCCAGTAAACGTACCAAAGTCGTCACAGTCGGACTCAGATCGCCAGATAGCATCGCTTGCCGTGAACAAATTGAGGCGATCGAGTTAGCCAATGCCGACAGCGCAGCCCACAATACTCCCTGCCAATAATTTTTAGGCAGTTGATCTGCTTGGGTTCGATCAAAGATTACCCCGGCCACTCCAGCGACGGCCAAAGCAATTCCTAAACAGTTAATGAATGCTAAATTTTCGCCCAGATACAAACTAGCCATCACGGCTGTAATGACCGGCGACAAAATATTGATTAGCAGGGTTAACCGGGCACCGATCGAGTTCAAGGCCAGAAAAAAACAGGTGTCGCCCCAGGCAATGCCAATTAATCCGCTGAGCAATAATGGCCACCATTGAGCAGGCGCAATTGTTAACCGCTCACCAGTCAGCAGCATAGTGATGATCAAATAGCCGATCGCCAGCAAACCCTTGGTCAAATTGAGGGTTAAGGGAGTGACCTGTTTACCAATTTGGCCATAGAGCGTCGAAGAAACCGCCCAAATGCCCGCAGCCGTTAATGCGGCTAACTCACCGCGATGCTCTAACAAAAAATTCATATCTGAAGTGGTCTTGGTGGCATTTATAACAATTTATTACATTTAAAATTGCTTAGAATATAAATAAGGAGTTGTAAATAAATACAGTAGGTTATCAATACAACTCTGATGAGTGTTTTGACTAGCATTTTTACTAGTAAGCTCTATGATTAGATTAAGCTTCAGACTGCATTCCTGATAATCATCACAGCAAAAACAACAAATAAATAACTTTGAGGTGTCTGTCATGGCTTTAACGAAATCGATCGAAGTTCGTACTCTAGACTCCATCAAAAACGGCATGGTGGAGTTCTACACCCCCCAAAATAGCAATCAAACCATGCTGGTGCAAATTCCACCCCACAGCATTGATGACCTGTTTGTTCACCGTCATCAAACCGATCAGCTCATGGCGGTGCGTGGCAGCATGGTGTTGGTAGTGTTGCTCGATCGAAAGTATCAATACATTACTTTGACTGATGCTAAGCCAATGGTGGTGATCATTCCACCGATGGTGCCCCATGCGGCGATCAATCTCAGTGATCAACCATGTATGTTGATTAATGCTGTGCAGTACCACGGTACTCCTACCGATCGAGATTACCAACCCATGCACCCGCCGCTAGCATACGATTGGTCGTTGGTGAATCGCCTGATGCCTACTTGGCCTCAGCCGCTAGCGATGGCTAACTCTGCTTAGATTAGGTGGGACGTTGGGTACATAGAACCAGTCGGGAGCCTCGGCACCGCGTTCTGGAGGATCGGTGAGATTCCAGTAGATGCCACAGTCTTGACCGATCACGTACTGGCCGCCAGGATGCAATGCTTCTAGTACTGGATGGTTGGGGTTTCACGGTAAGATCAACAATACCCTCACACCATACAGAGCTATGACCCGCTGGTTTAACACCGCTGGCCCTTGCCAAGCAGACATTCACTACATGCTGCCACCGGTTGCCCGATTGCCGCAGCTCCAGCAACTCATTGCCGAGCGTAGCTACTTTGTGATCCATGCCCCCCGCCAAGTGGGCAAAACTACGGCAATGCTCAGTCTGGCTCAACAGCTCACCGCTAGCGGCCAATACGCCGCAGCCATGGTATCCGTGGAGGTGGGAGCCGCTTGGAATGACAATTTCGATCGGGTAGAAGATGCCATTTTGGGGTCTTGGCAACGTTCCTTGAAGCTGCGGCTTCCCGCAGAATTGCATCCACCTAATTGCTCAATAGAAGCAGTGGGCAGCAAAATTCAGAATTTTTTAACTCAGTGGTCTTTATTTTCACCCCGCCCAGTCGTCCTATTTATTGATGAAATTGATGCTCTGCAAGACCAAGTGCTCATTTCTGTCCTGCGCCAACTGCGCGATGGCTACCCTGATCGACCCAATGGCTTCCCCCTGTCAGTGGGGTTAATTGGTATGCGTGATGTGCGGGACTACAAAGTGGCTTCAGGGGGCAGCAATAGATTACAAAGCACTAGTCCTTTCAATATCAAAGTGGAATCGATCGCCCTGCGCAATTTTAATGCAGCAGAAGTAGCTGAACTATATCAACAACATACCGATGATACGGGTCAAATCTTTTTGCCTGAGTCGATCGATCTGGTCTTTGAACTGACTCAAGGGCAGCCTTGGTTGGTCAATGCTTTGGCGCGTCAGCTTACCCACACGATGCTGCCCAGCAGACACGGCGTGAATACCCCAACTCCTGATACTACTATTACACCAGCAATGGTAGCGGAAGCTAAGGAAATCTTGATTCGCCGTCAAGATACTCACCTGGATAGTTTGGCTGAAAGACTTCGGGAAGACCGCGTTAAAGCTATTATTCAGCCCATGTTAGCCAGTCAAGAACTTCCGGAAACCTCTAATGAAGATCGCCAGTATCTGGTGGATTTAGGTCTGCTCCGGCGGGAAGCTATGGGTGGTTTGGTAGTGGCTAATCCCATTTATCGGGAGGTGTTGCCACGAGTACTGGCTCAAGGCCCACAGGATAGTTTGCCTACTATTGCTCCGAGCTGGTTGACGACTGAGGGAGAATTAGATGTTGATCGACTACTCCATGCTTTTTTGGATTTTTGGCTTCAGCATGGTGAGGCGTTGCTGAAGAGTGCTTCGTACCCAGAAATTGCGCCTCATCTGGTGTTAATGGCTTTTTTGCATCGGGTAGTGAATGGGGGCGGTACTTTGGAACGAGAATATGCCTTGGGTCGCGATCGGATGGATCTGTGTTTGCGTTATGGGTCGGTGATTTTGGGTATTGAGCTGAAGGTTTGGCGCACAGGTCAAGGAGATCCTTTGGCGAAGGGGTTGGTGCAGTTGGAGGGGTATCTGGAGAGGTTGAAGCAGAGTGAGGGGTGGTTGGTGATCTTCGATCGGCGTGAGAAGGCGTTGCCGCTGGTCGATCGGTTGCAGATGGAACCGATGACTACGGCGGCAGGTCAACAAGTGATGGTAATTCGAGCTTAATCTATTTATAGCTGGTTTATTTACATGATTTTACAAAATAATTAGTACAAAAGAATGCTATGAAATGTGATAATATAAGATCGTCTAAAATCAACCAGCAACAATGCTTAGAGGCTTTTATGACAGTTGCTACCATTGCGACTCCTGTGAATGTTCAACCGTTGCTACTCAATGTTGGCGATACGACCTTGACGGTTACACCAGAGCAATTCGATATTCTCTGCATAAATAATCCTGATCTACGGCTGGAGTTGACCCCAAAGGGAGAACTGATTGTTATGGCTCCAGTTGGTGGCGAAAGCGGTGAAAAGAATGCGGATTTGGTTATTGATGTTGGGATATGGAACCGACAAACTAATCTAGGTAGAACATTTGATTCATCGACAGGCTATGACTTTACTAGATTCGATGGAGGAAAGTTATCGCCCGATGTTTCTTGGATTGAGAACTCTCGACTAACAGGAGTGAACATCGTTGGTTTTATTCCGATCGTTCCCGATTTTGTGATCGAACTACGCTCTGCGACCGATAATTTAAAGCCATTGCAAGAGAAAATGAAAGAGTATCAGCGGGTGGGGGTGAAGTTGGGTTTACTGATTAATCCAAAGAATAAACAAGTTGAAGTTTATCGACTTGGACATGAGCCAGAAATACTAGAAGCTCCTGAAGGGTTTGACTGTACAGATGTGATGCCTGGATTTATGTTGAATCTCAAAAAAATCTGGTAGTACCCAAGAAAGTCGCTACAGAAAAAAACAACGAGATTTTCATAACTTCATCGGCTGGGTAGAAAATAATCCAATCGCAAAAAAGCTGAAACGAGAACAGTTAGAGATCTTAAAAGAAGCGGTGAAGTCACCTGGTAGAGAATTTACGCTGGGTACAATGCCCCCAGATTGCTATATCCTAAAACAATTAGATAATTGTCTCCCTTGCAGAAAACTCAGACTGAAGATGTTGCTAGGGCAACATAACTCGAATAGTCGATCGACAAAATACCTTGATAAATTGTGCAGGTTTCACCCAATTTCGCCTTTCTCAAAATTCATGACCTACAACTGGTGCGGTTGGGTTCTCAAGCAGAACGTTACTTTGCCGAAGATCCTAATACCTGTTTGATTAAACTGCGGCAGTTTGGCGAACTCCTTGCCCAGCTTGTAGCAGCGACAGTCGGACTGTATGAGGACAAAGCCGAAACTCAGCTCGAACTGCTGCGCCGACTCGAATCGCGTGGGGCGATCGATGGTGAAGCTCTCGATCTGTTCCATGAGTTGCGAAAATCAGGCAATCGGGCGACGCATTCAGGATCGGGCGAACAGCGAACGGCATTAAGCAGCCTCAAATATGCGCGGATATTAGGGGTTTGGTTTCACCGTTCTTATGGAGGCGTGTCATATTTCAAACCTAATCCGTTCGTACCGCCAGCAGATCCAGAGCGCGAGACAGACACACTCAGAGATGAACTAGCAGCACTCAGAGCCGAGGTTGACGCTCATCGCAATAGTGTTGAAACTGCTCTGGCTGCTGCTGCTGAGGAACTAGAACTCAGGCAACTAGCCGAAGAATTACTTCAAGTAGCCGAGACAGAAGCGGCAGAAATTAAGGCTAAATTAATCGGCATTCAAGCCCTGACAGTTGCCCAAAAATCGCCAGTAGTCCAACAAGCGATCGCGAGTGCCCAGCAAAATGGACGGTATTTAGATTTAGACGAGCGAGAAACCCGCCGCCTCATCGACGCACAGTTAAGGGCGGCTGGTTGGGAAGCCGATACCGAGGAGATTCGCTACAGTCGCGGTGTGCGTCCGGTGAAAGGGCGATATTTAGCGATCGCAGAATGGCCGACAGACAGTGGAAACGCTGACTATGCGCTGTTTGCGGGTTTAGATATTATCGGTGTGGTGGAAGCCAAGCGACAGAGTAAGAATGTGGCAGGTGACATACTTCAAGCCAAGCGTTACAGCCGTGATTTTCAGCTTCGGGGGGATGCCGCGTTTCTATGCGAACCCTGGGGAGAATATCGGGTACCGTTTGTGTTTGCCACCAATGGGCGCGAGTTTTTGGAGCAGTTGCGGACGATGAGCGGGATTTGGTTTGACGATTTGCGTCGCCCTGAAAATATCAGCCGTCCGTTAAAGAATTGGTACAGTCCTGAAGATCTCATCGATACACTGGCACAGGATCTCGATCGATCTCAGCAGCAACTCACTCAAGAGAGCTTTGAATATAACTTCTCGCTGCGCCCGTACCAGAAGAAGGCGATTCAAGCGGTAGAAGCGGCTTTAGCTGAAGATCAACGGACTATTTTGCTAGCAATGGCAACGGGAACGGGGAAAACTAAAACCAGTATCACTCTTGTTTACCGACTGCTGAAAGCAAAGCGGTTTCGGCGGGTTTTGTTTATCGTCGATCGATCTGCCTTGGGCGAACAGACCGAGGGCGCATTTAAAGAGACACGGATAGAAAACCTTCAAACGTTTGCCGATATTTTTGATGTCAAGGAGCTAAAAGACACCGAACCAGATCGCGATACCAAAGTCCACATTGCGACGATTCAAGGGATGTTGAAACGGCTCCTATACCCCGCAGATGATACGCCGACGCTCACTGCTGGACAGTACGACTGCATTATTGTCGATGAATGCCATCGAGGGTATTTACTCGATCGAGAGATGAGCGATACTGAGCTAACTTTTCGGGACTTAAATGACTATGTTTCCAAGTATCGACAGGTACTAGATTTCTTTGATGCGGTCAAAATCGGTCTGACGGCTACCCCTGCGCTCCACACGAGTCAGATTTTTGGCAATCCTGTCTATGTCTACAGCTATCGAGAAGCTGTCATCGATGGTTATCTAATCGACCACGAGCCGCCGATCCGGATTACCACGGCTCTGGCTGAAGATGGAATTATTTGGCAGCAGGGCGACGAGGTGGAGGTGTTTGATGGCATCACGGGGCAAATCGATTTGATTAATGCTCCCGATGAAATCCAGATCGAAGTCGAGCAGTTTAATAAACGGGTGGTAACTGTGCCGTTCAATAAAGTAATTTGCGAACAGTTGGCAAAATACATCGATCCGGCTTTACCCGAAAAGACACTGATTTTCTGTGCAAATAACGATCACGCTGATATTGTCGTCGATTTGTTAAAGCAAGCTCTGAGCGATGAATATGGCAGTGTTGATGACGATGACGTGGTAAAAATTACCGGCAAGGCAGATAAGCCAAATCAGTTAATTCGCCGCTTTCGGAATGAAGCCAGTCCGAAAATTGCCGTGACAGTGGATTTATTGACGACGGGAATTGACGTGCCCTCAATTTGCAATCTGGTATTTATTCGGCGGGTAAATTCGCGGATTTTGTACGAACAGATGGTAGGAAGAGCGACGCGGCTGTGTGATGCGATCGGGAAGGAGATTTTTCGGATCTTTGATGCGGTGAATTTATATGAAAATATCGCGCCAGTTTCGACGATGAAACCAGTGGTAGTTAATCCCCAGATTAGCTTCGAGCAAATGGTGACAGAACTCGATACCGTGACAGATGATCGGGCGATCGATCTGATTATCGGCCAACTAATTGCCAAGCTTCAGCGCAAGCGGCGACATTTAAGCCAAGAGCAAGCTGGATTGATCGGGCAATTGGCGGGAATGGATGTCGAGAACCTAGCCCAGCATCTTCGCAATCTCCGTCCCGCTGAAGCGGCTGCATGGCTGACTAACCGGAGAGAGATCGCCCAACTTTTAGACAGGCAAGATGGGGGTAGATTGCCGCTATTGATTTCTCACCATCCCGACGAACTGCGATCGATCGAGTATGGTTATGGCAATGCCAGCCGTCCTGAAGATTATCTTGATAGTTTCGAGGCATTCTTACGGGAGAATCTGAATTTGATTCCGGCTTTGTTGGTCGTCACGCAACGCCCGCGCGAATTGACGCGCCAACAGCTTAAAGAACTGCGTTTGGCTCTAGATTTGGCTGGTTATAGTCAAGCAAATTTACAAACAGCTTGGCGGGATGCGACGAATGAGGATATTGCCGCCTCGATTATTGGGTTTATTCGCAAAGCGGCTCTAGGGGATGCTTTGATCCCTTATAGCGATCGGGTGGATCGAGCCTTGAAGCAAATATTGGCTGCTCAAGCTTGGACATCACCCCAGCGGAAGTGGTTGGAGCGGATTGGTAAGCAGATTAAGGTGGAGTATGTGGTCGATCGAACTGCGCTAGATGAAGGTGCATTTCAAGCTGACGGCGGGTTTAAGCGGATTGACAAGGTATTTGATGGCAAACTCGAATCGATCTTGGCAGATATTCAAGAACGCTTATGGTCAGCGTGATATTATTAATGCAATACGATAGTATCAAAATCCAGTACTATGACTACTGAACGTTTACCCATTATTCACCCTGGCGAAATCCTCAAGCTAGATTTCCTCGAACCGTTAAATATTACCCCCTATCGCCTCAGTGTAGATATCGGGGTGGCTCAAACCCGCATCAGTGAGATTATTAATGGTAAACGTGGCATCAGCGCAGATACAGCGATTCGGCTGTCCCGTTATTTTAGTAACAGTGCCCAATTTTGGTTGAATTTGCAAGCTGGATACGATCTCAGACTGGCTCAAGCAGAACATTCGGCGATGTACGATCGAATCCCAACAGCAAGTGGTGTTAGTTAGTTTTAGAGAAAACAC
>JANYHM010000008.1 GCA_025359065.1 Synechococcales cyanobacterium GL140_1_metabinner_5_sub | reverse complement strand
AATTGCTGTTGTGTTAACATGACTTCAGATTTGTAAGTATCAATGATTTTCTGTCTCAGATCTACTGAATATGCTTTCACTAAGTTTCTCCTCTAGTAAATAAGCATATTATACTTCATCCGATCCTGATTTGCTATAAGCTACTTTTGAGTTTCCCAAGAATCTCGTAAAACACATTGAGTAGAAGTCTAACTTCTCAACGACTTACCAATAAAGCTGGACTTTTATAGTGCATTAATGGTGAGCGCACCAATCACTCCAACCACCATTATATAGCAATGGTTCTGGGTATCCGCCGATCGCCAGTGACAGCGCATTCACACAGGCAGTCACTCCCGAACCACAGTACAAAACCTTAGTTTTATCAGCCGGTAGACCTTGCCAGCGCTGTCGCTGTAAAGTCTCCGACAACAGTAAGCCATCAGCATCAGTGGCTTCTTGCCAGGGATAATTGTAAGAACCCGAAATGCGCCCAGCATAGGGGTCGATCGGCTCTCGAATGCCCGCATATCGATCGGCTTCTCGGGAGTCTATCAGCACGATCGGCGAATGCTCATCAATATCAGAAATAGCTTCGATCGGCACTGCCCACTCTTGTTGAACTTGGGGCACAAAATTAGCTAGGCAATCAGTGGGCTGTTCCGTAGATATCGACAATCCTGTTTTCAACCATTGGGGATAGCCACCATTTAAAACTGTAACTTGGTCATGTCCATAATAGCGCAGCAGCCACCATAACCGCGAGGCAAAAGCCAATCGCGAATCATCGTAAGCCACCACCAAGGTCTTGCCAAACTCAATGCCCATTTGGGCAAACTTAGCAGCCAAAATCTCTGGATCTGGCAGCGGATGACGACCACCATATTTCTGCACCGGAGCCGAAAGATCTTGGTTCAAATCCAGATAATGGGCACCTGGAATATGAGATTCCAGATACTTTTGTCGTCCCAAGTCCGGATCAGCCAAAGAAAAGCGACAGTCGATCGTCACAACATCAACGCTATCTAAATTTTTAGCTAACCAATCTACCGCGACAATATAACTCATGATTTATTTGCTATGAGAAAGTGGGTATCTGTTCCCCTGCCAAGTAGTCCAACCAGAGGTAGACTTCTTAGTAGGAGAGTAATATTGATCTTCATAATTCTAGTTCAAAATTCTCGCAGCCCCTTGAGCAAAACAGCACCAACATTTTTTTCCTGTAATAATACTCCAAAACCACCTAAACCCATGGGGTCAATGAGTTGATGTAGAGCTTGGCGACGCTCTAATGTTCCCGGTTCAGCAATACGATCAGCTAAACCCAGTGCCATTAAAAACATTCCTTGCTTGGTAAAGCCCAACTTCTGTAGACCCAATAAATTACCCTGACAAATTAAACTCGTAAAATCTACGTGCGCCGTCAAATCTTGCTGGCCAATATACAGGTAAGGATTTGAGTGATAGCGATGTTGATAATAGCATTGCAAAGTCCCTTGGCTACGCTGAGGATTGTAGTAACGCTGACTGGTGTAGCCATAGTCGATCGACAGCAAATAGCCTTTGTTTAATTTAGAACTGACAGTTTGCAGCCAGTCGATCGCGGCTAAGTTCACCTCGGTTCGATAACCATCTTCATAGCTTAAAATCGGAATCTCAGCCTGCTCAAAGTATTCTAGTAACCGAGGAGTCGATGGTATCCCCAAAATTTCTTGGAGCTGATTGTTGTTATCTACAGTGACATAGACTTCTTGCAGCATGCCATCTTTAATTACTACCTGATGCACCGGCAGCGCATCGATTAGCTCATTAGAAAACAGACAGCCAGTAATAGATTCAGGCAATAAATCTGTCCATTCCACCCAGCGTACTGGCTGATCCACCAAAACTTGCTGTTGACAGCGGCGCATTGCTGCGGAGGTTTCTACAATTACATAGTCAGCAGGTAGCTCTGGATATTGCTGTTGCCAATAACTCAAAATATCTTTGGCCAGTAGTCCTTGTCCAGCTCCCATCTCCACCACCGTAAAAGGTTGAGGTCTATCTAATAGCTCCCACATTTCGGCTAATTGAATCGCGAGCATTTCGCCAAAGTCGCTACCTAAATGAGGTGAGGTAAAGAAATCACCACAACTACCTATGCGATCATGGGTGCAGGCATAGTAGCCAGCTTCTGGAGCATAGAGCACCAAATCCATATAAGTGGCAAAGGTAATTCGTCGATTGAGCTGTTGGTCGATTTGGTTTAATAACAAATCAAAGAGAGCTGAAGATGCTGTAGCCAAAGTAGTCATAAGTATATTTGAGTAATTGATGCTGCTAAACTTTTGCCAAATTTAACACAATCCCAATTAGCGATCCCAATAATAAAACGACGGTAGCTAAGGTGGCGATGCCAAAGCCTGGGCCTCTCTTTTCGGCGGCTTGGTAGTAGCCCCAAGCGTAGATAATGCGACCGATGACCCAAACAGCTCCTAAACCAGCCGCAGCGATCGGATTTACAAAGTAGGCAAAAATCCACAAAGCGGGTAAAAACAAGCTGAGCTGTTCTAAAGTATTTTGCTGAACCCGCACTACCCGCTCAAACTCTGGACTACCAGACATTTCTGGTGGTTTTATTCCATATTTAGCTCTGGCTCTACCCACATTAATCGTGACGACGAAAAAGAACAGAAGTGCTGCAATGGTAACTAAACTAACCCATGAAGACATAATGATTTCTCCGGTTTATTTGATAATATTGATCTATTTATTGGAACTTGGGGGTACTTGAGTGTCCTTTAGATGCTTTAGACCCCACATCGCCATGACTTTAAGCACTGGTTTAAGGCTTTTACCAGCCTCGGTTAAGCAATAATTCATGCGACGGGCATGATTACTATAGGGCTGTTTTTCTACCAAGCCCATCTCCTCTAAAGACTTTAGCCGATCGGCCAAGATATTAGTCGAAATCCCTTCCGGTGATTCCAAAAATTCCTCAAAGCGATGTTTATCCATAAACATCATGTCGCGGATCACCAAAAGCGTCCAGCGATCACCGATCAAATCTAGAGTACATGCTATAGGGCAGGGAGAACGAGAGGCCATGAGAGATCAATAAAAAAGCTGTCATTTAACACTTGCCACTCTACAAACTTACTCCCATTACTTGCAAAATGCAAGACAATTCTTTTCCGCTAGCAGTATGCTGAGGCGATAGCTTAGACTCTTTACTGTTTTTTGATGCCAAGCTGATGCACAGAGCTGCTCCATGGTGGGTTAAACTGAGAAGCAGCAACAAGATTTGATTTAGTCTCCAGTAATGATCGAGCCAGAAGTTAACATTCTCCCTAATTATCTTTCACCCCAAGTCGCCACAAAACTATATAGCCAATTGTGTGAACAAATTGACTGGGATGAGCGAATTAGTGCCCGAAAGACGGCTTGTTATGGTTTCGCTTACAATTATTCTGGTTTGGTTTATGAAGATAAACCGATGCACGATTTACTGGTGCCAATTTGTGATCAGCTACAAACAACTCTGGGTTTTCAGCCTAATAGTTGTTTGATTAATTTTTATGAAGATGGCCGCTCTAAAATGGGCTTTCACTCTGACGAAATTGACAACCTAGAAGCTGGCACAGAGATTATTATTATTTCGTTGGGGGTAGAACGGAAGCTGTCGTTTCGCTCAAAGGCCAATTACGAAGAGCGCCGCTACTACCTACTGCCCCATGGTTCCATGCTGTACATGAGCCAGCGCACTCAAGAACATTGGAGCCACGCTATCAAAAGAGCTGCGGTCATAGCAGGTCGCATTAGCCTTACCCTGCGGCGCATTGATCCCCTGTATCAAAAACCGATTGATCTCCAAAGAAAATAATAGCTACAAAAACTGTTTGATCTCAAGGCTGGATTTTGCCCGCATTACAGTCTCGCAGCCAAATCTGGACTCCTTCACCTACTGGACTCTGTAGGCTTTCAACAGGAGGTAATGGTTCGCCACTGGTGCGGCCTTGGCGAGAATACATGGCTACTAAATACCAATTTTTTTTTCCTTTAGCCAAAAACAACCAATGAAACTGCTGTAACTCTGTAGAATTTTGACCTACATAGCGTTTCTCTAAAGTGCTTAGGTAAAGCTGAAGTGGGGCAGCCGCTGGCAAAGTGGTGCGATATTCTGGATTTTCGATGAGTTGGGCTGCTATTTCGGGGCGACCGGCTGTTAAGTAGTTGGTGTAATTAATCGTATTTACCTTGGGGCGGCGACGCTGCTCCGATCGATTGGCATAACTTGGTAAATCACGAATCAGCAATTCAGTGAGTTTTGGCAGCGTAGTAGGACATTGATAATTTGGCCTCGCAACTAGTGCCGGTGGGGCTAAACAAGATAAATAATCGATCGCAGAACAGTAGAACATACAAACATTTCGAGCTTGAGATACAATATGGGGCGACTACTCTGTTACTACTAAATATGCTCAGGATTATTACAGACTTTGACGGCCCGATTATGGATGTTTCGGAGCGTTACTATCAAGTCTATCTGCTTTGTCTCGAACAGACCAAAAAACCAGGGCAAGAGATTCAGACCTTGAGTAAGGCAGAGTTTTGGGCTTTAAAGCGATCGAAGACTCCAGAAGTTAATATTGGTATGCAGTCTGGACTAACAGAAGATCAATCAGTCCAGTTTAGCCAACTGCGCAAAGAACTGGTGCATCAGTTAGTTTATATGAAATATGATCGAATTATTCCTACGGCGATCGAGGCACTCACTCAAATCCAGCAGCAGGGCATTGATTTAGTGGTGATGACCATGCGCCGCGATCGAGAGCTAGACTACGCTTTCACCCAGGCACCACTGACTCCATTTTTCCCTAGCAACCGCCGCTATAATCTCAGCAACGATTATGTTAAGACCAAAGATGAACTGGATAAGCCACTGCTGATGGCTCGGGCAATGCAGGAATTGCCGGTAGCTGATCAAACTTGGATGATTGGTGATACCGAAGCTGATATTGCAGCCGCCAAAAGTCAGCATATCCCGGTGATTGGAGTTCTCTCGGGTATTAGAGATCGGTCTACTCTGGAGAAGTTTCAGCCAGATGTGATCGTGGCCAGCTTAAAAGAAGCTGTAGCCCTAATTTTGACAGAGTGCTGAGCAGTTACCAAAATTTCAAAACAACGCTTTACTTTAAGAAACTACCAACCAGCCACAGGGTAAAAATTGCACCTAAGGCATAAACTTTACCGGCCAACATATTGTCTACAGACAAGCCAGCCACACTAATTACTGCCGAAATCAGCACGATCGAACCCACTAATCCTAAGCCGGTGATGGCAAAGGCTCGCCCCAACTTATTGCTTTTGACCTTCAAAGTAAACAGCGTATAGCCAGCACTCAAAGCCAGCAGCAACGGCAAGCCATCATTATTGGCATCTGGTAAAGCCGCCGAAGCCGCGAACACCGTGGCAACTCCCGCACCGATTGCCAAACTGCGACCAGTGGGTATTTCTACCAAGTCACCCAGCTTATCGCTGACCACCTTGGGGGGCGCAAGCTTGGGCAAAGACATAGTTTGCACCGATTTCTCTGGGAACCTAATGCCCTCTGGCACAGCAATTTTGCCTTCTTGACGCAATTTTAGCCGATCCATCAAAATAGAATCGTAGGCAGCTTCAGCGTCATCGATCGACCGCTGATCACCACCGCTAGAAGATTGCAGGTGATTCTTCGCAGCCTGGATCTCTTCAAAAGAGGCATCCACACCAATGCCAAGCCGTTCATAGGGAGTTGGTTGACTCATGATTTTTAATTACAGACTATTGGCCGCCACCTAACACTGTAAATGGCTTTTTTGAAATTAGCCATTTATTTTAAGAAGCAGTTTACAATAGGCCATTCATCACTAGGCGAATAGTGCATTAATCAATACCAAACAAAATATCTAGCTCTCGATCGAGGACTCCCGCCCCTGCACTGCCCATTTCTACGGCCAAGGATAAACCCAGCAGCGTAATCGAGGGCGGAAACTTCGCCGAGTCCCGCAGATTCATGGTCAAAAATGGGCAGCAGAACAGCGCGGCCTTCAGATATTCTCGCCAATCACCGGAGGCGCAAGCGGAGCGATCGCCCAACTGAGCCAAAACCGGCTCTAAAACAAAGTGCAGCTTCGATCGCAGAGTGGCCCAACGCTCAGGAATTGGCACAAAGTCATGAACTACCTCGATCACGCCGTTTTGCACTGTCCAGGGAATTTGTAACCGATCGGCCACGGCTTGAGGAAAATACATCCAAGTCGCAAAGACGTTATGGAACATCGGCTTGGTTAAATCCAGCAAGAAGGAATGACGGCCAGCAAAGGCTGGATCAAAATAGATCAGCTTATCTTGGTCTAAAAACACATTGCCATTGTGGGCATCCCCGTGACCCACGATCGACCAGACATCGCAACTTGCCGGATTCAAGACTCTGATTGCTCTGTCTATAATTTCTTGCAGCGAATCTTGATACTCCACTCCGTTAATGCGCCAGCGCCATTGGGATAGCTCGGCAAAAGGCACTGTGGCTCCTGGGAGAGCAATATCTTGCCCTACATAGAAGTTCTCGTAGCGACCACCAACTAGTCGGTGATAAAACAGTTGATGGATAGGAGCGGCGGAATGGTCAGCAGCACTCAGCGGTTCCATCGTTTTTAAATAGATGTCGGCAAGCTGTCGATCGGCTTGTTCTTGAATATCTACGATTTGTGGCCCATCACGTCGATCTCCCAGTTCAATTTCTCGCAGCACATCAAACAGCGAAGGCGCATCAAAGTAATCGTAAATTAGCAACTGCTTCCCGTACTCAGTGGCTCCAAATAGGGGCTGAATCGTGGGGTAATTGGCAGCGGCTAAAATCTCGGCATTATAGTATTCGTTGATAATGCTTTGTGGTTCAATGTGGGTCTTAAAAAACAGCTTTTTGCCGGTATCGGTAGTAATGAAGCCGTTAATAGAATTCAGCGAAACTGCCAAAGGCCGAACTACCACGCTGGCTACGGTAAACGGCAGATCGGAACCACGCAAAAATTCCAGCATCTTGGCACTGGCTGCTGGAATATCGTGAAATTGCAGGGCTTGAATTTCTTGTAAAGCTTGATCTGATGGAGCTTGATCTGGCATTGAACTTCTAGATGTCAATTAGAGCTGCGCATGTGTGTGCGAGTGCTGTTTGACATTATCATCTTTCGTGACCGTGCGGCTAGCGTTGAGGACACGCTTGCGCTCGGTAGAAAACTTGAATCCCTCATAGGTAGTACCTACCGGGATCAGGGTCGCCGATGCGGGGGTGCGCTTGAAGGTGCGGGCAGCAGCAATGGTGCGATCGACAAATTCTTGGGCAATCTCAGCATCATCAGGGAAACCGGCTGGAATGTGAGGGCCATTGGTCAATACTGCGCCGATCGTGGTGCCTACAGCTTGAGAATAAGAGGTGGGCACGCCTTTGAGTAGAGCTTCGATCGCGGAGGCAGGAATTGGCTCAACGATTTTCACTTGCTTTACGCCGTCTTCATCGCGGTAGAAGCAGGTAGCCAAACCAATCACTACATAATCATCGGCTTGGAGGTCAGGGGTTTGGTCGGGGAAGCTAGTCATATATAAGTTTTAAAATATGCTGTTTGATCGTAACAAGTCTGGGTAAAGCATCTGCCAAAATGCGCTGCTCCTTAATAAATCTTTGGGTTAATTGATCCTAAAATTGTGATGCCGATTGAGATTAGGAGCATTTATGTCAGCAAAAATTCTTAGCGGTCGTGTCGCCCTAATTACTGGTGTGAGTCGGCGCAAAGGCATCGGTTACGCGATCGCCGATCGATTATCTACTTTAGGGGCAGATATTTTCATTCATTCTTTTGCACCCTATGATGCCGAGCGAGAATGGGGCGCAGATGCCGATGGCACTGCTGGATTAATAGCTACGTTGCAAAAAAACGGCACCAGAATTGCTCATGCTGAAGGGGATTTTTTAGACCCGACAACTCCGGGTAAAATCATGGCTGCTGCTGTGCAAGCTTTTGGTCATGTAGATATTGTAGTTGCTAACCATACTTATAGCACTATGGGCAAGTTAGAAGAACTCACGGCGGTGGATATCGATCGCCATTTTCAAATCAATGTGCGGGGAACGCTGCTACTGGTGCAAGCTTTTGCTGCTCAACATTGTGGGGATACCGGTGGTCGAGTGATTTTGCTCACTTCTGGACAGCATTTAAACCCAATGCCTGGTGAGTTGGCCTATGTGGCCTCTAAAGGTGGACTGCATCAATTGACTCTCAGTTTGTCGGCTCATTTAGCGCCGCGTAAAATTACGGTAAACACTGTCAATCCCGGCGCTACCGATACGGGCTGGGCGACTGGTGAGCTTTATGACGTAGTGCGCGACGCTAATCCTCAAGGTCGTTGGGGTCTGCCAGCCGATGCGGCGCGAGTCATTGGTTGGTTGGCTACTGAAGAGGCTCAGTGGATTACAGGACAAATTATCAATTCTAATGGTGGTGGATTATGAAATTTAGAGCTTTGAATTGGCACACTTCTTACACCTATGACAAGGTGAGAGAAATTCTCCGAAAAAATTGGATAACGAATTATGGTACAAATCTCCTGTGACCGCACCATGGTTGTAGTCAAATTCTCATAAAGAATCGGTCTTTCTGTAGCTATTGAACCTGTCGTAGCTTGGCAGCAACATCAGCATAATCTTTCTCTGTGCCTGTTTTTTTAGCGAATTTGATCGTTGCCTGAAAATCGGCTTTAGCTTTGGCTTTGTTGTTTAAATCTTGATGCAAAAGTCCCCGCTGATAATGATAATAGGCATCTTCGGGTTCTAGCTTTAGCACTTGATCATAGTCAGCAATGGCCTGTACTTTTTTATTAGTGCTAGTAAACAAACTAGCCCGAGACATGTAGCCATAAGAGCTGCGAGGATCTATTTTGATACCAGCATTAAAATCTTGGAGAGCCTGAAGCTGATTTTTTTGTTTGAGATGCAAATTTCCCCGATGGATAAAAGCTAACGAACTGTTTTTATCTAGGCTCAGGGATTTATTTAAATCGGCGATCGCCTGCTGAGTATCACCCAACTCATCTTGCACACCAGCCCGCTGATAATAGGCTTCAGCCCAATTAGGCTGGAGTTCTAATGCCTTATTGAAATCGGCTAGTGCCCCCTGTTTATCTTCTAATCTACTGCGCACTTGTCCACGCTCAAGATAGCTGCCGGCAATAGTAGGTTGAAGCTGAATCGATTTGTTGAAGTCGGCCAAAGCTTCATTGAACTTGTCGGCAGCACTCTGCTTTTTACCCCTCTCTAAGTAGGCAACAGCATTCTCTGGTCGATCGCCTAAGTCTTGACTGATATTAACGTTTGATGGTTTGAAAATATTGATGGTCAACAGCAGCAATAACAATGAGCCAATTAACCCTAAACCACTAACTAACAGCAGCTTGAAAATATTTCCTTGCTGCGGCGGGGAATAATTGTTACTTGCTGCTACCCGTTGAGTCGGCAGATTATTCGGTACTTGTTTGCCCTCCAACGCGCGCAATACCTCGGTAGCAGATTGATAGCGCTGTTTGTGGTCAATATGCAGCAGTCCATCTAACACCCGCCCCAGCTCATTACTCACTGGTCTTTTTACATATCTGCGCCACTGCTGCACCCAGTTATGAGCTTGTTCTGGAGAAGTTTCTTCTAGCAAATCTACCAAAATTTTGTGAGGCGGAATGCCACTCATCAAGTAAAAAGCTGTCACACCTAAGCTATATAGATCGCTGGCTGGATAAGCCTTGCCACCCCAGACTTGCTCTAGAGGCGAGTAACCCAAAGATCCAATGCTAGTGCCGGTAGGAGCATTGACTTCCAATTGCTTCGAGATACCAAAGTCAATCAGCACCAGCTTCTGGTCAGATTGCCGTCGCATAATATTGTAGGGCTTGATATCACGGTGGATAATGCCCTGCTGATGGACAACTTGCAAAATTCCTAGTAAGTCTTGCAGAAAGCTGCGCACTTTGGCTTCATCAAATAAACCGTGCTCAGCTACTTCTTCCGCCAAATTTTCGCCTGCGACGTATTGCTGGACAAAATACAAGTAGCTGCGCTCTGTAAAAAAAGCCAAAAGAGCCGGAATTTGAGGGTGTTCTCCCAGTCGTTGAAGCTGCTTAGCTTCGTCCTGAAAGCGATTCTTCTCTGTCTCGCTATCATCTCCAGAAGAAGGCGCAAACTGTTTGATTACACATTGCTCCCCAAACTTCTTGATATCTGCGGCCAAATAAGTCTTGCCAAAACCACCGCGCCCGATCGATTTCAATGGCCGGTAACGGTTTTCTAAAATCGCCATCTCAGTGCCGCACTCCACGCAAAACTTTATCTCATCTGGACGAGGAGGATTTTGGCAGTTAGGGTTTAGACAACAGATCATGGGTTTGCTGGCGGATTATGGGCTTTTCTCTGAGAAATTGTTACTGTGATAGATTCTACCATTGGCCAGTTTGACCGCTGCAAAATTCCACAAAGTTTAAGATCTATTATGTCGCGAATTTTTAGAAAATCTATGGGCTAAAATGATGACTCTAAGTTGGTCAAAATGATGATGATTCAAGATTGCATATTAGATTCAGAGAAATTAGCAATACTGGTAGAATGCACTGAAACTTATGGCATGGAAGACCGTGACCCAGAAAATGAGTGGGTTTGGAATCTGATTTCTCGCAAAACTATAGTTTATTCCTGCGGGTCGATCGGTCGAGCCGGAGAAACACTCCAGCACCAGCATCATCCAGCCGAAATAGAGCTGTGTCAGCAGCTTGCTCAAGAAGCGGCCTTTATTATGGAGGGTCAATTCATCAACCTTGGCGATGAGGGCGAACATGGGTTTTCACCATTTTATGTGGTTGCTAACGAAGGACAAGAGATTTCTGCCTTGGTAACAGAGGAGGTAATTCGATCGGCTTTTGGTGGAGCTATTTATCCTGATGCCAAAATTACAATTGCATCACTAGCAGAGCAGCCTAAAGATTGGTGGCTGGCATGTGTTGATAGCCAGGGGATGGAAGATGAGTGTGATCGGGCAATTAAATCTTGGAAAAGTCTGGCCGCATGGTTTGAGAGCCGGGGGTTACATAATGCGGTATATGTTGCTGTAGATACCGATTATGACAAGGAACATGCCAGAGGCATTGATTTATATAATGGAGGCTGCGTTCTGCCCAGATTAGCTGTAGGACTAACGAAGCAAGGCAGTTTGGTGGGTATTTTTAGCTGTGTTGTTTACACTTGAAGAGCCTGCCGATACAGATTTCGATCGCCTTCTGCTAAAGTAAAAGGTAAGCACCACCTCCTGCCTGCGTCAGCAGCCACCACCATAGCCAAAAAACATGGATACCAAAGCATTTAAGCGATCGCTCAACCACTCCGAAAACTACCATCGCAAAGGCTTTGGCCACCAAGCAGAAGTCAATGTGGCGCTAGAATCGGAGTACCAGAGCGACCTGATTCAACAAATTCGCGCCAACAATTACACCCTCACCCAAGGCAACGTCACCATTAAGCTCGCCGAATCTTTCGGCTTTTGTTGGGGCGTAGAGCGCGCCGTCGCCATGGCCTACGAAACCCGCCAGCACTTCCCCAGCCAAGATATCTGGATTACTAACGAAATTATCCATAACCCTTCAGTGAACCAGCGCTTAAAAGAAATGAACGTGGGCTTTATTGAAGTTCAGCAGGGCGAAAAAAACTTTGGCGTGGTTAGGGAAAAAGATGTAGTGATATTACCGGCATTTGGAGCCAGCGTGCAAGAAATGCAGTTACTGAATGACAAGGGCTGCACCATTGTGGACACTACCTGTCCCTGGGTTTCTAAAGTCTGGAATACCGTCGAAAAGCACAAAAAGAATGACCATACTTCGATCGTCCATGGCCAATACAAACACGAAGAAACCGTAGCTACAATTTCGTTTGCCAATAAATATTTGGTAGTCCTGAACATGGCAGAAGCCAAATATGTTTGCGATTATATTTTGAACGGCGGCGACAAACAAGAATTTCTTACTAAATTCAGTAATGCCTGCTCGGCAGGCTTTGACCCTAATATGGACTTAGAGCGCGTCGGCATCGCCAACCAAACCACCATGCTGAAAACTGAAACCGAAGAAATCGGCAAACTCTTTCAGCTCACCATGCTGCGCAAATACAACCCAGTAGAAATTAACGATCACTTCCTCAGCTTCAACACCATCTGTGATGCCACCCAAGAGCGCCAAGATGCCATGTTCCAGCTTGTCAAAGAAAAGATTGACTTGATGATGGTCATTGGGGGCTTCAACTCCTCTAACACCACCCACCTCCAAGAAATCTCGATCGATCGCACCATTCCCTCCTACCATATCGACAGCGCCGATCGCATCTTGGCTGACTACCGCTTAGAACACAAACCCCTCAAACAAGATCTAATAATTAGTGACAACTGGCTTCCGGCTGGCCAAATTACCGTCGGTATCACCTCGGGAGCCTCTACTCCTGACAAAGTAGTAGAAGAAGTCATCGAAAAGATTTTCGCTGCTAAGGGCTAGTTAAGCATCCAGCAGCTTGCTCTTAACTTTGAAATCTTCACTGAGCCAGCCCTCGATCGTCTGCTGCAACTGCTCAATTTTCACCGGTTTAGACAAGAAATCATTCATGCCGGAGGCGATCGCCTGCTCTAAATCGGCTTTCATCGCGCTGGCCGTGAGTGCCACAATCACTGTACTCCGACGTTTATCGGGCAAGCGACGAATCAAGATTGTAGTTTCGTAGCCATCCAGAACCGGCATATGACAATCCATTAAAATCATGTCATAGTGCTTCTGGTTCAGTTTTTCTAGAACTTCTTGACCATTCCCAGCCACATCTACCTGATACCCCAGCTTCGCTAACTGACGCAGCGCCACCTTTTGATTAATCAAATTATCTTCGGCCAACAGAATTTGACGATTTTCCTTAATGGATATTGGGTAGGGAGTAGAAGTAGCGGCAGCACTGCTTTTGTCAACCTCACGTTGATCAACCGGTAGCACCATTTCCTGGCAAAGAGTTGCTAAACGACTGGACTTAATTGGCTTAAAAATATAGCTTACTTTTTCACCTAGCTTGGCATGAGCCGACTCATAGCGATCGAAAGTAGTCATGACAATGGTGGGCACCTTTCGCTGTACTAATAAATCAACAATCTCTTGATTTGTGCCCATACTCCAGTCCACCAAAGCCAATTGCGGTCTTTCGCTATCATCAATCACCCGCATTCCCCATTCTTCTACTACCTTGGTGAGTGCCGCTGACCGATGTGGCCAATCATCAAAAATTGATAGCGATACTCCCCGTAGAGCAGGAATCGACATACTTACCGGCACCGATAAGGTCAGCAGATCTACTTCAATCCAAAACGCTGAGCCTGCCCCGGGCTGACTATCCACTCCAATCTTTCCTCCCATTAAGTCTATTAACCGCTGACAAATGGCCAATCCCAAACCAGTCCCCCCATATTGGCGAGTAGTGGAAGCATCTGCCTGAGAGAAAGACTGAAATAGCTTTTGTTGGTTTTCGGGTGAGATACCAATTCCGGTATCTGTCACTGTAATTCTAATAGTGGTGTTAGTCGTGCCACAAAATATTGGCTGCACATCTACTGTCACCCCACCCTGATTAGTAAACTTAATGGCATTGCCAATAAGGTTAGTTAATACCTGTTGCAACCGAGTCGGATCACCCTTAACCAAACGTGGGGTGTGAGTTTCGATCCAATAGCTCAGGTTCAACTCTTTGCTGTGGGCACGATTCGCCAAGATTTCAACAACTTGTTCAATCAGTTCCTTGAGATCAAACTTGATTGATTCTAACTGCATTTCGCCAGATTCTAACTTAGAAAAATCTAAGATCTCATTAATAATTTTCAGCAGATGATCGGCACTGACTTTAATCATAGATACAAAATCTTCTTGGTCACTATTTAAGGGTGTATCTAGCAATAAATTAGTTAACCCTACCACTGCATTCATCGGCGTGCGAATTTCATGGCTCATATTAGCTAAAAAAGCACTCTTAATACTGGCAGCGGCTTCTGCTAACTGACGGGCTTTATCAAGAGCGATATTTTGCTTAGTTAATTCTTGGCGACGCTGAATTTCTAGATCCAAAATAAGTGACTGCATGTGTTTACTAGAAGTCACATCTTCGACTACCAATAATATTCCAGAAATGGGGGTGTTCTCGGTTGGCTCCTGAGATTCAGTGCCAAAGTCACTTTGTAGCACCCGCCAATCGAGTAATGGCTCCATGCGCAGGCTAAAAAACTGTTCACCTTGTTGAACTTCTTTGATCGCCACATAGTTACCACTTTGAATCTGATGCACATTGGCATCCCATTCACCGCGACTGAGCCATTGAGGCACCAAGCACCGATCGATGTTTTCTCCTACGCTTGTTTGTACCAATCGGGCAGCAACCGAGTTACAGAACCAAATTTGACCGTCCAGTTCTACTGCTAAAAGTCCTAGAGATAAACTGTGGGTAATCGCTGCGCGGGCAGACTGGGCACGGCCAAAGTTTTCGGCCAAGGAAGCTAACTTCGCCACCTTACTAAACGATGGTAAATCTGGCGAAATAGCCGGTGAGTTTTGCTGCGAAATTAGATCTACTTGGTGAGCGCGCCAGAGCTGAAGAATCTGCCGATCGATCGAGGCATCAATATACATTTTTTCACTAAAAGCCACTCCCACCCCAGTCATTCCAATCAAAATTAGAGGCGTGGCTACCCACAGCAATAAATTCAGATACAAACTGCCCACGGCCAACAGCAGCCAACCACCTGTTGCTAAGACAACTACTAACAGACGACGACCTTGGCCGTAGTAGCTCAATCGCCAGCTTAAAAGATGGCTAATTGTTACTAACGACAATAGCAATAGCCACTTGGGTAAAGTTTGCAACCCCCGATGACGCAGCAAATTATCAATAATGGTGGCTTGGAGATGAATGCCATTGGCACTACTATAGCGATCGAAGGGTGTCCCCATCCGATCAATTCCCTGCGCCGTGATCCCCACAATCAAGATTTTGCCACTTAGTTTGGTGGCATTAAATTTAGGATCTAGAACTTGAGCAAAAGAATAGTTAGGAATTCTGGGTGCAGCCTGTCGCCAGTTTACCCACAGATCCTGGGGATAATCAGGACCAGGTGTAGTAAGTTTACTGGCTCGGACTACTGCTAAGCCAAAAGCCACATCATTTTGCTGAAAAAGCTGTACTGATCGCACTAAACCATCACTGTCTTCCATCTGACGCACATGACCAACTTGTGTCGCTGCCTGTCGCAGTTTAGCGTTAGACAACATTGGTAAATCTCTGGTTTGCCAATCATCGGCTAAAACCACCGTTGATTTTTTTATTTCTTCGGTCAAAACTGTATCTACTTCACTCTTCTCACTAATCGGGAAAGTGATAGCTATAACCGCTGGTTTAGACGGCTGTAGCTTTTTCAATAGGTCTACATACTGCTGGTGTGGCCAAGGAATAGCTCCTAGCCGATCGACGCTGTCATCATCAATCGAGATAGTTACGATCCGGGAATCTAAAGCTTGCTCCCCGCGCATTCGGAACAGTTGACGGTAAGCAATAAACTCAAACTGCTGCCATGCTCCCAACTCAAACAACAAAATTACCACTCCCGCCGCGATCGATCCGGGCAACCATCGCCAGCTAGATTTAATGGTGCTAGCCAGAAATTTTGGTAGTTTGCCCGCAGTTGGTTGCTTCACGGTGGTTTGGTTACTGATGGATGAATAGAATAGCTACATGCCGGTTAAGATATCAGCCACTAAAGTATTGGCGATCGCGTCAGTCACAGTGGCGTGACCAATTTTAGTAGGAATCACAAAGCGCACTCGGCCAGCCTGTACTTTTTTGTCTAAAAAGAGGGCGGCCACAATTTGATCAATATCCATGCCTGTCGGGAGCTTCGTGGGCAACCCGGTTTTTTGAATTACGGCATCTTGTCGATCGGTATCGGCCTGACTCCACATCTGGGCAGCCACCGCTAGCTTGCCCGCTGCGACCATCCCGATCGCCACCGCTTCGCCATGGTTGACTACTTTGTAACCAGTGAGGCTTTCTACAGCATGACCAATGGTATGACCGTAGTTCAAAATCGCTCTCAGACCGGCTTCCTTTTCATCTTGGCTGACTACGTCAACTTTTGCTTGCGCCGAACGGCGCAAAATTTCGCTGACTAGCTGCATGTCTAGTCCAGCGAGCGTATCTAGCTGCTCGGCTTTTTCTAACATGGCCAACAGCTCAGCATCCCAAATAATGCCATACTTAATTACCTCAGCCATCCCCGCCCGGAATTCTCGCGTGGGCAAAGTCTGTAACACCTCTGGATCGATCATCACCAGCCCGGGTTGATAGAAGGCTCCAATCAGGTTTTTGCCCCGTGGATGATTGATGCCAGTTTTGCCGCCGATCGCAGCATCTACCATGGCCAATAGGCTGGTGGGTACTTGAATAAAGTTGATACCGCGCAGCCAAGAAGAAGCGGCGAAGCCTGTCATATCGCCAATCACACCACCGCCTAAAGCTAACAGGGTCGAAGATCTTTCTAGCTGTTGATCGATCGCCGCGTCATAGATTTTTTGCAGAGAGTCAAAGTTTTTATATTGTTCACCAGCGGGCAAGATGCAGGTACTAACCTGGAATCCCTCTGCCGACAGAGATTCGACAACTGTGGTGCCGTAATGCTCAAAAATGATGGGGTTAGAAACCACGATGATTTTTTCGCCCAGCTTGAGCTGGCGGCATTTTTCGCCCAAATGCTGTAATCCTTGAGGCTGAATGACCACGCTGTAACGGCTGGTGGGTAACTCGACGGGAATCGTGACTTCCATGGTGCTAATAAAATTGACTAGGTTTACATAGTAATCGATAGGCCATGCCAAAGGATCTTCAGGAACAAGCTAATGTAGGGAGCGTCCCTGGCTTATTCGATTCCAGGTTGTTGACCCTGCTATTGTGATTGATCGACTTTTCTGGAATTATATTCAAATAATACTTATTTTGAGCATCTCCAGACCAGACCTACCAGCTAGAAACCCAATTATGTTTTTTCGTACCATTGCTCTTCTGTTCCTTGTCATTTTCACAGCCACTGTCGCCATCACCCAAAAGTCTCTGGCTTACAGCCCCTTAGACCCACCGCCATTAACATCAGCCAAGATCGCGCCGATCGCTGAACCATTAATTTCATCCGACTTGGAACCAGCGAATTTTTCAGAAGTCACCTCAACAGCAGAAACGTTAATCGCCCAAGGTAGCACCAATTACGCTGGTCGAGCATTGGCTCCCAATGAACGTACTCGCCTAGAAAGCTTTTTACGATCGAAAAACATCAGCACCATTTCGCCCTTCTCTCCTCCCGGCAATCCGCGCTTCATTCTTCATGACACTGCCGTAATTTTGCCCCCGGCTCGCCTAGAGAAAGAGCGATTTGAAGGTAGAGGCCCATTGGGTCTAGGGGTGAGTATCTATGCACCTCGGAGCAGCAGTGCAATTGTGGCACGCCCCAACTTTTATGAGCTGCGTCGCCCTACTACTACCGAATTTGAAAAAGCCTCAGATGTATTAAACCAAAGTCGGCGAGAGGATCTGTTTCGGCGGATTTGGCGATCGACTAATTCTGCTGGGCGCAGACAAGGATTAGATCGGGCTTTGGGTAATTTGAGTTTACAGCCAGATGAAATTGCCAAAGAGCAAAAAAAGGCGGTTGCTCAGCTAGAAAGTAGCAGTAAGATTTTTACTGCGGGGACTTGGACCGCTGAAACAATTTGCAATATTTATGAGGGCGGCAATAAGTCGATCGCTCTTTCTAGTGATTTAGGGGCAGCTTGTGGCGCGGCGAGAAATTATTTTAATACTCGCAATCAGCGAGTGAATAACTCTGTGCCGATCGAGATTTTACAGGTAGGTGCTAAAAGCGATCGGGGCAACCAAAATAGTTGTACAGGCAGCAACGGTAATTTGATTCCTTTCTCGAATCCACCATATACTCAGGTGCAGTATGACAATGTGGTAATGCAATATTTACGTGCAACTTTCTTGGCTGGTAAGTTTCCTGAAACTACTACTCACTTTGCTCTGGATCATGGATTGCCTGACGGGCACTGCGATCCACGCTGTTTCAATGTGAATAAGATGTATAAATCAGTCTCTACTGTATTAGGACATCCTGAAGGCAGTAAATATGGCATTAATCCTAGCTATGGTAAATCCTCTGGCTCCAACAATATCTGGTGGGATAGTGGCTTTTGTCATAGTTCACCGCCCCAATGAATAAGTCCAACAACTACTAAACGGCTCTGCGCAAGGTCGATCGATGCAGGAGAGAGTTAGCCACAAGAAGCAGCATAACCATCCGGTTAAAGCAAAATGACTTTAGTCTAGGAAAAAGTTTCAGGTTGATTCATCTTATATTTAATTGAGCGTTGCTACTTATCTGCCCAGATTTGGGTGGATATGCAGAAAAATTCTGTATAATGACCGCTATGCCGCTCGAAATTTTGTGAAGGCGATATCTAAGGTTAATTTAAATGAAGCTTGATGAAGTTGTCCCTTGGGGCAGAACACTGGAAGAATACAAGTCAATGTTTAGTCTGTCAGAAACAGATTTAAGCACGAAAATGCTTGGTTGCGGTGATGGGCCAGCTAGCTTCAATGCCGAAATGACTAAGTTAGGACACTCTGTCGTATCTATTGATCCGGTTTATCAATTTTCTGGTGAACAGATCGAGCAGCGTGTTCGAGCAACTTATGAGCAAGTCATTTCACAAGTAAAACAAAATTCTCACAACTATATTTGGAAGAACTTTCAAGATGCTGATGAACTTGGCAAAGCTCGTCTAGGCGCAATGGAGAAGTTTTTATTAGATTATGGAGCAGGAAAAGTTTCCGAACGATATTTATATCAATCTTTGCCAAGCTTGAATTTTTCTGATAGTCAGTTTGACCTGTGTGTATGTTCTCATTTACTCTTCTTGTATTCAGAGCAATTACCCCTTGATTTTCATATAGCTTCAATTCATGAACTCTTGCGAGTTGCCTCGGAGATAAGAATTTTTCCATTACTTAAACTTAATGGTGAGATATCTCCATACCTTGAACTGGTGATGAAAGATTTATCTGAAAAAGGTTATAGTGCAGAAGTTGAAACTGTTGCTTATGAGTTTCAAAAAGGTGGGAACCAAATGTTGAAAATTAATTGATAAGTGATCGCGGCATAACTCCAATGCACACAACCGCCGAAAGTTGATTGGCTGCGCTGCAAAGGTTATCTGCGGCGGGTGATTTAGTTGACTCCAGCCGGGACTTTGTTGATATCACGAAGGATTGGTGTTGCGGGAATATCTTGTAAAATATTGGAATCGATGACCGCATTGCGTTTCCAGACCGCAAAGATTTTATTACGGCCATCATTCCAAGTCTCAGGATCGATTTGATAGATCTTGTTCTTCTTACCTTTGCCACTGGTCTTAATAGATATCAGCTTCAGTCCTAGCAGACCCAAAAACTTGCCAAAAATCACGATCGAACTATCTTGTTTAGCCGACTTGCCATCCAAAGATAAATTGAGACCGATCGCCCGCTTAATATGCTGGCTACAGAGACAAGCCATCCGCTGTAAAGCCGCCAAATCAGGATCTTGCAATGTAAACTGTCGATCGAGATTCAGCAACTCTGGAATACCCAAAGCTACCAAACCTTGAATCTTTAAAGTGTAGTTATTAATATCTGGCAAGAAAATCTGCTGCTCGGCATTGTTGCTATCAAAAGCCTGGGAGAGTTTATCGTTACTAGCAAACTGCAAATGATAGCTCAGATAAAAATGAGTCATTAACTGGCCATAATAGCCCTGCTCATCTTTGAGTTTAAGGTCTGCGGTGACTTTCACGCCATAACGCTGCTTCAGCATATATTTATTGACCTGCTGACGTTCAGCATCTGTCAAGAAACGCTTGCCCGCCAAGAACTGATACTGATCCGATCGAATATCTGGCGCATTGGCCACCGCATTCGCGGCCTGTTGCTTGGCCTGCTGCTGAATATTCTTAGTTTGATCTTTGATCAACTGGTGCTTCTTGGTCTTTGCACCCACCTGTTGCTGAAGCGCAAAAATTTCGCCCATCAGCTTCTTAGCCTGATCCTTATCGGTCTTAGCCGCCAGCACCAGCGCTTGGCGTAGCTCTACCAGCTTTTCTTTTTCACTATCACCATCGATATTGATAATTTGATGGCCTTCCAATAGCAACCCAGCCCGAATCGACTCTCGATAGAGAGTAATTGAAGCATTAATTCGCGCCGCAAACTTTGACCAAGCTCGTAAGTGGACAGGATCATAGATCAATGGCACATCTACATCAAAAGCTTGGCTGGGGCACATCAAGGCATAGCTTTCTTTGTAGTTTTCCTGATACCAAAAAGCCAATGTGCGGTAATTGTTGCTGCCGCTGCCCAACATGCCTACACCACGCTTGGTACACCATAAATAGCGAGGGACATTTGCCCGCACCCGAGCCAGTGCCTGCCGTACCTCTGGGTCTGGAATTACCCCCTGAAACAAACCATAAACCCGATCGAAGTGGTCTACATCAATACTCACCCCGGTACCCAGTGTGGGAGTCACGAACACGGCATCATACTCAGTAGCTCGATCATTGATCTGAGAAGCGAAGTCCACTGCCGGGTGATCAGGAGTATTGGTCGTCTGGCTACAGATTACCAAAGTTTTGGTATATTGGTTTTCTAAATGCTGAAGCTGATTGCGAATATATTGATCCAGCGTATCCGAGCCATAGCGACCCGATCGGCTATCGGTGCTCACATAGCATTTGTGGCCAGCCAACAGGTCTTGCTCCAACTGGCTAATTAAAGCCGTGGGGTTAGGAGTATCAAAGAAAT
The DNA here is from genome assembly GCA_025359065.1 of Synechococcales cyanobacterium GL140_1_metabinner_5_sub. Lineage (GTDB taxonomy): Bacteria > Cyanobacteriota > Cyanobacteriia > Cyanobacteriales > Chamaesiphonaceae > JAAFHZ01. The sequence continues at coordinate 44,536 of JANYHM010000008.1, read as the reverse complement.
TCACTTCCCAGCCAGTTTCTGGCTGCCACTCGTTGACCGCTAGCCAAGGCTCGATTTCGCAGCCAGCTAGTTTTACCAGGTAATCGATCGAAATATCTGACAAATCGGCATCTTGGCCAATTATCAAGCCACCAGAGGCCACCACCTGAGAAATCAGGCGTTGGAAGGTTTTGAGAATCACTAACCGTTTGCTCTTACAAGTCGAGCTATTCAGCAAATGCCAGAGAGACTGCTCTACCTCATCCAAAATCACAATTCCACCCAACCAATGCTCGGGGTTGAGTTTCCAGAGAGAGTCTAAACAGAGGCCCAAGCTGGCCGCTGAATTATTACCAGAATCTAAGCTGGAGTTGATCCAGTTCACCCCAATTCGCTCACAGAGGAATCTTCCCAGTTGAATACGGTGAGTCAACAGCAACACTGGCCGATTTTCGGCGCGGGCTGCTTCGATTAATGGAATCAATGCAGTGGTTTTACCGGTGCCTTTTGCCGATTTGACCCCAGCAATCCCAGTTGTTGGAAAGTCTAGGCGCTGTAGATAGCGTTGGTGCAGAGTGACAGCCACCGGATAGGTCAGACGATGGTGAGGATGAGTTCGAGCCAAATCGGTCTCTAGATCTAGCGCTGCTGCCGCCAGTTTCTCGAACTGAGCAAGACCTTGAGCCACCAAGAAATCATCTACGCCTTTTTCGGGGCCAGTGAGACGAATTACTTTTACTGAACACTGCTGAGCTTGGCAAACTTCCCCTAAATGGGCGATCGCGCGGTTTACTGCATCTAGGGTTTTGGGCTTAACTTCGTAATCAAAGCAGATAAAGATATCGCGCTTGACCTCAGCAAAAACTGCTAGCTCGGCAGTGAGCTGCCGATCAATAGTATTTCCAGCCAGGTCTTTAGATACCCGATAACCGCTGTTAATTCCTGGTAGCCCAATAGCCACGTATCCCTGGGAAAGCAGTGCAGCGGTCTTTTTTGCACCCTCACAAATCACGATCGGCAGCTTGTGTTCAATCACCCACTGCCAAAATCCAGCAGCCTCAACGGTATCGGCACTAATGCCCTTAGGCAAATTCTGTTTATAGCGCTGAGCTACTTTCTGCCACGTTGCACCATCTACCCGCAAACAAAACAGCTTGGTGGCTATTTGAGGTGGATGCTCATACTTGATCCGTTTATTTTCTTTGCTGCGTTTAGGTTTGTTAGGCTTGAAAGTTCCCCATTCCATCGGCTGCCAAGCGGCTAATGGATCTAACCCCGCACACCACCAGCCTCCTTCTAAGCAGTTGGTGTACCGACGCAACCAGCCCGGAGTTACCTGTCCAGCATTATTTCTGGGCAACTCCGGGGATATAAATAAGTAGTCGTAACAAGTTTCACCAGTGATCGATCGAAAATTCAAGCTGGCTAAACCAGGTGCAATTCCGCTGTCTTTTACTAGTTCAGCATAGTGCAGAGGGTCTAGGGTAGATAGTTCCATGTGCAGCCATTTATCAGGGAGTCATATTGTATTCCGAATTCAAGGAAAATCTTTGAATTATTAGCATTTAAAAATCACCGATATGTGGGGATTGACAAGCCGTTAAAACTCCATATCTAGTATTAGGTCAAGCGTTCTAGTTGCAATATGTGATTTATGATTTATGATCGTCAGCTCATCTGAAATCTAGCGTGCGTACTAGCTTACTACGCTACCTACAGCGTTTAAGGTGTGGATCAAGTTTTCCGAAAGAAATATAGAGCAAACCCTTGCCAATAACTCATAGGCATGGTTATAATGGGAAAACTGGCCTAAACTCAGTAAACCCAATCCTCGATAGCTCAGTGGTAGAGCAATCGGCTGTTAACCGATCGGTCGCAAGTTCGAATCTTGCTCGGGGAGTATTTCAAGTTACGATTAATAAAAAAGAGAGACGACTAATTTGAGTCGTCTCTCTTTTTTATTTCTAGGAACCCCCTAATACATGGGAAGCCCTCCTGAGAAAGGAGGGCTATGGTAATCAAAACGAGCTTATCGCTCCAGATTACTTTTTAGGCTGACGAGTTTGGAGAAACTCTGGAATATCTAATCCGCCTTTTTGAGTGCCTTTAGACTCCTGTACTGGCAGCGAACTAGGGGAGGCAGAGCGCTTCGGTAAAGACATAGGAGCCGCTTTGTTCAGAGATGGAGGTGGAGCTTGAGATTCGCCAGTGAAGCCAGTGGCAATCACTGTAATATGCACTTCACCCTGCATCCGTTCATCTAGCACCGCACCAAAAATAATGTTGGCGTTGGGGTCTACGGCAGCGTAGATCACTTCGGCAGCTTTATTTACATCGTGCAAACTCAGATCTACACCGCCCGTGATGTTAAAAACTACCCCTCGGGCACCTTCGATCGAAGATTCTAGCAGCGGTGACTCGATCGCCATTTTGGCAGCATCTTCGGCGCGGGTTTTGCCCGAACCAGTACCAGTGCCCATCATGGCAGAACCGGCATCGGCCATTACAGCCCGCACATCGGCGAAGTCAACATTAACAAGTCCCGGAATCATAATGATGTCAGAAATGCCTTGGACACCCGATCGCAGCACATCATCAGCAAAGCGAAAGGCATCTTGCATAGGGGTCTGCTCAGAGATCACCTTCAACAAGTTGTCGTTGGGTATACCAATTAAGGTATCAACCCGACTTTGAAGCGCAGCGATGCCTTCATCGGCTTGATTAGTGCGGCGACGGCCTTCAAATGTAAAAGGCTTAGTAACTACCCCGACTGTGAGAATACCCATCTCCTTGGCGATTTCAGCGACGATCGGAGCAGCCCCAGTGCCGGTGCCGCCACCCATACCAGCGGTGATAAAGACTAAATCAGCGCCTTCTATAGCGGCGGCGATTTCTTCCCGCGATTCTTCAGCGGCTTTTTGGCCGATCGCCGGGTTGCCGCCTGCACCTAGCCCTCTGGTGAGCTTTTGGCCGAGTTGTAGCCGCCGATTGGCACCATTGTTAGAGAGTGACTGAGCATCGGTGTTCATTGTCCAAAACTCAATGCCCGTAATATCACTGGCGATCATGCGGTTGATTGCATTGCTACCGCCGCCGCCTACGCCGATCACCTTAATTCTGGCGACGCTGCTGGGGACAATTTCATCGAACATTGGGTCGTTGCCAGACATGGGGTTATTGAATCCTGGGTATGAAATGGGGTTGGGTTTGCTCATAATTGATTGCTCTGAATAGGCGCTGACTGCCAACTGAAACCGTTTGTTCGATGGAATGGATAAATAATAAATCTAAATGAAATATTTAAACCCAAAATACCGGGCATTAGCTATGTGTTGATGGATTTTCGCACAAAAAGTAAATGTTCTTAACAATCTTAATTTAATCTACTTGTTTTGATTAACAGATTCGACTCACCTAATTTGGACTGGCGGTTTGGTATCACTGGTGATAGGGACTGCTGACTTTCCTCCTATTTCTTGCAGTTTGGGCGATTGAGGATTTTCTAAATCGACGATAGCATTTTTTAGGGATGTGGACTGTTGCCAATCGCGCAATTCGTGCGCTCTCTGCAATTGCTTGTAAATTTTGGTGCGATCGAACTCGCCTATCTGCACCATACCAATTTCAGTAGCCAGGGTCAAATGAAGCGGATCTTGACAGTTTACTTCGCTGATCTGGACAGGACTTTGTTGAATTGCACGGTATAGCTCAGACCAACCGGGACAAGATTGGCTGCTAATCAGCCGCAGATTGGGTACTTGGTCAGCTTTTAAGCGATAGCTGGTCAGGGGTAGCCACTGGCCAGTTTCGTCTAGCAGCCCTTTGGTAACTTTGTTGTTGATTGTTCGATCGACAACTGCCACGGGCAAGCGGTCTCTAATTTGTATATACAGCCGAGGTGGCATCAGCTCTCTATGGACAGTGGCTTTTACCACGCTACCTTGGGATAAAAGCTTGGCGTTGAGTGCCTGGGGTTCAATTTGCAACAAAGAAGCTGGGTATCTCAGTCCCAGCATGTTGCGCACCGCGCCTTCGGTAAGGGATTGATTACCTACAATGCTCACTTGCTGCGGTTTGCTAATTGTCCAGTCTGGTCTGGTTACACCCCAAATCACTCCGCCGACGATGCCGCCCAGCAGTAACACTTGCCAGGAGACTTTCAGGGTGCGGATTTGCCGCTCTCTACGAAGCTGCCGCCGCCGTTCGCGTAGCGTCCGCGTAGCGGAATCACGCAGTTCTTCGTTGGTGAAGGAGGTGTTCATAGGGCGCAGGAAAAGTTCGTGTTCATCTTAGCAGTATTTTTATTTGGTGGGGCTTTCGGGACTAGGAATTATTAGAGTTTCTACAAAATCTTTACCGTTACCTGTTACTACCACCGATTGGTCTTGGAGTTTGCCGATCGCTTCTGCTCCATTTACTTTAAGGACGGGATCAGTTTGTTGGTAACGGATTTGGCCTTTGCCGGTGATTTGTTGAGATGTGATATCCCAGGTGATTTTTTCAGCTTGAATTTTGGCCTGGTTACGAGTGGAAGAACCACGGGCATTGCCGTTTAAAACAGCAGTGTTCTTGGCCAGATCTAAGCTGCCACTGTTGGCTGTGAAAGTAGCTTGTTCGGTTTGGTCAAAAATTTCTAGGGCATTGGTGGCGGTGATGAGCTGCTGCTTGATATTCCAGCGAGCATTGTTGGAAGTCACTCGCATCAATGGTTTAGTGCCATCGAAGCGAATTTTGTCTTGGAGTGACACAACATTGGGTTGAATCTCCCAAGTAGCGCTATTGGCCTCAACTTTCATGGCCTGTTCGATCGAAGTAAACTTTACCCTGCTAGAACCACCTAGCTTGGCCACCTGTTTATCGATGTTATAGCTGACACTATCGGCATTAACTTGTTCGATCTGCTTGCCTTCTTTGAATCGATCGATCCTCACTGGTTTATCACCGCTAATATTTGCAGTGTCTACATCCCAGACTAAATAGCTGGTTTGCAACCGAATATTTTCGGCAGGGGCAACGGCGATGATTTTATCGAATAGTTCCAGCCGCTGTTGCCGACTGACATAAGTGCCCCGATCGGCAGTCATTTGGGCTTTGGGGTGGGTGGCACGAACACCTTTACTGATGGTCAATAAGTCTTGGTTGGGCTGCCACTCTAGTTCTTGGCTGACTACGACTAACTGGTTCCGAGTTTCGGTGGTAGTCACATCACCACGCAGCGTAACTTTTTCGCCATTTTGAATCACATCGGCAGTTTGGGCAGTCAGCCTCATGATCACCTGACCATCTTGATAGAGTTCCCCCGCCAAATCTTTTACCTGAGCGACTTTGCGATCGATGGTGTATGAAGCTTTTTTTGCTTTCATTTTCCACCACAATTTTCCTTGGGCGTTAGATTGCTCCAGGCTAAAATTGTCGATGCTTAGTTTGTTTTCGGTGGCTGGGTTATCAGCGGGGTCTTTTTTTCCACCGCCACAGCCACTCAAGATCATGCCGCAGCACAAAGCAACAGCGATCCCAGTGGTAAGCCAGCGAGGTGGATTCATACGGTTAGTCTCCTTTCTCTGGTCAAGAAAGGGCTGGAAGGTGAGGAGAGGCCAATATCAAATCCATATATCAGAGCTACCTGGCCCATTGCTGCGGGAAGTTTTTTGGATATCTTCGCGGACATTTTCCAGATCAATGTATCGATCAGATACATTAATCAGACTATCACTTGTCATCGATCGTAAGCTGACCACTTCTACCCGGACTCCTCGGTAGCTAACGGCATCTACGGCATAAGCTAGATCGCCGTCACCACTCACTAAAACGGCCGTGTCATAGCAGCCCACTAAAGACATCATATCTACGGCAATTTCTACGTCTAGATTGGCCTTCTTGGAGCCATCAGGCAACTGTACCAAGTCTTTGGCAATTACCCGATACCCATTGCGGCGCATCCACAGCAAAAAGCCCTGCTGTTTTTCGTTGGTGCGATCGACTCCGGTATAGAAGAAAGAGCGCAGCAGCCGTGAACCGCCGGTGAGACGGGCTAGCAGCTTGGTATAGTCAATTTCAATGTTGAGTTGTAGCGCCGCATAAAAAAGATTGGAGCCATCGATAAAAATTGCTACTCGTCCCCGATTTTCGAGGACTTGTTCCGGCGAAAAAGCACCGCCTTGGTTAGGTGGAGTAGTACTAAGCATAACAATGCCTCAAAGAAGTTTTTGTAAAAAGGTGATAAAAAAAGTTTTTATGGTTGCGATCGACTCGAACGATAATTTTATGTCGAGTTTTCAGGTGCCAATTCTAACCGAGCAAACACTGGCTGAGCTGAGTTAAGTTGTCCTCCTACGGGTAAGAAGCCCCAAGCACTGTGAGCGTTGAAATCGACCAATGCCAATGTCGATTGTAGGTGATCAAAGTCGATCGTCAAGCCTAGCTGCTGGTAGATCGCCGTAGAAATTTTGGGGATCGCTGGCGACAACAGGAATCCAGCTAACCTAGCAGATTCTAATAATGTGTATAAAACCTGCTGGAGTTCGGCATGTTGACCGGCTTTGAACATTGTCCAAGGGGCAGAATCGTCAATAAACTTGTTGCTAGCGCGCACCAGATCAAAGATAGCCTCGGCGGCAGCACTAAAGGCCAGTTGATCGTAGTGATTACTCACTCGGCTGCCCAAGTCTTGCCCGATCGACTTTAGAGGATGATCTGGCGGAATTTCGGCCACATTGCAACTCGGAACAATCAATTGCTCTGAATATTTTTTCACCATCCCTAGCGTGCGATTCAGCAGGTTGCCTAAGCCGTTGGCTAAGTCATTGTTGACGATCTCTACGAAACGGGCTTCGCTAAAATCACCATCTTGACCAAATTCAAAGCAGCGCAAAAAGAAATAACGCAGTGATTCTTCCCCATAGGTTTGGGCAAGTAGTAGCGGATCCACCGTGTTGCCTTCGCTTTTACTAATTTTTTTGCCGTCTTTGGTAAAAAAGCCATGGCCAAAAACCATGTTAGGCAAGGGTAGCTCAGCAGACATTAGCATGGCAGGCCAGTAGACGGCGTGGAAACGCAGAATATCTTTGCCAATAATATGGACATTGGCTGGCCACCATTTGCTAATGGATGCGTTTAAATCAGGGGTTTGACCTGGTTCTGCCAGGGCGCTAATGTAGCCCAGCAGCGCATCAAACCACACATAAACAGTGTGGCTAGGATCATTAGGTAATGGAATGCCCCAATCTAAATTTACTCTGGAAATAGAAAAATCTTGCAAACCACCTTTCACAAAGCTCAAAACTTCGTTGCGGCGGCTAGGGGGCTGAATAAAATCTGGTCGATCGGCGTAAAGCTTTTCTAGTTTTTCTTGGTAGGCCGATAGTTTAAAGAAGTAGTTGGTTTCATCGCGCCATTCGGCGACCTTGCTCGGGTGTAAGGGGCAATGCTTGTCGGCCAGCAGATCGCGCTCGTCTTTGAATTCTTCGCAGGCTACGCAGTACCAGCCTTTTTGTTGGCCTTGGTAAATATCGCCTTTGTCCAGCACCCGTTGGAAAAACTCTTTGACGATTTGCTCGTGGTGGGGATCGGTAGTGCGAATGAATCGATCGATCTGGATATTGTACTGCTGCCAAAGCTGCCGAAAATCGGCCACTACTTTGTCGCAGTGGGCCTGAGGCGAAAGACCGGCTTCGATCGCGGTGCGTTCTATTTTTTGGCCATGTTCGTCGGTGCCGGTAATCAGCAGTACTTCATGTCCTTGTAAGCGCTTAAAGCGCGCCAAAGCATCGGCGGCCATTGTGGTGTAGGCGTGACCAATATGAGGAGAGCCATTGACGTAGTACAGCGGGGTAGTGATGGTGAAAGTTCGTGTCAAAAATTTGTCTTTGGGGGAATCGGCGGTGTTCATGTAGTCTGATTGTCCAGAGGCAGATGCCAAAGCTGTAGAAGTCCTGGCGATATCTTACAAGTCTAAGGCAGAAAAATAGATCCTATCGGAAATCAAGTCTGCAAAAAACTACTCGCCCAGCAATTCTTAGCATTTCTGCACAAAACTTAGTATGAATGACACAGTTGTCTGCACTGGACTGTTAAATATTTCAGACTATGAACGATTGCGAGTATAAAGATATGCCTTCGTAGCACTCAGATTAAGAGGATCTTGGCTATACTGAACTTCAGCCCACCCAACATTAGAAAGAATTGGAAGGCAGGATAAGAAACAATTCCTATGGCTTATGACACCTTTACTCTTGACGAGGTTGTCCAACAGTTCAATCTAACTCTCACCGATGCTCCTTTTTGTCAGTTTTTACCTTCCGTGGAACCAGAAACAGAGTTTTTAACTATTTTTCAGCGGTGGTTGCCCCTAGGGCAAAAAGCTCGATCGGAGAAAGCTAAGTCAGAACGACTAATTAGCCCAATTTTGTTGGAGATCGAGCATTTAAGTAATGAGCAGGTTAAGCTGTTTTCTGGGGAGGAGTTTAATGTAGATCGAGATCGAGGTCTTAATGGGTTTTGTGATTTTCTGTTGAGCCGATCGACCACTGCTTATCTTATTCAAGCTCCTGTAGCGGTAATCGTTGAGGCAAAAAAGGGCGAGTTGGATCTGGGGTTAGGACAATGTATCGCTGAGATGGTAGCTGCACAAATTTTTAATGAGAGAGCAGGCAAACCAATCGCTACTGTGTATGGCAGTGTGACGAGTGGTAAAGTCTGGCAATTTCTCTCTCTGGTGGATAAAGCCGTAACTATCGATAGCACAGAGTATCCTGTCACTCCGGTACAGCGGATTTTAGGGATTTTGCAATGGATGATTCAATAAATTGTTGATCGTGGTTTTTGCTACCGATCGATGCTAAAGACATCACTTCCACAGTGCATAAGTGACGATGAAATAGCTGCTAAAATGAATATTTAGCAGGCTTTCTAAAATTGGTATTGACCTAATGCCGTACAACACTTTCACCAATGATGATGTAGAGAAAAAGTTGGGTTTGAGGCTGCAATCTCAGGCTTTTTTGCCAGCGTTGACACCGGTTTTGCCCAGTGCCTGGTTGCCGGAAACGTTAGCGAGGACTTTACCACTGGCGAAGCTAGCTGGTTCGGAGAAGGCACGCTCGGAGTTTATGATTGCTCCGGTGCTGGTGGAACTGCGGAAGCTTTTAAACGATAACATCAGCGTGTTTTCGGGGAAGGAGTTCAATGTAGATAAGGATTTGGGTTTGAATGGGGTCTGTGACTTTTTGAGCAGTAGGTCTCCAGACCAAATAGTTCTCAATGCGCCGGTGATTGCTTTGGTGGAGGCCAAGAAAGGCATCTTAGAAGATGGCTGGTATCAGTGTATCGCTGAGATGTTTGCGGCACAAAGGTTTAATGCAGAACGGGGTGAGCCGCTGGAGCAAGTTTATGGCATTGTCACAAATGGTTCTCTCTGGCAGTTTTTGCAGATGCAGGGCAACAACGTTTTTCTAGATCCCACGGAATACTCTATTTTGCCTGTGGAGGATTTGCTTGCGGTACTGGTGTGGATGCTTGGTCAGTTTTAGTAGTGGGGCGATCGAGCAATGGTGACGGGTAACAATTTTAAGCGGGACATTTTGCACTTGCCCTCACCCCAACCCTCTCCCAAGCTTGGGAGAGGGAGCAAGAGACTACGTTGAATATTCCGGCTCCCCTTCTCCCAATTCTGGGAGAAGGGGTTGGGGGATGAGGGCAAGTGCAATGTCTCTGCTATTTTGTCCCGCTTTAAGTTGCTACCTATGGTAACAAATCAAATAATACCTGTGTACTTATAGTCAGCGAAGTCTCTCTAGAACACCTTCGTCACATATAGCATCTTTTATTTGTTGAGGAGTCAATCCTATCGCATTCCCCAGATTAGCTCCCCGCAGATTAGCCGCCTCCAGATTAGCTTGCCCCAGAAAAACTCCTTTCAGATTAGCTCTGACCAGACAAGCTTTCCGGAGATCAGCTTCCTGTAGATTAGCTCCTTCCAGATTAGCTTCCCACAGACTGGCTCCGTTCAGATTAGCTCTCTCCAAATTAGTCTGACTTAAATTTGCTACTTTTTCAAGTTCTATTCCGAATAAGTTCGCCCTCCTTAAATCGATACTCTTTCTTGGGGGATCGTTGTCCACTTTTTTTCTGGCAAGTATAGACATCGCGGCCTTGATATCGACACCGGGCATTTTGTTTTCTCCATCCTGATCATTAGTTACTGGCGATCGCTCACGAATAAAGGCACTGATAATCTCTACAATCGTCCAGTGATACTTGGGTGAATCACCCATGATTTGTTCTAAAGCATAGATGCCACCTAGTCGGATATCTATTTTGTCGTTACCCAAATGCTCGATCGCCTTACTAAATCTCTCCGTCACCTGCTTATCTTCAGCAACTTTTAAATTCCGGTATCCCACATAGGCCGTAACACTCAAAATCAATCCTCCCAGAGCCTGAACCAGCGTAGTGTAAACACCATTCTGAATAGTGGTTCTATCTTTTTCGATGACGACAATATCTTTCTCTATCTTGAGCTTCTCCAACAAATCTTTCGGCTCAGAAAGCTTCTCTACGTTAGATTGCAGCCTGTTAATTTTATTACCAAGGTCATTAACACTAACTTGTTGCACCCTCCAAATCACTGCAAGTAATGATAATGCTCCGATCACCAGCACGGAAAATGTTATTTTCTGTTTGATTTTTTGTATCATGCTAAGTCCCATGTTCAGCCTTGCTTCCATTCTAGCTCTACGGACAGGATTAGTTGGTGGTCGATCGCAATCGCAGAAGACTAAGTTAGCTGATTATGCTCGTCGAGCAGTAAGATATTTAAGAATCAGCCTCGATACTTATGCCCCGCGACACAATCTTTTACCAGCTATTCAGACAATCCCCGACATTATTATTCGATTTACTAGATCGATCGCCGGTTGATGCCGATCGATATGTTTTTGATTTGATCGAAGTCAAATCGTCTATAAATTCACTAACTTAACCCGAGACGAGGTAGATGCCATGTTAGACATCACGCTACAACAAACACGAGTTTATCAAGATGCGAAAGCCGAAGGTGAATTAGTTGGTGAAGCCAGAATGCTACTGCGGATGCTAGCTCGGCGGCTGGGTGACTTGCCATCTTCTGTTTCCGATCGAATCCAGCAATTAACCGTATCTCAGTTAGAAGATCTGGGGGAGGCTCTATTTGATTTTGTTAGCTTGGCAGACGTTGAAAGCTGGTTGAATCAAAAATGAATTGCTGTACAGAGCTTTGAAGCTACTCTGATCCGCTAAATCATCCAGAATTTTCATCAACCGGCAATCCAAGCCTTAATAAAAGATGGCAGGGCAGTGCGCCGCCGATCTTGTAGCCCAATGGCCACATGCTTGGTCAAAGCTGTCCCCGCCACCTGGCCATTCGCCAAACACAACTGATAATTTACCTGAAACTCACTTTCATTGACTTGACTAGGCACTAATAATACTTGGAGGTGATCGCCACAATATAGAGGCTGCTTAAAATCTCCGCTGGCATGGATAATAGGCAAGGCTGCGTCTGGGTTACTAATCAGTAGCCTCAGATTAATCCCTGCTGCACTCAAAGAAGCTTCATAGGCCCCATGGCAAATAGTTAAAAAATTAGCGAAATATACTACTCCGGCTGCATCGGTGTCACGTAGCTGTATTTGGTAGTCCCAACGATATTCCATAGTTATTTTAAAGCATTAATTTAAAGTTGCATGGCTAGCGCGGGAAGCGATCGGACAACAGTTGCTTAAAGCTTTGGCTAATTGCTCAATGCTAATGGGTTTAGTAATATAGTCATTCATGCCGGCTGCCAAACAGATTTCTCGATCGCCTTCCATAGCATTAGCAGTCATCGCGACAATTTGGGGGCGACGCTCGGGTGGAAAGCGAGAAATAATATGACGAGTGGCCTCAATACCATCCATTTTGGGCATCTGTAGATCCATTAGCACTACATCATAAATAGATTTCTGGAGAGTTTCGATCGCTTCCAAACCATTCATCACTACATCTGCCTGGTAGCCAATTTTTTTTAGCATGTGAATTGCTACTTTTTGGTTCACCAAATTATCTTCAGCTAACAAAATCCTTAGAGAGTGAGAAGGATCGGGGATTTTGTTGGCGGTTTCTTGTTCGTTGCGCACCTGTTCCATTAAGTCCGATCGACCACCCAACACCTTGGCCAAAACATCATGCAACTGTAATTGCTTGATGGGCTTGCTCAAAATTGCCGCAAAATCTACTTTAACTGCATCGATTTTGCTTACACCCAAAGAACTTAGCACCACTAACGGTAGGTGTCGATAAAAAGCCATCTGGCGAATTCTGGTAGCTAGTTCAATGCCATCCATTTCGGGCATCTGCATATCCAAAACCGCTAGGTCAAAAGGCTCTTGGCGCTCTAGGTAGCGCAGCGCCTCGGCTCCAGAGCAAGTCACCACCGGAATCATTCCCCATGCTTGGGTTTGCAGATTTAAAATCTGTCGATGAGTTTTGTTGTCTTCTACAATCAATAACCGTTTGCCTTGTAACTGAGCAGCCTGTGGAGATTCAGCCTTAGGGGTAAGATGCCTTGCTGGAGCGGCTTTAGCAGTGATCGTAAAATAAAAAGTAGAGCCATAGTGCTCTTGGCTTTCTACCCACATTTTGCCCTGCATAATTTCGACTAAGCGGCGACTAATCGCCAAGCCTAACCCCGTGCCGCCGTAGTTGCGGGTGGTAGAAGAATCTACTTGACTAAAAGCCTGAAACAGCCGATCGAGCTTGTCCCCAGGAATACCAATGCCGGTATCTTTGACGGCAAATTTGATTTCGTAGGTAGGGTCGGGGTCACTAAAGGCCGAATTGCGATCGCCTATTTTGTGGCTGGTGACGGCAATAATTACTTCGCCTTTGGGCGTAAACTTGACTCCGTTACCCACCAAATTGACTAAGATTTGTTTGATGCGGGTGACATCCCCAATCACGTTGCTGGGAGTGTTTTTGTAGATTAAGTAAGCCAGTTCTAAGCCCTGCTCCGAAGCTTTGGGAGCCATCATATCGAGGGTTTCTTCGATGCAGTCACGGATATTTAACGGCTGCTGTTCTAGCTCTAGTTTGCCCGATTCAATTTTGGAGAAATCTAAAATGTCATTGATCAAAGTCAACAGGGCATCACCACTGCTCCGAATGGTGTTCACAAAATCGTATTGCTGGGTATCTAGCTCGGTGTCTAGCAACAGGCCAGTCATGCCAATTACTCCATTCATGGGCGTGCGAATTTCGTGGCTCATAGCAGCCAGGAAGGAGCTTTTAGCACGGTTGGCAGTTTCGGCGGCCTGTTTCGCCTGTTCTAGCAGGCGGTTTTGTTCTTGAAGCTGCTGGGCGGTTTGACGCAGAGCTAGGTTGGAGGTTTCTAGATCAGAGTAAAGCTGGGATTGTTGCAGCAGGCGACGGACACGCTGGCGCATTACTGGCCAGTGGATTGGTTTGGTAATGTAATCGGCAGCACCGACCTGAAATGCTCGATCGACGTAGCTGGTTTCTTCCAGCCCGGTAATAATCAGTACGGGGGTCTGGGGGCCATTGGGGAGTTCTTGCAGTTTGGCGCAGCATTCAAAGCCATCCATCACGGGCATAATGCCATCTAAAAGCACCATGTCGGGCTGCACCTGCTGATACATTACCAGGGCAGCTTCGCCGTTTTTGGCCTCGACAATTTGATAGCCTTCTTCGGCCAAGTTTTGTGTCAAGATTTTTCTAATGACTTCATCATCATCTACAACGAGTAGCAGCGGTGGCCGACGGTTGGCGGGCGAAACGGACATAGGCTGAGTCTAGTGCTGATGGGAAGCAATATACCCTACTTTTCGATCGAACTGTTACTTAGTGGCTTGATCCTAAGCAGCTTGAACATATTTTCGGGCAGTCTTGGTTTTAGTAATCCCTGTAACATGCAGATAATTGCCATAGCTGGCCTGCCAGGTGAATTATCGAACTCTTTGGTTCGCGGTATGATTAAAATACACAATGAAGATACCATGTCGAAACTGCCACCAGAAATCAAAGCAACTTTAAGTTCTATGCCAATTATCCCCGAACAAGAGAAAATTAAGCAGACTTTAGCCAATGCACATCGAAATTGTCAGGAGATGGAGCTGGCTGGAATTTACTTAGAAGAAGCGATCGTTAAAATCGAACAGGAAATTTTGACTCATCGCAAACAGCGATTGGGAAAAGTATTAGATCGAGGATAAATGACTCAAGATATCGTGCTTATTAGTTCTGATAATGAAGAAAAAGAACTCTTAGAAACCTTTGAGGCTGGTGAGTGGCAATCCGTCAAAGAGCCAGCTCGTTTTCAAGAACTTCAAGGTTATGCCAAAGCAGCGTTAGCCAAACCTCTCGAAACGAGAATCGCCAAAGACAAACGGATCACCCTGCGCCTGTCGTCAGCAGACTTAGAAAGTATTCAAACCATCGCCGTTGAAGAAGGTATCCCCTATCAAACACTTATCTCCAGTGTCCTGCATAAATATGTCACGGGTAGATTTGTAGAGCAACGTCGCTAACTCCGATCGACCCACTGAAACTACGAATATAATCAGAGCAACAGAACGCAACCTCACCAGCGTTTAAAAGTTCTTATGACAACTGCCGCAGATCCCCACAAATCTGTCGATACTTTGCTACTAGATGTTAGTAATAATGCAAAGCTGAGAGTAACATATTCCTAATCCCAATCGGCCTCTGCTGCTTCAGTGCGATCGATCTCCTCACCCAGCGCCACCCAATCTACCTCGGCTCGATCCCACAACAGATGACCATTGCGTAAGTGTAAAACCCGATCGGACTCCAAATTTTTGCCTGCTACCACTAAGCTCAAACAAAGCTTTTTGGCCATCGATCGCAACTCTGCCCACACCACCAGATCTAAATACTTAAAAGGATCATCCAACAACAGCACCTGTGGCTCCATCATCAAACAGCGAGCCACTGCCACTCGCTGACAATCAGCTATTGTCAGCTCACCAGCTCGTTTCCCTAGCCAATTTTCTGGGATCATAACGTTACTTAAAACCCCAATTAACCGCTGCTCCATCACTGCTGGTGACAATTTTTGTACCAACAACGGATACATCAAAGTTTCCTGCACCGTCATGCCCAATAAATCTGGTTCTGTTGCCACAAAAGCCACCTGGCGGCGCAGATTAGGCGGCGGAATCGATCGATACTCTTGCCCCGCCCAAAACACCTGACCACCGGTTGGCTCTACCAAACGATTTAGCAGCTTCAGCAGCAAAGTCTTCCCCGCTCCCTTTGCCCCCGTAACCACCACCACCTCACCAGCCGTAACTGTAAACGATACTGGCTGGAGCAAAGGTTTATAAGGCAAAGAAAAAGTTAGGCGCTCAACTTTTAAATCAGCCAAGATTTGCCTCACCTGTAAACACCGCCTGGGCTGGCCCAGTCATATACACATGGTTATCGGCTGCCGACCACTCGATTTCTAAACAGCCGCCGGGTAGCTCGACCGTGCAGACTCGATCGTTCCGGCCAGTCAACACCCCAGCTACAACTGTAGCGCAGGCTCCGGTGCCACAGGCTAAGGTGATCCCGGCTCCTCTTTCCCAAACTCGCATTTTCACGTAATCAGGACGAACCACCTGCACAAACTCGGTATTAGTGCGCTGGGGAAAAACCGGGTGATGCTCAAACTTTGGCCCAATATCCGGCAAATTCACTGCTGCTACATCGTCCACATAGACCATGCAGTGGGGGTTGCCCATGCTAACACAGGTGGCCAAGTATTCTTTGTCAGCTACTTGGATGGGTCGATCGATCACTTTCTGATCCAACCCTGCCAAACTTGTGGGTATCTCGGCAGCTAATAACCTTGGCTCACCCATATCTACCCGAATCTGACCGCTGGCCAAAATCTCTGGCACAATTAGCCCTGCGCCAGTGTGGATCTGGTAAGTGACCTGCTGACCCAGCTTGTTTTCGAGTTTAGTAATAAAGCCCGCCATGCAGCGAATACCGTTGCCGCACATTTCTGGCTCGGAACCATCAGAGTTAAAAATCCGCATGGTGTAGTCTGCACCATCTGTACCGGGTAAAGTAAAAATAACCCCATCTCCTCCAATGCCAAAATGTCGATCGCAGAGCTGGATTGCTTGCTCAGGAGTAAGACATGGTTCGGTCTGGTGGCGATTGTCCACTAGAATGAAGTCATTGCCTAAGCCTTGATATTTAGTAAATTCAATTTTGTGGGTAAGATCTTTGCCGATCGCCATAGCGCACTACTCTTTGATTAATAACCTCACTCAATTCTACTGTGAACCATGCCAGAACTAGATATTAACCAGCCCAGCACCCGCCAAATTCAGCAGCTCATTAAAGACAAGAGCCGCTTAGAAATCAAGTTAGTTACTTCTGATGTGCTCAGTGGTGAGCTGTTTTGGCAGGATACCGACTATTTTTGTTTGACTCAGGCTGATGGCAGCAAGGTTATTGTGGGCAAGAGCGCCGTCGCATACATTAAGCCTCTGTAATTGACACTTACTTTTCTACTACTTATTAACTAGTTAAACACATCAAGTCCTGCGCCTTTGGCGAGATTTTTTGCTGTTACGAGGTTTGGGCTGCGCTTCTAAGGTTTCTTCTGCATCAATAATCGGCTTTTTCTCAGCAAAGATTTTCTTAGAAAGCGAACTCAAAAAATCTGCCGAATAATGGCTCATGGAGCCTACTTCTAAACCCCCAAAAATCGCCAGCAGCGTAGAGTGATTCTTAGTAACAAACTGCTTAATTATTTCCCAAATCTGTACTTCATTCCACATTGGCCACTTCAAAAAATAACAGATCGATTGGTAAAGTAGAGCGAGCAAAATCACCCATAAACCCACATATAGCAAGCGACAGACTGTGCCAATGATCGGACCGTGGGAAAGAGCCGATCGATGGGGTACTGCTTGTCGATAAGGTTGCCACATCCAGCGCAACCAGCCCCAGCGGATAGATTGATTAGAGTGAATATCTAGATCGGGGCCAAACATTAAACCCCCAAACAAAAAACTCCCCGCCACCCACAACGTGAGTTCGGCATTGCGGGTCAACAGCAAACTAATCCCGGTAAGGATGGGTAGAGAAATTAGCGTTATTCGATCGTGGGTGCGCCCAGAAGACATAGCAGATTAGGGTGCGAGAAAAGTCAACATGGCCTCTTTAATATTACGAG
Source organism: Synechococcales cyanobacterium GL140_1_metabinner_5_sub (assembly GCA_025359065.1). Taxonomy (GTDB): domain Bacteria; phylum Cyanobacteriota; class Cyanobacteriia; order Cyanobacteriales; family Chamaesiphonaceae; genus JAAFHZ01. The sequence continues at coordinate 27,330 of JANYHM010000008.1, read as the reverse complement.
ATTTGGCGGAATCTCGATGGTATTTCAACCTTTTTTTTAGCAGCAAGGAACATCGTAACAGTGGTGACAGTCACTTGATAGATTAAGTTTTATCTTAAATAATTCCACTAAAAATGAGGTCTCACTCCGCATGAACGACTTAAAACTTCGTAATATCGTAGTGGCAACACTAGGTTTAGCCCTGACAGTCACCAGCTTTGGTGCCCTGCAAGCCCAGTCTATGCCCTCCACCAAGAAAGATCCTGGTGCCACTTCTGCGGGTGCAACCACTGTTGCGCCTGGAGCTAAGCCTGCAGCCACAGGTAAACCTGTGAGTTCTGGCAGACCTGTCACTACCACCCAGGCCAAGCCTGCTGGTAACACTCCAGCAGCCGCTGCTGGCAACATCGTAGATTTAGCTGCTAGCAACAAAAACTTCAGCAAGTTGGTAGCTGCTGTCAAGGCTGCTGAATTAGTAGAAGCTTTTTCTGGCACTGGCCCTTACACTTTGTTTGCTCCAACTGATGCTGCCTTCGCCAAGTTGCCTGCCGGCACTTTGGACAAGCTGCTGAAGCCTGAGAACAAAGCAGCACTGCAAAAGGTGTTGAAGTACCATGTAATCTCTGGGGCAGTAATGGCGGCTGATGTAAAAACTGGCAAAGTAAATAGTGCTGAAGGTAGTGCTCTCAATATCGTTGCCAGTAAAGGTTCCGTTACTGTTGGTGGTGCCAAAGTAATCAAGGCTGATAACGTTGCAAGCAATGGTGTAATCCATGTGATTGATAAGGTCTTAATTCCACCTAGTCTAACTGCTCTTAAATAAGCTGTTGGTGAACAATTAAAAAAAGTCCCAGCTATTGACTGGGACTTTTTTTGCAGACACTAAAAGTTTAGTAATAGCCGTTGTTATACCGATCGCCGCCTTCGTTGAAAGTATCGTCGGTGCTGGTGGCAGTAAAGTTGTCTAAATTACTTTCTAGCAAAGACTTCTGGTTCGCGCTGAGTTCAGGTAAAGCCAAGACATCTTCTACCGACTTGTAAGGAGCGCCATTGACAATCTTTTTGGCCAAAGTAGGATACAGTCCCGGATACTTGCGGAAAGCCCGCACATTGGTATTGTTGAGATCAATTTTTTTACCGAATTCGGTACCCAGCTTAGAGTCAGCCTTATTGCTACCCTGAGTGATCACGGCAGTATCGGTTTCTGCCCAGGAAGGAGCCGCAAAACCTACCGTCAAGGCTAGACAGAGGCAAAAAGCGATCGCTATCCGAATTAGCTGTTTCATATATTTTCTCCAATTTATCTTTAAATTATAATAAGCGGCCACAGGTGCCCAATCCATCTTAGCCGATCATCTGGGTACCAAGGCCAAATAATTGCCAAAATTTTAACCTGCTATCTATCCCCCTGCTATGATGAACATTCATTTATTTCACTGGCACTATGCGACTTTCTCAGAGCCTTTTTGTCACCCTGCGCGAAGAACCGGCAGAAGCCGAAATTCCTAGCCACAAGCTGCTGCTGCGTGCAGGCTATATTCGCCGGATCGGCAGCGGACTATATGCTTACCTGCCCTTAATGTGGCGAGTACTCAATAAAGTGCGGCGAATTGTCCAAGAAGAAATGGATGCGACCGGTGCCCAAGAGTGTCTGTTACCGCAGCTTCAGCCCGCCGAACTCTGGCAGCAGTCTGGCCGTTGGGATACTTATACCAAATCTGAAGGCATTATGTTTGCTTTCACCGATCGGCAACAGCGAGAAGTTGCCCTAGGGCCCACCCATGAAGAAGTGATTACAGCGGTGGCTAGAGATATGATTCGATCCTATCGGCAGTTGCCCCAAAACCTCTATCAAATTCAGAGCAAATTTCGGGACGAGATTCGTCCTCGTTTTGGTTTGATGCGGGGGCGGGAATTCATCATGAAAGATGCCTATTCTTTTCATGCCAACGAAGAAAGCCTGAAAGAAACCTATCAAGAAATGGCCGTGGCCTATAGCAATATGCTGCGTCGCTGTGGCCTAAAGTTCCGAGCAGTAGATGCCGATTCGGGGGCGATCGGTGGTTCTGGTTCTCAAGAATTTATGGTGCTGGCTGATGCCGGTGAAGATGATGTGCTCTACACCGCTGATGGTCAGTATGCGGCCAATGCGGAAAAAGCGGTTTCTTTGCCCGCCGATGCGGTAGCTTCGATCTTTACTAGTAGAGAAGAAGTGGCCACCCCAGCCAGCGACACAATCGAAAAACTCACAGCGGTCTTGAAATGCGCGGCTAGCTCGATCGTCAAAAATGTTTTATATCAAGCCACATACGACAATGGCACCACGGTAATTGTGCTGGTCAGCATTCGCGGCGACCAAAAAGTGAACGAGGTCAAGCTCACCAACGAACTCAGCAAACGCGCTGCGGATTATCAGGCCAAGACCATTATTGGTTTGGTGGTACCCGATAGCGAAGCCATGAGTAAATGGGTCGCTCAGCCGCTGCCCTTGGGTTATATTTCACCAGGGATAGGTGATGATTGTGTTAAACCCGGTACAGTAACAGCAAAAATCCTCCGCTTAGTAGATCACACTGCGGCTAGTTTGACTAACTTTGTGACTGGAGCCGATCGCCCTGGCCATCACATAACCGGAGCCAACTGGAATACAGATTATCCCTTGCCTGTTCAGGTAGATGTCCGCACGGCACTGGTGGGCGATCGAGCTATCCATGATCCGAGCCAAACCATAGAAACAGCCCGAGGCATCGAGGTTGGGCATATTTTCCAGCTTGGCACCAAATACTCCGAGGCCATGGGTGCAACTTTTACTACCGAACAAGGCACCGAACAGCCATTGGTTATGGGTTGCTATGGAGTTGGAGTTTCGCGGCTAGCCCAAGCGGCGGTAGAGCAGTCCTATGACAAAGACGGCATTATTTGGCCGGTGGCGATCGCTCCTTATCAGGTAATTATCTGTGTGCCCAATGTGACCGATGCTGCTCAGATGGCGGCGGCAGAACAGCTCTATCAAGAGCTAAATGCAGCGGGCATCGAGACCATTTTGGACGATCGAGATGAGCGAGCAGGGGTGAAATTTAAAGATGCTGATTTAATTGGCATTCCCTACCGCATTGTCACCGGTCGATCGCTGCAAAGTGGCCAGGTGGAGGTAGTTACCCGATCGACGAAACAATCTCAAGAAATCCCCGTCCCTGAAGTGCAAGGGGTAATTCGCTCTTGGATTGCTGCGAGTATTGGGTAATTTTGATGGAAATTCTGGGGTGAAAATTTATTTGATGACAATACTTATCTGTATTTATCTAGGGGCTAGTCATGCTAAACTGGTTGGCGTGATTAATTAGGGTGTCATCATCACGTTTTGAGAGGGATGGAGAAGTGTTTCTCCATCTTCCCACCAAAAAATTTTACAATTTGCTAGCCGTATTGATATCTGAACATTTAACAGGAGTGTGGGGTGGAATTAATCACTGCGTTGTTGACGGGCTTTTTATCTGCTCTGTCTTTGGGTGGGATTGTAGCTGATAAGGCTGTAGAAAGCGCTGTTACTGCGCGAGTGAATCGGGTAGAAAATATCCAGGTGCGCATTGACAATGCTCCCAATTTACAGATTCTCAACGGCAAGGCCGATCGGGTGCGGATGTCGGCTAAGGGTCTGTGGCTGACTAAGGAGCTACGAATTGATGGTTTTGAATTAGAAACCGACCCTATTTCGATCGATCCGAAGTTGCTCCAGGGTGATCCGAGTAAGATTCGGCTAGAATCTTTGCCTCGGCCATTGCAGGCAGGCGTGAAGATTTCTTTGACAGAAAGTGATTTAAATAAAGCACTAAAGTCTGTGGAAGTGCTCAACCGGGTACAGGAAATTGTCAGCAAAGGCTTAGCGGTTTTTGGTGGTTCAGCGGGAATCATCTATAAAGTAGAGAATCCTCAAGTACACTTTTTGGCTGGCAACCGCCTAGGTTTTCAAATGAGTTTGACCGATGGAGCTAATGCTAAGAACCGCTTGGACTTAGACTTAGAAACCGGGGTAGAAATTAGTGGTGGTCGCAAGATTAAGCTCACTAATACTCAGGGGACGGTAAACCGGATTCCGCTACCGGGCTTTGTCTTACAAAGCGTTGTTGATAGCGTGAATAATCAAGCCGATTTAGCGGTACTAGAAAGTGCTGGTTTAACTGCTCGAATTCTGAATGTAAAAATGGTGGATAAAAGATTGGAACTCGCTACCTTTGTGCGTTTTCAACTGCCACCAGGACAAAAACCAAGATAATTCGATAATAATCGGCGGTTGTTTGATATGGTTTTTTCGGCTATTTTTCGGCTGTCGAAACAGCTAGAATTTGATAAGATCGGAGAGTCACCAGATGTTACATAATTCCGTTCAAGCATTCAATATATTTTTTGTGGTGGAGTCAGAGCAATGAAACAAATGAATCCTAAAACACTGGCAGCAGCGGTCGCCGCTGGAGCTGTGGTTGCTGGAATTGGGGTGTCGGTGTTAATGCCTCGGCCAGGGGTGAAGTTTAGTGGCACGGTGGAAATTGATCCTAAAAATGGCAATTCACCAGTAGCAGTGCAACCACAAACACCTCCACCAGCACCTCCTTTAAACCCTATTCCACCTCAGGTTGAACCACCGGTACAGCAAGTGCCGTCTGTAGAACCAATCCCGATTCCAGAGCACAGCGTTAAAATCAACAAGGTGCAGCTTACCGATAAGGGGATTGAAGTAGTTCCTAGCGACTTGACCGTGAAGAAGACTACTCGCACTGCTGAGGAAAATTTACAAGCGGCTTTTGGCGAAATGCTCAACACCAAAACTTCTGAGAAGAATCCTAAGAGTAAAACTTCCTCCGCTATTCCAGCCGGAACTAGATTGCTTGGTCTCAAGGCAGATAAAAATGGGGTTCGGGTAGACTTATCGGAAGAGTTTGGCAAATCTGCTGGAGCGGCTTCCTTGCAAAGTCGTTTGGCTCAGGTGATTTATACCGCTACAGCTTTAGACCCTCGCGCGAAGGTGTGGTTATCGGTTAATGGTGAGGAGCTAAAAGAATTGGGTGGCTTGGAGTTAGATCAGCCTATGACTCGCAGCAGTTTAAAGAAAGACTTTAGTTCGATTCAAGGCGCTCAATAGCGAACTGTTAAAATTAATATTCACCAAAAACCCCTGCGCAACTGTAGGGGTTTTACTATCAAGACCAATAAATTTAGCTCGGATTCACATACATTAAGATTTGGCCAAACTCCACTGGTTGACCATTTTCTACCAAGATTTCCATCACTTGGCCACTGGTTTCAGCTTCTAGCTCATTCATTAGTTTCATAGCTTCGATGATACAAATCGTTTGACCCATCGTAATCCGATCGCCTACAGCAGCAAAAGACGGTTCATCAGGAGCTGGGGCACGATAGAAGGTACCCACCATCGGAGACTTCACTTCCACCCACTTTTTATCTACCACAGGTGCCACTAACTCAATCGGCGAGACCAGGACGGGCTGAGGGGCGTTGTGTGTAGAAACTACCGTGGTCACGACCCCGGGATTCTTTTTCACGGCCAGCTCAAAATCGGCGTTTTTTAAATTTAGCTCCACCACATCAGTATTGGCGATCGCCGCGATTAGCTCGCGCAGCTCTTGAAAGTTTATCGACATATATGTATTACCACAGTTTTATACTGTCACAGGGAGATAGCCCAGCTATTCTTTTTCTCTACCGAGGTAAGTATCAGTGCGAGTGTCGATCTTGATTTTTTCACCAATGGTAATAAACAAAGGCACCATCACCTGAGCACCACTCTCAACAATCGCTGGCTTGTTGCCGCCAGTGGCTGTGTCTCCCTTCATACCGGGGTCGGTTTGGGTGACTTCTAGTACTACGGCGTTAGGCAGTTCTACTTCCAACACTTGCTCACCCCAGCGCACTACGCTGACTTCCATACCTTCTTTGAGGTACTTTACTCGATCGCCGATTTGTTTTTCGGTGAGGGTGGCTTCTTCATAAGATTCCATGTCCATGAAAATGAACTGATCACCTTCTTTGTAGGTGTGCTGCATGGTGCTCTTTTCCAGATTGGCTTGGGGCATGGTTTCACCTGCTCGGAAGGTCTGCTCCACGGTGTTGCCTGACTGGACATTTTTGAGTTTGGTGCGCACGAAGGCTGCTCCCTTACCGGGTTTGACGTGCAGAAATTCTACTACTCGCCAGACGCTATTATTCCATACGATTGAAACACCGGGCCGAAAGTCATTGCTGGAGATCATGAGTTGGTGAAGAAAATAGTCAGCTTCTAATTTTATCAGTGTGTGGGCAGTAGAGCCGAAAAATCTCGATTTGGAGATTTTCAACCTAAAATTTAGCTCGCACAGTAAAAGTGTAGTCGCCACCTGCTTCAAGCTGATAGTCCCATTTAAGCAAAAAGCGCAGCAGGGCATCTTGGATCAAGGCTCTGCCCAAAGAAGGCTCGATCGATAAGTTATCTCGTTCGCCGCGAAAGCGCCAGCAAAACTTCCAAGTAAAATCTCCGGCTTGCACTTCTCCACCAATGACTCCTCTTTGCCAAGAGTGATCGGTAACGCGCACATTGGCTGTAGTTTCCGAGCGGCGAGCCATCCTGATACCTCCTAATATCCTTCTTAGATATCTATCTCTAGCGGCCACAGCCCAGGCTTTGGTAACTGCTCATCACTCTGCCGCAGCAGCGCAGCTTTCGCCAATAGCCTAAGCCAATTTTGTCCGGGTTATCTGCTGAGAGTAAATCAAGGCCAAGGCCATTTCTACCCATTTCGACACCAGAACTGTGAATGTACTGCCGATCGCCTAAGTGCATGGCCACATGGTCGGTTTTTTGGGGAGTGCCAAAAAAGATCAGGTCGCCAGGTATTAATTCATCGATCGAAATATGTTGGACAAAAGCCTCTTGCTGGTAAGAATCACGGGGCAGCCAAACTCCTTGAGACATGAAGGCTGCCTGCATTAATCCAGAACAGTCGTAGTCGGGGGCAACGGTACCGCCCCACAAATATTGATTTGGTACTGCCATTGCTGCTTCGGCAAAAGCCATGATGCCTGAAAGTCGCTGGGCGATTTTGGGGCGATCGATCACCAATGGCTCATAGAAATAAACGCTGGGTTCTAGGTGGCGCAAATCTCTCACTAGTAACCAACCCGGATAGTCGTCTTCTACTGATCGCACTCGCATAACTTGGTTCTCGACATTGGTGTCAATTACTTTGAGCTTGCGGCCTGCTGCGACCTGGGAGGCCAAACCTTCGGCCTGAGTGGAGCTGTAGAGGTTAATGTTCGATCGACAGGTATATTCGATATCTGTGGAAAGGGGCAGGCTCATAGAAATTTTAGGGCTAATTTTACCCTTGGTAATTGGCAATGCGAGCAAAGCTCTGGGCATCTAGGCTAGCACCACCGACCAATACGCCATCAATTTCTGGCTGAGCCATAATTTCATCGATGTTATCTGGTTTAACGGAGCCGCCGTATTGAATGCTCACAGTAGAGTTGGTTAATTGGGCGCGGATTTCGCCGATTGTGCGGTTTGCTTCGTCTGCTGCACAGGTGTCACCGGTACCGATCGCCCAAATTGGTTCGTAAGCAATGACTAGTTTCTTGAGGTCTACATCTACTAAACCGGCTTTTAGCTGCTCGGCAATGACTTGTTTGGTGGTGCCAGCATCGCGCTGTTCTTTGGTTTCTCCCACACACAGAATAGGGACTAAGCCCTGCTGTTGAGCTGCTTTGAGACGCAGGTTGACGGTTTGATTCGTTTCGCCAAAGTATTGCCGACGTTCGCTATGGCCAATAATTACGTAGCGCACGCCTTGTTCGAGTAGCATTGGGGCTGAGATTTCTCCGGTATAGGCACCATCTGCTTCCCAGTGAACATTCTGGGCACCCAGTCGAACTAGGTTGCCATGGAGAAATTTGCTGACTGTGGCTAGGTCGGTAAATGGTACACAGAGGACAATCTCTCGGTCTTCTGGAGTGGTTTCGGTTAAGGGCAAAAACCCTTGTAAAAACTCTGCCGCTTCGGCTTGAGTTTTGAACATTTTCCAGTTGCCAGCAATGATTACTTTCCGCACAATAAATCTCTATCACTTGTATCCACAAGGTTATAGCTTACCGTGAATCGTGCCTGGATCTTCATGGAGGTGATGAACTTCAGCGTTGGGCAAATACTACCATCATGGGAATTGATGTTTCAGGGTGTTCCAGACATCGCCTTCCCCACCATTGCTGACCAATTATTGACCCCCAGTTGACCGTACTCTTGGACATTGATCGTGCGCTGACAGGCTTCAGGGATATTTAGTAGCTGCACGCACAGCTCTGCTAAATCAGGGCTGCTTACCGTACCAGTAGGAGCCTTGGTCAGACTAAAATCTAGCTCCTGACCACCGGGTGCGTCCACCACCGTCAACGGATGTAGCAGCGCATGAGGGCGCACGCTGCCCGCTAATGCCTGGGCGACATTTCCCTCGGTGTCAGTGAGTGGAGCCACCACAATTAACTGGGGCAAAGTCCGATCGCCATAAGCTCCGATCGAACACAGCTCCAGCTCAAATTCTCCTGGCCGAAAACTAGGATTTAGACCGCCATCGTACTCAAACTTGCTGAGCATAATTTGAATCGAAGATACCTGACGACGCTCTAAGGCTGGCGCATCATTCACAATCTTGGCGCGCTTCACCGGCATTAGGTTACTGAAGGGAATTCGCAGATCGGTAAAAGAATTGGCATTGGTATCAAAAGAATAGCCGTAGCTAATACCATCCCACTGCTCCGAAGGACGCAGAAAGAGCTTGTAGCGCTGCCCAGACCCAGAGCCACGGACTTTTAGGGCAATCCCTTGATAATTGCTGAGGTCTAGGGGCGGATTGAAATTTTGAGTGCGAATCGAAGCGAAACCACCGCCCCGATCGACTGACACATTGCCCTTAAAAAAAGCACGGCCATTCACAATCTGTAAACCACTTTCACTCACCCCACCCATCACTCCATCGTTCACCGCCATCCAAGCACCCACCAAGTCTTGACCTGCTTCACTGAAATCAAATAGCTCCCGATTATTGCTGTTGGGCAGCTCGGGGTTAGCCGATCGCACAAAAGCATCCAGCTCTAGCTGATTGACCTTGGCCGGACAATAAATTACGGCCTGCACTCCTTGCCAGTCTTCACCAGTCAAACTAGTGGCTTCCCCCACTACTAACTCTAACCCTTGGGGAAAGATCGATCGAGCCGTTGTCAACTCGGCAGCACCCACGATCAATCGGGGCTGATAGCCTTTTTGCCACAGTTGTTTTACCACTCGTTGGCTCAGGTGATGAAGTCCACCAACGACAAGGACAGTTTGGGTAATTTTCACAGGATTTTGACCACTAAGGAAAAGTTATGTCGAGGTTAGGAGGTGGTTAAAGTTTTAACCTTTCGGCCCGAAACTATGATAAAAGCAAGCTTAGGGAAACCACCTCCACCTAACCTTACTTTATAAATCTGTATGACGAGGTATAGCCCTGCCACAGCCAACTCTAACCCTACTATTTTAATAGTAGAAGACGAAAAAACCATTCGTGATCTAGTCAGTCAGTTTCTACGAGGGGAAGGATACCAGGTAGTTGCTGTCAGCGATGGCAATCAGGCGATCGAAGTAATCAACAGTTTGGACGAAACTAGCCAGATTGACCTGATAGTACTAGATCTGATGTTGCCGGGACTCAACGGCATTGATATTTGTCAGTTTTTGCGTCGCCAGGGCAACGACGTACCGATTTTAATGCTAAGCGCCAAGGGGCGAGAAGCCGATCGGGTACTTGGTTTAGAAATGGGCGCTGATGATTACTTGGTAAAGCCTTTTGGTCTACCAGAACTGCGCGCCCGCTGCCGTGCGTTGCTCCGGCGCACCCAAACAGCCACGCCAGAGTCGGATCTAGAAGAAACCGTAGAATTTGGCGATATTATCATTTATCCCCAGCAGTATCGCGTGACCATTAAGGGCGAAGAGATTGCTTTATCGCGCAAAGAGTTTGCTTTACTGAGCTTGTTCATTCAAAATCCTCGTCGGGTGTTTTCCCGAGACTTGTTGATCGATCGGGTCTGGGGCGCTGACTTTATGGGCGATACCAAAACAGTAGATGTTCATATCCGCTGGCTGCGCTCCAAAATAGAAGTAGATCCCAGCCATCCGGTTTATTTGCTAACAGTACGGGGTTTTGGCTATCGATTTGGTTAACAAAAAGCCCTTGATATTTACTACCAGGGGCTTTTTTATTTTTAGAAAATCAACGAATTAGAAACGGAGAGTGGTTCTTACTGTACCCACAAATTCACTACCTCTTTTCACAGCACTAGTACTTTCGGGGCTAGTGACTAACAATACTCCAGGAGTAATGTCAATATTGTCGCTAACTTTGACTTTGTACAAAGCTTCGAGGTGCAATGCCGAATCTGGGTTGAAACGACCGGCCAGAGCTGGCACATTAGACGAAATACTGCTAACTGTTGGCGGAATACCCAAAATAAAGCCCAAAGTATTGCCTTTGCCACCTAAATCAGGGAAAGCTGCGGTGATCGCCGCGTTGAAAATGTCTGCATTTCCAGTAACTCGACCACCAGTTTCCGCCAAAGCACTAGTTAATCCCAACCATCCCGACAGCACGAAGCCCGGAGAAAGTTTAGATGATGCTGAGAAGCTGTAGTGGTTAGCAACTGTGGCATTGCCATTGAAGGGATTATTGGCAAAAGCACTACCGGTCGCTGCTGTTACACCAGCCCCAGCAGAGTGATAAGACCGACCATAGGAAAGACCTAAATCAAAGTTAGGTGATGCCTGATAGCGAAGCTGAGCTAGTGCAGAATAGTTACCGCCAAAAAGCCCTGCATTTTCTGATGGATTGTTAGCAATACCTACACCAGGAGCACCGGCAGCCGGTGCGGGCGCGAGAGGTACAGCATAGCCGATCGAACCAGTAAAGTTAGGGCTGAACTTATAATCGAGGGTTGCCGCTGTTCCCAAACCACTTTGACGATAAACCGGGTTGAAACGACCAAATCTGGTCAAGGAACCGGTGCCTGCTGCTGCCAACAGCGGATTAAAGGTGTACATGTTTTCATTGTATTCACTACCAGTTGCATCCAAAGTTAATTTGGAGCCATTTACCAATGGCAATGTGTACTGTAACAGAGAAAGATTAGTCGTATTTCCTTCATCTCCATCCCAGCCTAGGCGAGTGGTATTAGTACCCGTGCCACCGTTACCAGCACCAGCATTAAAAGGAATATTATTCCGAGACTCTAAACGGGTGCGCAGGCGATCTTTACCGCTAAAGCTGGCATCGAAGTTTAAGCGTACTCGATCAGTTACTACAATATTTCCTCCATTCGTGTCAGTGGCTGGTTTGCCAGTTTGACCGCTAAGAGCGCTTAAGCCAATAATTACTTCTCCGGCAAGTTTAGTAGTGGTGGAAAAACTACTGCCATTTTGGAGAATAGCCACTTTTTTCTCAGCAGCTTCTACCCGATTGTTGAGCGCGCTAACTTCGCTGAGAAAGTTACTGGTCATCTCTTTGAGCTGTGCCATGTCCGCCGCAGGTATTTCACTAGGATTCTTGGCGATTTTGGCTTCTAATGCTTCAAGGCAAGTGACAACGCTACCGGCAAACTCCGATCGAGAGACAGTTTTGTCTATTTCTTCTATGCCGCACTGATACTTTTTATTGAGCGACTTCAGAATTTGGGCATTGCGATCGGTAGGAGCAACCTCATCACTTTGAGGTGCAGTCACTGCTGCTAGCGGAATTTCGTTATTTGTAGCAGATACATTTAAGGTTTGAGCAATCAGAATTTTGCTAGAAACATCAGATTCGGCAAAGGCTGGAAAGCTAATGCAAACTGTGGTCAGGCTCAGTAACGCTAAAGAAAAAGCACCGGTTTTGGAATTGGACATAGTGAAAACTCACACTCAGGGAATTTAAAGATACTTAATCTTTCGGAACTATACTTAAAGGTTTCTGATCGATTCTGTAAATTGGTATACATTGTACTTGATTCTTGATTCCTGATCAGGTAAAAGGTTCCGGGCGTAAATCGTAAAGTATGGCCAGGGATCCATTCCTTGTATTCACTAGTGAGATATCTAAAATTACGAATCAAAGGCTCCTGGCAAGTACTGAATAAGATGAAGAGCTTCGCCACTCTCAGCACAAGTTGAGCAAAGTGACTTACCAATAAAAGTCTTATTCGCAGCAACCCGCCGTACCAGCGCCACATCAAGCCGACAAGCCCGATCGGCTAACTCTGGGTGCAAACCCAAAAACATCTCGGCTCCCTGCAAAATTTTGGCCTGCTTGCGCGCCGTAACTGCCAGCAGACCATCGGTATCCCAATTCTTGGCGCTGCGGGTTTTCACTTCAATAAACAGCAGCGTGCCATCTTGCTTTTCGGCAATAATATCTACCTCGGCCTGCCGCGATCGCCAACGATAGTGCAAAACCTTGGCCTGCTTGGTACCCAGCCATGCACCCACCAATGCTTCACCCTGTTCGCCGATCGTAGACATATTTCTCCCTAGGCATCACCAACATCATGACTGCCCGCATAATCTACCATATAGAGACAGCACAAACTCTCAAAAGCTATGGTCAAGAAAATCAAGTATCCCCACCTGCTGCAATCCAAATGGACAGCCTGCCAAAAAATGTGGGGCTGGCGGCATTTTCAGGTGATCAATCGCCAAAATGATGGTACCCATGTCTTTGCCGAGATGGTTTCTTCTTGTGACCCCACCGTGCGGTTTTGGATCAATGCCAAGGCGCTGAAAGATCGATCGCAGTGGCAGGCTGGCTGGCAAACCCGTCAAGAAATGGGTGTGGTAAAGGGCAGCCAAGAGCCAGAGATTATTGAATGTTAGGTGAATTCAAATCTATTCCCATGGGGGAATACTAAGTTTTAGAGTCGGCAAAATTCAGGGCAGCAGCATGGTTACTAGGTTTCGCTTTATCAATTATTTTTTGCCCCATGTATCGGTGATGGATCGATACATTTTTATTCAGTTGTTGCTGCCTTTTTTGTTTGGGGTGGGTGCTTTTTCCTCGATCGCCACTTCGGTTGGCAGTGTGTTTGAGTTAATTCGCCAAGTTACTCAGTCGGGGCTACCGCTAGAAATTGCGGCAAAAGTTTTGGCTCTCACCATGCCAGAGTTTATTGGCTATTCTTTTCCGATGTCGGTACTACTGGCGACCATGATGACCTTTGGGCGGCTTTCTGGAGACAGTGAAATTATTGCTCTACGCAGCGCCGGAATTAGCGTTTATCGATTGATTGTACCGGCTCTAGTATTGAGTTTGATGGTGACTGGTTTGACCTTTGTATTGCAAGAAGCAGTTGTCCCCGCAGCGAAATTAGAAGCTGCTGCCACTATGGATCGAGCTTTGAAGCAAGAAAAACCAGCATTTAAAAAAGACAACATTACCTATTCAGATATCACCAAAGAAAAGCAAAAAGATGGCACTGAAATTCAAAACTTAGTGCGTTTTTTCTATGCTCGCCAGTTTGATGGCCAAGAAATGAAGGATGTAATGGTGATCGATCGATCACAAAGCGAAGTCAGTCGAGTAATTGATGCCAAGTCTGGCAGGTTAGATATTGGCAAAAAAACCTGGGACTTTTCTAATGGCACGGTGTATGAAATTGATCCGAAGTCGAAAAACTCTACTAAGAGCCAGTTTGAGCACCTAAAAGTAAGTCTGGGCAAAACTCCCTTAGATATCGCGGCTCCCGATCGACAGCCCGACCAAATGAATATTACTGAATCGATTAATTACTTAGAGGTGCTGCGCAGTAAAGGTGACTGGAAAGCCGTAAATGTTTTTCAAATCAGAATCCAACAGAAACTAGCACTGCCTTTTGTCTGTCTAATTTTTGGCATTATTGGTTCGGCAGTAGGAATTAGACCACAGCGGGGCGGTAAGGCCACTAGTTTCGGGGTGAGTTTGCTGATGATTTTTGGCTACTATATTCTGATTACCGTCATGGGTGCCCTGGGTGAGGTAGGTTATTTATCGCCTTTCTTTGCGGGCTGGATTCCAAACATGTTGGGAGTTGGAGTTGGAGTCTATTTGTTGACCAAGACAGCTAGGTAGTTTTTAAACTAACTCAGACACTTAATCGCTTCTAATAACCCCTTAGCCTTATTCAGAGTCTCTTCATACTCTGTCACCGGATCGGAGTCTGCCACTAGCCCTGCACCGGCCTGCACCGAGACTTCATGGCCAGCTTCCGTCGATCGCACCACCATCGTTCTCAAAGTAATCGCCGTATTTAGCTGACCCTCAAAGTCGTAGTAGCCATAGACTCCTGAGTATAAGCCCCGCCGACAGCCCTCTAGTTCGTGGATAATTTCCATCGCTCTAATTTTGGGTGCGCCGCTGACTGTTCCTGCCGGAAAACAGGCTTCTAGTAGATCCCAGGCAGTTTTATGGGGTGCCAACTCACCCACCACATTGCTGACAATGTGCATAACATGAGAATAACGCTCGATCGACATCATTTCATCTACCTTCACCGTGCCACTGATACAGACTCGCCCTAGGTCATTGCGACCCAGATCTACCAGCATCACATGTTCGGCTACCTCCTTAGGATCGGCCAATAGCTCCATAGCCAGATCATCATCTTGTTGAGGCGTAGCTCCGCGCGGACGAGTACCGGCAATGGGGCGTAGAGTCACCTTAGTCCCGTCACCATTGTTTTCGGCTTTCACCATTACCTCGGGGCTAGAGCCAATGATCTGCCAATCTCTAAAGTTGAAATAGGCCATGTAAGGCGAAGGATTGACTAGACGCAGCGATCGATACAAATCAAACGGCTTACCTACAAAATCGGTGCTCAAGCGCTGAGAAACCACCACCTGGAAAATATCACCGGCTCTGATGTATTCTTTGGCTGCCTCGACGCTCGCACAATACTCTTCTTTACTAGTATTACTGCGGTAATTTGGCGGCAGTTCAGTGGTCTTCACCGCCGGGGCTGGCGGCTGCCATTTAAGAAATTGTGGTTGAGTAGATTGCTGAAGTCGATCTAATAAAGATTGCACCCGATCGCTGGCCTGTTGATAGGCCAGCTTTAAGTCTCCTTTGGCCGCCCGAATATCGGCATAGGCCACGGCAAAGATCTTGCGTTTCACCTGATCAAAAATCATTAAATGATCGACCTGCATCCAGCAGCCATCGGGTAAATCATTAGTTTGGGCAGCATATATTGGCACTGACGGCTCAATCCACTTAATTAATTCGTAGCCCCAAAAACCAAACAGCCCGCCAATTCCTGCTGGCAGCATTGGTAGTTTAACTGGGTGGTAATCGGCAAGGCATTGGGTCAAAATCTCTAACGGATTTCCCTGAAACTCTTCTATCTGGCCATCCCGATAGATTTTACTAACTCGATCGCCCCGTGCTTCTAAAATCCACAGCGGATCGCAGCCCAACAAGCTATAGCGACCAACCTTTTCGCCGCCTTCCACTGATTCCAACAAAAAACTATAGGGCGAACCGCTGCACACTTTCTGCCAAGCCGAAACTGGAGTATCTAAATCGGCTACCCACTCTTGATAGACCGGAATAAAGTTGCTCTGACAAGCACCTGAAGTAGGAGGGGCAGCAAGAGCAGCAAACTGATCGAATTCCGGAAGTATCATGATGGCAATGCTTTAACTGCGAATAGAGACAAGAGTAACAGTCACTTGCCATCCTAGCCCATCTTCGGCGGTAATCTGCCTGCTAAATAGAAATTGCGCTTAGAATATTTGTAAGCCAAACCGGGCTAATAGCCAAGAGGGAGGATCTAGTCATGCAACCAAAGAAACAACAAAAAAACTTAGGGTACTTAAGACATTCTCTAATGCTGCTGTGCTGTTGGGCGATTCTACCCACTAACTCTGTCTCATCTGCCCCCGCCCAACTTCCGCTGGTTTTTCCTGACCCTACCAGTAGTCCTGTAAGTTACGATTCCGAACCGCTAGATGTGGAAATGTTGAAAGGTTCTGGCGTGCAAAAAAGTTCTGGTGTGATTATGGCTGATTCGATCGAACGGTTTCCAGTATTTCGCAAAAGTATGCCCAGCCTCTGGTGGACTCAAGATCAGCTCCCTAATAAGCTCGTTTTAAACTGGTTGGCTTATCCCACAAAGAAACGCATTGATTTAGTGGTAAATTCCCAATTTTGGAATAATTTAGAGTACTTAGAACGCTATCAATTAGTAAATAGATATGGCTTAGTCGCCCGTAGATATGGTTACAACGTACGAATTTTTAATCTTAAATTTAGCGAAGAACAGCCGATCGTTGCTTACACTTGTTCTTTAAAGGTAGCCACCTGTTACATTCAATGGCAAGAAATAAATCAGCGTAATTTGAAACCCAATCCAGGCAAATGACTATTTGGGCTGTTACGAATAATACTTTATCTGAAAATTTGTTAAGTTATATTAAGAAAAAATACGGCTTTTTACGGCCTGGATGCCGATGAGCCACTGCGTTTGGGGGAACAATCTAAGACCAACTAAAATATAAAATTATTGTTAAGATACCATTGGGTATAAAAATAAGCATTTAAGCTTAGACTGTTTAGGAAAACACTTTAATTTCAGCTTTATCTAATTGCTAACGCTTGCTAGATTCCTTTATCAGCAAGACTTACTCGTCACTCAAATAAATTTTTGAGAGGAATTTATTGTATTCCAAAAAAACTTTGTAGTGAAGCGATCAGAGACCAAGCTGCGATTTGAAACTCACTATTTACGGTGGCTATTGCTCTTTACATCTGTACTCCTAGAGTAAACAGCCAAAAATTTATATTGCAAAACACTGTAGAAGTAAGCCCATCAGAACCTTAAATAATTTTGATTAAAAACTCAGGAGAAAATTCATGAGAATCGCCCAAATCGCCCCCTTGTGGGAGCGCGTGCCACCTCCAGCCTACGGCGGAATTGAGCTTGTGGTTGGCTTGCTAACTGACGAGTTAGTAGCACGCGGTCATGAGGTAACGCTATTTGCATCTGGCGACTCGATCACTGATGCCAAACTATCAGCGATCCATCCCCAAGCCTTACGTCTTGACCCAGATATTAAGGAGTATGGAATTTATGAAATGCTGAACTTAGTTAGCGTTTATGAGCGAGCAGAAGAATTTGATATTATCCACTCTCACATGGGATGCTCGGCATTGCCTTACGCCAAGTTATGTAAAGTGCCGACAGTACATACTCTTCATGGCATCTTTACCCGTGACAACGCCAAGATGTACTCTTATGCCAAAGATCAGCCCTATATTAGTATTTCTAACTCCCAAAGGGAACCGCAGCTAGACTTGAATTGCATTTCTACCGTGTACAACAGCATTAGAGTTGGCGATCATAAATTTTTCCCTCAGCCAGATGAGCCACAGTATTTGGCTTTCTTAGGTCGAATGTCTCCCGAAAAAGGGCCTCATCACGCGATCGAAATTGCCAAGCGAGTAGGTATTCCCCTCAAGATGGCTGGCAAAATTGATCCTGTAGACGAACAGTTCTACAACGAGCAGATTGCACCACATGTAGATGGTGAATTTATTCAGTTCTTGGGTGAAGCCAACCATCATCAGAAAAATAACTTGATGGGTCGGGCTTATGCCACCTTGTTCCCCATTACTTGGCGCGAACCTTTTGGTTTGGTCATGATCGAGTCGATGGCTGCCGGGACACCAGTAATCGGCATCGAAATGGGTTCAGTTGGTGAAGTTATTTCTGATGGAGTCAGCGGCTTTGTTTGTCAAAACGTAGACGAATGCGTAAATGCCGTGGCAAAAGTAGCCAGTATCGATCGACAGTCTTGCCGAGATTATGTCGCCCTCAAGTTTGGGGTACAAGCCATGACCAATGGTTATGAGGCTGCTTACCAAGCAGTGTTAGAAGAAAAGTGGTCTATGAATGGTCATAGTCAAATAACCCGTACTCTTTCTTTGGTTTAACCAAGAATCGGGTCTGAGTTAGCAGCATAGCAGCCCCAAAATACTGAAAAGTGTCTAAGGCTGCTTTCTGCGTACAGTAATAAAATCGAGGTGTTAGTATGTCGCAAAAAAACCGACAGCATTTATTAGGTTTTGCTAAAACCAACCCCCTAGCTTTGAGTTCGATCGATCGATCCCGTCCAGCGATCTCCTTAATCTCGGAGCATGGAGATCCCGCAGCAGAAATAGGCAAAGAAGCCGCTGGCGGACAAAACGTTTATGTCCGACAAGTTGGAGAAGCCCTCGCTGCCTTGGGCTATCAGGTAGATATGTTTACGCGCAAGGCTAACCCCTATGATCCAGAAATTGTTCAGCATAGCCCTTGCTGCCGCACTATTCGCTTAGTTGCTGGGCCACAAGCTTATGTTTCACGGGATGAAATGATGCCCTATATGCCGGAGTTCGTGCAAGCATTACTGCGTTTTCAAACTAAGCATTCTATGACCTATAAAGCTATTCATACTCATTACTGGATGTCTGGCTGGGTAGGAATGCAACTGCGTCAGCATTACCCAGTAAAATTAGTGCATACCTATCATTCTTTGGGTGCCGTAAAATATCTATCAGTCCCTGAAGTTCCAGAAGTTGCCAGTCAACGTCTGGCGATCGAAAAAGACATTTTAGAAAGCTATGACTGTGTGGTAGCCACTAGTCCACAGGAACAAGACGATCTGCGCCAGTTGGTTTCTAAAGTAGGAAATACTCAGGTAATTCCCTGTGGGACGGACGTGGATAATTTTCAGATCATGTCTAAGCCCGTGAGTCGCCAGACTCTGAATATTGATCCCCAAGATAAAGTGATTTTGTATGTAGGTCGTTTCGATCAACGCAAGGGCATTGATACTTTAGTACGCGCCGTCGGTCAAATCTATGCCCAATGCGATGATGCGTCTCTAGATTTAGAGCGATTGCGGTTGGTAATTGTGGGCGGCAGTGACCCCAACCAGTCTGATGGTCAAGAGCGACTGCGGATTGAAGAGTTGGTTGCAGAGCTAGGCATTACTGAGCAAACCGACTTTGTGGGGATGGTGGGTCACGATCGATTACCCCTCTACTACTCGGCTGCCGATGTTTGCGTAGTGCCAAGTCACTACGAGCCATTTGGTCTGGTGGCGATCGAAGCCATGGCATGTGGTACTCCAGTAGTCGCTTCGGCAGTTGGTGGGCTGAACTTTACTGTGGTGGACGAAGAAACTGGCATCTTAGTACCAGCTCAGGATGTAGATGGTTTTGCACAGGCGATCGAGCGTATTTTGGTCGATCGCCTGTGGGCACAAAAAGCCCGCAAAAAGTCAGCTCAAAGAGTCCTTACTTATTTCAGTTGGTCGGGTGTAGCTCAGCAGCTCAGTGATTTGTACCGAGAGTTATTAGCAGAACCCGAACTGTTACAAACTGCCGCACTCCCAACCAAGGTGGTTAACTTTAGGGTCTCGTAAGCTAATATAGAGGCTGGCTAGTTAGTTAGCCTCTATGTTGCCTACCTAAGAATTGGCAATACTCTCCGCAGCAATTTCACCCTAAGCAATGTCACAGTAGCTGGATATGTCTACGTACACCGCCGAGTCACTCAAAGCCGAACTGCACGATAAAGGGTGGCGGCTTACACCCCAGCGAGAAGTAATCTTAAAGATTTTCCAAGATCTCGAAAGCGGCAAACACCTAAGCGCCGAAGATCTCCAGGGAGTCTTGGCTACTGCTGGCCATCAAATTAGCCTTTCGACTATTTACCGCACCGTAAAAATGATGTCGCGCATGGGCATTTTGCGGGAGCTAGAGCTAGCTGAAGGACACAAACATTATGAAATCAATAGTCCAGCTCCTCACCATCATCACCATTTAATTTGTGTTTCTTGCAATAAAACGATCGAATTCAAAAATGATTCGATTCTTAAGATTGGCAATAAAACTGCTCAAAAAGAAGGCTACCATCTGCTAGATTGCCAAATGAGTATTCATGCCATTTGCCCCCGCTGCCAGCGATCGATCGTTTAAAGTGAGATTGATGAGAGTCTTGTAGGGTGGGCACTGTCCACCATCTAGGTTCTAGATGATTTCGACGTTATCTGATGAAGACGCTCGGATCGCGCTTGTTGTTGGCTTCTGCGCAGGCAGACGCTACGCGAATCCGCTCAACCAAATGAATTTTTCAATTTCCTGGATCGCGCTCTAAGTTGCCGCTTTTTAGCCAGCCTTCCAAAGTACCATCACTGTTTCTAATCTGTACCCAGGTTTTTTCGGTATTTTCTTGCATTACAGTGACTTTTTCTTTGAAGGCTACGCCACCAATTTTGGCACTGCTATCGGCAGCTTCTTGACGTAGAGATACACCCTGCTCCCAAATTACGGTGGCACCATAAGCCCCAACAGGTAATTCTTTTTCTTCTTTTTTAGGGTCAGGTTTTTCTGATTCTGTTGGTTTCGGAGTGGCGATCGGCTTGGGTTTTGGTTTAGGTTTATTTTCTTCAGCAAACTGCGGGCGCTTGGGCTGCACACTCAGGTTAGTCGTAAAAAAGTAATAGCCTCCAGCACCAGCCATGGCACCTAAAGCAGCTATTCCTAGTATCACGCCGAGCAGAAATTTAATCACGTTAATCATTGGTCGTTGCCTAAAATATTGCCTTGACGAGATGCCAGCCTTGCACGGCCTGAGTTTGCCCATTCTTGCAAAGCGTTAATTTGCTCTTGGGCGGTGACTGCTAGAGGGATAGTTTGACTAGCAGCTTCCAGAATATCATTTGTGGTAAAGTCCCGGTTCTGACTAAAGCCAATATGCATGGCTTCAACTAAAATTTGTTCGATTTCTGCTCCAGAAAAGCTAGGGGTTTCGGCAGCTAGTCGATCGAGGTCAAAGTCTCGTAAGCTCTGCGCCCGCACTTTTTGTAAATGTACCGCAAAGATCGATCGGCGTTCATTCTGACTGGGTAAACCAACAAAAAAGATTTCATCAAACCGCCCCTTGCGCAAAATTTCTGGAGGCAGAGCTTGGACATTGTTGGCGGTGGCCACCACAAACACCGCAGAGGTTTTTTCGGCTAGCCAGGTAACAACGGTGCTAAAAACTCGACTGGTGGTGCCTGCATCACCTTTGCTATCCAGTCCGCCAAAGGCTTTATCGATTTCGTCGATCCAGAGAATGCAGGGTGACAGGGCTTCGGCGAGCTGGATCATTTGGCGAGTGCGCGATTCTGATTCGCCGACTAGTCCGGCAAACAGACGACCGACATCGAGTCTGAGTAATGGCAGGTGCCAATGGTGGGCGATCGCCTTGGCAGTCAAAGATTTACCAGTACCTTGAATGCCCACAAGTAATAGACCACGGGGATGGGGTAAGCCATATTGACGGGCTTTATCAGAGAAGGAGCCACCCCGACGGACTAGCCATTCTTTGAGGTTGTCTAGGCCACCGATGTCTGCCATTTGGGCGCTGGTAGGGTAGAAGTCTAAGATTTGGGTTTGACGAATGGTTTGGCGTTTTTCTTCTAGGATCGACTCTACGTCGGCGGGTTCGATCGATTGATGTTCGGCGATCGCGCGGCCTAGTACTCTGCGCACTCGATCGAGCGATAAACCTTGGCTGGCGCGCACGATGTCATCAAGATCTGGGCTGGCTAGGTTTTGCTGGGTGGCTTGCAGGAGTTTGGCGATTTCGCTGCGGATTTCTTCGGCGTTGGGTAAAGGAAATTCTAAGATGGTGATGGCTTCGCTGAGGTCGTTGGGGATGCTGATTTGGGGGGCAAGGATGATCAGGTTTTTGGGTTCGGCTTTAAACTTACGCCCCAGGTTACGCAGCTTCCGGGCAACGGATACGTCTTCTAAAAAGCGATGATAGTCTCGCAGAATAAAGATACCGGGTTCGTTGGGGGATAGTTTGTCGATAAATTCTAGGGCTTGCAAAGGATTTCGTCGGCCAAATCCTTGATCGTTGGGGTTGCCTTGGTAGCCATCTACAAAGTCCCAGATGTATACCGGACGGTTTTCTAGCTGTTTGGCCACTTGCTCGATCGATTTTTCTACTCGCTCTTCTTCGATCGTGGGAATATAGATCAAGGAGTAGCGGGCGCGAATGAGCAGGGCGAGATCGGTACCAAAGGCCATAGAGATTTTTGACAGATAAAAGGCGCTGCATCTATCTTAAAGCAGTTAATCATTATAGTCGCCTTTGATAAGCTGATCAAAAATCTTGTCGTTACTGCCAGGGATAATAGCTACTAAAGTATACTCGGTTCCAATAAATCTAAAGATTTTGGCACAGATCACGCTACCATTTTGCACACCAATTACTAAATGATCAACTGGATAAATGGGCTGGCCTTCATACAGAGCGCTGGTTTTGTCAGTATAACTGAAGTAGGCTCCGACATCTGGATGGGAGTGATAAATAATCTTTACAGGATTAGTAGAATTAATGTTACGGCTCAAAAATAGAGCATCCGCAGCGGCGAAGGTAAAAGCGTTAGCGGCAGTGCGGGGGTAGTTGCTAGGGTCTAATTGATGTAGTTGGTTTTGGATATTTGGGCAGGGACAAATTCCCTGCTGCAAAATCAAGCCACAGCATTCTTCAGGATATTGCTCGATCGCCGACCGATAAATTTCTCGGATACCAGCAATGGTAATGTATTCATCTAGCTCTGAGGCGATCGAGCCATCAGTTTTGGTATGGTCAGAGTTATCGATCGTGTATAGATATTTCATTAATCTACGCTAGATTCAACCAGCTAAACATTTGTTCGATCGATAGCTGCAAGGATTTAGCAAAATTTGGCACCGGCAAAATAGCCAGCGGCTCATCGACTACTTCCGCGCTATACCCCGAACCACTAATTACTACCGATCGATCACTCGGATCAATCAACCAACCCATCTGTGCCCCATGTGCCAAGCAGTGATTAATATTTTTCAAAACTTTGTTAGCACTCTGCCCCGGTGACAAAACTTCAATTGTCCAATCTGGAGCAATCATAAACACATTTTCTATTTCCCCAGCATTCGTCGGCACTCGCAAATTCTCAAACACCGCGATATCTGGCACAATCGATCGACCCCCAAAAGTACAGCGCAGCTCGCTGAAAGGCACCGCAATACCCTGACGCTTCAAAACCAGAGTCAGCTCAGTTAATAGCTCACTCTGAATCACACTATGATGACCTTGAGGCATGGGTTTCTGGATAATTTGACCATCAATATACTCACTAGCTGGCTTAGTCTCGGGTAATGCCAAAAACTGCTCTAAAGTGATTTGTCTAGTAGGGGTATGAACCATTGACGGTTTCCTGCTACAATTTCCGTCAATCATTATGCCATGAGTATATCTTAATCAGTGAAAATTCACGAATTAAGTCAGTTAACAAATTTCTGTCTCGTTATTTGGGGATAACTATCTGAGGGAAATGCTCAAAATTACGATGTACCCAATCCATGCCGACCTCATTATTAAGTTTGATTTTTTGGGGAGTCCCTGGGTAGATCTTGTGTAAAATGTCGGCATCTTGCTGCACGACTTGATCCACCAATTGCAGCATGTTCGATCGCAATGCCCGTAAAGCAATTTTGCCAATAAAACTATTAGTTTGCCCAAAGACTAACACATAAGTACGAGTATGGGCTTCTGACTCTGGGACAAAAATATGACACTGCTTGAATTTGCCGAAAAAAGTAGTGCCATGAAAAATCACTAGAGCCGGAAAGAAGTTTTCCAGATGGGCTGTCAATGTTTTGGGCATGGCCAGCAGAGCTGGATTTCTGAAAAGATCGCTCAGACTGGTCTGTGCTCTGGGCATTCGATAATAGGCATCAGAATGATAGCCTTCATCGACAAAGCGATCGAACAATACTTCTTCAATCTCAAATAGTGGCCGATGGGTGCCATTTTGGTGATTGTAGTCATGCATATTCAATAGCATTGATAACAAATCGGTCTGGACATTATATTCACCAGTCATTCCAATAAATTTATAGTCGCTGGCTATTTCATTTAAAATACTGGGAATAGGCATAACTGGTTCGTGCTGACCATAAGACCAAATAAAATCGTTTTGGATGATTAATTTTAGAGGTTGAAGTAAAGGCAATGTCTGCTGACCAGAACCTGGTAAAACAGTGCAGCCCGCTCCGTCAAACTGGAGAGCATGAAAAGGACAAACCACTTTACCTTGCTTACACCAACCGGCTGACAGCATCGCACCCATATGGGGACAGGCATTGGGCAGAGCTTGGATTTCACCGGCGGCATCTACCCACAAAACAAAATCATTACCCTGTAAGGAAATTTTGCAAGGTTGATTAGTTTTTATCATCGATCGATGAGCTAACAACCAAGGAGCACCAGGTAACATAGACGACATCGTATTCTCTCCCAGAGTAAAATATACGAAAGATTGATCGTATTTTCTAATATATGAAAGATGATTCATGTTTGTCAAGCACCATGCGTCGGCAGCCTCGACAGCAACGAGGTAAAGAACGAGTTAAAAAAATCTTGGCAGCAGCAGCTTTAGTTTTTGAAAGGGTGGGCTATACGGCTGCTACCACCCAATTGATTGCCGTTCAAGCAGAGACGGCGATCGGATCGCTGTATCAGTTTTTCCCAGACAAAGCGGCGATTTTCCAGGCAATGGAGCTGTACCATGTGGAGCGAGTTAAGCAGATGTGGGCACAAGCTGGCAGCCTTGATCTATCCCATCAATCTTTGCGGTTTACTATTCACTTACTAGTCCAGTCGGTGGTCAATATTTTTGATGACCCGGTTTCCCGAGTAGTGTTTGTGCAATTTTTTGAGTCCCGAGAAATTTTTCAATCGATCGATGATAGTTTTACCCAAGAAGCGATCGATTTCATGGCAACGATTCTCAAACAGCGAAATCCGCAATTAACTAACACTCAATTACTGGCAGAGGTATGTGTACACAGCAGTAATGCACTGACTTTGCAAATTCTCAGAAGCGCTGACCTGAATCATGTCGCCCAATTAACCCAGCAGACCGAGGATTTGATTGTGTCCTATCTGGCACCCTATGTAGGTGATGATTTAGGATCAAATGTAATGAAAGTAATGAAATGCCCTCACTGCCGATCGATCAATCTTTCCAAAAATGGCTACCGGCGCGGCAAGCAATGCTACATCTGCAAGCAATGCCGTAAACAATTTGTTTGATGATCTTCTGTTGTTTCTGAATATGTATAAATTTGCTCCAGCTTCAGAGAATGAACCCATTGTATTTGGCTCTGCTCGACCAGGATATGGTACGGAGCAGGTGGACAAGTGGATTGAATTTATGCAGAACCAAAACATCCAACATATCTAACAATCCCCATGTTGCACAAGATACTGATCACTATAGCCGTTTCCCCATGAGTACCGCTCAGCTCTGGATGTGTCAATTCAAATACAATCCTGACTCACGCCTTAAAAGTCAAAATCGGGCGCATCCGCGCTACCACTTGCACCAACCCCGCTGACACCTGGGCATCAATGACTGGTGCAATCGGCTTGTAGGCCGCAGGGGCTTCCTCAATGCGCCGCTCCTCTCGCAAAGTAACACAATCAACACCAGTCAACCCCAGTTCTGCCTCACTCTCCTGATTACCCCGGCGGCTCAGATCAAAACGCGACCTCGATCGCCCTGCCCCATGAGAAGCCGAACAACACCAGTCTTCATTACCTAACCCCACTAATAGATAAGAAGGCGCACCCATAGAACCGGGGATAATCACCGGCTGACCCCTCATGAGCTGGACAGGCTCCCTTGCGCGTCACCCAGCCCTGATCCCCCCAGAAAAATCCGATCGACTTCTGAGGCGAGCTGGTCTATATCTGATTGGATAATGCTTCCAGTAGGTTGAGAAAGCATAGCATCTAACCAGCCTACAACTCCATGTTGAAACATGGCTGCCATTGCTGGTGCGGTCATAGTGACATCCCGCTTACCAAAGAAGTAATCACCCTTCATTAGCTCTACAAAACGATCACGCTGACTCAGAAACTGTTCCACGGAAAGATCAGCCACATGAAGACGCATTCCACAGTTGATATCAGAACCTACGGCTGCCGGAATGACTTGGTTGGCCATTTCAATGATGGAGCCGATCGCCACCCCTGCATCACCTGGATGAAAATCTGGGGTAGCACAGACTCGACAAACCTGACCGCCCGCAGGATGCTTGGCCATTGCCAAGTTGGCTAACTGTTTGAATGCCTTGGCTTCTACGGGGAAGTGTTCAGGTAAAAGCACTTCCGCGATCGGTGCATCATCGGCATTAGACCAACGCACTTTGTAGGATTGGTTATCATATTGCACATCAAGCCCCTGCCGAGCCAAAGCTCGCAGAAGCCGCAAAATATTTTTCGGCTGCATATTTGCTAGTCAAAACCAAATTATGGTGTTTTGAAGAGAGGTTGACTCGGTTTCAGCAGCCGCAGTCAAAGGTTTGCACACAACTCATAGAGATCAGAGATGCTGTGGAAGAATAGCCTAGCAGAGGCATATATAACTCTCTTTTAGCACAGTCTTTTGAGAAAAGTCAAGGTCAAATCTTGCTGCGACTTGTACTACTTTATTTTAGCTTGGAGGAGCGATCGCTGTCTTCTGGGTATTAGCTAAGAGTGCTGAGACTTAGAGAGGGAAATCAAAGCGGTCTAACATTTTTGTTCTGAGGCTGTGAGCCACGTTTCGCTATTATGGATCAATTCTCGCCAGCTCGTAGCAACGAAATTGTTAAGCAACGGCAAGCTGGATACTTTTAAACTCCAAACTATCAGCATACTCAATGTGCAAAACTCTTCTCGGTTGATCCACAATCATTTTTGATGAGGCATGAATCAATAATGGACTCATCGCCATCACCCCACCTGCTTTAACTTCACAGGTAACGGCTTCACCCAACTTCGTCATCTCCACAATTGCCTCATGGCTCAAAACTCCAGATTCATGGGAGCCAGAAATGACTCGCAAAGCCCCATTTTCCTGTGTCGTATTGTCTAGATGCAGTCGAAGTGCTACCACTCGCTGTAATGCCCAGGAAGGAGCCTGCGCATAAAGAATGCCCGCTTTCTCCGACCAAGGCCCCCACTCTAGTGATGAATTAAACTGCTTCAGTGGCAAGACAGTATCCTGATGCCAAGATACTAGCCAATTCGTCTTTGCTGACTTCTCAAATAATATCGCTCGAAATGGCGTGGCATTGCATCCTAAAAAAGAGCTAGAAATCTTCATCATCCGAGCATCCAGCGCGATCGCTGACACCATAGAATGCGTCATTAAATTGCGCGTTCCAGCTTGAACCGAACAATCTTGCTGGAGGA
>JANYHM010000035.1 GCA_025359065.1 Synechococcales cyanobacterium GL140_1_metabinner_5_sub | reverse complement strand
ATGGAATACACATAATTTATCAATGTAAATTAATGTCGCATTGTACTTTTAGAGAGACATTTGCTGTGAGAACACTATGTCTTTGGAGGTACAACTTGTTTGACTTAAAATAAAAACACCCTACAAGGCATTACCTCATAGGGTATTAGTTAAACAATGAAACCGTCATCAACAGTTGAACCTGACACAAAGTACCTAAACGCTATTGGATATTGCATTTAACCAAGCATTACAGGAGCTTTAAACAGATTCAATAAGATGCTGACTAGTCCAATGCTTTCTTAACATCATCTTTTGCATCTTCGAGGGCATGACGACCAGACGCTTCGGCCTGCTTTGCTTTGCCAGCGATTTCATCGCCTTTATCACCGGTCACCTTTCCAATAACCTCTTGGGCTTTACCCTCAATGTTTTTGGCTACTGCTTTGGCTTTATCTTCGAGACTCATGATCTAGCTCCTTGATTAATGATGGGTTTTAACCTCAACATAACTATCATATCTGCTCCACCTATGTTGGGAATCTGCCTAAAGGAGTGTTGTCGTCTGAAAATTTCTGAGTTGCTCCAATATCACAACTGCCAACACTATCGCTCATCCACAGATTACAGTACCAAAGGCAGATGCCCTTGGTTGCCAGATCTCTTACTTTAGCAGTATACGCTTGAGCCACGTGCTTGATTCAAATTTACGTTTTAAGCCGTTCCCAAGCTTAACCCAACAGTGAGATAGTAAAATGAATCCGTCGTTACAACAAGAACAATTTCAAGAAAAAATCCTTCAAAACGTTGAAACAATCATCGGCTTTCAAGCTCAAAGACGCCAAAATTTACCCAAGCATCAACTGCTACTTGAGTCGATCGCGACAGCCTTTGGGCAGCCTTGGTTTCTGTATGCGGAGCTGATCTTTTTTAGCACTTGGGGCATCGTCAGCCATTTATTTCAGTCCAATTCAGTGGACTGGGGTGTGCCGCAATTTAACCTAAGAGAGCAGGGAATTGGTGTGATTTCGCTTGTGATTTCGACTGGCGTCTTGATTTACCAAACTCGCGAAGAAGAAGCTAGTGAGGAACGTGCCCATCTGGCGCTTCAGTTGAACCTCATCACCGAACAAAAGATCGCCAAACTGATTGCCCTGGTGGAAGAACTGCGAGCCGACTCCCCTGATATCCGCGATCGTCTGGATCCGGAAGCAGCGGCAATGCAACAAACTACTGATCCTCAGGTTGTGATTGACATCTTACAAGCAACGTTTAACCCAGCTTCGACTGAATCAGAGATTGAAACCATCAGTTAAATAATTAGCCCACAGTCGCAAAGCAAAAATTGAACCATATAAGGAGCTATCCTCAAATTGAGGTTAGCTCCTTAGAACTGACGACCCAATCAGAATTGGCGCTATTCACCGATCGGTGCAACCATGCCTGGTGTTTGCCCTTGCTCTGGCTCAAATTTAGACATCTCAGCATTACAGCTAGGACAATGCCAATCTTCTGGCAATGTGGCAAAAGGAATGCCAGGTTCAATTCCTGCTTTCGGATCGCCTTCGGCTGGTTGGTAAATGTAGCCGCATGATTTCAGTCTAGTGAGACCAAATCAAACATTTATTGCAACACTTTAAGCTCCCAAACCTGTAAGACTGTGGGATTTAAACTGCTTATTATCTCACAGTCTTGGGGATCCGGGGGACGATGTCGAGCTTTACGTTTGTGGCACCCAGACCGATACCGAACCCGCCCCGCAGGGGAAATCAGCCCAACCGTCTTCGTTGGTTGTAACGAGTTCTTTGATATGTTCCGTTAGGTCAATATAGACGGTATTGGGCTGGCCAACTTCCATCCATTTCGACCCGGCATTGCCGTTGCACAGCACCACAGCCATTGCTCCCGGCTTCTCTTCCGTCCCCAATCTTGTCCACCCGATTGTATTGGCATGGTCAAAGTAATCGTACTGTTCGCCGAAAGCAAAGCTACGACGTGCCGCTAGGAACTTGTCGATTAACCAACGATGGCTATCAATCCAGATTTCGTACTCATTGCCATCATTTGCCTTATCTTTGTAATGAGCGCCATAGTAATCAGCGTAGAACAAACAAGGATAACCATCGCGCCGCAATAGAATCAGCGCATAAGCCAGCGGCTTAAACCATGCTTCGACCACTGATTCTAACGATTGTAGCGGCTGAGAATCATGATTATCGACCAAGGTTACTGCCAGTGCGGGCTGCTGCTGCACCAGTGTGCCATCGAAGATCTGCCGCATATCGTAGCTATTGCCCGACTTGCTCGCCTCGCTGAAGTTGTAATGCAAAGGCGCATCAAATAGCATGACATCGCCGCCCGTCACATCAATGAAGTGATGGAGCGCTTCGATTTCATTTGACCAGTATTCACCGACAGCAAAGAACTTGCGTCCTACGTGCTTGCGGCAGTGTTGCAACCATTCGGGAAAGAACCCGGCGCGGACATGCTTGACGGCATCGAAGCGGAAACCATCGACGTTTGTCTGGTCAAGGTACCAAGTACCCCAATCGTTGAGTCGCTGTCTGACTTCTGGATGTTCTACATCCAAGTCACAACCCATTAAGTAGTCAAACGCGCCCTTCTCCAAATCGACTTGCTGGTCAAAGTGCTTATCCTTAAAGAGGTAAACTGCATTCGTTCCTTCATCGAGGGCGTTGTAATCGACCGCATCGAAGTGCCACCAATGCCACTCAGCATCGGAATGCTGGCCATTGCGACCGGGAAAAGTGAAATGTGTCCAAACCTTGACTGGCTGCAAATCTCCGATCGCTTCTTGACGATTATCCGGGTTGAGCGGAATTGCTTCAGCTTCCTCCTCGTGATCTGCGCCCATCATGTGATTGATCACAACATCGGCATAGACGCGAATGCCTGCGGCTTGTGCTATCGCGATCGCGGCAATGTATTCGTCCTTCGTCCCATACTTCGTCCGAACTGAACCCTTCTGGTCAAATTCGCCCAAGTCATACATGTCATAAACGCCATAACCCACATCATACCCGCCGCCAGTTCCCTTGTAGGCTGGGGGGAGCCAAACCGAAGTCACACCAAATGCCGCGAGATTTTCTGCCTCGGCACTGAGTTCGTTCCAAAGTGTCCCATCAGGTTCATTATACCAATGGTAGAACTGCATCATTACACCATTATGTTCTGCCATGAGTTAATTCCTTGTAATATAGTGATAGAGGGTAAACTGCATAATAACTAACTTAGGCTGTTTGGTGGGCTTTGTAGTCTGTCATAGTAGAGTGCTCTGGAGTCTTCAGCCGAATCAAAAGGAATAGTTTTGTGCAGTTGGCGATCAATCTGCACCCTCTAAGGGCTGAAGTTAGGCAACATGACCGTAAAAGTCGTCCCCTGACCTAGCACCGACTCCACCTGAATGCTGCCTTGATGCCCCTTGATGATTTGACTTGACAGGTACAGCCCCAAACCACTGTTCGATCGTTTATGGCGGCCACGTCGAAACCGCTCAAAGAGCTGCGCTTGGTCTTCCTCGCTGATCCCAACGCCAGTATCTTGCACGGTGATTTTAATCCACGGATTATCAGCACTACTGCCCCAAAGTGTGAGGGTAATGTGACCCTTGTCAGTAAACTTTAAGCTGTTGCCGATTAGATTAATGAAGGCGCGCTTTATTTCTAGACGATCAACGAATATCTCGTAGTTAAGTTTAGCCGCATCAATCACTAACTTCAGTTCTAGCGACTTGTCTTGCGCCAGCGGCTCCAAGGCTTGAAACACTTCTTTAGCAATGCCGCAAATATCGACTGGCGAACGGTTTAGCTCTTTATGGCCAGCATCATAGGTATAAACTTCGACGAGGTCTCTGACCATTTTGAGTAGGTCTTCATTGCTCCGCATCATAATATCGATCTTGGCTTTGGCACTGGTGGAGATTGTCCCAAAAGCATCGTCTTGGAGCAGCTCTAACATCCGATTGGCACCCACCAATGGAGTTTGTATATCATGGGTCATCCGGAAAATAAATTCCTCTCGCTGAGCCAGCAGCGCTTCCCGTTGACACTGAGCTTGCTCAAATGCCTGTTCTGCCTGGTAGATCCGCCAGCACTGTCGCACCACACGATCGAGTAAGTCAGGCTGAATTTTGGCCTTGCTTATATAGTCGGATGCGCCAGCCTTCATGAGTTCCACCGCAATTTGTTCGTCACCCTGCCCAGTGAGCACAATCAGGGGAATCCGCAGCCCCGATCGCCGCAGTTCCTTCACCAGATCAGTCCCGGTACCATCGGGCAAGCGATAATCCACAAAAACACAGTCGAAAGTTTGCGCTTGAATCTGCTCTAGCGCGATCCTATAAGTTTCTGCCTCAATGATTTCGATATCGGCCTGTAGACACTTCATCTGTCGTAGAAGGCTCATCCGATCAACGGCATCATCGTCAACGACCAAAACTTTGAATGGATGGGGCAGTGATTCAGGGAACATAACATCTACATCGGCATCGCACAGAGTGACCAGTAACAGCTAACAACCTTCATTACTTCTACAAACCTGTAAAATTCAACGGGCTTCACAATATATCCAGCAACATTTAAATTGTAAGCTGCTTCTAGATCTTGCTGTTGAGCAGAAGTCGTCAAAACAACTACAGGCAAAGCGCGGAACCGATCGTCATTGCGCAATGCCTGTAAGAACTCAATACCGTTCATTTTGGGCATATTGAGGTCGAGCAGAATCACCATCTTGTCCAAATTGCCATTTACCTGAAATTTCTGATTGAGAATTTCTAATGCTTCTAGTCCGTTGGCAGCGCGATCGAATGGCAGGTCTAGCTCGTTTTTCTTCAGGGCGCGTTTGATGTTCATGACATCCACATCGTCATCCTCAACCACCAGTAAACTAAATTGTTGTTTCTTCATGGCCATTAACATTTGCATAGTACCAAGCCCACTTCTCAACGCTAAAACCCCTTGAACGTCTTCATACAATACTATGCTGTTTTATCCAAGTACTTGCTATGTTGCCATAGATACAAACAGGTGGCCTCTCACTAAAGTGTGAACTGAAAGAGGGATTTAGGGTAAGGGCAGCATCAACTGCTTTCACGATTTATCTCGGATCACTATATCCTCCTGTGAAATAGTGAACAAAATCTATGCTTTTTCTTAAGATTATTCTAGCAATGGCCAGGTAAAGCGGACTTCTAAGCCCCGATCGCTCCCAGTTTCAGCGTTTAAGGCGTTGGTCGCCCAACCAATTTCTGGGCTGGATACTAATCTAGGACTGACGGCTTTTATATCAAGCTGACCACCAACCAACTGAATTGTCTTGTTGACAAGAGCCAGACCGACACCAATATTGATGGACGTATCGGGGTTGTGATTGAGGACTTGAAACATCTGTAAAACCCGATCGCGATAGACCGGAGCAATTCCTGGGCCATCATCCCGAACCACAAACTCAGTACAGTGTTCTTGCCGAGTTGCAATGATTTCAACAATACCTTGTCCTCGATCATGGTGGGCGATCGCGTTGCGGATTAACTGATCAAACACCAGCGTGAGGGCAAGATGCGGAGTTCTGAGCGTTGGCATTTCGCCCTTGATTTGCACTGAAAAAGCCGGAGGCACCGGAATTTGCTGACAGATCCCTTGCACCAAAAGGCGCGTATCAACAATCGCCTGTTGCTCAACCCAGGCATCAATGTTGGCATAGCTCAGCAGTCCATCGGCGATCGCCTGCATTCGCAATGTCCGCTGCCGTATGAGTCGTAGCAAAGCCTGATTCTCGGCCGTCAGGATTTGATCCAAATCAGTTTCCAGCCATTCAGCCAAACTCGCAACACCTCGGATCGGTGTCTTGAGATCGTGGGCAGCAGCGGCAACAAAGGTCTGGAGATCGTCATTTTTGCGCTGAAGAGAACTATTCACCTCAAACAACCGCTGATTCAGTTCATCTAGTTCAGTCACCTTATCCGATAGGGCATTGGTGAGTTGAACGCGCTCCGATATATCCCGAAGCAGCACAATCAACTTAGGTGTCCCCACAGCAGTTTCACTAATGGATAGCTCGATCGGGATCAGTTGCCCATTTGCTTGTTGGGCTTGGATCAGCTCGATTAAACCAGTTTTTGCTTTGGCTTGAAGCCACCCAGTAGTCGTTGGGGGCGGTTCATGATCTGCAGCGGCATGGGGGGTGGCGACAACCGCATCCAACCCCCATGGGAACAGTACATCCATCAGTATTCGGCCCACCAGCGTGCCAGTTGTATAGCCTAAGATCCTCTCCGCCGCTGAATTCAGGCTCTCAATCCGACCGTCTTGATGGAGCATTATGACCCCATCCACAAGGTTACTTGTGAGGGTTTGGATCGTGCCCTGGGTTTGATTAATTTCTTGATCGCGTTGCATCATCCGGTGGTCGAGCATCTGAAATAACTTCACAACCCCGACATAGCTTAGAACACTCAGTAAAGCTCCCATAATTTGTACGCGATCAACAAACTGCTTGCTCTTGTGGAGCTGTTCTTGTTTTTGCAGCAGGATCTGCTGCTGTCGTTGCTTGAAGGTTTCCACCGTTTGACGAATTTCGTCCGTCGTTTGTTTACCTTGGTTGAGCTGTTCTAATAATTTTGATGTTTCGGTGGGCGATAAAATGCCCTTTGCGCCACCCAAGAACGATGCGCGCAGCTTGAGGTTGGTCGATCGAGCAAAGTCTAATAGCGTTTCGGTTTTCCGAAGACGCTGCTGAATTAGTTGTTCGAGCTGCTGCAAAATGTCTGATTGGTCAGGCGATTGCTGCTTAAGTGTCATGATCGCTGGGTACAAGTTGCCCGCTGCCGCATTGTAAGGTTGCAAGAATTTCTCGTCCAGCGTCAGGAGATAGCCGCGCACTCCCGTTTCTTGATCAATCAGGTAGCGCAATACCCGCTCACTGGTTTTGACGCGCTGTTCAATAATGCGAATATCCGACTCAATT
>JANYHM010000024.1 GCA_025359065.1 Synechococcales cyanobacterium GL140_1_metabinner_5_sub | reverse complement strand
GTGAAATGACCCACTGATGCCAGTGCGTCGGTTAAAATATCTTGAAGGCTATCCATTGAACAGTCCCTTTTTTTGTTTGACTGTATTTTACTCGCTGGATAGCTTTTCTCGCCACTCACCATCAAACTGTCCGGAGTGTTGTTATGGTAAAGCTATCGTCAAAAAGTTTCAGTTAGTCTAGTTTTGCTATCCATATAATGTTTTTCATAGCTATGTAAACCTTTGTTGCTGAGTTTGTTGGAACAGCAAGTAAAAAATAATAGAATCACCGGCAATGCCATGAATGCATAAAATAGTACATCTTACTTCATCTTGGGCTGAAACTTGATATTTTAAAGGTGTTTGTGTTCTGATTAGTGGCTTATCAAAAATGTTATAATCCAGTATTTATCAAACAAAAATATTGGATTCTAGGCACCAAAAAACCTGTGTAGATAGGCTTGATCGACCTCACAAGTTGGTTAAGAGAGGTTGACAATTGCTTGTCAGTAAGGCTTTTGGTTTTTTTTCGTGGTAATAGGACTTCTCATGCACTAAAAAAAAGTAAGAAGAATATGGACTGAATATTCTTTTGCTGCTGTTAGGTCTCCAAAAAATTTTGATCTGAGTTGACTTTTGCAAAAATCAGACATACTGTAGTATCTTATGAGTAATTGACTTTGACATAGTCAGTATCATTAGCGCGTTGTGACTGTGTGATCGTTTTCGTAATTAAGATTCTTTCTATAGAAGAATTTTGGCCTGAGCACCATTTTGTATGATGTTAAAACTCCCTTCAGTAAACAGTTCTGTGAAAAAGCAGATCTGTTTATTGAGATATTTCGGACATATAAATCCGGCAAGTACCTAAGCAATCCCAGCTTATTTTTCAGTGATTAGAACCAAGGACTTTTGGCTGTGTTCAAATAAGCCCAAGGTCAAGGTAGCGCAGCGTATTAGCGCTGAAGCTTTGACTAATAGAGGCGACTGTGATCCAGCAAAACTCCTATTGATCGAGCAACCAATGGAACGGAGTTACCGATGAAACTAGCTGAATCCTCTTTATTCATCAGATACGTGAGCCAACTGACCAAAAATGCTCATGGATCTGTAGTAAGAAGCTTACTGTCAAATCGTTTTGGCTCTCTAGATAAAGACCTAGATGCCCTTGTTCCCAATATAGTCAAACTGTCTCCGCCAGAGTTTACACCACTGCTACTAAAGCTCAGCCGAGCAGAGTTGATCTATAAATTTACTGGCCGTGTTCAAGAAGATGAGCAAGATTTTCGATTGGCAGCGATCGCTGGAGGTGTAAGCTCTGCCATTGCCGGAGGCGCAAGTGAAGTGATCATAAAATGTGTCAGTAGAGCGATTTCCGAAGGTGCAAGCAAAGCAATCGAACTCTTAGCTCAAGATTGGAAAGAGAACTCAGAAGTTTTGCCTTGGCTCAAAGACCAATCCAAAAACGGCGAGGATCAAGACTTGCGCTGTGCCGCAATTACCGTTTTAGCCCAAAATTGGCAGGATGACCCAGAAGTTTTACCTTGGATTAAAGATCATGCTCAAAATGATCCAGACCTAGCGGTGCGCTGTGTCGCAATCCAGGCATTATCTGAAGGCTGGATGGATAACCCCGATGTATTAATGATTATTAAGAGTCTCACGCAGCGCGGTGAAAATCCGACGGTGCGCTGTGCCGCAGTGCAAGCCTT
This sequence comes from Synechococcales cyanobacterium GL140_1_metabinner_5_sub, assembly GCA_025359065.1. Lineage (GTDB taxonomy): Bacteria > Cyanobacteriota > Cyanobacteriia > Cyanobacteriales > Chamaesiphonaceae > JAAFHZ01. The sequence continues at coordinate 16,156 of JANYHM010000024.1, read as the reverse complement.
GGCTCAGGGCTGGAAAGACGATCCGGAGGTGTTGTTTAGCATCAAACACCTCACCCAACGTGGTGATAACCCCACTGTCCGCTGTGCGGCAGTAGAAGCTTTAGCCACTGGCTGGAAAAACGACATCGATATATTGTTGACCGTCAAGTATCTTGCCCAATGTGGTGATAATCCTACCGTGCGCTATGCCGCAGTTCAGGCTTTAGCTACTGGCTGGAATGATAATCCAGAAGTGATGTCTACCATCAAGCACATTGCGCAATTTGGTGATAATTCGGCAGTACGCTATGCCGCTGTGCAGGCTTTGGCTACTGGCTGGAAAGACGACCCCAGCACTTTACCTTGGCTCAAGGAACTAGCTCAATATAGTGATGCCGAAGATGATGGTTTTACTTTAATTACCTATGCGCGCATTGCCGCCGTAGAAACCTTGACTCAAGGCTGGAAAGATGATCCAGAAGTGTTGCCGATCCTTAAATATTTGGCTCAAAATGATGACGATCGATATGTGCGCCGCGAAGCAGTAGGTGCTTTGTCTCAAGGCTGGAAAAACGATCTGGATACTCTACCAATTTTTAAACATCTGGCACAGAATGATCACGATGAAGATGTGCGCTATACGGCAGTGGAAACCTTAGCCCAAGGCTGGCAAGATGATCCAGAAACCTTGCCCATTTTTAAAAACTTGGCACAAAATGATCACGATGGATACGTGCGGCGCATTGCTCTCCAGTCTTTGACCAAAGGCTGTAAAGACCAACCACAGATGTTCGAGTTTTTGTATGACATGGCTCAGAATGATCCCTTTCAATGGCAATGCTCGATGGAAGATAATCCGCGCCAAACTGCACTTAAAACCATTGTGGAGAACTATCCTGGTCGTCCCCAGATCTTGGATCTGTTGCTCGATCGATCTAATAATGATCCCGATGAACAGGTGCGTATGTTTGCACAGGAACAATTAACTATGATTAAATCGCGCTCTACTAACCTGCCTGCCGAGAAATCATAGCTTTTGCAGGAACATTGCTATTCTCAATATGAACATTTTCTATCTTAGAAGATGTTCATATATTTGTTTTTGTTTAGAATTGAGCCATGATGAACAGAGACAAAATCGAGATCAGCATGATATTTTGTCCAAGCATTAACCAATGGTTTTTGTAGTGCAACCAAAATTAAATTCATAGTAATCCTTAATAATTAGCGTTTCCGATCGATCTCCTGTCGTCTCTTATCCTTCCAGCCCGAAAGCGTCAAATACAAAATGCCCATTGTCACCACCACCAGCAAACCAAAAGCCGCTGCCCCTAAAATCGGTAAAACCGTAGCCTGATCCATAACCCCAAGTCTCCCTACTAAATTTTGACTTCTAGTTTAGCTCGAATCGCTACCTCATCTAGATCTTGACCAATAATCACCAGCTTTGTTACCCGCGACTCCTCAGAGCGCCAAGCCCGATCAAAAAACGACTCAAACCGCTGACCTACCCCCTGCAACACCATCCGCATCGCCTTCCCCGGCACCGCCACAAACCCCTTCACCCGATAAATTTCCTGCTCCCCCACCAACTCCTGTAACCGACCAGTCAGAACCTGCACATCACCCGCCGGTAAAGTCAGCACGATCGAGCCAATCCCCTCATCATGCTCATGATCCTCTTCCCCATCATGATGGCTAGGCCGCTGCTCCAAATTATCCTCCACCGCCGCCGACCAACCAAAAATCTTCGCCGCATCTACCTGACCCCGATCGCTCACCACAATCTTTACTGCCGCCGCCGTATGCTCCCGAATCATTGCCAGCACCGTCTCCTGCTCCGTTGCCGAAATCAGATCGGTCTTATTCACCACCACCAAATCAGCACAGGCCAACTGATCTTCAAACAACTCTTCCAACGGCGTTTCATGCTCCGAAACCCCGTCTCCTGCAAATTGCCCAGCTAAGATCGCCGGGGCATCTACCACCGCAATCACCGCATCCACCGTCGCCCCATTGCGAATCTCTGGCCAGCGGAATGCTGTAATTAGGGGTTTGGGGAGGGCTAGGCCAGAGGTTTCGATCGCGATGCAATCTAGATCTTGTCTTCGATCGAGCAACTGCTGCATGGCTGGGAAAAACTCTTCTTGCACCGTGCAACACAAACAGCCATTGGTCAATTCAATAATCTGCCCCGGAATCTCATTCCCATCTTCATCACAGAACCCACAACTGCGCAGCAAATCACCATCAATTCCCAATTCGCCGAACTCATTCACCAACACCGCAATTCTTTTGCCTTGGTTATTCAACAATAAATTGCGAATTAATGTCGTTTTACCACTGCCCAAAAAGCCAGTGATTACCGTAACGGGAATTTTGCCTGCCATTAAAATCTCTGAAGGAAGAATACGCACCAATTGTCCATAATATAGCGTATTCCTACCGCTGTAGGATGACTTTTTACTTATTGACGACTTTTCTTTGCCTTTTGTATTCTACCAGTTTTGCCTTTGCTGACTAAAAGTAAGCTTTGTTTAATCACTTTCACGATCTTAGAGAGACTGCTGATACCAAAACTAATCGATTCCACTAACTAGACAAAATATTATCAGTACTGATATTCTATTTGAAGCTGATAAATTGCTTTAATTGTGCCACGGTCGATCGAAATGTCCTACGACAACCTCACCAAAATTCTTGCTGAAAAGCATCCTGAGCGTTTTGCCACTTGGCTTCTTGGCCGTCAATTCAAGTTTGAGATTCATCCTAGTCATTGCTTGCATCAAACGATCTCGGGCAAGAATACGTTCTTGATTCAGCATTAGATCTGTCTTTAACGGCTTTTTCATATTATAACTTGTTTCCCGACAGGTCTAATGCTCAGATTAATTGGGAACACTAGAATGATAGCTCTCATTAACAAGCCTCGTGTCCCGATGGTAAATAGCTCCTTCGACCCGTCAAAAATCAAGGACAGGCAAGTTCCGCGTCTTAGACCTAATCGTCAAATAGCACAAACTACGGTTGATAGACCAATTAGAAAAGCTTCTGTACCCACGGAGGTACAGTTAGAAACTTGGAGAGCTTATGTCAACATTGAAGAACGTAAGGCAAAAGATCGTCAGTTTAGTGTGTCTTTTGTAAACCATAATTATGGTCGAGCAACTAGAAAAATTAGCTTTGTTGTCGAGCCTCAGTCTGCAACTAACGGTACTGTCGATCATTTTCTCGATCTTGATGAGTTTTGGGAGAGGGCTAAACGGGCAACTAATAGTAAGATTAAAATTTCATCTCAACTAAACAGTGATAGACGAGAATTGGGAGAGATTGAATCGATAGATCGTAATCAGAACATCGTTAAAATTCGCTTAGAGTCTGAAATATCCGATCTTATTCAAGGGAACTATTTGTTATCAACCGGAGGAATCTTATCTTTTGAACCATTTGGTAATACCACCGAAATTAATCGTAAGAAAAAAGCTTTAGATCAACTAGCAAAAGGACGGACAAAAAATCCTTATTTGGGTCAGTTCTTATTTGATGCTGCTGAAGCCAGAGAACCTAGTGAATTAGTTTTAATCGATTCACTAGATTTATTATTTAAAAATATAAACTCTTCTCAAAAATTAGCGGTAGAGACAGTTCTCTCTGCGCCTGACTTAGCTTTAATTCAAGGGCCACCAGGAACAGGAAAAACTACTGTAATTGCTGAGATTTGCTATCAGGTTGCTAGGCTTGGTGGGCGTACTCTAATTGCTTCTCAAGCCAATCTAGCAGTAGACAATGCCCTGTCACGCTTAAAACATAATCCAATTATTCGTGCTGTTAGAAAGGGAAATAAAAATTCCGTTGGTGTTGAAGGAGAGCCATTTTTAGAAGATAGAGTTGTTAATACATGGCTAAATCATACTGCTATTGATTGCCAACAGCGTCTTGAGGAAAAATGTGAGGCAGTAGCAATAATCAGTCAATTGTTAGAATCGTCAGGAAAATTTGACACTTACCTATCTATGGAAAGGAACTTTGAGTCGAAGCAAAGGCAATTACAGCAGCAAAGAGATAGTTTAAAATCACAAATAAATATCCAACAAAGTGATATCATATCTTCATTATATAGCTTACAAGATCTATTTTTATCTAACAACTTAGAACATGTAAGAATAAAGTTAGATTACGATCTTATTTGCACAACAATCGCTAAATGTTTAGTTGAAATAGATCGTTGGTCATCCACTGCTGATCGACAAGTTAATAAAATACTAGAAGAATGCTTGCAAAATAGTCAATACTGTAGAGCAGAATTGATAGAATTACCTGCATCTTTACAAATACTTGCTAGTAAAAATAAAAATCTCCCCTGGGAGCAACCGCTTCAAAATTGTCTCAATAAATTTAATCAATTAGTCGAACGTTATCAGCAACGGGATCGAATATATGCGATCGCTAGTGAGCTTGACATGAAAATAAGAGGCTTGAAATTTTTATCTATAGAGGCAATTGATGAAGAGCTTATTTTTCAGATAACTGATAGACTTGGAATTAATCAGTCTGATTCTATTACAGTAATAAAAACACTACAGCAAGAGACTCAAAAGAGTATAAGCATACTCTCTCAACCACTTACTATTTGGATAATTCCAATTAAATGGGTTCAAGATTTTGGATACAAGCTGAAATTATGGCAACAACCCAGCAAGCGATTGACGGCAAGAGCAACACTTGAGTCTGTTCGACGAAACGCACCAAAGATCTTTCAATCTTTAGAGCTTACTAACATAGATACCGAGATTGAATCTATCAGTAGAGATTGTGTACAGAATATTATTGTATCTACAAAAGATTGGCTGAATCAAATTAAAACAATTCTCCTATCGATTCAAGACAATCAAGTTCAACTGAGTAACGTTAATTTACAATTATCCGAGCAATTAGCGAACAGGGAAGATAATCGTATTTGGTGGACAGAATATTGGCAAAGTATTCCCACTCGATTTAAGCCAGAAATTTCTGATCCCAATTTATTTAATCTAGAATTTTTAAAGCAATTCCAATATAAATTTGCCGATTGGAGAAATGAGCGACAAGACACACAGACTTATCTAGATCGACATGAAAATATTATTTCTGATTGGGTTACTCGAATAACTGATATTTCAGAGCAAAGCCGTCACGAATTAAGAAAAACATATTTAGACAACGCTAATGTTATTGGAATTACGTGTAGTCAATCAGATCAGAGAGCTTTTTCCCAAGAATTTCAAGAATTTGATGTCGTGATTATTGATGAGGTAAGTAAATGTACTCCTCCAGAATTGTTGATTCCTGCTTTAAAGGCTAAAAAATTAGTGCTGGTGGGAGACCATCGTCAATTACCACCAATGATGGATAACTCAACCATAGTAGAGATTGCTGAAGAGCTAGGTAGTACTAAAGAAGAGCTTAACTATTTAAAAGAATCTTTATTCAAAAGTCTCTTTGAATCCGCACCAGATAGTATAAAAACAATGCTATCAATTCAGTATCGAATGCACCCTGATATTATGATGGCAATTAATCAATTTTATGAAGATCGATTGGAATGTGGATTAGAGAATCCCAACCTAGATCGTGCTCATCATTTAGGTAGCTCAGTCATCCAAGATAATCACCATATAGCATGGGTGAAAATACCAAAATCCCCAGAATTTAGAGAGCAAAAAATAGGTACTTCATTCACAAACTTACAAGAAGTTGAAGCAATCGAATATCTATGTCAGCAATTTGAGCAAACTTGGGTTAGTCAAATCGATCAAGGACAACCCCGAAAAGAGGTAGGAATAATTACTTTTTATGGCAGTCAACTTAGACTGATCGAACAAAAAATTAATCCAGCTAGATTTCCTTCCTTGCATATTCGGACTGGTACAGTTGACAGATTTCAAGGGATGGAAAAACAGATAATTATCGTTAGTATGGTACGCAATAATGATCGGGGAGATATCGGATTTGCCAAAAGTCCAGAACGGGTTAATGTTGCTTTTTCTCGCGCTCAAGAGTTGCTTGTAATAGTCGGTTGTCATTCACTATTTACACAATCTCCTATCTATTCTAATGTTTCAGACGTAGTTCGACTTAATGGAGATTTAATCGATGTTTCAGCCCTCATCTAGACCAATCGACCCAGAATTGAAGAAAGTAGTAGCAGAAATAGAACAAAGCCCTGCTTTATCAGTTTTAGCGGCACGCCGATTTCGCTATGCTTTATCTCAAACTTCAGTAGAAGTTACTATTAGTCAACCACGTAAATTTAATGTACTCGAAGAGTTTGTCTTCCGAGCAGGTGTCGATTTAAAACCATTGCCAACACAAGATGAGTTGGCTACCATACTTGGATTAGATCCGATATTTATCAACAGTACCGCAGCCAACCTGCGGAAGTTAAAGACTTTAGAAGTAAGTACAGAACCTATTATTCAACTTACTGTTTTAGGAGAAGAACTTTATAAATATCAAATCTTACCAGATTCTACGACAAATAAAATAACTCAAGCTTACATAGTATTAGATTCTATTAGTAATAATATTATCTTAATAGATAAACCTTTGACATATAAAGGCATAGATAATTTAGTAGATTTAGCAGAGCTTGTGGAATTTGGGAATGCGAAAAGAAGATTAGATAATTTCTCTTTAACAGATTTTCATGATTTGCTTCGTGCTAACAAATTATCATGTCATGATCCAGAAAATAATAAGATAGTTAGTGAATTTGAATTAGCCAATAATGAAATAATTTGGGCACCTTTATCTCTATTTGTAATATTTGACACTTTAGAAAATAATATTATAATAGAAGCCAGAAGAGATAATGAAGTATTAGCTGCTGAATCAAAATGTCTGAATAGCCTTTTAGAACAGCGAAAGATATTATTAGATACTTTGTGTGAGCTAGAAGACGAAGAAGTTAGACAGCATTGTGAACAGACCTCTAAATATAAAAATGAAGAAGTTGAAAAGAGGATTGCTATTCTAACTGAAGCAATCAGGGAGCAGAATCAACCTAGTCTTGAAGTAAACAATATTAATGATGGGACAGTAGTACTGTTAAGGGACGGATTGATTTCTCAGGAGTTTGAAAATATCTTAAACTCTGCTAAACATCAAGTTCTTATATATTCTCCTTGGGTGAGCAAAAGCATTATCAACGATCAATTTATTAAGCGTCTTCAAAAATTGGCTGATAATGGAGTGTGGATTTTGATCGGACATGGAATTGCTAGAAGTCAATCAGAAGAAGACAGACCAATTCCACCAGAAGTAGAAGTAAGACTGAGATCTATTCTTAGTCCTGAAGGTATACCAGTAGTTCAAGCTTTTTGGCTAGGGAGATCTCATGCAAAGGAAATCATTGCTGATCAAAAAGTTCACCTCTTAGGTTCCAATAATCTTCTGTCTTGCCGTGCTAGTTCTGGTTTATGGGCTGAGTCTGCATACAAAGTTACAATTGTGGAGCAAGTGCAGGAGGCTTATGAATTTTATGCTGGAAGATTTAGATCCAAAGCACAAGAATTATGGAGCCAAGCATCTCAAAATCGAGATTTTGAATTAGCTAAACAAGCTATTTATTTGTGGGGAGCATTAGAAATGGAAGAAGAGGCATTATTAAAGTTACAGAGCAGTAACTGGTCAGAACTCTATCCCGTGTGGATTAAAGTGGTAATTCAAGGGCTACTATCGAAAAGAATGTCCTGTGATTCTAATTGTTGCCAAACAGTGGAAAAGATTTTTAATCAACATCATAAAAAAGATTCAAATATTGACTTATTAGAATCTAGATGGAAACTGGTAATAGCTAAATAATTGATGATTTTCTATTGACTTTATGTGAATTTTGAAAATTGCAAGTCACTCATTGACAGCCATCAACATCCCCTGCAAACTGGGTAGCAACTTAAAGCGGGACATCTGACAAAAGCAGCTTATGCTGAAGTAAATTAATTTTATTCTATGAGGAAATAATGCAAGAATCTATAATTTATCAAGAAATTTTTGAAACTGGCAAGCAGCAGGGTGAACAACATCTTCTTAACAGAGAGAAAGCTTGGATCTTTCGTTTGATGACTAAAAAATTGGGTGAAATCCCCTTAGATATTCGCTCGACCATAGAGCTACTCTTGATCGATCAACTAGAAGCGTTAGGTGAAGCACTCCTGGACTTCACCAATATCGATGACCTAAAAAATTGGCTCAACAAGAATTAAATAGTTATTAATAATATTTAACTAGATATCAATTTTTCCAGAATAGATTAAGCCGCGTTGAACATCTAGAGTGATCACCGCCTCATCTCGGATACTAGTGGTGGCATCCTTGACACCCACAATTACTGGCTTGCCTAGACGCAGACCCAGAGCCGCTGCATGACAAGTGAGGCTATCTTCTTCTACAATAATGCCACCTGCCTTGCGAATCGCATCTAAATGGCTGGCATCAGTGGACTTAGCCACCAAAATATCACCAGTCCGAAAAGCACTCAGATCCTTCATAGAATGAGCCATGCGAGCGACACCGGTGACAGATTCTTGACCGATGCCTTTACCCTTTCCCAAAACGGCAGTAACAATCTCGACCTTAATTAGATCAGTAGAACCAGCTACCCCCTGAGTACCAGAACTAAAAACGACCAAATCACCTTCTTTTAAAAGATCCTTCGATCGAGCCATCTTCACCGCCGATTGAAAAGTCTCACCAGTAGTCGGTAAATCTAACACCAGCAAAGGCTTCACGCCCCAAACCATCTGCAATCTTCGCGCTACATCCATGTGAGGTGTAACCGCTAAAATTGGCTGATGCGGACGGAATTTAGAAATACTGCGTGCCGTAGAACCAGTCTTAGTCAAAGTCATAATTGCCGCCGCTTCGAGCTGGGCTGCAATACTCGCCGCCGCCGAACTAATCGCATTGGGCACCGATTTTTTATTGTCTTGCGGCGGACGACCTAGACGCTCACGTTCAGTGCGCACCGCAATCTTCGCCATCATTTTCACCGCTTCTACCGGAAATTCTCCTACAGCAGTTTCGTTGGAGAGCATCACCGCATCGGTGCCATCAATAATCGCATTGGCCACATCCGAAATCTCTGCTCTGGTCGCCCGAGGGTTATTCACCATACTGTCCAGCATCTGAGTAGCCGTGATAATCGGGATTCCTAAGCGATTTGCTGTAGTGATTAGGCGCTTTTGTAAGATCGGCACATCTTCGGCTGGTAGCTCCACACCCAAATCACCCCGCGCCACCATTACTCCATCACAGAGTGAGAGAACCGCTTCCATCTGCTCGATCGCCTCATGTTTTTCAATTTTGGCAATCACTGGCACTTCTTTACCAGCGTTGCTAATCAATTCCTTAATTTCCAGCACATCTTCGGGGTTGCGCACAAAGCTCAGTGCCACCCAATCTACGCCCTGATCCAAACCAAACATCAAATCTCGCCGATCCTTGTCGGTCATGGCTTTGATGGACAGATAAACCCCAGGGAAATTCACGCCCTTGTTGTTAGATAGCTTACCGCCCACTACCACCGTACAGTGCAAAGATTCAGTAGCCTGATCAACCCTGTCTACGATCATTTCAACTTTGCCATCATCAAGTAAAATTGTTGCCCGGTTGGGCACTTCGGCAGCCAATTTGTCGTAGGTTACGGAGCTTTCAGTTTGAGTCCCAGGAATATCGCGGCTGGTCAACAGAAACGGATCGCCATTTTTAAGAATGATCGGACCATCGGCAAATTTGCCCAAACGAATTTTAGGTCCTTGTAAATCTTGTAAAATTCCTACGGGGCGCTCTAGCTCGTGAGAAACCTGGCGAATTGTCCGAATATTTGCCAAGTGGTCATCATGGGTGCCATGAGAAAAGTTGAGGCGTAAAGTGGTAGCACCAGCCAAAATCAGCTCCTTCAGTACCTCAGGACTGCTGGTGGCTGGTCCAATGGTTGCCACAATTTTAGTACGGCGTTGAAAGTCTGAAGATGGCATAGGTATAGGTGTAGAGGGACTAGAAAAAGTATTGCTCTGGCAGTTTGGATGTTAGCACAGAACGCAGCCTCCTCTTGATAGATGTGCTAGGATACTTGATCTGACAAGCCCACCAAGGGTTTGGTAATGTGTAAACAGTATTGAAAGTACATGCAATTTTAGGGAGTAGGATCGGTGGTTAGAGTTCTGCGGCTGGCAAACTTAACGGCAACTGAATTGAGCAAGCTCAAACGTCGATCGGAGGCTGATATTGGCGATGCTCTGTCGGTGGCACAAGAGGTTATTGGTCATATTCAGCAGCGTGGTGATGAAGCGCTGTTGGAGTATGTGCGTAAATTTGATTGTCCAACGGCTACTTTAGAGACTTTGAAGGTTACAGAGGCCGAGTTTGCCGAGGCGCATAAGTCGATCGATCCCGTAATCCAAGCCGCGATCCACCAGGCTCACAAAAATATTCGTGCTGTTCACGAGCGCCAAATGCCCGAACAAGTCACCATGGCTGAGGTTGAGCCAGGAGTGTTTGCCGGTGAAAAAGTTACCGCGATCGAGAGTGCTGGTCTGTATGTACCCAGGGGCAAAGGAGCTTTTCCTTCGGTGATGCTAATGCTAGCCGTTCCTGCTACAGTTGCCGGGGTCAAACGCATTTTGGTCTGTACACCCCCCGATAAAGAAGGCAACGTAGAGCCAGCTTCTTTGGTAGCAGCCCAGTTAGCTGGAATCAAAGATATTTATAAGTTAGGCGGCATTCAAGCGATCACTGCAATGGCCTTGGGTACTCCAACAGTTCCAAAAGTCAGCAAAATCACTGGCCCTTGTAATACCTATGGTTCAGCCGCTAAGCGCCTATTGTTTGGCAAAGTAGATGTAGGTCTGCCCGCAGGTCCTAGTGAATCGGTAATTTTAGCTGATCAACATACCAACCCCCACATTGCAGCGATGGATTTACTGATCGAAGCAGAGCATGGCCCTGATTCGGCAGCGGTGATGGTAACTCATAGCGCTGAGCTGGCCGAGAAGGTAGTGGCATTGATTCCTGAATACCTTAAAGATCTGCCCCAATGGCGACGAGATTTTTGTGAAACCGGCTTGGCTAACTATGGTGGCATTGTGTTGACCAATAGTTTGGAGCAGTCGATCGAGTTTGTCAATGAATACGCCCCAGAACACCTAGAGGTCTTAGTCAAAGATCCTTGGAGTGTATTGGGTGCCCTAGAACACGTAGGCGAAATTCTGTTGGGTGAAAATACCCCCATTACTTTGGGTAACTATTGTTTGGGTGTAAACGCGATTTTACCTACCGGTGGTTTTGCTAAGTCGTTCTCGGCGGTATCTGTACATGACTTCTTAAAACGAACTGGGATTGGTTACGTTACTCGTAGTGGGTTTGATCGGCTGAAGCATACGGCTTATACTTTGGCGGAATATGAAGGATTCCCAGCTCATGCTCAAGCAGTCAAAAAACGCGAGGCTTTTTTGGATTAGAATGGTTTAATATTGCCCTTTTCTGGATTGAGAAAGGGCAAAATATTTAAAGCGGCGAATATGCAGCAATCTTAATTTTCTAAGCCATCCCAGACTGATCTTCATTTAAGTCGTCGGAGTCACCAAAGAGTCGATCGAGCGCCACCGCCTGAGCACTGGGCATTTGACCATAGCTAAAAATACAGGGAACATTATCACGCAAAGCCTCTTTGATATCTGCAAAAACATAGGGGCTGCCATAGACAATCACAGCCTGGAGACTGCTCCCACGGCTGCCACAGATATCTAGAGCGATCGACTTAGCATCTGAAATACTGGCGAAGGGATTCCCCCGAATGAAAATCTGTAGAACGGTTAGCTGGTCTTTGACCTGATATCTAGGCGGAGTGTATTTGTTGATAATGTGGCATTCGTAGCCCAGCTCGCGGGGCACAATTAAGGCTGGAGCCATCCGACTTAAAAAAGGACAGTCTAAAATCTCATCCACAATGATCAGGTTGACTCCACCCATGGGTTCAATGGGCAGTTCACCTTGGGTTTGTAGAGAGTCTTGATGGATATTGGTGACGACAGCTTGAGATCGATCGGCGATCGCTCCTAAGGCAAAAGCTTCACTGGTGACAGCTTGACCAAATACTTTTCGCTTTGCTGCCCAGATTCTGGCGACACTTTCCCGAATCCGCTCTTCGCTGATTTTGCCGGCTTTAACTGCTTGGCAGATAGCTTCGATCGACTTGGGTACATCCACTGGCATCAAGACAATATCAGCACCAGCTTCTACTGCCATTACAGAGGCGGCTTCGGCACCGTATTTTTTGACGATCGCTCCCATCACTAGGGCATCGGTAACAATTAAGCCACCGAAGCTCATGTTTTGTCTCAGCTCACCCGTGAGAATTTTGTGAGAAAGAGTGGCCGGGAAGTCTTTGTCTAAGCTAGGGATTAATAGATGCGCAGTCATCACACTATCCACGCCAGCTTTAATGGCAGCTTGGAATGGGGGTAGCTCGGTTTGGCGAAGTCTATCGACTCCGTGATTGATCACCGGCAGGTCTAAATGGGAGTCGGTAGCGGTATCGCCGTGACCGGGGAAATGCTTGGCGCAAGTTAAGACTGGGTAATCGGCAACACCAGCAATAAAAGCGTTAGCCAAACTACTGACGGCCTCGGGGGTTTCGCCGAATGCCCGCACGTTAATTACTGGGTTTTTGGGATTGTTGTTCACATCTACGATCGGACCCAAAATCCAGTTTAGCCCTACTGCTAAAGATTCTTGAGCGGTAATGGCTCCCATTTGGCGAGCATATTCTTGGGCTTTATGCTGGTCTGAGATGGCGCTCAAAGCCATCGGCGGTGGAAACCAGGTAGCGCCAGAAAATCTTTGTCCTACGCCTTCTTCAATATCGGCGGCCATCAGCAAGGGATATTTTGCCCAGGCTTGGATTTGGCTGGTGCGCATGGCCAGTTCGGCGACGCTGCCCCCCAGAAAAATTACCCCACCCACGTTTAAATCTTGGATGTAATGCTGCAAGGCATCGGCTTTGGATTCCCAAACTGGGTATTGAATTTGTCGATCGAGCAGATGGCCAGAGGTTCTGACGACGATCATTTGACCGACTAACTCCGCTAGGGAGAGTTTATCGAGGGCGGCGCGGGTAAATTCCATAGTTGTGTTTTATCCTTCGGCAGATGGAATTTCTAGCTCAGAGTCTTCCTCTTCCAGAGGTGGACGAGCGAGGCGCTCTTGCTCAAGGCGTTCCAGTAAGGTAAGCATGTGGGTGCCGCGCTCTAAGGAGCGATCTTCTTCAAAGATTACTTCGGGGGTGCGACGGAGCCGAATGCGTTTGCCGAGGTTGCTGCGAATGTAGCCGGTAGCAGAGTGGAGTGCTGCCATGGTGAGCATTCGGGCTTCGTCGGTGCCGTAAATGCTGACAAAGATTTTGGCGTGTTGCAGATCACCAGAAACATCGACTTCGGTAATGCTGATCATGCCAGCACCTACCCGATCGTCTTTTAGCTCAAATAAGATCATTTGACTAACTTCCCGCTTGATCGTTTCGGCAACGCGGGACATGCGACGAGTTGTAGCCATATTTTTTCACCAGGTTCAGTTTCAAATTGGCGATAGGTCTATACCTATGGCCGAAACGTATCCCATTTTAGTCTTTTCTGAGACACTGCGCTAAAAGTGCTATCAAATCGACTTAACCAACTAGTTTATGTTACTGTCGTGAATCCCAGCATTGCCTTTAGAGTCAATACAATCAGCGCAACCAACCCCACCAACATCCCAATGAGCGCTGTGGCGGTGATTTTATTGTTGAGCAAAGGCTTCAGCCAACTAAAGGTCGAAATGAAAATCCCTAAAATTACCGAAACAAAGTAACTCTGATAGCGGAGGACGTTGCCAAAAAAATCATCAAACATGGTGGTGAATAAAAAAGTGGGGGATAAAAAATTTTGTAAAATCTTCTGGATCATAACATCGCTAAGCTGCGACCATTTAAAGGATCTAGTCTGGGAGAAACATATGAAGCCAAAGTTTGCCACCGAGCTGGCCTGGCAGCAAGCCGAGCTACTCATGCAGCCCGCCTATATTCGGCTGGTAGACCAAATTCGTCGCCAAACCGAAGAAAACGAAGATATCCCAGTGAGCTACATCGAAGTCACTGAGCCATATCCCAGTAACTTACTGTGTTTGACCAAAGATAACCAAGAGCTGCGGGTAGATATTTGGGAGCTGTGTTTTCAGGTATGCTTAATCAACTTTGACGAAATCCGTCAGTATCCTGAACAAGCGGCCCAAATTGATGAACACCTGTTTGATCCAGATAGTACCGAGGTCGATTGGACAAAGCTAGACAACAAGGCTCAAGCAGCAGTGGCACAAGTTTTTGCTAGATTTAAGCTGTTGCTGCGCTAGCGATGGCTGCGCTTGCACCTATGGCGATCGACCAGCTCTGTAGAAATCTTAACTATTTATTAATGTCTAACTCTCATCCCGCCTTTGTTCAGCTTCAAGTCAACGGTGAAACCCGTGATTGCCCAGCCCAAACCAGCTTGCCAGCTTTTTTGGAATCGATCGATCTCAACCCCCAACTGGTGGCGGTGGAGTATAACGGCGAAATCTTACAGCGTTCCATGTGGCCGCAAACCATTATCCAGCAAGGCGATCGGCTAGAGATAGTCACCATTGTTGGTGGTGGTTGAGGTGGCGGTTATTTCGCCATCAAAATTCATAGGAAAAATAATAGAACCGAGCTAGATTAAAGAGATAAAACGACAACAACTCTGGAGCGCGTAGCAATGGTTCCAACTTTCAAGAAAATCGCCGGGACAATCAAGTCCGCCTTTAAGCCTTTGATCAAGTCTTTGATCCCAGTAGCATTGGCTTTGGTTTTAGTATTCGGCCTCCAAAACCCCGATGCTCTCGCTGCCCGCAGCGGTGGCCGTATGGGTGGCGGCTCCTTCCGCGCTCCTAGTCGCAGTTATCGGACTCCTGCGCGTACAAATGGCGGTGCAATGTACGGTGGTGGTTATGGCTATGGAGGCGGCTTCGGTCTGCCCTTTATGTATGGCTTGGGCTTTGGTGGCGGCGGCGGGATGTTTTCGCTGTTAATCACTTTGGCGATCGCTGGTTTTCTTTTCCGCACTTTCCAAAACACTTTTGGCAGCGATGCCGGTTCCGCAGAAAATCCTGGTATTTCGGTTGCTAAGGTACAGGTTGGTTTAATGGCACAGGCCAGAAACTTACAGTTAGACCTCGATCGGATTGCTTTCAATGCTGATACTAATACCGAATCTGGTCGGGCAAAGGTCTTACAAGAAGTCAGTTTGACTTTATTGCGTCATCCAGAATACTGGGTATATGGCTCGGTTTCTAATGATACTCCTAAGTTGAGCGGTGCTGAAGCGGTGTTTAACCGTTTAACCATGGCTGAACGCAGTAAGTTTTCTGAAGAGACTCTTTCCAACATTAATGGTCAGGTCAAGCAGCCTAAGTTAGCTGGTGCTGATCAGGGTGGTGCTTTAACTCCTCAGAGTCCGGCAGAGCTGTTAGCAATGAATGCTAATGCTGAATATGTAGTGGTTACTTTATTGGTGGCAACTACAGCAAAGCTTCAGTTACCCAAGATCAACGGTGAGAATGATATGAAGCAGGCACTGCAACAAATTGGTAGCTTAGCTGCTAGTGGTTTGCTGGCGATCGAGGTGGTTTGGACTCCCCAAGCCGATGGCGATTGTTTAACTTCTGATGACATCATGGCTTCTTATCCTGATATGAAGCTAGTCTAAACTGTGACTTGTGCCTAGTGAAAATCATGGTCGGTTGAAAAACACAAATCATAATTTGGTTCTAAAAAACTCCCGGTCATTGACCGGGAGTTTTTTATCATCTGTTGGTTGAGAACCACAACGACTAGTTACAATTCATCGATCGTAATTAAACCGCCATCTGTGAACTGAATGACTAACTCTTGCGAATCTAATAAAGCTGTTCCAAGTAAAGGCCGTCTGCCTGTTGCAAGGACGAGAACCAATACGGTTCGGATAACTCTTAAGCAGTATTGATAACTGAGAATACATATGGTTTGATTTTACTGCCAGATCCTCTGTGTATGCGCTTCTTTGAAGGAAATTTAGATCGAGCTTTCTTGACTACTCGTGGATTACTTCTC
>JANYHM010000116.1 GCA_025359065.1 Synechococcales cyanobacterium GL140_1_metabinner_5_sub | reverse complement strand
CTGGACAAATGCTATGAAACAGGACGAAAAGTTGCCGAAGATTTCAAGGAAACAATGAGCATAGTTTTTGACGAAGCCTTGCCAAAATGGAATTATGTTGTCAGGCCAGAATCATAGGTTATTTAATTTGCGATCCTAAGTATTAGTCCATCGACAAAATTCCATAGCTTGCTTGTTTCCAGCAATCCATGGCATAATGAAAAATTGTGTTTAATTTTTGATCCCTTGCGGGACTTAGGAACCTTCTTATGGCAGCTAAAAAGGGAGTACGGATTACCATCACCCTCGAATGTACCGAGTGTCGGACTAATCTGAACAAGCGCTCACCCGGCGTATCACGTTACACCACCAGCAAAAACCGTCGGAACACCACAGCACGGCTAGAAATTAAAAAATTCTGTCCGCACTGCAACAGCCACACTGCTCACAAAGAAATTAAGTAGTCGTCGCTTTATCCATCCCATATATTTAGATATCTAATCACCATGGCTTATTTTCGCAAGCGCCTTTCCCCAATTAAACCGGGCGACCCGATCGACTACAAAGACGTAGAGCTGCTCCGCAAGTTCGTTACCGAACGTGGCAAGCTTTTACCTCGGCGCATCAGCGGCCTCACCGCCAAACAGCAGCGCGACGTGACCTTAGCTATCAAGCGCTCTCGTCAAATCGCCCTCATGCCTTTCATCAACGCCGAAGGCTAAAACTGCTGAAATCTGGCTGTGTCTGGGATCAAGAAAGAGCCTAGGCACCACCTTTTGGTACACAAATATAAGGATTGAAGCCGGTGGAGAAGGGTACTTTAGTAGAATTTTGGCACAACGGCGATCGCCGATTGGGCATTATTGATCGACCAGAAGGCAAAAAGCTCTGGGTGGCGATCGATGCCCGCCAGCAGTCATACCAGCTTCATCCCATCAAAGATATTACTTATACCGTCGCGGGTGTAAGCTTCAAACAGCCCGCCGAAATCGAAAAATTCCTGGCTGCTGTCGCCCCCCACATCGACCCCGAAAACTTACCGGTCGCCTGGGAAATGCTGGTAGACGAAAACGCCACTACCGACCCAGCAGGCCTGGCTGACTTGCTGTACGCCGATGACTCGCCGGTTCACACTTACGCAGCCCACTGTCTACTCTCTGGCGACAAAGTTTACTTCAAAAACAAAAAAGACCAAAACTACGAACCCCGCCCCCGCAGCCAAGTCCT
This sequence comes from Synechococcales cyanobacterium GL140_1_metabinner_5_sub, assembly GCA_025359065.1. GTDB lineage: Bacteria > Cyanobacteriota > Cyanobacteriia > Cyanobacteriales > Chamaesiphonaceae > JAAFHZ01. The sequence goes on along the minus strand of JANYHM010000116.1, from coordinate 7,242 downwards.
TGAACTCCAGCACCAAATCGCCGTCAAAGAACAAAAAGAACGGGATCTGCAAGAATTCATCGATCGCATTCAAATCCGCTTAAGCGGCACCGAAGTAGCCTGGACAGAAGCTGACCGACTAAAAATTGAAGGCTTCGAGAAATTTGTCCTGCAACCAGACTTTCCCCCCAAAGGCACCGCAGATTTATTGGCGGCGATCGGCAAAGGTCAATCAGAACAGCAGGTGTTTGATTTACTAGTAGGCTTAGGCATTTGGTCGCCTCACGAAAACATTGCCCTGCGACGCGCCCAAATCCCCGTAGACTTTGCTGATCCTATTACCGCCGCAGTTCAAGACATGCTGGCGGATTTCCCCGCAGACCTAGACCCCGATCGCCGCGACCTCACTCATATTAAGGTCTACACAATCGACGATGAAAGCACCACCGAGATTGATGATGGAGTCAGCCTAGAAACCCTTGCAGACGGTCGTCAGCAAGTGTGGGTACATATTGCCGACCCTACCCGCTTTATTGCGCCCGGAGATGCGATCGATACTGAGGCGCGTCGTCGATCAACCACCATTTACCTACCCACCGGCATGATTCCGATGTTTCCTACGGCATTAGCCACAGGGCCGATGAGCTTGATTCAAGGTCAAGTTTGCTGTGCCCTGAGCTTTGGGATGATTTTGGATGATACTGGCGCAGTAATTGAATACCAAATCACCGCTTCTTCTATTAAACCTACCTATCGCCTCACCTACGACGACGTAGATGAGATGTTACAGCTAGGTATTCTCAACGAACCCGAAATCGCCGCCATCTCAAAACTTGGCAAGCTGCGCCAGCAGTGGAGACAAGCCCAAGGTTCAGTGAACATCAGTATGCCCGAGGCTTCGATCAAGGTGCATGATGACGAAATTGATATTTCAATCATCGAAGATTCTCCCGCTCGTCAACTAGTCGCCGAAATGATGATCATGACCGGGGAAGTCGCCGCCCGCTATGGTCAAGATCATGAGCTGCCTTTGCCTTATCGCGGTCAACCTCAGCCAGAGCTACCGACTGATGAAGAACTGAATTTGCTACCACCCGGACCAGTCAGATTCTGTGCGATCCGTCGCTGTATGCCCCGCAGTGAAATGGGGCTATCGCCGTTACGCCACGCTAGCTTGGGCTTAAATACGTACTGTCAGGCCACTTCACCAATTCGCCGCTATACCGATACGATCGTCCATTTCCAAATCAAGGCACATTTGCGCGGCGACCCACTGCCTTTTGACTACGATAAGCTGCAAGAAATTATGCAGTCGATCGTTAGTACTAGCTACGAAGGTACTCTCATGGAGCGCCAGACCAATCGCTACTGGTCACTAGAATATTTGGGACGTGCTCATCACCAATCTTGGGATGCCATTATGCTGCGCTGGCTGCGAGAAGATGATGAATTGGCCTTAATTTTGCTAGAAGAGCTAGGACTGGAGTTTGCCATGCGGTTCGATCGATGGATTAGTCCCGGCGATCGGATTCAAGTCCAAGTCAGCTTCGTCGATCCACGCAAAGATGTCATCCACTTCAAAGAAGTCTCGCCCCAGGAAGCACAGGCGATCAGCTAGTCTTCAGCATCACTTGTAATGAGCGAACGGGCAGTGATCAGGATTTTGTCACCGAAATCACGTTCCTTTCGCTCGATCGATCTTAATCAAATCAGTCAAGATACTATCCAGGCTGCCATTGACCTGAATCTTGTCGATCTTTTCAGCGATCCGCTCTAGTACCTCTAGCTCCTTGAGCCGCAAAGCCACCGGATTATCTTCCATCACCTTGGCAGTGTTCAGCATACTGCGCGTGGCAGCAGTCTCTTCCCGGCGACGGACAACGTTAGCCTGCGCTGATTTCTCAGCTTCGACCACCTTACTGAGAATTGCCTTGACTTCGCCAGGGAGAATAATATCTTTGACCCCCACCGAAAGAATCTCCACCCCATAACCCACCACTTTTTCTCGGATATAGGCAGCAATCTGTTGATCGATCGAACCCTTATCTTCCAATATGCCATCGAGAGTCCTGTCCCCCACCGCACTCCGCAGGGCAAACTGCAACTCCTGATAGATAAAGTCCTGAATATTTTTACAGGCCACCTGGGCTTGCAGCGGATCAGTAACTCGGATCCCAGCAATCAGATTCAACCGTAGAGGTACTTTGTCCTTCGACAAAATATCTTGACCAGAAACTTCGATCGACTGCAACCTTAAATCTGTCACTTCTACCCGCAGAGCGCGACCATATTTCCACCAGGCATGAAATCCTGGCTGCAAGACTGCTTGGAATTCTTCATTGAGAAACAATAGACCAGCATGACTAGCCGGAATGTTTTTAGCATAAATATTAGTGCCTGCAACCAGAGAAATTTCTGGTAAACCGTTTACCAATTCTTGAACCTGAAGTGGAGTCAGCTTCGCTTGAAAGCTTAGATCTACTACCTCAATATTGATCCCCTGCCAAAATAGCTGGCGAGTCGAGGGCGGCAAGATGGCCACCATTCTCCCTTTGTAGCGCACGATCCCCAATTCTTGGGCTTCTAGTTCGACCAAAGTACAAAAATTAGTTACAAAATCGGGATGCCGATCGAGCAGTACCTCTGATTGAGGGAATAGCGGCAGCGGATTGGTAAGATCCATAATATGTACTTCAACTTGACGGGCAAAGTTAAAAAAGCAGTGCTCACCAGCCGCCAAGGTACCGGCAAAGTTGTTCTGGACAAAAGCCAAACCCAATTGGGTATCAGAAATTTGATATTTTTTAATGCCATTAACCGTGACACCCCGCAGCCGATCAACTAAAACCGAGGGCAAAGCTAGAGATCGATCAAGGTCAAATTTTTGGATTTCTACTAGAATAAACCCTCGCCAAAAACTGCGGGTTTCGTTGGGTGGCATCACTAACCACTCTTGGCCAATCTTCAAAATAGCGGCTTCGTTGAATTCGGTAGTAACAATCGTCAGATAAATTTCTAGTTCAGCGCGAAAATCTCGTAATAACAAATCCAAGTTTTTAATTTGGGCTTGGGGCTGATTTAAGTTGTAGAGTTCGATCGACCAGCCGCCACCAAAGTAGCGATGAGTGCCTGGTTTAAGTACCCGTTGAAAGCTGCCACGGTGATAGAGAAAAGCTAGCTCTTCGGGCTTAATGTAAAAGGTTTTCCACATATTTGACAAAATTTTGGAGATTAAGCTTGAACCTGGTGGAAACTCCGCAAATTGAAGGTATTCACGGCCTCGATCGCGGACGACCCAAATCTAGCAAATGGATCAAAATAGCCGCAGCTATTAAATATTCTGTCGGGTTAAGCTTGCACCTACCCCGAGAGAGATACTCGATTGGCCAGAAACTTGAATCGCACTAGCATCTTGGACGTTGCTGCTGACTAGCGACACCCGTGGGTGTGATGGCAACCGCCGAATACCTTCAGCGCAGAGCTTGATGGTGTAACTAAAAAAGAGACTTCGTGACAAGAAGTTGTCAGGCAAAAGCCCGACGTTTTTAAGTATAGGAATCGAACCTATTACCCGTTGGGGATAAGCCAACTGCTCTTCCAAATGAGCTAACTTTATGGGTCGCGATGCAGGACTCGAACCTGCCTTGCCAGATCTATAACCTGGTGCTTTACCAACTAAGCTAATCAACTTGTATTTGTTTTCTGGTATACGCAACAACCACAGGTGAGCGCACCAGCTAGGCAGACAGAACCTAAACCACAAGAAAACAAGTACTTTAATACCCGCCAATATTGTACTTCAAACTCTTAAAGCAGTTAATTGTGTAAGGTTACGTTCTTTTAACAAACCGGGCTTGACCAAAATTCTGTAGAATAGGCAACAACATTGGTAAATTGTGTAGTTTTGCAAAGAAGGTTGAGCCGTGGATATTCAGATTGGAAAAGGTAAGACCGCACGTCGCGCCTACGGAATTGATGAAATAGCACTAGTACCAGGGCGAAAAACCCTGGATCCCAGCATGACCGATACGAGCTGGCAAATTGGGGGCATCCAGCGCGATATTCCTATTATTGCTAGTGCCATGGATGGCGTGGTCGATGTCAAAATGGCGGCGGAGCTATCTAAGCTAGGAGCCATGGGGGTAATTAATCTGGAAGGGATTCAAACTCGATACAGCGACCCCAACCCAATTCTTGATCGGATTGCGGCAGTAGGAGTAGATGACTTTGTGCCTCTGATGCAAGAGCTTTACGCCCAACCGATCGATCCCAACTTGATTGTGCAGCGAATTAAAGAGATGAAAGAAGCTGGAGCGATCGCGGCGGTCAGTGTGACTCCGGCGGCTGCTGCTAAATATGGCAAATCGATCGCTGAAGCAGGAGCAGATATTGTCTTTGTGCAAGCCACAGTGGTTTCGACCGACTTTGTGGCTCCAGAAGGTATTTCGCCCCTAGATTTAGCCAAGTTCTGCGCCGAGATGCCCATGCCGGTAGTATTGGGTAACTGTGTCACCTATGAAGTGACATTAGAATTGCTAAAAGCTGGTGCGGCGGGTGTATTAGTTGGGATCGGCCCCGGTGCGGCCTGTACTTCCCGGGGTGTTTTGGGCGTAGGGATCCCCCAAGCCACAGCAGTAGCAGACTGTGCCGCAGCACGCGATGAGTTTTATCGAGAAACTGGAAAATATATCCCGATCATTGCCGATGGTGGTTTGGTGACTGGTGGTGATATTTGTAAATGTATTGCCTGTGGTGCTGATGGGGTGATGATTGGTTCGCCTTTCGCCCGGGCAGCCGAAGCACCTGGTCGGGGTTTCCATTGGGGAATGGCCACCCCTAGCCCATTGTTGCCTCGGGGTACCAGAATTAAAGTTGGTTCTACTGGTTCTTTGCAACAAATTTTGGTAGGACCAGCCAAGCTAGATGACGGTACCCATAACCTGCATGGGGCAATAAAAACCAGCATGGGTACTTTGGGTGCGGCCACTATTAAAGAGATGCAGCAAGTAGAAGTGGTCATTGCTCCTTCTTTGTTAACCGAAGGCAAAGTTTATCAAAAAGCCCAAAGATTGGGAATGGGTAAGTAACGATTTGTTCTTATAGATTGCTCACATCCCTGAAGTTCTGCTGTTACAATATAGGCCAACGGAAACGCTAAGTATCCGTTCACTCCTCACACCACTACTCCGCCTGAAACACGAGTTTCGGGCGGTTCCTTATATAGATAGATACTTTTTCCCCGCTAAACTTATGAAATATTAAGTGCCGAAATCTAGAACTATTACAACTTTTTGCAACAGATTTTTAAGATCGAGCATGATACAAGCAACTAGTGGCGGGCTTACCGAAGTAAGGTATCGGGTTTTCAGTGTTAAAATTAGATCTATGGGGCTTTGCCCTAGTTCCTCTGTGATTGGATTCCTCATCCCTATGCAGAGTTACGTGCAAATTTTAGATTATTAGCTAAGGAAGTTAGAGCAATGGCAGCACCAGCAGTAACGGATGCATCCTTTAAAGATGATGTTCTAGATAGTACGATTCCAGTATTGGTAGACTTTTGGGCACCTTGGTGTGGCCCTTGCCGCTTAGTTGGACCCGTAGTTGATGAGTTAGCTCAGCAATATGAAGGCAAAGTAAAGGTGGTAAAACTAAACACCGATGATAATCCTGAAGTTGCCAGCCAGTATGCGATTCGCAGCATTCCTACGCTGATGATTTTTAAGGGTGGCCGCCATGTGGAAACTGTGGTTGGCGCAGTCCCAAAAACTACATTGTGCAGCACGATCGAGAAACATTTGTAATTTCAAAACCTCAGATGTACGTCAGGCCAAGCCCTGCAATAAATCTTTCTCCCACGCCTTCGGTGTCTGCACTGAAGGCTTTTCACTGAAGCTTTTTCCTGGGGCTTTCCTTTGGAAAGAGTTTGGGGGAAGACTTTAGTTGGCAGGGACAAATATTTCAGGGTGCTATGGATTCTCTCAAACAAGATCTCGTTGATTTACTCGATAGACTACCTACTCTAGAAAACAGCGATCGGCTGACCCAGTTACTGGGCACGGTGCTGCGATTAGCCGATAGTGATTTACAAAGATTAGATTGGAATATCCTCAGCGCTACCATGGCCGATATGGAAAAGGCTCTAGAGGTATTTTTGCCCTATCGCCATCGCCGCAAGATTGCGGTGTTTGGTTCGGCACGCACCCCCGAGACGGCTCCAGAATACTTGTTGGCCAAAGAGTTTGCTAAGCGCGCAGTGACGGCCAGCTACATGGTGATTACTGGTGCGGGTGGCGGGATCATGGAGGCGGCGAATGAGGGCGCTGGTAAAGCAGACTCTTTTGGCCTAAATATTCATTTGCCTTTTGAGCAAGATGCCAATTCCACGATGGATGAGGATCCAAAATTATTAAAGTTCAAGTATTTTTTCACCCGCAAGCTGTTCTTTTTGCGCGAAAGCCATGCTTTGGCGGTTTTCCCTGGGGGGTTTGGCACCTATGATGAACTGCTAGAATGCCTGACCCTCTGCCAAACTGGTCGCTGTAACCCTTTGCCGATCGTGCTGATCTCTAAACCGAGCGATGATTATTGGCAACACTGGCATGATTATCTTCAGCAACATTTGGCCGATCGAGGTTTCATTGACCAAGAAGATCGCCAAATTTATACCATCACTGATGATATTGATCAAGCCCACAAAGAAATTGCCAATTTTTATCGGGTATACCATTCCATTCGCTATGTGCGCGACCCTCGCGAACCCGATCCCCGCCGCCAGAATCCACGCGATCGATTGGTAATAAGACTCCAGCACCCGATTTCGGATGAAGTGGTACAACATCTCAGTGATCGCTACCAGGATATTTTGCTCAGCGGCGAAATCACCAAAACCACTTTCGTCCCCGAAGAATCCGGCGATCCCACGGCCTTATTCTCTCGTCTGATTCTGCATTTCAATCAGCGTAAAGTTGGTCGCCTATACCAAATGATCCGCGATCTTAATGAAATTGGATAATTTACGCTCACTGTGCTATCGCTCAGACTTGATTACTCAAAAGCAGCGTTAAACCCTAGCACAATACCAACAGCTTCCTCTATTTTACCCCAGTACTTTTCTTCTATTGTTCCCAATACGGTTCGGTTAATGGCTAAAAGCAGGTAAAATGAAAGTTGTCGAAGATAAGAATGATAAATGAACCTCAAAGAATTCAGCTTATTTAATCCAAATATCGAGTCAGGGACAGTACTCAGGGCGTTAGAGAGTAC
>JANYHM010000090.1 GCA_025359065.1 Synechococcales cyanobacterium GL140_1_metabinner_5_sub | reverse complement strand
GTCGGCAACCAGCAAGTAGGCAAATTCGACACCACCATTACTTACAAGGGCCTTGTTGCCCCCATCATTGCCGTTAACACCACCTTTGATGCCCTCAAAGCCAATCCCAATAGCGGCTTAGCCTACTTTAGCTACCTTGGTGCCAATACCGGCGGCGAAGACCGCGTTCGCTGGCTGGGCGACATGACCTGGGGCTTTGAAGACTACAATGACAAAGACTTCAACGATGTCATCATTAAGGCTAACTTCCAAGTACCTGCATAGCGTCTGAATTCTTGATGTCAACCAATTCATCAGACTCATAATACTGTTAGAATCTATGATGGCTTCACAAAATTGGTTAGAATAATAGTGGAATCTTTTCTAACCAAAAGATATTCAGCGCTGATCGCTTTGCTGACCTTAAATTTCAGGAGATTGATCGCATATCAAAACCCAGCCTCCTAAAAATTTTGCTGATTAGCCCATGGCAAATCTCAATGCAATGCTTCTTTGATTTCAGCCTGAATTATTCACGAAAAATCTAGACTAGATAGTATCTTCGAGCTTTTTCAAAAGAGCTTGTATTTTCTTCCATTTAGCAGGATTCTCCCAAGATTTTTGAGTACGTATCCGATTCATAACTGAAGATATCTGCAAATCAGGAGCTTCTGACTTAGGTGGAGAATTTTTAGTGTTATTAGTAGCTTTAGCATCTCTCACATAAGATCGAATTTGCTGTAGAGACCATCCACCACCGATCGCTGTTTTCAGTAATTTTTCACGCTGTTCAGATTCAGGCAACATGTTAATGGCACGAGCCTTGGTATATTCAATTTCTCCGCGCTTAACAGCATCTAAGATATCATTGGGCAAATTTAGCAAGGGTAGACGATTCACCCGAAAGCTTTCAGGAGTCAAAGCTAGAGTGTCGAAAATTTCCACTACCTTTTGCCACTCAGAAGTAAAAGTATCTGATGAATCGATATTAGAACGAGCTGATTGACTGAGTAGTAAAACAACGCTTGATCGATCTTGCTCTAACACCACTGACAGTAGATCCAAGACCCCTTCAGTTTCTTCCACTGGGTTGAGATCTTGTCTTTGCAGATTTTCTAAAAGGGCAAACTGCTTAGCTTCACTGTCAGTCATCTGTCGGACAGTTACCGGCACATTTGCTAAACCTAAAGCTTTTGCCGCTCGGTAACGCCGTTCTCCAGCCACAAGCTCATATTCATTATTACCCACAGGCCGCACGAGCAAAGGCTGTAAAATTCCATGTGCTTTCACAGAATTAATTAATTCTGCCATTGCCGTTTCAGAGAAATATTGGCGGGGTTGGTAAACCGATATTTTAATTGATTCAAGTGGGGCTGATTGAGCCGCACTCATCGATTCAGTTTTGCTGAATATCCCAGAGCTTAATGGATTACTTCCCAATCCCCCTTTGCGGGGTTTATTATTTGCTGACATTGACTACCTCTTTCGTTAATTCTTTATATGCTTCAGCAGCCACCCCGCGAGGATCGTACTCAAAAATTGACTGGCTATAGCTTGGAGCTTCTTTCAGTTTCACTGCTTCGGGAATCACTGCTTTAAAGACTTTGTCACCAAAGTGATCCTGCAATGCTGCTAAAACCTCTTTGCTCATTTTATTGCGACCATCGTAACGAGTGGCGAGTACTCCCAAGATCTCTAAAGGGTGCTCTAGCTCAGTATGAATCAAAGAAATTGCTCGATCAATTCCCTGCAAACCCAATAAAGCTAAGTAGCCCATATCAACTGGGATCAAGACATCTTGGCTGGCTAAAAGAGCATTGATCGAGAAGACTCCTATGTTGGGAGGAGAGTCGATAATGATGAAGTCATATTTATGTTCGATCGGTTTCAATGCTTTACGCAGTAACAACTCTCTTCCTGGCATGGCCGATATAGGAATTTCCTGTTCAGCCAAGAGAATATTGGATGGTGCAACATCCACCCCTGAATCAGCAGTTAAGATAATGTCTTCGATATTAGCTTGGCGTTGCAAAACGTCCTTCAATTGTTGTTTCAGATCCCAGATAGGTATTCCCAATGCTGTTCCGGCATTTCCCTGGGGGTCAATATCGATCAATAAGACTTTCTTTTTATGAAAAGAGTGTAGTCCGGCAGCTAGATTATAGGCGGTGGTAGATTTACCTACTCCACCTTTCATATTGAAGACCGCAGTTATGTGAGCCATCAAGTTCTCAGAAAAGTAATTACTATCTTCAATTTACAGCCTTTTGAAGTGTTGTCAATCTGGTTTCAAATCTTGGGATAACGTTATCCCAAGATTCTGACTTCCTCAAAAGTCTCACTCAGAGGAAGATACAGCATTACATCGAATTTGAAAATAATTGAGAAGTAGTTGAAAAGACTTACACTGGATGAGGTGAACTTGAAGCATTGCTAGAATGATTCATTATGGCTCAATCAAACCTCAAGTCCCGCTACCCCACCGACTGGAAAGAGATCGCCCTGAGCATCAAAGAGCGCGAGGGCTGGCACTGCTGCCGCTGTGGTGTTCTCGGGCTACGTCCCGGCGAAAGACTTTTCTCATCGAAAGACCGGGCTTACCTGATTCAAGTCCATCACTGGGACTGTGACCCTACTAATAATCAGGAAGAAAATCTGGTGGCTCTTTGTACTGTCTGCCACCTGAGTATGCACCGCAAACAGCGCGGGTCTATCCTGGAGGGACAAGAGTCACTTGCACTAATCGTCGAGCATCGTTTACCACCATCGGCCATGCGAAGGAAGCCGATGGCGGTACAGTTGGGTTTGTTTGGAACACATAGCCGATATAGACAATTAGAGTTGTGGAATTGGAGACAAACTTTTCAATGAACATTATGTGGTTTCACCGTGATCTGAGGCTTGCAGATAATCAGAGCCTGAGCCAAGCATGTAACGGCAACGCTGAAGTTCTCCCTTGCCTAGTCATTGATCCTTGGTTGTTTGAATGGCGAGAAATTAGCCCCGCACGACTGAGGTTTTGGTTTGACTCAGTGCAAGACATTGATCGACAGCTCAGAACCAAAGGGAGTCGGCTAATTTTGTTACAAGGCCGTTCGTGTAGCGTCGGCTTTGCCGAATCGGCTGAAGTAATCTGCTCTTTGAGTAGCCAACTTCTGACAAAAGGACACAAGCCCCAGCTATTTTTCAATCGAGATATGCAGGAAGAAGGCGATCGACAGCGTGATGCTCAAGTAATCCAATTCTGCCAAGAGACTAAAATTCCTTACCAAATTGGCTTGAGTAACTTCCTCCAAACCGTTCACCGCTGGGATGATTGGTACAAAGAATACTATGACTATGTACATCAGCCAGTGCATGAAGCTCCCAAATCTATCAATACTCCTGAAATCATTGATTTGCCAGAGATAACGATCGAAGAACTTGCCGATAAATATGGTCATTATTGGAGTGCTCCCCAAGTATATTTTCCTGGTGGTGAGAGTGCTGCTAATGAGGTGATGCAATCTTTTTTAGTCGATCGCTTTCCCGGCTATAGCTTAGAGGAAATCACCCAAGGGGTACATCTGAGTGAAGCATTTTACCCAGAGCCGATCGTTGATTTGCAGAAGACTCGCAAAGTTAACGGTAAGGTGGT